>NZ_JBEPEW010000322.1:0-1009 GCF_040300965.1 Streptomyces mesophilus | reverse complement strand
TCGTACTTCCAGTCCTCGTCATCCTTCACGGAATCGACGAAAGCCTGGGCATCGAGTTTCAGCTGCTTGAGCTTGTCCGCGATCGGCTTCACCTCCGCCGCATACGCGGTGAGCGCCGAGCCGACCTTCTCCAGATCATCACCGAACTGATCGGCCCTATCAGCGACGGGTTTCGTTGTCGCGAAGAGCTGCTCGGCTTCGGGAGCGGTGTAATACGCGGACAGGCCCTGGAACTGGGTGTGCACATCGGAGCCGGTCTTGCGGATCGCACCCGCATCCTTACCCAGCCCGGTCACCGCGGTCTCCAGCGAACCCAGGTCGCCGGTGAACTGCGGAACAGCAGAAGGAGAGATCATCCTTCCTGCACCCCCGGCTTCCCCAGATCAATATCCGGCGCGGACAGCGCCTTACGCTGCGCCTCGGCGGCCATCTCCACATCCCCGTTCAGATACGCGGTAGTGGCCTCGACCGCACCGGTCAGCGACTTACCCGCCCGCGCCGCCACGAACTTGATGTCCTTCGCCGCATGCTCAGCAAACTGCGACAACGCAAGCGCCACCAAACCACCCTGGTCGGCACCTTCCGCCCCCTCGGCGGCGATCGTTCCCGCCGAGGTCGCAGCCGTCTTCAGATGCTCACCAAAGCTGGTGGCCTGCTTCTCGATCCCACCCGCGGTCTCCCCGGTGGTCTTCAACACACCCTGAACACCCTGCGGACGAATGTCCCAGCCCGACATGCCAAGCCCCCGCGCGATCCGTTAACCGATGGAATCGACGGCGGCCTTCGCGCGCTGCAACGTCTGCTGCGCGGTGCCGTCGTTCTTCTCCAACGTCGTCTTCAACAGCTGAATAATGCTGCGGACTTCGTTGGAGGCGCGATTCCAGCGCAGCTCCTTGTCGTGATACGAGTCCGACACCCCATCGGCCTGGAAGTCGGCCATCGCCGCCTTCACCGCACGGTCCCGGTCCGTGATCACCTGCTCCAGACGTGCGATCACACCCTGGATGTT
>NZ_JBEPEW010000321.1:0-1021 GCF_040300965.1 Streptomyces mesophilus | reverse complement strand
GGTGCATTGTCATTCGGGCACTCCCGTCGGAGACGGTGACCCTTCGCGGCCACGGTGCCATTGCCCGAATGAGCAAGCACCCCACCCCGGCCCCGACCCACGACGAAACCGCAGGCGCACAGCGCACCGGCGGAAAGCCGCATACGAAGCCGCACGCGTAGAACGCACCGGCGGAAGGCCGCACACGAACCCATACGCGTAGAACGCACCGGCGGAAGGCCGCACACGGAAACCGCACGCGCAGCACGCACCGCCAGCAGGCCGCACACGGAAACCGCACGCGCAGCACGCACCGGCGGAAAGCCGCACACGCAACGCCCAGCACGCACCGGCGGAAAGCCGCACACGAAACGCCCAGCACGCACCGCCAGAAAGCCGCACACGAAGCCGCACCCGGCAGAAGCGGGGGCCTGGGGGCGCAAGCCGCCGGCGGAGCCCCCGTGGCACCAGCCGCGCACGGGACATGCGCCGCGTGCACCCGGGACCTATGGACCTGTCCGGGCCCACCGGGAAGGTGGACCATGGAAGGATGGACCCCGTGCATTTCGCTGCCCGTGACCGCGCCGACATCGCCGGCCGTACCGATCTCGACGTCCTGCTGCGCCGTTTCTACACGGCCGCCTTCGCGGACCCCCAGATCGGCCCCTTCTTCACGGAGATCGCCGGCACAAGGCTGGACATCCACATGCCCCGGATCACCGACTTCTGGGAGCGCGCCCTCTTCCGCAGCGCCGAGTACCAGCGCAACGCGTTCGCCCCGCACGCCGCCCTGCACTCCGTCGAGCCGATGACCGCCGAGCACTTCGGCCGCTGGGTCCAGCTGTGGCACGCCACCATCGACGGACTGCACACGGGCCCGAACGCCGAGCGCGCCAAGGCGCAGGGCGAACGGATCGCGGTCGCCATGCTCAAGCGGCTCTCCGGCGGCCACCTCGACACCTCGGGCGACGGCACCGGCTTCATCCCGCTCGCGGCGGTCGAGCTGCGCGCCGCCGCCTGAGCCGTACGCACGAGGACACCG
>NZ_JBEPEW010000320.1:0-1130 GCF_040300965.1 Streptomyces mesophilus | reverse complement strand
CCGGAACGCCAGGCCCGCGAGGGCGTCCGCGGCGCGGCGGGCGCGCTGGGCGGCGTCCTGCTTCTCGTCCCGTACACGGGCGGCGTCGGCCGCCGCCTCATCGGCCTCGGCGCGGGCGGTGCGCGCCTCGGCGAGCTCGGTCTCGGACTCTTCGGCGAAGGTACGGGCGGCGGTCGCGGCCTCCTCGAGCTCCGCCAGCCGTCCTGCCGGGCAGCCCGCGCGCCAGGACGAGAGCCGGGCCGCGAGCTCGCGGTCCTTGCCCAGGCGGGCGGCGAGCGCCCGGATCTCCTCGTCGCGCTGCGTGGCGCGGGCGCGCAGCGTCTGCCGCTCCTCGTCCGCGGCCTGTTCGTCGTGCATGGCCGGGTTCGGCGGTACGAGGAAGACGGCTCCCGCACCGTCCTGCTCGGCCGGTGTCGGAGCGAGCAGCGCGGCGGCCGTGCCGACGGCCACCGCGGACCGCGGCAACAGCGCGGCCGCGCCCAGGACTTCCCGTGCCCGGGCATGTGTGTCGGGGTCGGTGATGACCACACCGTCGACCAGCTCGGGACGCGCGGCAAGGACCCGGGCATGGTCGGCGGGCGCGACGGCCTGGGCGAGGTAGCGCCAGCCCGGCAGGGCGGGGATGCCGTGTTCGCCGAGGTACTCCACGGTGGCCAGGACGTCGGGTCCGGGCGGGAGCAGTCCGCCGTCACCGAGCGCGCCGAGGATCCGGGAGTCGTCGGCCGCGGCGGTGCGCAGGTCGAACAGCTGGCGCTCGGCGCCGGCCACACCGGACTCGAGGAGCTCCTTGAGCTCGTCGGCGTAACGGTCCAACTCGGCGGCGGTGAGCTGCCCTTGGACGCTCTCGTCCCCGGCGCCGTCCGTGCGGGGCTTCGGCACTCCCCCGCGTACGGCATCGGTGGAGGAGACTCCCCCGCGTACGGATTCGGTGGAGGACACTCCCCCGCGTACGGCATCTGCGGCGGGCAGCCCGAGCAGCTCGACGAGCCGCTCCTCGGCCGCGAGCGCGTCGGCCGTGCGCCGCTCGGCCTCGTACGCCCGGGTGGCCGCGTCGGCGGCATCGGCGGCGCGGGCTGCGGTGAGCTCGGCGCGCGCCTCGACGGAGGCGGCCTCACGGGCCTGGTCGCCGG
>NZ_JBEPEW010000319.1:0-1186 GCF_040300965.1 Streptomyces mesophilus | reverse complement strand
CGCGGCCGCCGACGCCTCGCGCACCGGCGCCCACCGTGAGGCGGCCGCCCAGCTGCGGCTCGTACTGCGCGACCGGCAGCGTTACGAACCTGCCGAACTGGCCGCTCTGCTCGAACAGTTCGCGGTGGAGAGCTACACGATCGCGGACTCCGCGGCTGCCGTCGCCGCCCAGCGCGAGGCCGTCGCCCTGCGCAGATCCCTCGGGGACACCCGCGCGCTCGGCGCCGATCTGCGCTGGCTCTCCCGGATCCACTGGTGGGCCGGCGACGCCGACGAGGCGCAGCAGGCGGCGCAGGAGGCCATCGCGGTACTCGAAGGCGCGCAGGACGAACGGCTGCTCGCCCTGGCGCTGAGCAACACCGCACAGTTGCACATGCTCTCCGAACGGCACGCAGAGGCGGTCGAGTTCGGCCTGCGCGCCATCGCTCTTGCCCGGGCATCCGACGACCCGGCGATCCTGTCGCACGCGCTGAACAACGTCGGGTGCGCGCGCTGGCGCACCGACGACCCGCGGGGGCGTGCCCAGCTGGAGGAGGCGCTCCGGGTGGCGCTCGCGGCCGGCGAGGTCGAGCACGCCTGCCGGGCGTACGCGAATCTCCTCTGGAACCTGCTGGAGCGTCTGGAGTACGCGGAGGCCGACCGCTACTTCGCCCCGGCGCTCGAACTCGCGGACCGGGCCGAGCACTTGGGCTTCCTCAGCTATCTGCAGGTGGAGCTGGCCATGCGCCGGTTCGCCGCCGCCGACTGGGACGAGGCGGAGCGGTATGCGGAGCTCGCCGTGCACGATCATGTGCCGGGCCGCTGCCCCGCCCTGACGGTGCTCGGCCGGGTGCGGATCCGGCGCGGCGCACAAGGCGGCGACGAACTGCTCACGCAGGCCTGGGACATGGCACTCCGCACCCGCGAGCTGCAACGGACGGGAGCGGTGGCGGCGGCACGCGCGGAGGCGGCCTGGCTGCGCGGCGACGTCGAGGGCGTGGTCGAGGCCGCGCTCGCGGTGTACGAGCAGGCCTGTGTGCTCGACTCCCCCTCGCATCGCGGCGAGTTGGGCTACTGGCTGACCCGCGCGGGCCATCCGGTCCCGCCGGACGGCTCCGGGCTTCGGCCGCCCGGTGCGCTCAAGTCCCGCTCCACCGCGTATCTGACCTCCTGGACGGAGGAGCGCGGTATCGATGTGAAGAAGCCG
>NZ_JBEPEW010000318.1:0-1239 GCF_040300965.1 Streptomyces mesophilus | reverse complement strand
GCCGAGCCGGCCCCAGGCGCGCACGGCCTCGCCGGGCGCCTCCTTGGCCAGGTCCGCGGGGCGCGGCCAGCGCGCGAGCCACTGCTCGTACACCGGGAGCACCCGGTTCACGGGCGTCTGCTGCAGCATGAACTCGCTGACCATCACGCCCCAGGGGCCCGCGTCGGGGCGGCGCCAGGGCAGGTCGCGGGCGTGGGTGTCGAACCAGGCGATGACCTGCCGGTGCAGGACCTCGTGCCCGGTGGCCTCGGTGGGGGGTGTTTCGGGCGTCTGGGGAGAGAGTGCGGTCGCAGTCATGACGCTGGGAATCCTCCCACGACTGGGTTACGCGAGAGGGGTGGCGCGCTTCAGAGCCACCCCAGGAGCAGCTTCGGGGGCCATCCAGGAGCAGTTTCGGAGCCACCCGGGAACAGTTTCGGAGCCTCCGGGGAGCAGTTTCGGAGCCCCGGGGAGCAGCCTCGGTGCCTCCGGGAGCACAGGACCTGACGATCGGCAGGGGTGCCGGGCTCCCTTGCGCGGGTAGCGTCGGCAAGGTGCCCCACCTCGTACGACGCATCGCCGCGGACGCCCTGCTCTGGGCCTGCCTGGCCGTACCCGCCGTGGGCGCGGACCGTATCGGCCTGAACGAACCCCGCTCCCTGTGGCAGGAACTGGCCGGCCTCGCCGTGCTCGCGTTCGCGGCCGCCCTGCACCGTGCGCGGCCGCTCCTGGCGTTCCTCGCCGTCGCGGCCCTCGGGCTCGCAGCCTCGCCGTCGCTGTTCACCGTCTCGTACGGGCCGGCGCTCGCGGTCTTCGCGCTGTTGCTCGGTGCACGAGGCGGAGGGCGCGGGGGCCCCGCGGCCTTCGCGGGGATCGCCGTCGTAGGGACGGTGCGGATTCTCGTACGGGATGTGGATCCCGTACCCGAGTGGCTCGTGCTGCTCGGCACGCTCCTTTTCGCGGGCTGTTTCCCGTGGCTGATCGGCCGCTACTGGCACCAGCGCGTCGCGCTCGTCTCCTCCGCGCTCGCCCGCGCCGAGCAGTTGGAGCGCGAGCAGCGCATCGTCGCCGACCGGGCGCGGCTGCGCGAACGCGCCCGGATCGCCCAGGACATGCACGACTCACTCGGCCATGAGCTGAGCCTGCTCGCGCTGCGCGCCGGCGCCCTGCAGCTCGACCCGGAGCTGGGCGAACGCCAGCGTGCCGCCGCGGCCGAGCTCCCGGTCCGGCGCTGGGTGCGGGTGCGGCTTCCGGTCCGGC
>NZ_JBEPEW010000317.1:0-1265 GCF_040300965.1 Streptomyces mesophilus | reverse complement strand
GCGGCCGGCCACCATCACCAGCTGGAAACGCCCATGGCACGGGGCGGGTGGAGGTCGGCCACGCAGGCTTAGGTGAGGATCCCGTGGAGCACCTGAATGCCGACTAAGCGACCGCGCGCCAGAGACTGCCAATGATGGATGAGCCCCTTGCGGAGGAGAGTGCTGAGTTCATGCATATGGAGAGTATTTGCGGAAAAGGTCCATGTGGCCGCTGGAACGATGCATAATCCATCGTCGTGGCAGCTGATGAGACAAACCTCCTCACGACCCTCATCCCAGCGGGCGCCCTCGTACTCGGCTACTTCATGACCATGGCAGGACAGGCCTTCGCTGACTTCAGGGCTGGACGGCGAGATTTAGGCGCGCGCATAGACCAGCTAACGATCGACATCTACAAAGAAGATCGCGCAGTACTGCAGCAATATCACCAAGTCGTCTGCGACCTCATGCTCGCTTACACAGAGGTCCAAAACCGATGCGCCAGTGAGAACCTCTCTCCACCACAGGCGCACATGACACTCGAAGAGAAAGCTCACATTCACAGGCTGAACGCCGAACAGGTTCGGCTCTACTGTCAGCTGAACACGGATGCAGTCCAGAACTCGGGCGACGATTTCGGCGAGGCCATTGGTCGCTGGCTCTCTAGTTCAACCATGCAGGAGAGCACCGACAGCATCGAAGCACTCGTTCTGGCAAGCGGAAAGATCGGCAAGCAGATCGGGATCGAGCTTAAGAAGACTCCTTACCATCAGCTCGGTCGCCGGAAGTCCTGGCGGCGAAGGAAGCGGATGCTGAACAGGAGCCTTGACTGACCGGCTGTGCTCCTACATAGGCACGGGTCCTGCATGATGAATCCGTGGCCATCGACCTGCGAACGGAGTTGTGGACCGCGGAGGACGCGGCTCGCGAGCTTAACCCCGAGATGACAGTGGCGCAGGTCCGCGCGCTCATCACCCTTGCGGGCATTCCTTCGATCGGACATCGGCCGCCCGGCCCGCACGGCGGCCGCCCGGCCAAGGTGTACGACGGCGAGCAGCTGCGCCGTGCGCATGCGGTGGTCGCGCCGTTGTTGATCGCGGCCTGAGGTTCGTGAGAAACTTCCCGCAAGTTCAACATGCAACGACCCGGCGAAATGGCCGGGTTTTCGCGTATTCGGGGGTGGTCATGATCCCCGAGTGGGTGTGGATTACATGGGGCTCAACTGCTCTCGCTGCGTTCGCCATCCTCGAGACCATCGCCCTCGCCAACCGCCGCGACGGCGACAC
>NZ_JBEPEW010000316.1:0-1268 GCF_040300965.1 Streptomyces mesophilus | reverse complement strand
CGTGCTCGCCCGCGCCCTGGCGGGGCACTTCACGGAGGCCCGGCACGCCCTGACCGACCCCGCCGGGCGCTGGGGCGAGGGCGACCCGGTGCCGCGCCGCTTCAGCGCCGAGCAGCTGACCGGCCTCGTCGAGGAGGGCGGTCTGCGGGTCGGCTCGGTGCATGGCGTGCGGGTCTTCGCCGACCTGGTGCCGGGCGTCCTGGTGGACACCGAGCCCGGCGCCCTGGACGCCCTCATCAAGCTGGAGGCCGCTGCCGCCGAGCAGCCGGCCTTCCACGCGGTCGCCACCCAGCTGCACATCCTGGGCGAGAAGGGCTGAACCGGGCCTGGAACCGGGTTCTCGGGGTACTGGAAAAGCCGGCCAGGGACAGGGTTCCCCGGCTCCCTGTTCTCAGGGGTGAAAAACGGTCGCGGTGGCCGGAACTCCGGTACCCGGCGAAACAGGAGCAGTGAGCGGAAGCGCCGCATCCTGCGCAGTCCTCCTGATCAGGGGCGCAACCGCAGATGGAGTAGGCCACAGGCCCCCCGATCAGGGCCTGTGACCCGTATGATCGAGGGACACCGACCGGCATGACGGCCGTACCGCTGGGGAATGAACGCCTCAGCTTCGGGTGCCATTACGGGCCGGAATGGCGAATTGGCGTAGAGGGGCGGGTTTCACGGGGGCGATTCCCTGCCTATCCTGAAGGGGACCCCCGGTCGCCCCGGCGACTGCACGATGAGGAGGGACTCCGTGCCGCTCTCAGAGCACGAGCAGCGCATGCTCGAGCAGATGGAGCGAGCGCTGTACGCCGAAGATCCCAAGTTCGCGACAGCGCTTGAGGGAAGCGGGCTGCGTACGTACACCCGGAAGCGGGTCTACCAAGCGGTCGCCGGCTTTCTTGTGGGAATCGCGCTCCTCATGGCAGGAATGGTCGCGCAGCAGATCTGGATCAGCGTGGTGGGATTCCTCGTCATGCTCGGCTGTGCGGTGCTCGCGGTAACCGGTTGGCGCAAGGCGCCCAAGCCGGGCGAGCAGGCCCCTGGTACGGCGGACGGTCAGGGTGGGACAGCTCCCCCGACCACGCGGCGTCAGGGCCGGCAGCGGCGGTCGATGATGGACCGCATCGAGCAGCGCTGGCAGCGGCGCCGCGAAGAGGGTCACTGACCTAAAAGCTCACCCGACGTGGGTGTGGGGCGGACGCCGAAGCGTCCGCCCCCCCCCCCCCGCCGGCGGAGGGGGGGCCCCCCCACCCGGCCGGACGGGGGCCCCCGCCCCCGCCCCCCCG
>NZ_JBEPEW010000315.1:0-1313 GCF_040300965.1 Streptomyces mesophilus | reverse complement strand
CGTTGCGGCGCGCGAGGGTGTCGAGCAGCCAGTGCTCGCCGCGGCCGCGGAGCAGCAGCAGCACGAAGGGGTCGGCGTCGAGCAGCCGGGCCGTCTGGTAGCACAGGGCGGCGGCATGCTTGCAGGGGTGGCCGAAGTCCGGGCAGGAACAGTCGGGTTGGAGGTCGCCGGGGCCCGGCAGAAGGTCCACGCCGAGGTCCGCGAGCCCCTGCGGCAGCTCCTTGTCGAGCAGGGCTGCGAGGTGGCCCGGATGGTCGGCGGCGGCGTCGAGGAAACGCTCCCAGTCCGCATCGTCCAGCGTCCGCAGCCGGATCCGGGTGCGGTATGGGCGCTGTCGGCTGCCCTGTACGTAGGCGAGCACATTGCCGGGCGTGACGGTGATCGACTCGACATGCCCCTGATCCGCGTACCCCCGCCCGCGCTTGAGCCGCGCCGGATCGGCGGCCACCTCTTCCAGCGCCCGCACCCACGCGTTCCCCCACCAGGTCTCCGCGAAGTCCCCTTCGGCTGCGGGCCGTTGGGGAAGCGCGGAGAACGTACGGCGAAGATCTTGTGCGGTCTGCGGACGCGTGGACTTGTACGGGGTGGGATGACGGTCGCCGTTCGCAGTGGGGCGACGGTCACCGCTGGGGGCCGCGTTGGGGTCCGTGGACCTGGCGGGCGCGGGCGAGGCGAGGCCCCCGGAGGACACGGACCGCCCCGAACCGCCGCCAGACACGGACCCCGCCGACCCAGCCAACGCACCAGCGGACGAGCCGAGCTCCTCGGTGGGCGCGGACGAGCCGAGCTCCTCGGAGGACACGGACAGGCCCGAACCATCGGCCGACGCAGACCCCACCGGCGAAACCGTTGGGTCGGTGGGCGCGGACGAGCCGAACTCCCCGGAGGACACGGACCCACCCGAACCATCGGCAGACGCAGACCCCACCGGCGAAACCGTTGGGCCGGTGGGCGCGGACGAGCCGAACTCCCCGGAGGACACAGACCGACCCGAACCGCCGCCAGACGCAGACCCCGACGGCCCAGCCAACGCACCATCAGACGCGGACGAACCGAGCCCCTCCGAGGATACGGACCCACCCGAACCATCGGCAGACGCAGACCCCACCGGCGAAACCGTTGGGCTGGTGGGCGCGGACGAGCCGAGCTCCTCGGAGGGCGTGGGCGGCCTCGAGCCGTCGGCAGACGCGGACCCCGCCGCGTCGGCCGGCGCGGGCGCTTCCCGTGAGCGCCTCGCTTCGGCCGCTCCGAGCGCAGGGCCGGATGCGGATGCGTCCGGCACGGCGGGCGTCACCGCTCGGGCGTCGGCGCCC
>NZ_JBEPEW010000314.1:0-1343 GCF_040300965.1 Streptomyces mesophilus | reverse complement strand
GGGGGCGGGGCGGTGCCGTGCCCCGGCCGGGCCCTGGTCCGCGTCCCGACCCCCAGTCGGACCGCGGCCCAGGGCCAATCGCGGCCGCCCCAGCGGCCCGGAAACGTCCCTGCAGTGAACTCCCTTGAGCTGTACGGGGCTTGAGCAAGGGAAGGGCGGAAATCCCTGTGCCGCCCTTCCCTTGCTGTTCGAATTCGCATCAGCCCGCCGCACGCACCACGAACCGGCACCCGACAACGCAACCGCACCGCACACCCGCCCCTCCCGCACACCCGCCCCTACCGCACGCCCACTTCGGTCAGCGCCCGCAGAAACCGATCCGTCGTTCCCCGGTCCCGTACCGCAACGCGCATCCACTCCACACCGAGCCCCGGAAACGTATCGCCGCGGCGCACCGCGAATCCGACGTCGCGGAGTCGTCCGCGAACCTCCGCGGCCCGCTCGTGCCGGAGCAGAACGAACGGCCCGGCAGGCTCACCGGACACGGAGACCTCCGCGAACTCCCGCAGCCCCGCGAGCAGATACGCCCGGTCCTCGGCGTACCGCCGCGCAGCGCCCTCCGCCTCCGCCAGCGCCTCCGCCCGCATGCACGCCGCCGCCGCCGCGAGGGCCGGCGTCGACACCGGCCAGAGCGGCTGGGCGCGCTCCAGCGCGGCGATGACGGCGGGGTCGGCCAGGACGTACCCGATCCGCAGCCCCGCGAGCCCCCATGTCTTCGTCAGGCTCCGCAGCACCACGAGCCCGGGCACGTCGGTCCGCCCGGCGAGCGACTCCCGCTCCCCGGGCACCGCGTCGATGAACGCCTCGTCCACCACCAACACCCGCCCGGGCCCGGCCAGTTCGGCCACCCGGTGAGCAGGGTGCAGCACGGACGTGGGGTTCGTCGGATTGCCCAGGACGACCAGATCCGCCGCATCGGGTACGGCGGCCGGATCGAGCCGGAAGCCGTCGGCAGCAGGCAGCAGGACCCGCTCCACCGCATGCCCCGCATCCCGCAGCGCCGCCTCCGGCTCCGTGAACTGCGGGTGCACCACCACCGGATGCCGCACCTCGAGCGCCCGCGCCAGCAGCACGAACGCCTCCGCCGCACCCGCCGTGAGCAGCACCCGCTCCGGACCCACACCGTGCCGCGCCGCGACCGCGGCACGCGCCGCCCGCCCGTCCGGGTAGGCGGCGAGCGAGCCGAGCGCTTCTGCGATCTCCTCCCGCAGCCACTGCGGAGGCGTCCCCGTACGGACGTTGACGGCCAGGTCGGTCAGCGCGCCGTCGCGCACCTCGGCGTCCCCGTGATGCCGCAGGTCGTACGCACCGTCCGCGCCGCCGGTGCTGCCCGCCCCGCCCGC
>NZ_JBEPEW010000313.1:0-1495 GCF_040300965.1 Streptomyces mesophilus | reverse complement strand
TCCCACGTTAGGAATTGGAGGTCGAAAGGGCACTTGGCACCCTTGATGCGACCCACAAAGTTCCCCGAAATCCCGGTCTCCCTCGAGAGGAACACTGAGGTTTTCCGGCACCCCCTCCTCTGAGCCCTTTCTCCCCTCCTGATCTGGACAGGAGGGTCGACTCCCCTGCTTTGTCTGGAAGGGGTTCCCGACCTTCCGGTCGCACCTCAGGATGAGGCCGGTCTCACGAAGACATTCCAGACGTGGCCTCGTGGGTGGTTCCACATTCCGTAGGACCCCGATTTCCCGGTCCCCTCTTGATAAGAACCCGATGCCCGGACACCTCTCCGAACTCCACCCTGTGAATGAAGTCAACACGAAGGGGCAGTTTTTCCGTGCATCGTTCGGAAAAAACCCCAGGTTCCAAATACAGCTCGACAAGCGGCCTCTCTCCCCGGGGACATCTCGAGAGGCAAGCGGAGTTCCATGCCTCAACCCAAGACGAGGCCTGACTCTCCTGTCCCCAGTCTGCAGGGACCCTGCGATCGGAGTCTGAAATCAGAGGTACCCTGCGGTTCCTGCCTCAACTGGAGATGAGGCCCTCTTCCAATGCACCAAGCCCAGTGGAGTCCCGAGAGGCCCCTCCCACCTCCAGTTTCCCTGGCTTCTCAGAGCCACCATGAGAAGCCCCCTGAGGTCACCTGCACAAGTCGAGGGAACCCAGGGTTTCCTGCCTCAACCCGAGAAAGACCTCGAGAGACCTTCTTCAACACGTCTCGAGGCCAGATTCCCCTCCCATGGCTCGGGAGCAATGACGCGCTCCCCCTCGCCACTCGCATGGAGACCCGACTTCCCTGGCGCCCCACGAGAGGCTCACTGACCTCGCCGTCGTACCTCGTGAGAAACCGCACACTGGGGCCGCCGCTCGAGAACAACCCCGAGATTCCCCCGTCATCGAGAGATGAGGGCCTTCGTCTCCTGCATGGCCTAGCGACCAATCTCGCGACCTCTCTCCAAACGCCTCAGGAGGCTTGACTCCCTTGAGTCCACCCAGTGAGCTCCAAGAGATACCCGTCGCGATTCGAGAGCAGAGCGGGGTTCTTTGCTTCCACTCGAGATGAATGCCTGTCTCCCCGGGTGCGTCTGGAATGCAACCCCGAGATCCCTGTCGCCCCTGGAGAGGAACATTGGCTTCTGGACACAAGCCTAGATGAGGTCTATTGGCCCTGCAGTCACTCGAGAGCAATCCCCAGCTTTCCTTCGCAACTCGAATGGAAGATTGGACTTGCCTGGGCCAACACAAGAGGCAGCCTGAATTCCCCGTCGTAACTCGAGAATCCCGCCGTAACTCGAGAAAAACCACGTGGCTCCCCCGTCATCGCAAGATGAAGCCCTTTCCCGCTACAGCGCCTCAGGAGAAGTCCCACGTTAGGAATTGGAGGTCGAAAGGGCACTTGGCACCCTTGATGCGACCCACAAAGTTCCCCGAAATCCCGGTCTCCCTCGAGAGGAACAC
>NZ_JBEPEW010000311.1:0-1673 GCF_040300965.1 Streptomyces mesophilus | reverse complement strand
CCACGAGGTGCTCGCCGCCGTCGGCGACGCCGAGCAGCTGCTCGCGGCCGTCGAGCGGGAGCGGCCCGATGTGGTGGTCGCGGACGTACGGATGCCGCCGACGCACAGCGACGAGGGGCTGCGGGCGGCCATGGAGATCCGCAAGCGGTGGCCGGGCGTCGGAGTCCTCGTGCTTTCGCAGTACGTGGAGAAGCGGTACGCCACCGAGCTGCTGACCGGGGAGACCGAAGGCGTCGGGTATCTGCTCAAGGACCGGGTGGTCCAAGTCGACGAATTCCTGGACGCGTTGGAGCGCGTGCATCAGGGCCGGGCCGCCTTCGATCCCGAGGTGGTGGCGCAGCTCCTCGGGCGTACGCGGCACGCGGATCTCCTTGAGCGGCTGACGGAACGGGAACGGGCGGTCCTCGCCGAGATGGCGCAGGGGCACACGAACGCGGTGATCGCCGCGCGGCTGCACATCTCTCAGAGCGGGGTGGAGAAGCACATCAACGCGATCTTCGACAAGCTGGAGCTGTCGGGGACGCCGGGGGTCTCGCGTCGAGTGCTGGCCGTATTGCGGTACTTGGGGGAGTAGGCGGCACTTTCGGGTCCAGGTGGCGCTCGGGGACGCAATCCGCTTGCGGATCCGGCCGCCGTGGGCGGAGTCTTCGAGGGAGCCGGCCAGAGGGCCGGCCAGGAGACCGGCCGGACACCTAGGGGATGCATGACCAGCGGTAGGCGCACACAACTGACCGACGAGCTCTACGCGTACATGGTGGAGCACAACCCGCCGCCGAACGCGGTGCAGCGCGAGCTGATCGAGGTGACGCGCAGCAAGTTCCCCGGGGCCGCGGGGATGCAAGTGGCCCGGGACCAGGGGCCGTTGCTTGCCTTTCTCGTACGGCTCACAGGGGCGCGGCACATCGTCGAAGTGGGCACGTTCACCGGGATGTCCTCGCTCGCGATGGCGCAGGCGCTGCCCGCCGACGGGACGCTGCTCGCCTGCGACGTCTCCGAGGAGTGGACCGCGTACGCGCGACAGGCCTGGGCGGACGCGGGTGTGGCCGACCGGATCGAGCTGCGGATCGCCCCTGCGCTCGAGACGCTCGCCGCTCTGCCGCAGGAGCCGCATATCGACCTGGTGTTCCTGGACGCGGACAAGGACAACTACTCCGCGTACTGGGAGGAGTTGGTGCCGCGCGTGCGACAGGGCGGGCTGCTCGTGGTGGACAACGTGTTCATGCACGGCGGGGTGATCGACCCGGACGCCACGGGTGCCCCGGCGGCGATCCGGGAGTTCAACGAGCGGGTGCGGGGCGACAAGCGGGTGGAGAGCGTGATGATCCCGGTGGCGGACGGGGTGACGTTGGCGCGGAAGGTGTGAGGACCTCCCGTCGGGCGGGCGGCGCCCCGTAGGGCGGGCTGAGACCCCTCGGGTGGCCGGCGTCCCCAAGGGGCGCCGGCCCTCCCCACCCGAAGGCCGCGGCCACTAACCTGTACCCATGCCCCGCTACGAATTCCGCTGCCGGACCTGCGGCGACACCTTCGAGGTCAGCCGCCCCATGTCCGAGTCGTCCGCCCCTGCCAGCTGCCCGGCCGGGCACGAGGACACGGCCAAGCTGCTCTCCACGGTGGCCGTGGGCGGCACGTCCTCGGCCCCCGCTCCCACCGGCGGTGGCGGCGGCGGTTGCTGC
>NZ_JBEPEW010000310.1:0-1718 GCF_040300965.1 Streptomyces mesophilus | reverse complement strand
CTCGGGTGGCGCGGCCGGCGCTGGGGGCGGCTGCTCAGGAGGCGTGAGGCGGCGGCCGGCGCTGTGGGGGCGGCTGCTCAGGAGGCGTGAGGCAGCGCCCGGCGCTGGGGTCCGGTGATCAGGAGCCGTGAGGCAGCAGCCCGCCTGCGTATCAGAGCGGCTTCGCCGGCCAGTCGAGCAGTCGTGCGCCGATCACCGCGGTCTGCAGGGTGTAGCGGTGTACGGGGTCGGCCGGGTCGGAGCCCGTCAGCTGATGGATCCGCTCCAGCCTGTACGTCAGCGCCCGCACGCTCAGGCTGAGCCGACGTGCCGCCTCCGCGGCGACGCACCCCGCGTCGAAGTACACCATCAAGGTCCCGATCAGCGGTCCCGCTCCGCCCCGTGCCTCCTGCAGCGGCCCGAGTGCGCTGCGTACGAGATCGGCCATGGCCTCGCGGTCCCGGGTGAGTACGGGGTAGACCAGCAAATCGGCGGCCTTCAGGACGGGTTGGTCGAGGTGCAGCCGCTCGGCTAGGTCCAGTGCGCCCAGCGCCTCCTCGTAGCTGCGCACGACACCCCCGGCGCCCGGGTGCGGCCGGCCGAGCGCGACCTGGCCGCCGTCGGTGGCCGCGTGCGCCTGCTTGGCGAAGTACGTGAGCACTTCGGTCTGGTCGCCGGGGGCGATGCAGATCAGCCGGCCGTCCTTGGTGGTCAGGAGAATGGACCGGTCACCGAAGCGCGCGTGCAGCGCGGCGGCCACACCGCGCCCCACCGGGTCGGTCTCCGTGTACGCGTCAGGACCGGCGGCGACGGCCACCGCATGCGCATGCGCGAGACGCAGCCCGAAGCGCTCGGCGCGTTCGGCGAGCCGTCCGAGGTCGCTGCGTCCGTGCAGCAGATCATCGATGAACTCCCGCCGCGCCGCCTCCTCGCGGCGTACGGCGAGGCGCTGGGCGCGCTCGTACCCCTCGGCGAAGGCGTCCACGGCCTGCTCGACCGCGGCCAGGACGCTGTCGGCGTGCCGCGCCACGTAGGGCCAGGCGCAACGGGTCGCGGCGAGGTGCTCCTGGACGAGTTCGCGCAGGGCGTGCCCTTGTTCGGCCGCCCGTTCGCCGAGTGTGCGGCGCAGTTCGAGTTCGTCCCGGCTGAGGCGCCGGCCGGTCGTGGACACGGCCGCGAGCAACTCGGCATAGCCGTCGAGGCACTCCCCGGTCTCTTCCACCCCGGCCATCGGCTTCCCCACCCTCATGTGCGTACGGCTGCCGGGCCCGCCCACAGCGCTCCCCACGCCCGACCGGCGCGCCCCGGCATCAAGAACGCGTAAAGACTGCCGGATCCCGGCAATGCGAGCAAGCCGCGTGCGCTGCAAAGATCTGCTCACGGGGGAAACGGGGATGCACGGGGGATCGCCCGGTGCCGGGTCTCGGAAGAGAACGGCGCCGGGCCACCCCGACGACCCGCCTCCCACTCGCCTCGCTCGCGTACCGGAGCCGCTCTTGATCAACTCGGCGGCACCTGGTCGACTGCACGTCATCCGCAGTTCGGACGCCGCTGGGGCGGACCGTCGAGGCTGCGGTCCGGCAGACCGACCCACGCCTGTGAGGAACCATCCATGGACCGACGCCTGTTCACCACCGCGCTCACCGCGGCCCTTGCCGTCCCCGCCACCGCCGGCGCCGCCCGTGCGGACGGCCGCGCCGGCGAGGAGCAGCGCGGCCGCGCCTTGCTCGCCGCCCTCA
>NZ_JBEPEW010000309.1:0-1847 GCF_040300965.1 Streptomyces mesophilus | reverse complement strand
CCTGGCAGCCGTGGGCCTCGCGCCCCACGCGCTGGCCCGCCGCAAGCGCCCGCTCGCCCTCGTGGACGTCGTGTCCGAGGGCGGCAGCTTCACCACCGTGCACGAGGAGCTCGCCGCATGGATCGAGGAGACCCGCGAGCCCTGGTCCGTGATCCGGGGCAAGCTGCGCTACGTGGGCGTGACCTCGCGGGGCAAGTCGAGTCCGAACCACGACCGCTGGCAGCAGGGGCTCGACTGGGTGCGCACGCTGCCGGCCGGTCATGTCGTCAACGTCTCGCTGCATCCGTACATATGGAGCGAACTCGCCGACTACGAGCCGAAACTGACGCGTTGGTTCCCGCCCGAGCGGTGGCTGGAGGAGGAGCACACTGCCGTGTCCCGCCATCTCCGTGTGGCGCCCGCACTGACCCGAGCCCGAGCCCTCGTCGACGCCGGCCGCAGCCGTGAGGTGCGCGCGGAGCTCGTACGGCTGATGGCGCGTGATCCCGGGTTCGCCACGCGCGAAGTACGGACCCTCGCAGGGGCCTTGCGCCGCTGACCGCAGGGCGGTCAGCGGACGACCGCCGCCGAGAACAGCGTGAAGGCCAGCACGCACCCCGCCGCGCCCCACGCCACACGCACCGGAAGCACTGCCGGGCGCGGCACGCTCAGGGAGCGGATGCGGCGGTGGGCCAGGGCGACGAACGCGAGCCAGAGCGCCAGGGATGCCGCGACCGCGAGCAGGCCGAGCGGGGTCGGGCCGCCCTGCAGGGCCTGTTTGCCGGCGAGGACCGCCGCGACCGTGCACGACAGGGTCGTACGGCGCCAGGCGAGCCGGGTGCGTTCCGGCTGAAGCCCGGGGTCGCGGACCGTATCCGTCACTGCTCCGCCCAGCCGAAGAGCACCACCACGACCATGATCAGCGCGACCACGCCGACCGCGAGGCTCAGCAGCGCGGGGAAGCGTGTCACCGGCAGATCCTCGCCGCGGCGCATCGCGAGCTCGCAGCGCACCCAGTGGTTCACGGCCCGCAGCGCGCACATCGCGCCCACCGCGAGCAGCGCGAGCGACAGACCGACGCGCCAGGCCCAGCGCAGGTCCGGCAGGAACTGGTCCACCGCGAAGCCGCCGCCGACCAGCGCGAGAGCCGTGCGCACCCAGGCGAGGAAGGTCCGCTCGTTGGCGAGCGAGAAGCGGTAGTCGGGGGTCTCACCCTCCTCCCGTACGCGGGCAGGTGCGAACCACAGCCGCAGCGAGGAGAAGAACCCGTTCACGGCCGGGCACCGTCCCGCAGCCGCGTGTAGGCGGCGAGCCCCTCCGGAGTCCACTCCCACTCGTCGAGCCGCAGCTCCAGCTCTTCGGGGGTGAGGAAGGTGTGCCAGGCGACTTCGGACTCCTGCGGGCTCACGGGAAGATCGCAGCGCACCTCGTACACCATCGACCACCAGGAGCCGCTGTCCCCCTCGTAGAGGAACTTGAACAGAGGGGCCGGCTGTGCGAGGCCAGTGACGCCCAGCTCCTCCTCGGCCTCCCGCAGCGCCGCCTCGTCGTAGGACTCGCCGGCGCCGACGACTCCGCCCACGAACATGTCGTGGAAGGACGGGAACACGGCCTTCGTCGCCGTACGGCGGTGCACGAAGATCCGGCCCTCGGCGTCGCGCACCAGGATGAAGGCGCAGCGGTGGCGCAGGCCGTCGCGGTACGCGACGGGGCGCGGGGACTGGCCGATGACGCGGTCCTGTTCATCGACGATGTCGATGATCTCGTCGCTGCTCATACGCGCCATCCAACCGCAGGTCGGCTACGCCCGCCCCACCGCCCCCGAGCCGCAGACGGGCTACGCCCGCCCCACCGCCCCCGCGAGCACC
>NZ_JBEPEW010000308.1:0-1954 GCF_040300965.1 Streptomyces mesophilus | reverse complement strand
CCGGCCGTGCCGCCGCGCCCTGCCTCCGCGCCGCGCGTTCCGCGTACGCGTGCCGTGGGCACCGTGGCCGCGCATGGGCTGCGGGTGCTGCTCGGGCATACGGAGGACGAGGAGGAGAGCGCGAGGGCGCGGCGGACCCGGACGCGCAGCACCCGGAGCCCGGCTACCTCCGCGACCCCCGCCACCCCCCTCCGTATCCCCCCGGCCCACCTCCGCGCCGCCCTCCTCACCGGTGCCGCAGCCGTCACCGCCCTCTGGGGCGTGCAGGTGCACCCCTCCGCGCGGCTCGACGCGCTGTTCGCGACCGGGGCCCACCTCACCGGGCTGCTCGCGGGATACGGCGTGCTCGTCATGCTGTTCCTGATGGCCCGCGTCCCCGCCGTCGAGCACGGTGTCGGCGCCGACCGGCTGGCCCGATGGCACGCCTGGGGCGGGCGTTGGGTGCTCAGTCTGTGCGTCGGGCACACCGTGCTCGCCCTGTGCGGATACGCCGTGCACCGCGGCACCGACCTCCTGACGGCCGGCACCGAACTGCTCGGCTACCCGGCCCTCGCCGCCGCCACCCTCGGCACCGGACTGCTGATCGCCGTGGGCGTCACCTCCGCCCGCGCGGTACGCCGCCGCGTCACGCACGAGACCTGGCGCGCCCTGCATCTGCTCACCTACCTCGCCGCCGCACTCGCCTTCGCCCACCAGCTCGCGGGCCCCGAGATCGCGGGCAGCCCGCTCGCCGCATGGACCTGGACGCTGCTGCACACCACGGTCGCGGCCCTGCTCGTCTGGTACCGGCTCGTCGTCCCCGTACGACAGGCGCTGCGGCACGCGCTGCGGGTCACGGAGGTACGGCGGGAAGGACCCGATGTCGTCTCGGTGCTCATACAGGGCGAGGGTCTCGACGAACTGCGGGCCGAGCCCGGGCAGTTCTTCCGCTGGCGGTTCCTGCAGCGCAGGCTCTGGCACACCGCGCTGCCCTTCTCGCTCTCCGCGCCCGTACGCGAGGACACGCTGCGCATCACGGTGAAGGCCGCCGGCAACCACACCCGCCGGATGCGCCGCCTTCGCCCCGGTACGAGGGTGTTCGCCACCGGACCGTTCGGCGCCCTGACCGCGCACCGCCGTACCCGCCGCAAGGTGCTGCTGCTCGCGGGCGGGGTCGGCATCACTCCGATGCGGGCGCTCTTCGAGACCCTCCCCGGCGGACCCGGCGACCTGACGCTGCTCTACCGCGCCAACAACGCCGCCCAGTTGGTGCTGCGGGACGAACTCGAAGCCATCGCGGCAGACCGCCGGGCGGCGCTCCACTACCTCCTCGGTCCGTCCGACGCCTCCTTCGACCCGCTCGCCCCCCAGGCCCTGCGCAACCTCGTCCCCGACCTCGCCGAGCACGACGTCTACCTGTGCGGCCCGCCCAGGATGGCCGAGGCGGCGACGGTCGCACTGATCCGGGCCGGAGTCCCCGAACAGCACATCCACGCCGAGAACTTCACCTTCTGAGCCCCCAGCCCAGTCCAGCCCAGCCCAGTCCAGTGCGTGCGAGTCCAGCCCAGCCCAGTCCGTGCGAGCCCAGTCCACGCGAGCCCACCCCACGCCAGCTCCCTCCACCAGCCTCGCCCAACCCGGCCAACTCCCCGTCCCAGGCCCCGAGAACGGAACCTCCACCCCCATGGCCCGCCACCGCAAGCCCGCCTCCGGCCCCACCCACCAGGCCCGCCGCAGACTCGCCGCCTCGCTCGCGGGCGCCAGTGCCCTGGCGGCCACGCTGCTCACCCTGTCGATCGACCCCTCCGCCCCGCCCGCCCCCGACCGGCTGCCCGCAGGACCGGCCCAACCCCAGGCCGCGCCCTGAGCCGGCAGCACGCGGTGGCGGGGCGGGGGGGGCTGGTGGGGGGTGTGCGGCGGGGCCGGGGGGGCGCGGGGGGGCGGCGGCGGGGGGGGGGGGGCGGCGGGGGGGGGC
>NZ_JBEPEW010000307.1:0-1978 GCF_040300965.1 Streptomyces mesophilus | reverse complement strand
CCCGAGGCGGTTAGGGCGGGCCTAAACGCGCGGGTCTGCGGGTCCGGTTCGCCTCCTGCGGGCCCGTCGGCCGGGCGGACGTCCTCCACCGCATCCCGGGCACCCGCGCCGCCCTCGGCACGGGCCGGCTCGGCATCCCGCGCCGGAGCGCCCGTACCGCCCGTACCGCCGGAATCGTCTGCACCACCAGCAGCGTCCGCACCGCCGGAATCGCCCGCACCACCAGCTGCGTCCGCACCGCCGGAATCGCCCGCAGCATCAGAAGCGCCCGTACCGCCGGAATCGTCTGCACCGCCAGCTGCATCCGCACCGACGGAAGCGTCCACACCGCGTGAAACGCCCTCGCCCGAACCATCGGAAAGGCCCGTGCCACCCGGATCACCCGCACCGGACCGGCCACCCGCTCCACGCCCTGCGGCCTCGGGATCGTCCTCGCCCGGCGTGCCCGGCCGAACGTCCCCACCAGGCGCACCCGGCCGAGCGCCCTCACCCGGCGAACCCGGCCCGGCATCCTCACCCGACCGCGCATCCTCCGGCTCCCGCCCCCCAGCCGCAGGCCGGGCATCCTCCGCCCCCCGCCCCGAAGACGCTCCGTCACCCCGCCGACCGGGCCGCTGCCTGTGTTCCTCGTCCGTCATCGGAAGTCCTCACTTGACCGGAAGGGCGTAGACCGAAAGGCCGTTGACGATCAGGGCGAGTTCGCCCGCGGAGTGGACCTGGTAGCCGTCGGAGGCGTTCGCCACGGCGAACCGCCAGAACTCGGTGCCGGTGCGCGGGTCCAGGGCGACCACGCCCAGGCGGTGCGCGGCGAGGAGCGTGCGGCCGGATTCGGTGATCCTCAGCCAGGGCGGGATCACCGAACCGGTGGTCCTGTCGCGGACCAGGTCGACCGGCAGCCGATGGCGCCAGTGTTCGCGGCCCGTCTTGAGATCGACGGCGTGCACGCTCTGGTGCGGTCCCGCGATGAAGTAGAGCGGACCGTCAACTCCCTTGATCCTGCGGGCCTGTGTGGTGTTGGGCTTACGGGGGATGTCGTCGTCGGGCTCGTCGTACAGGTCGAGGCTCCAGCGCGGGGCGGTGTCGTCCACCCGGGCGGCGCGCAGCGTTCCGTGGGACAGTTCCACGAGCTGCTCGGAGTACGGGTCGTAGTCGAGCAGGCCCATGCCGCCCTTGGCCCAGTCATGGGGCCAGTCGTGGACCCGTGTCCAGCGCTCGCGTCCCGCTCGGCTGTCGATGCGGGTGATGCGCGCCCCGCCCGGCATACGGCGCTCCATCAGGTGGACGTCGTCGCCTAGGCCGGGGACCGCGATCATCACGAGTTCGTCGAGCGCGCCGGTCCTGACCTTCAGCCGCCAGCGCTCGCCGCCATCGGGCACCCGGACGGCCACCACGTACGGCGGCTGGGCCTCCATCGAGGCGCCTTCTTCGGGACCCGTGTGGTAGTAGACCGTGCGTTCCTCGAGGGAGCCGTTGAGGATTTTGAGGCGGCCCCGTCCGGAGTTCACCGTCACGGGCCGGGTCCACAGCTCCTTGCCGTCCCGGGTCGACAGGCCGAGCAGGCGCCCGGCGCGCGCCGTGACGGCCTGTCCTGCGAGCGGCAGGATGCGCTGGGGGTCGGGTAAGTCGTCGCGGGTCCACAGGAGTTCGCCGGTGTCGAGGCCGATCGCGGTCAGCCGCGGCGGTTCGGGGACGTAGCCGATCTCGCCGCCGAACAGGCTCAACGGCCACACCAGCGGCTCCCCCGACTTTCCGTCGTAACGCCACAGGGTGGCCGGTGCGCTGCCGCGCGGCACCCGGATGGTGGTCCTTGCCGCGGCGGGCCGAGCTCCGGGCGAGGTGAGCGCTTCGGTGCCGCCGCGCCCGAGCACCCAGCCGGCGACCGCGCCCGCGCCGAGGACGAGTCCGCCGCCGGCTGCGAGGAGGGTGCGCCGAGAGGCGGGCGCCGCTGCCACCGTGACGGCGGCCTGTGACTCCCGCC
>NZ_JBEPEW010000306.1:0-2033 GCF_040300965.1 Streptomyces mesophilus | reverse complement strand
CGAGTATGCGTGGGGTGACTGGTCTACACCGGTGTCCCCTACGGATCTGCGGGACTGCCGCGGGCCCCCCCCCCCGGTGGGCTCCGGGGGGCGAATCGGCGCGGTCGCCCTGGGCATCGCCCTGGTGGTGCCGGCGGCGCTGCCCGCGCTGGACAGCGGGCTCTTCGACCCCACGGGCGGCGGCGGAGGGGGCGGTGGCGGCGGCGGGACGATCTCGGCGGTCAACCCGCTGGTCTCGCTGCAGAACAGCCTCAACCAGCCGAACGACCGCGAGGTCCTCAGATACCGCACGAACTCCGAGGCCACCCAGGACATGTACCTGCGGATCGTGTCGCTCGACCAGTTCGACGGCACGGCCTGGAAGCCGGCGGAACGTGCGATCACCGAGGTGCCCTCGCCGTTCCCGCAGCCCCGCGGCCTCAGCGGCGACGTGGACGCCAAGGAGGTCACCACCGAGATCTCGGCGGCCGACGACTACGCGCAGGACTGGCTGCCGATGCCGTATCCGGCGACGGCGGTCGACATCGACGGCAACTGGCGCTTCGAGCCGATCGGGCGCGCCGTCGTGGGCGACCGTGGGGAGACGACCAAGGGCAAGGAATACCGGGTCAGCAGCTTGATCGTGCAGCCGACGGCGGAGAAGCTGGCCGGGGCTCCGGCCCCCAACTCGGACATCGAGGACGAGTTCACCGACGTACCCGATTCGCTGCCGCGCGATGTGACCGACACCGCGCTGAAGGTGACCGAGGGCGCCACCAACCAGTACGAGATGGCCGTCAAGCTGCAGGACTGGTTCGCGGTCAGCGGCGGGTTCTCGTACGACACCAAGGTCACCGCGGGCAGCGGGTCGGCGGCGATCAGCCGCTTCCTGAAGGACAAGCAGGGCTTCTGCGTCCACTTCTCCTTCGCGATGGCCTCGATGGCCCGCACTCTCGGCATCCCCTCCCGGGTCGCGGTGGGCTTCACGCCCGGTTCGCCGGCCTCGGACGGGGCGATGACGGTCGGGCTCCGCGACGCCCACGCCTGGCCCGAGCTGTACTTCGAGGGCGTGGGCTGGACCCGCTTCGAGCCGACGCCGACGCGTGGTACGGCGCCCGACTACACCCGCGAGGAGACGCCGTCGGACACCCCGACCACCGCGGCCCCCTCGTCCTCCAGCTCGACGGCGCCCAGTGGCGAGGACTCCCCCTCGCCCTCGGACTCGTGCCCCGCGGATCTGCGCCGGTTCGGCGAGTGCGGGTCGCAGGAGCCGGGTGCGGCAGGGAGCGGTTCGGGCGGCGGGACGCCCTGGGGCACGTATCTGGGGATCTCGGCGGCCGTGCTGCTCCTCATCGGGGTGCCGTTGCTGCCCCTGATGTGGCGTACGCGGGTACGGGGGATACGGCTCGGTTCAGGTGGCCGCACACCGGCGGACGGGATGGCGAGAACGCTGGCCGCGTGGCTCGAAGTCACGGATACGGCCTGGGACTACGGCATCGCACCCGACGAGGCGCAGACCCCGCGCAAGGCGGCGGCCCGGATCGTCCGGCTCGGTGAGCTGGAGATCGACGCGGCCGAGGCGGTGCACCGGCTCGCGGCGGCGGTGGAGCAGGTGCTCTACGCTCCGACGCCACGGCCGGCGCCCGGTGTGGCCGAGGACGTCCGTACGGTACGGGCCGGTCTGCGGGCCACGATGAGCCGTGGCACCCGGCTGCGTGCGACGTTCGCCCCGCGTTCGGCCGTCCGGGTGGGCTGGGCCTTCTCGGACCGCTGGTCCGCTCTCAAGGAGCGCTGGGGCGGGGGTCGGTGGAGCTTCGAGCGGCTGGTGCCGCGACGGGCCAAGTAGCGGTGTGAGGGGTGCGGGGGCGTCGGCCCCCCCACCCCTCACTGCCGCGCGGCGGCGTCGGGCCGGGGTCCGCAGGACGTCCCGTGCGCGGGGCTCCCCGAACGACGACGTGGGTGTTGGGGGGGTGGCGGTTCGGCCCGCCCCCCACCCACGCGGGGGGGGGGTTTATGGGTAGGAGGCAGTAGAGGGCGCGCGGGCCCACAAGGCG
>NZ_JBEPEW010000305.1:0-2063 GCF_040300965.1 Streptomyces mesophilus | reverse complement strand
TGCATGGCGCCCTCGAGAGTGCCGCGCACCATGGATATGGGTTCCTTGCCGGGCACGTACGTCGTCAGAAAGGCGACGCGGGTACCGGGCACGCCCCCGGGCGCCAACCTGCCCGCTCCGACCGCACCCCAGGCCCCGCACGCGCCGCAGCCGCACCCGGGACAACAGCCCGGCCAGCAGCAGCCCGGCCAGCCCATGCCCCCCATGGACCCGCGCGCAGGCGCCGCCTGGCCGCAGCCCGTCACGCACGACCAGCGCGAGCCGCAGGTCACGGGTGGCGCGCCGCTCGGCTACACGGCCGCTGTCGAGCTGTCCTCGGACCGTCTGATCAACCGGAAGCAGAAGGCCAAGAGCAGCCGCCAGCCGGGCGCCGCCTCCCGCTTCAAGCTCGGCGCGAAGAAGGAAGAGGCCGAGCGGCAGCGGAAGTTGGACCTGATCCGGACGCCGGTGCTGTCCTGCTACCGGATCGCGGTGATCTCGCTCAAGGGCGGCGTGGGCAAGACGACCACGACCACCGCGCTGGGTGCGACGCTCGCGACCGAGCGGCAGGACAAGATCCTCGCGATCGACGCCAACCCGGACGCCGGTACGCTCGGCCGTCGCGTGCGCCGCGAGACGGGGGCCACGATCCGGGATCTCGTGCAGGCGATCCCGTATCTCAACTCGTACATGGACATCCGCCGTTTCACCTCGCAGGCGCCGTCCGGGCTCGAGATCATCGCGAACGATGTGGACCCGGCGGTCTCGACGACCTTCAACGACGAGGACTACCGGCGGGCGATCGACGTACTGGGCAAGCAGTACCCGATCATCCTCACCGACTCCGGTACGGGTCTGCTCTACAGCGCCATGCGTGGAGTCCTCGATCTCGCCGACCAGTTGATCATCATCTCGACCCCGTCGGTCGACGGTGCGAGCAGTGCGTCGACCACCCTGGACTGGCTCTCCGCGCACGGGTACGCGGACTTGGTCTCGCGGTCGATCACGGTGATCTCGGGCGTCCGCGAGACCGGCAAGATGATCAAGGTCGATGACATCGTGCAGCACTTCGAGACCCGCTGCCGCGGCGTGGTCGTGGTGCCCTTCGACGAGCATCTGTCGGCCGGTGCCGAGGTCGATCTCGACATGATGCGGCCGCGCACGCGCGAGGCGTACTTCACGCTCTCCGCGATGGTGGCGGAGGACTTCGCACGCGCACAGCAGCAGCAGGGCCTGTGGACGCAGAACGGGACGGGCATGCCGCCGCACATGGCGCCACCGCTGCCGGGACAGCAGGCCGCCCCCGGCCAGCCGATGCCCGGTCAGCCGACGCCCGGCCAGCCCATGCCCGGTCAGCCCTATCCGCAACAGCAGCCGCAGCAGCCGTACGGGGGCCAGCAGCCGTACCCGCAGCAGCAGCCGCCACAGGCCGGGGCCGGGGCACCCAACTCCGGTGGCGTGCCTCAGGGTTGGCAGCAGCCCCAGCAGCAGAGCCCCCAGCAGGCCCCGCCGCACGCTCCCCAGCTGCCGCCCGCCCAGGGTCAGGGACAGGCCCCAGGGCCCGAGCTCGGACCCGTTCCGCCCGGAGGCATGCCGCCTCAGGCGTGACCTGACAGCACGCGACGACCACGCGGCCGTACATCTGGCGATCGATGCCAGGTGTGCGGCCGCTCTGCGTTGGGAAGCGGTGAGCCTCAACAGCATGAGCCCAACAGCGCACATACGGCGTAGCGGAGGAACCGACCAGCACTTTCACGTGACTAGACCAATGCCGCTCCCGAGGCCCTCAACTCCCCATCCCCTCAAGGTCGTTCCCGCAGGCCAAGCCCCCTAACGGCGACCGTTGACATGTTTAGACCACCGCTGATAGACACACAGACCACTCAGACCCTTCGGCGCTTGTTCCTGCCGTTTCCATGCGAGCGATGACGCGAGGTCACCGACCCATGAACGTAAGAGATCAGCACGCCCCGCAGTTCGAATCACCACCGCCCGCCCGGCGCAGGCGTCGGTACCTGTTGGCCTCCGGTGTCGCCGCGTTCGCCCTGACGGCCGGACTGGCCGCAGCGCCGGCCGCGCCCGCG
>NZ_JBEPEW010000304.1:0-2246 GCF_040300965.1 Streptomyces mesophilus | reverse complement strand
CCTCGCGCATCGCGAGCAGCGAGAGCAGCCGGTCCGAGCCGAGCGGCCCGGCCGCCCGCTGCGCGGCCTGCGCCGCCCGTACCGCCTCACGGGGACGGCCGGCATCGCGGGCCAGGAACGACATATTGCAGAACGCATGCGCCTCGAGCGCCGGATCGGCGAGCAGCCGCGCGGTGGCAAGCGCCTCCCCGTAATGCGAGCGCGCGTCCTCGTACCGGCCCGAGTCATGGGCCAACCAGCCGACGGAGATGGCCAGTTCACCGGCGCTCGCCTGCAGCCGGTCGGTGACGGACTGGCGCGCCGTGCCCTCGTCGAGCAGGGCGTAGGCGCTGCGCAGCGGTGCGGCCGCCCGCTGATAGAGGCCGTCGGCGCCGTGCCGGTCGTCGAGCAGCCGGATCCTGCGTACGGCCTCCTCCACCGCATCGGCCTCCGGGCCGCCCACGCGCCGCCGGGGCCGCTCGCCGCCGGGGGTGCGGGCGAGGCTCAGCGAGGCGGTGGCCACCGCGGCCGTGGTGCCGGTCATGAACACGCGACGCAGCACGTCGCTCTCCTCGGGGTGCTTCAAGTACGGGGTGGTGCCTGGCAGTTCGGACGGTGCCCTTGGCGCTTCGGACGGCGTTCTCGGTACGGGGAGCTCTGCCGGCACCCGCGGTAGCTCGGCGTGCGGGGCGGGCGCCCGGGCCGCCGTGCGCGCCCCTCGGCCGCGGACCGTCTCACGGGGTGCGAACCCCAGGTCGGTCAGCGCGCGGCCGGGGAACATATGCAGGAAGACGCGCTCGTACGCGTAGTTGGGGCAGCGGATCTCGCCCGCCTCCACCCGTCCGATATAGCGCGCGTCGCACGAGACCCGTTCGCCGATCTCGCGGGCGGCCCTGCGTACGGCAGCGGCGAACTCACCCGGCGACAGGCTGCCGCGCAGCATCCGGAAAGCGAGATTCGGCCGGGGTGTCCCGGCCGGTGAAGTCGGTGAAGTCCTCGAGGCCGACGCCATGGACCAGCCCTCTCGTCACGGCTCACGGTGTTCCGGCGTCACGCTCGGGTGGCTCCGGCGGGGCAACGAACGTACCGGGAGTGACGGGTGCGGCACGCAGAGTTTTGCTACAAACCGGAAATCCCAGCCACGATCCGCCATGAACTGCCATCCAATGCGGCGATTCGACGCCGTAGCCGTTGACTTGGCCGCGCGTTGAACCATGCGGTGAGCACTCCCCAGCACCAGCACCCCGTGAGCGCTCCCAGACCACGAGCATCCGGTGAGCACTCCCAGACCATGAGCGTCCTGAGCCAGGAGGGGTCCCCTTGTTGGAAGCGACCGTGCCCGCCCCGAAACCCGTCCCGCCGCCGGCCTCCCCGGCCTCGACCGCACAGCACCGGCCCACGCTGGACCACAGTGCGCCTCCCGGTGAGTGCGATCTGGTGACCGTGCCGACGCGGCAGGGGCTCGAAGCCGTGGACATCCTGCGTCGCGGCGCCCCCGCGGTCGGCCCCGTCCTGCACGACGACAGCCACGACACCCTCGGCTTCGTGGTGCCGGCCGGCACGGCCGACGGCTGGGACCTTCCGGGCTCCGCCTGTACGCAGACCGCAGGCCGCGGGCTGCCCCTCGCGTCACCGTCCGCACCGGACACGGGAGCGGGCTGGCTGCTGCCGCCGACCGACGGGGATCCGGTGACGGATCCGGCGGCTCTGCGCGAGGCGCTCGGCGAGGCGGCCCGGATGATCGCGGCCGCGGACGGATGCCGCGAATAGCCGGACGGGTGGCGCGAAAGGCATACGGACCCCTTGCAAAAACGGTCCGTCACCACCCCGCGAAAGCCGACCGCCCCCGGGCAACGCACCCATGGTGTCAGTGGGAAATGCGAGACTCTCGCAGGTGAGCGAAATCCCGACCACCACCGAGCCGCTGCGCGCCCGGCTGGCCGCGCTGCGCGGCCCCGCCGCCCCGCCCAAGCCCCTGGACGCCCGGGCGCTTGCCGCCCTCGCGGCCAACCCCGGCTGCCGCAGGCGCGCGTTGCTCGACGGCGCCGGGGTGGACAAGTCCGCACTGGCCGAGGCGCTCGGTTCGCCGTCCGGGTTCGGACAGTCGCAGTTCGCGTTCATCCGCGGCAATGCCTTCGAGGCCAAGGTCAAGGCGGACGGCGGCGCCGAACTGCTGCGCCTCGCCCACCAGCGCCTCGGCGGCGGCCCCGAGCCCACCGCGGACACCACCCATGTGCCCGACCTCACCGCCGTCGGCCCCGAGGGCC
>NZ_JBEPEW010000303.1:0-2411 GCF_040300965.1 Streptomyces mesophilus | reverse complement strand
CCCTGGCCGGGCGCGCCAAGGCGCGTGCGGCGCTCGGCCGCACCGAGGCCGCGCTCGCCGACTACCGGACGGTGACGGAGCGGGTGCCGCTGCCCGAATACGTCCTGCTCTACGGGGAGTTCCTCGAGTCGCTCGGCCGAGGCGACGAGGCGAAGTCGCAGTACGAGCTGTTGCGGGCCCAGGTCCGGCTCCTCGAGGAGCAGGGCGCCGACGACGACCTCACCCTCGGGCTCTTCGAGGCCGATCACGGGGACCCGGCGGTCGCCGTGCGGAAGCTGGGCGCCGAGTGGGCCCGGCGCAAGAGCGTCCTCGTCGCGGACGGGCTCGCGTGGGCACTGCACCGGGCGGGGCGTTCGGCCGAGGCCGCCGGCCATGCGGAAAGTGCCGCGAAGCTGGGGTGGCGGCCCGCTTCCTTCACGTATCACCGCGGCGAGATCGAACGGGCCCTCGGCCGCGAGGACGAGGCGCGCCGGCTGTTCACGGCCGCGCTCCGGGCCAATCCGCACTTCTCGCCGCTCCATGCACCCGCGGCCCGCAAGGCACTGCGCGCGGGCGGCGCCTCGTGACGTGGTCGGAGCGACGGCGCCGGGCGTTCGGGGTGCGGCGCGCGGGCCTGGTCGTCGGGGTACTCGCGGGACTGGCGGTCGGCACGCCGACCGTCGCGTCCGCGCATCCGCTGGGCAACTTCACCGTCAGCCGCTACCACGGCTTGCAGATCAGCTCCGGCCGTATCGAGGACCGGGCGGTGATCGACCGGGCCGAGATCCCCACGCTCCAGGCCAAGCGGGCCGTGGACCGGGACCGTGACGGCCGCCTGGAGGCCGGTGAGCTGGCCGTGCATGCCGGCACGGTCTGTGCGCAGCTCGTTCAGGACGTACGGGCGGAGGTGACCGGCGAGGACGAGCTGACGTGGCGCGTGGCGGACAGCGGGATGCGTGAGCTGCCGGGGCAGGCCGGCCTGCCCGTCAGCCGGATCAGCTGCCGCCTCGTCGCCTCGCTCCCGCAGCCGGGTCCCGGGGAGCTCGCCTTCGCCGACCGGGGCGGACAGGGCCGGATCGGATGGCGTGAGATCACGGCGAGCGGCGGGCCCGGAACGCGGATCGTGGCCTCCGACGTCCCGGAGCGCAGCCTCTCCGGCGAACTGCGCAGCTATCCGCAGGACTTGCTCGACGATCCGCCGGACGTACGGACGGCGCGTGTGCGGTACGCCGTGGGGGCCGCAGGGGCCGGAACCCCGGCGGTCGGGGTCAACGGTCCGATGGGCGAGGACAGTTGGACGGCCGGTCTCGACCGCCGGCTGTCCTCCCTGGCCGCACGCGACGGTCTGACCTGGCCGGTGGGCCTCGCCGCGATCGGGCTCTCGGTGCTGCTCGGCGCCGGGCACGCCTTGCTGCCGGGCCACGGCAAGACGGTCCTCGCCGCGTGTCTGGCCGGGCGCCGGGGCTCGGTGCGCGACGCCGTCACGGTCGGGGCCACCGTCACCTTCACGCACACGGCCGGGGTGCTCGCGCTCGGTCTGCTCCTTTCGCTGTCCGCGGCGTTCGCTGCCGAGGGGCTCATGCATCTGCTCGGAGTGGTGAGCGGGTCGCTCGTCGCGGCGGTGGGCGTGATGCTCTGGCGGACGGCGCGCACGGGGCGAGGGTGGGGGCATGGCCACAGCCACGGGCATGGGCATGGGCATGGGCACGCGCATGGGCGTGGACACGGACACAGGCATGGGCACGGGCACGGGCACGGGCACGGGCAGGATCACTGGCACGGGCACAGCCACAGCCACAGCCACAGCCACGACGGCGTACGGCAGTTGGCGGTCCCCGTCGGATCTGCGCAGGCCGCGACCGCCCTCCCGCAGGGCGGGCAATCTCCGACGGCTCACGGCCACGCCACGACGCACGGGCAACCCGCGCCACCCCCTCACAGCCACATCACCGCCCATGAGCGCCCCGCGCCGCCCCCTCACACCCACGTCACGACAGAGGCGCACCCCGCGCCGCCCCCTCAGGTACACGACCACACCGACCCCCCTCACCAAGAGCGCCGCCGCACCCTCATCGGTGTCGGTGTCGCCGGCGGGCTCGTCCCCAGCCCGTCCGCCCTGGTGGTACTGCTCGGTGCCATCGCCCTGAACCGGACCGCGTTCGGTGTGCTCCTGGTCCTCGCGTACGGCGCGGGCATGGCGGCCGTGCTCTGTGCGGCGGGGCTGCTCGTCGCGCGCTGCGGTCACCGGGCGCAGGCCCTGCTCACCGGAGGCCGCGGCGGCCCGCGCATCGCCCGCCTGCGGGCGGCCCTGCCCGTCCTCACGGCGACGCTGGTGATCGCGGTGGGTTCGGGCATGGCCCTGCGCAGTGCCGGGGCCCTCCTCGTGCCGTGAGCCGGGCGCCGCGGCCGGTGCGCGACGGACGACACGGCGG
>NZ_JBEPEW010000302.1:0-2593 GCF_040300965.1 Streptomyces mesophilus | reverse complement strand
CGTGACCCGCAGGCCGAGGAGCCGGCCGAGGCACCCGCCGGTTCGCGCCGTCGCCGGCGCCGCCGCGGTGAGCCGGCCGAGGCTGCCGCCGAGCCGGTGCAGGAGACCACTCAGGCGTCCGACGAGGACGTCGCCGCCGACGAGCAGGACGACGTCGAGGGCGCCGAGGGCGAGTCCGCCGACGGCGAGGACGCAGAGGACCAGGGCGGCCGTTCGGGCCGTCGCCGCCGTCGTGGCGGCCGTCGCCGTCGTCGCGGTGAGGCCTCCGATCAGGACGGTGGCGAGGACGAGGACGCCTCGGACTCCGCCGACGAGCAGGACGGCGCCGAGGCTTCCGACGAATCCGACGAGTCGGATGAGGACGACGCGGAGCACGGGGACCGCGACGCGGGCGGCTCGAGCAGCAGCAGCCGTCGCCGTCGCCGCCGTCGCCGTCGCTCCGGTGACAGCCCGGCGGACAGCGAGCCGGGCGACGGTGACCCGGAGCGCACGGTCGTCAAGGTGCGCGAGCCGCGTGCCAAGAAGTCCGAGAGCGAGCAGGCCAGCGACGAGGTCCAGTCCATCAAGGGCTCGACGCGTCTCGAGGCCAAGAAGCAGCGCCGCCGCGAAGGCCGTGAGCAGGGCCGCCGCCGCGTCCCGATCATCACCGAGGCCGAGTTCCTGGCGCGCCGCGAGGCCGTCGAGCGCGTGATGGTCGTGCGTCAGCACGGCGAGCGCACGCAGATCGGTGTGCTCGAGGACAACGTGCTCGTGGAGCACTACGTCAACAAGGAGCAGGCCACCTCGTACGTCGGCAACGTCTACCTGGGCAAGGTCCAGAACGTGCTGCCGTCGATGGAGGCCGCGTTCATCGACATCGGCAAGGGCCGCAACGCCGTCCTGTACGCCGGTGAGGTCAACTTCGAGGCGCTCGGCATGGCCAACGGGCCGCGCCGTATCGAACAGGCCCTGAAGTCCGGCCAGTCGGTCCTCGTGCAGGTCACCAAGGACCCGATCGGTCACAAGGGTGCCCGTCTGACCAGCCAGGTCTCGCTGCCCGGCCGCTACCTCGTGTACGTGCCCGAGGGTTCGATGACCGGCATCAGCCGCAAGCTCCCGGACACCGAGCGCGCGCGTCTGAAGACCATCCTCAAGAAGATCGTCCCCGAGGACGCGGGCGTCATCGTGCGCACCGCCGCCGAGGGCGCGAGCGAGGACGAGCTGCGCCGCGATGTCGAGCGCCTGCAGGCGCAGTGGGAGGACATCCAGAAGAAGGCGAAGCAGATCTCGACCTCGTCGCCGAGTCTGCTGTACGGCGAGCCGGACATGACCGTCCGCGTCGTGCGCGACATCTTCAACGAGGACTTCTCGAAGGTCATCGTCAGCGGTGACGAGGCCTGGGAGACCATCCACGGATACGTGTCCCATGTCGCCCCCGACCTGGCGGACCGGCTGTCGAAGTGGACCTCCGAGGTCGACGTCTTCGCCACGTACCGGATCGACGAGCAGCTCGCGAAGGCGCTTGACCGCAAGGTCTGGCTGCCGTCCGGTGGTTCGCTGGTGATCGACAAGACCGAGGCGATGATCGTCGTCGACGTCAACACCGGCAAGTTCACCGGTCAGGGCGGCAACCTCGAAGAGACCGTGACGAGGAACAACCTCGAAGCGGCCGAGGAGATCGTGCGCCAGCTGCGCCTGCGCGACCTCGGCGGCATCGTCGTCATCGACTTCATCGACATGGTCCTCGAGTCCAACCGGGACCTGGTCCTGCGCCGGCTGCTCGAATGCCTGGGCCGTGACCGTACGAAGCACCAGGTCGCCGAGGTCACCTCGCTCGGTCTGGTCCAGATGACGCGTAAGCGCGTCGGACAGGGCCTGTTGGAGTCCTTCTCCGAGACCTGCGTGCACTGCAACGGCCGTGGCGTCATCGTGCACATGGAGCAGGCCACCTCCGCCGGTGGCGGCGGCAAGCGCAGCAAGAAGCGCGGCAAGGGCGGCGCGGACCACCACGAGCACACGCACGAGGCGGTCGAGCCCGTCGAGTCCGCTGCCGAGGTCGCCGCCGAGGTGGCGGCTCCGGTGAAGCTCGATGAGCCCTCCGCGGCGGAGCCGCCGATGGATACCTTCCGTCCGGACGAGGAGCTGTACTCCAGCGCCGCCGAGGCCGAGGCCGCTGCGTCCAGGGGCCGTTCGCGGCGCCGGGCCACGCGCAAGGCGACGGCTCCGGCGGGTTCGCCCAAGGGGACCGAGGCGAAAGTGTCGGAGGCGAAGGTCTCCGAGCCCAAGGTCTCCGAGCCGAAGGCGAATGAGCCGAAGGCCGAGCAGCCCAAGGCCGAGCAGCCCAAGGCCGAGCAGCCGCAGGCCGAGGAGGCCAAGCCGGCCGCCGAGGTCACCGAGGACGCGGCGCCCAAGGGCCGTACGCGCCGTCGGGCCACCCGTAAGGCGACGGCCCCCGCAGGGGCGCCCAAGCCGGCCGAGGAAGCGTCTGCGGCGGTCGAGCCCGCCGCGGAGCAGCCCGCGCCCCTGGCCGCCGAGCCCGAGCCCGCTCCCGAACAGGAGAAGCCCGCCGAGGCAGATCGGAAGAGCGACGAGGAGGGAAAGGGAGTGGAGGGAG
>NZ_JBEPEW010000301.1:1601-2734 GCF_040300965.1 Streptomyces mesophilus | reverse complement strand
TTACAGGGCTTCCACATCCGGCCTATCAACCCAGTCGTCTACTGGGAGCCTTAACCCCTCAAAGGGGGTGGGAATACTCATCTCGAAGCAGGCTTCCCGCTTAGATGCTTTCAGCGGTTATCCTTTCCGAACGTAGCCAACCAGCCATGCACCTGGCGGTACAACTGGCACACCAGAGGTTCGTCCGTCCCGGTCCTCTCGTACTAGGGACAGCCCTTCTCAATATTCCTACGCGCACAGAGGATAGGGACCGAACTGTCTCACGACGTTCTAAACCCAGCTCGCGTACCGCTTTAATGGGCGAACAGCCCAACCCTTGGGACCGACTCCAGCCCCAGGATGCGACGAGCCGACATCGAGGTGCCAAACCATCCCGTCGATATGGACTCTTGGGGAAGATCAGCCTGTTATCCCCGGGGTACCTTTTATCCGTTGAGCGACGGCGCTTCCACAAGCCACCGCCGGATCACTAGTCCCGACTTTCGTCCCTGCTCGACCCGTCGGTCTCACAGTCAAGCTCCCTTGTGCACTTACACTCAACACCTGATTGCCAACCAGGCTGAGGGAACCTTTGGGCGCCTCCGTTACTCTTTGGGAGGCAACCGCCCCAGTTAAACTACCCATCAGACACTGTCCCTGATCCGGATCACGGACCGAGGTTAGACATCCAGCACGACCAGACTGGTATTTCAACGACGACTCCACAACCACTGGCGTGATCGCTTCAAAGTCTCCCAGCTATCCTACACAAGCCGAACCGAACACCAATATCAAACTGTAGTAAAGGTCCCGGGGTCTTTCCGTCCTTCTGCGCGAAACGAGCATCTTTACTCGTAGTGCAATTTCACCGGGCCTATGGTTGAGACAGTCGAGAAGTCGTTACGCCATTCGTGCAGGTCGGAACTTACCCGACAAGGAATTTCGCTACCTTAGGATGGTTATAGTTACCACCGCCGTTTACTGGCGCTTAAGTTCTCAGCTTCGCCCAACCGAAGTTGGACTAACCGGTCCCCTTAACGTTCCAGCACCGGGCAGGCGTCAGTCCGTATACATCGCCTTACGGCTTCGCACGGACCTGTGTTTTTAGTAAACAGTCGCTTCTCGCTGGTCTCTGCGGCCACCCCCAGCTCAAG
>NZ_JBEPEW010000301.1:0-1505 GCF_040300965.1 Streptomyces mesophilus | reverse complement strand
TCATCACCAGGAATGGCCCCCCTTCTCCCGAAGTTACGGGGGCATTTTGCCGAGTTCCTTAACCATAGTTCACCCGAACGCCTCGGTATTCTCTACCTGACCACCTGAGTCGGTTTAGGGTACGGGCCGCCATGAAACTCGCTAGAGGCTTTTCTCGACAGCATAGGATCATCCACTTCACCACAATCGGCTCGGCATCAGGTCTCAGACTATGTGTCATCCGGATTTGCCTAGATGACGTCCTACACCCTTACCCCGGGACTACCACCGCCCGGGCTGGACTACCTTCCTGCGTCACCCCATCGCTTACCTACTACCACCTTGGATCGCCGGCTCCACCACTTTCCTTTCCCCGAAGGGTCCGGAACGGCTTCACGGGCTTAGCATCAGAGGATTCGATATTGGGCGTTTCAAAGCGGGTACCGGAATATCAACCGGTTGTCCATCGACTACGCCTGTCGGCCTCGCCTTAGGTCCCGACTTACCCTGGGCAGATCAGCTTGACCCAGGAACCCTTAGTCAATCGGCGCACACGTTTCTCACGTGTGTATCGCTACTCATGCCTGCATTCTCACTCGTGAACCGTCCACAACTCGCTTCCGCGGCTGCTTCACCCGGCACACGACGCTCCCCTACCCATCCCAGCCCCCGTTGGGGGTATGTGCTGGAATGACACGACTTCGGCGGTACGCTTGAGCCCCGCTACATTGTCGGCGCGGAATCACTAGACCAGTGAGCTATTACGCACTCTTTCAAGGGTGGCTGCTTCTAAGCCAACCTCCTGGTTGTCTCTGCGACTCCACATCCTTTCCCACTTAGCGTACGCTTAGGGGCCTTAGTCGATGCTCTGGGCTGTTTCCCTCTCGACCATGGAGCTTATCCCCCACAGTCTCACTGCCGTGCTCTCACTTACCGGCATTCGGAGTTTGGCTAAGGTCAGTAACCCGGTAGGGCCCATCGCCTATCCAGTGCTCTACCTCCGGCAAGAAACACACGACGCTGCACCTAAATGCATTTCGGGGAGAACCAGCTATCACGGAGTTTGATTGGCCTTTCACCCCTAACCACAGGTCATCCCCCAAGTTTTCAACCTTGGTGGGTTCGGTCCTCCACGACCTCTTACAGCCGCTTCAACCTGCCCATGGCTAGATCACTCCGCTTCGGGTCTAGAGCGTGCAACTCAATCGCCCTATTCGGACTCGCTTTCGCTACGGCTTCCCCACACGGGTTAACCTCGCTACACACCGCTAACTCGCAGGCTCATTCTTCAAAAGGCACGCAGTCACGACTGTTGCTCCGAAGAACAACAGCGACGCTCCCACGGCTTGTAGGCACACGGTTTCAGGTACTATTTCACTCCGCTCCCGCGGTACTTTTCACCATTCCCTCACGGTACTATCCGCTATCGGTCACCAGGGAATATTTAGGCTTAGCGGGTGGTCCCGCCAGATTCACACGGGATTTCTCGGGCCCCGTGCTACTTGGGTGTCTCTCAAACGAGCCGC
>NZ_JBEPEW010000300.1:0-2852 GCF_040300965.1 Streptomyces mesophilus | reverse complement strand
GCCCGCTGGGCGGCGCGCTCGGCGTCGCTGAACGCGGCGGGCGGGAAGATCACGTCGGCGGGTGCGCCGAGCAGGTGCCGCTGCGTCCCGGGGAAGGCCGCGAACACCTCGGCGAGCATTCCGGGCCGCTGGCTGCCCTGACCCGGGAAGAGGAAGGCGACCTTGCCGTCCCCGAGCTCACCCTCAGCCGGGAAGACGCCGGCCGCCCGCTTTCCGTCCAGCAAGTCCCGTACCAGCGTGGGCAGTTGATCGGCCGAGTCGGCGACCACCGCGCCGAAGGAGGTCCGTGCGCCGGTCTCCGCGCGCCGGGCCGCCGCGAGCGCGAGGTCCCGCAGCCGCCAGGCGCCGGACTCGGCGAGGGCGAGGGTCTCCTCGGCGGCTTCGCGGGTGCGGAAGACGAAGAGCTCGGCGGGCCACTGCGCGCTGCCCTGCCGGGGCGGGGCGCCGCCTTCGTACGCCTGGAGGACGACGTGGAAGTTGGTGCCGCCGAACCCGAACGCGCTGACTCCCGCGGTCCTGCGCGCGGGCGGCTCGGCCCAGGGCAGGGCGCGTCCATGGAAGGCGAACGGGCTGTCCGCCTCCGACCAGGCCGGGTTGGGCTCCTCGACGTGCAGGGTCGGCGGGCGCACTCCGGTGTGCAGGGCGAGGGCGGTCTTGATGAGTCCGGCGAGTCCGGCGGCGCACTTGGTGTGCCCGATCTGCGATTTCACCGAGCCGACGACACAGCCGCCGCGCTCGGCGCCCGCCTCGGCGAACACCTCGGACAGGACGGTGAGTTCGGTGCGGTCGCCGACGACGGTGCCGGTGCCGTGCGCCTCGACCAGGCCGACGTCGGCGGGTGAGATGCGGGCCTGGGCGTAGGCGCGTTCCAGGGCGGCGCGCTGGCCCTCGGGGCGGGGTGCGGTCAGGCCGAGGGAGCGGCCGTCGCTGGCCGCGCCGACGCCCTTGATCACGGCGTAGATCCGGTCGCCGTCCCGCTCGGCGTCCACGCGCCGTTTGAGGACGACGCAGGCCACGCCCTCGCCGAGCGCGATGCCGTCCGCGTCGGCGGCGAAGGGCCGGCAGCGGCCGGTCTTGGACAGGGCGTGCACGGAGGAGAAGAGCAGGAAGTCGTTGATGCCGTTGTGCAGATCGGCCCCGCCGCACAGCGCGACGTCGGCGGCCCCGGAGACCAGCTCCTTGCAGGCCACGTCGACGGCGGTGAGCGCGGAGGCGCAGGCGGCGTCGACGGTGAAGTTGGCGCCGCCGAGGTCGAGGCGGTTGGCGATACGGCCGGAGATGACGTTGGACAGGAGCCCCGGGAAGGAGTCCTCGGTCAGCTTCGGCAGCTGCTGCTCGATTCCTTCGGGCAGCCGGCCGAGATACGACGGCAGTACGGTCCGCAGGGTCGTGGCATTCGACGTATCGCTGCCGGCCTCGGCACCGAAGACCACGCAGGTGCGCTCGCGCGGGAAGTCCTTGCGGTCGAGCCCGGCGTCCGTCAGCGCCCTGCGGGCGGCTTCGAGGGCGAGCAGCTGGACCGGTTCGATGCTGGCGAGCGAGGCCGGCGGGATCCCGTACGCCAGCGGGTCGAAGGGGATCCGCGGCAGGAAGCCGCCCCACTTGGAGGCGGAGATGTCGTGGGCCTCGGCGTCCTCGCCATAGTGCAGGGCGGGGTCCCAGCGGTCGGCCGGGACCTCGGTGACGGCGTCGGTGCCCGCGAGGATCTGCGCCCAGAAGGCGTCGAGGTCGGGTGCGCCGGGGAACATCGCGGACATGCCGACGACGGCGATGTCGAGGGCGTCGGGTGCGGTCACTTCCTGCGGCGCCTTCTCCGTACGGAGAGCTGCCACGCGCCGTGCGTAGTAGTCCGCCGCACGGTCGGCGACGCCGTGGTGGAGCTCGGCGACGGTGGTGGTCGCGCCGCGCAGGACCGCTACCTCGCCGGCCATGAACATGCCGTCGGCCAGCTGGCGTTGTTCGTCCACGTCGACGAGTTCGTCGCCGATCCGCTCGATGCCCTTGCTGGCGATCCTGAGCCGTCCGACGTTGAGCCGCTCCAGCTCCTCCCAGGCCTGCCGGTCGGGCACGCCCTGCTCGCGCAGTTCGTCCTTGTACGACTGGTAGGCGCCGGTGAACGCGCTGGGCACGCAGCGCGTCGCGTGCCCGGGTGCGGTGTGCAGGAGCTCGGTGGACTCGGCGTCCAGGACGGCCTGCTGGAACAGCGGCCGGATCGCCCCGCAGGCCACGGCCTCCTCGGTGAAGAGGTAGGCGGTGCCCATCAGGACTCCGGTGGCGACGCCCTTGGCGGTGAGCGGCGCGGCGAGCGCGGCCACCATGGCGGCGGAGCGCTCGTCGTGGATGCCGCCCGCGAAGAGGACCTGCACCTCGGCCGGGTCGAGGTCGCCGGCGGCCAGGAAGTCCTCCAGTACGGCGAGTTGGGCCTCCCACAGCGGGAAGCTGTTGCGCGGCCCGATGTGCCCCCCGCACTCGGCGCCCTCGAAGACGAACCGGCGCGCACCGGAGCCGAGGAACTGTCCGAGCAGTCCTGGCGAGGGGACATGCAGGAAGGTGACGATGCCGTCGGCTTCGAGCGCGGCGGCCTGCGAGGGGCGGCCGCCGGCGATGACGACATGGCTGGGGCGCAGTTCCCGTACGGCTTCGAGCTGGGCGGTCCGTACCTCCTCGGGCGCGAAGCCGAGGATGCCGACGCCCCAGGAGCGGTCGCCGAGCGCGGCGCGGGTCTGCTCCAGCATGGAGCGGGTCTGCTCGCGTCCGGCGAGGGCGAGCGCGATGAACGGGAGTCCGCCGCCGTCCGCGACGGCCGCGGCGAACCGGGCCTGGTCGCTGACCCGGGTCATCGGGCCCTGGGC
>NZ_JBEPEW010000299.1:0-2937 GCF_040300965.1 Streptomyces mesophilus | reverse complement strand
AAGGAATGCGCTGGGCGGGACGAGGCGGCGGGGCGGCGCTGACCCTGCTGGGCGCGGCCCGCCGGACGTCCGACGCCGAGCTGCGGGCCACGCTCCTGGAGGAGTCGGTACGGGCCGACATCGCCGCGGGACGTCCGCCGCTCGCACTGGCCGAAGCGGTCGACGGCTGGCTGTCCCTGGCCGACGCACGCCTTGGCGCGAACGACCGCAAGGAGGCGGCGACCGCGCTGCACCAAGCCTTGCCGCTGGCCTTCCACCGGGCCCTGCACATCGACCAGTTGACCACGCCGATGGCACAGGACGCGGTGGCGTACACGCGTCCGCTGCTCGCGTCGCAGACCCTGCGGACCGTGGCCGGCACCGCGCGCGGCCGGGCGGCCGCGGCCGCCCCCGCACCCACGGACCGGCCGCTGCGCCTGCTGGTCATGACGCACGGCAATGCGAACTTTCTCCGCCTGGTGCTGAGTCACTACGAGGACCGCCCGGACGTGGAGCTGCGGTTCGTCGACACGACGCAGCACCCGGAGCTGCGCAGGCTGGCCAGGGCGCACTGGCGCGTCATCGCCGACCGGCTGGACGCCGCCACCTGGTACCGGGAGCGCCTGGAGCGCCTGCTGCGCCCCCATCTAGAGTGGGCCGACACCCTGTTCTTCGACTGGTGCGAGGGCCCCGTAGCGATGCTGACGACCATCGACCCGGGCACGACGCGCGTCGTGGTCCGGCTGCACAGCTACGAGGCGTACACCCAGTGGCCGCTCCTTGTGGACTTCTCCCGCGTCGACGAGCTGCTCTTCATCGCCGATCACGTGCGTGACCTGTGCTCCTCCTACGTGCCGCAGCTGTCCTCGGCGACCGCTCCCCGTATGCGCGTCGTGCACAACGCCACCGATCTGTCCTCGTTCGACCGGCCCAAGTCGGCCGACGCCCGCTTCACGCTGGGTCTGGTCGGTCTCGGCCAGATCGCGAAGGATCCGCTGTGGGCACTGGACGTCCTGGAGCGGGTCCGCGCGTACGACGAGCGGTACAGGCTGGTGCTCATCGGCGATGTGGTCGATCCGGAGAAGACCGGTGCGTCCCGGCAGTACCGCGACGCGCTGGAAGAGCGGCTCGCCCCGCTGGTGCGGGCGGGAGCCGTGGAGCGCAGAGGCCGGACGGACGACGTCGCCTCCGCGCTCGGCGGCATCGGCGTGATCCTCAGCTCTTCCGTACGTGAAGGCTGCCATGTCGCCGTACTCGAAGGCGCGGCGAGTGGTGCCGTGCCCGTGGTGCGCGACTGGCCGTTCTACGCCGGCAAGGCGAACGGCGCCCGCACCACGTACCCCGAGGACTGGGTCGTCTCCGACCCCGACGAAGCGGCCCACCGGATCCTGCGGGTCACCTCCGACGCCGACCGCTGGCACGCGGAGGGCGCCGCGGCGTCCAAGCACGCCCTGTCCACATGGGACTGGTCGGTCGTACGCAAGGACTTCGACAACGTGCTGCTGCACGGCGGACAGCCGCTCCCCGGCGCGGACCGGTCATGAAGATACTCGGCACCGTCAGCGCCCGCCCCCCGTTCACAGGACCGCCGACGGGGGGTGCGGGCCGTCGGCTCATGCTCCCCTTGCTCGTCCCGCTCCTGTTCCTCCTGCTGCAGCTGACCGGGGCCACACCCCCGAACCTGTGGGCGGACACCACGCGCTACGCACGCACCGCCGAGCAGCATCTCGGCGTCGACCGCGCCACCGCCCAGCGGGACGTCGAGGAGCAGTTCTGCGCGGCGCGGGCGGACGCGGCCGTCCGGGAGTCGCGCCTCGATCCCTTGCCGCCCGACCCAGAGGTGGTGCGTCGGACGCAGGAGCAGGCGTGCGTGCAGCGCTACGCGGGCGCCGACGACATCACCACCGACGACCCCCGCTACCAGGCGATCTTCGCCTCGCGTTGGGCCTACCCGTGGCTGCTGGCGCCGTTCGTCGGGGCGTTCGGTCTCGGCGCCGGACTGCGGGTGTGCGCGCTGCTCGTCGCCGCGGCATGCGTGCTCCTCACGTACGGGCTGCTGCGCTCGGCGGGTGCCGGACGCAAGGCGTCGATGGCAGGCCAAGTCGCCTTGGTGGCCACCCCCTTGGGCTGGTGGGCGGCGCAGCCGCTCACGGAGGGCCCGGTCCTCGCGTGCGTTCTGGGCGCACTGTGGGGGGCGGTGCGGCTGGTCCGCGGGCAGGGCACGCGGACCGCGAACGCCGTGGCCCTCTCTCTGGCCATCGGCGGCTGCTTCCTCCTGCGCTATTCCAGTGCGCTGCTGATCGCCGGGGCGCTGGCCCTGGCCGCCGCCGTACTCGCACTGGCCCGGCGGAGAGCCGACGCCCTGCGGGAAGCCGACGCCCGACAGGAAGCCGACGCCCGGCGGGAAGATGTCGCCCCGTCAGAGGCCGGCGCCGGGGCAGAGACCGGCGCCGGGTCAGAGGCCGGCGCCTGGTGGGCGGCCGGGACCGCCGCCGCGGCGGCCGTGGCGGCTGCCGCCGTCATGGTGCTGCTGCGGCTGCCGTCGGCCGAGATCACCTTGCAGGACACCTTCACGCTGCACTTCCGAAGGCCGCTGGTGGAGGACCCCTGGGCCCGGCTGTGGGACTTGAACCTGGCGCTGTGGCGGCACTGGTGGGGCGAGCAGGCGGCCCGTCCGTACTTCCTGGTCCTGACGGCGCTCGCCTGCTGGGCCTTCGTCCGCCGGGCTCCCGCCCTGGGTCTCATGGCCGTGGCGTGCGCATGCGTCGGCGTCGCCCAGGTGGCCGGGCACCCCCTCCTGGCGGAGGCGGACCGGCTGGGCGCCTTCATGTGGCTGCCGGTCGTCCTGGGACTGCCGCTGCTGCCCGCGGCCTGGGCCGAGCGCGCCACGCCGCCTTCCGTACGGGTCCAGGAACAGCGGCGCGCGCCCGCGCCCATGAGTCTGCGCTGAGACCGGGG
>NZ_JBEPEW010000298.1:0-3208 GCF_040300965.1 Streptomyces mesophilus | reverse complement strand
GGTCGCAGCAGGGATCCTGCTATACGACGCCGCCTCGGTGCTACTACACCTCTCCCCGACGTACCAGGTGCTGCTCGACGCACGGTTCCGGCAGGTCGTTGGCGCCGCGCTGACCGCGCCCGCCGCGATGGCCCTGCTGCGGGCGCTGTTCCCCCAACCCGCCGCCTACGGACGGGCGATGGCGACCTGGGGCGGGCTCAACATGCTCGGCGCGACGGCGGGCAACGTCCTGGCCGGGGTCGCCACGGCGCTGTGGTCCTGGCGCGCGGCGTTCGCGGTGCCGGTGCTCGTGGCGGGCGCGGCGCTCGCTCTCGCCCCCCGGGTGCTTCCGGGCCGCTCCGTGACCAGCGGGCCCGCCGAGCCGCGCGCCGGCCTCGACCTGCCGGGCGCGCTGCTGGTCACCGCCGGGGTGACGCTGGCCAGTTACGGCCTCGTCGTCTCCGATACGTACAGCTGGATCTCGTATCCCGTACTGGTGCCGCTGCTCGCCGGCGCCGCGCTGCTCATGGCCTTCCTGGCGGTGGAGCGCCGGGCGCGCGATCCGCTGCTGCCGCCTCAGTTCCTGCGGGACGGCCGGCGCGCCGCCGGGCTGCTCGCCGTCGCGGTGACGGCCGCCGGGGCCTCGGTCACGTTCGTGGTCCTCTCCCTCCAGCTCCAGGAGCAGCGGGGGTGGTCGGCGCTGCAGACCTCGGCGGTGTTCGTGCCGTTCGCGGTGGCGCAACTGGCCGCCGGGCGTGCGGCCGGGCCGCTGATCGCACGGATCGGCGCGGCACGGACCACCGCGGGCGGGCTTGTCATGGCTGCCGCCGGGCTCGGACTCATCGCGCTCACCGGGCTCGCCGAACATCTCCCGTACGCCTATGGGCTGTTGCCCGCCACGCTCCTGCTGCCTGCGGGCGCCGCCGTGGCCTTCGCCGGGGCGGCGGTGCTCGCCACCGACAAGGTGCCGGCCGCACAGGCGGGGCTCGCGGGCGGGGTGTTCAACACCGCGATGGAGCTGGGCGCATCGGTCGTGCTCGCGGCGGCGCTCTCGCTCGGCGGGGACGCGGGGTCCTTCGGCGCCCTGGCCACCGGGTTCGCAGTGCTCGCGCTTGTCAACTTCCATATGAGCAGCCGCCGTTGATCCGACCTTGACGGCTAAGTCCCCTACCGCCGCATCCGTACACCGCCGTTGAACCGACCTTGACGGCTAAGTCCCCTACCGCCGCATCCGTACAGCCGCCGTTGAACCGACCCTGACGGCGCAGTCCCCTACCGCCGCATCCGTACCGCACGGCCCACAGCCCCTTACCGAAACAGGAGTCACCATGGCCATCACCCGCACCCGCACCCGCTTCACCGGACAGTCCGTCCTCGTCACCGGGGCCGGCTCCGGCATCGGCCGCGCCGTCGCGCTGGCCTTCGCCGCCGAGGGGGCGGAGGTAGTCGTGGCCGGGCGCACGGCGGGGCCGCTCGACGAGACCGTCGCCCTGATCGAGGCTGCGGGCGGCACCGCCTCGGCGGTGACAGCGGATGTCAGCAAGGCTTTGGACGTACGGGAGTTGGTCGCCGAAACCGTGCGCCGGCACGGCCGCCTGGACGTGGCCGTCAACAACGCGGGCGTCTTCCGCGGCGGCGGGCCGCTCGCCGACCTCGCCGTCGACGACTGGCAGACGCTGCTCGACATCAACGTGACCGGAGTCCTGCACGCGCTACAGGCCGAGATCGGCGTGATGCGCGGCCAGGACGGCGGCGGCGCGATCGTCAACATCGCCTCCAACCTCGGCGCCCACACCCGCATCCCCGGAGTCGGGGGCTATCTGACCTCCAAGGCCGCCGTCTCCGCCCTGACCCGCGCGGCCGCCCTCGACCACATCGGTGACGGCGTACGGATCAACGCGGTGAGCCCGGGCGCCTCCGACACCACGATGTCGCTCCTGCCGGGCGAGACGGAGGCCGAGCGCGCGGTACGCATGAAGGCGTCGAATCCGCTCGGGCGGGTGTCGAGCCTCGGCGAGGTCGCGGCGGCCGTGCTCTACCTGGCGTCCGAGGACGCGGCGTCCGTGGTGGGCACGGATCTGGTGATCGACGGGGGCTCGGCGGCCTGAGCCGGCGGAGTGCGACCCGGACGGCCGGGCTTACCCGTCGGTAAGTCCGGCCGTACCCTGGCGGTCAACCGAAGTGCATCCTTCCGGAAGGACCGTCATGACCGCCTGGACCGCGCGCGAGATCCCCGACCAGACCGGCCGCACCGCGGTGGTCACCGGCGCCAACAGCGGTATCGGCCTGGCGGCCGCCCGTGAGCTGGCCCGGCGCGGGGCGCGGGTGCTGCTCGCCTGCCGCAGCGAGGCGCGCGGCGAGGAGGCGCGGGCCCGCATTGTGGCCGAAGTCCCGGACGCCGACGTCGAGTTCGCGCCCCTGGATCTGGCGGATCTTCAGTCGGTACGGGAGTTCGCGGCCGCCTTCGACGGCGAGCGGCTCGATCTGCTCATCAACAACGCGGGCGTCATGGCACTCCCGTACGGGAAGACGGCCGACGGCTTCGAGACCCAGTTCGGCGTCAACCACCTCGGGCACTTCGCGCTCACCGGACTGCTCCTGCCGAAACTGCTCGCGACGCCGGGCGCGCGGATCGTGACCGTGTCGAGCGGAATGCACTTCCTGTCGAACATCGACATCGGCGATCTCAACTCTGAGAAGAAGTACCGGCGTTGGGTGGCGTACGGCCGCTCCAAGACCGCGAACCTGCTCTTCACACACGAGCTGGCGCGGCGTCTCGAGGCTACGGGTTCCGAGGTGGTCGCGGCGGCTGCGCACCCGGGGTTCGCGCGGACGAATCTGCAGACGGCCGGGGTGCGCATGGAGGGCCGGCGCCTCGCGGCGCGCGTCGCCGGACTCGGTACGCAACTCCTCGCCCAGTCCGCCGAGTCGGGCGCGCTGCCCACGCTGTACGCGGCGACGGCGCCGGGGGTGCGCCCGGACTCGTTCACCGGGCCGCGGCTGCAGGGCTGGCGCGGGGCGCCGGTGAAGTCCGTACGTGCGAAGTGGACTCTCAACGACGCGGCGGGGGAACGGCTTTGGGCGGCTTCGGAGCAGCTCACCGGGGTGACGTACGACCTCAAGTAGACCGACCGTGCGTGCGCGTCGAACGTACGGGGGGGCGGGCGGCGGCCTCGTGCGTACGGTGGGCGGGCGGCGGCCTCGTACGCACGGTGGGCGGGCGGCGGTG
>NZ_JBEPEW010000297.1:0-3222 GCF_040300965.1 Streptomyces mesophilus | reverse complement strand
CTGCCCGCCCCGTCCGCGCCGTCGGTGCTGCCCGCCCCGTCCGCGCCGCCAGTGCTGCCCGCCCCGTCCGCGCCGCCAGTGCTGCCCACGCCGTACAAGCCGTCCGCGCCGTATGAGCCGTCCGCCTCGGCCGAACCGCCCGCAACCGCCCCGGCCCCGTCGCCGGCCAGGGTCTCGACCCCGTCGCTCACGACCGCCTCGGCCGCACCATCAGCCAGCGCCTCAGCCCCACCCCTCACGACCGCCTCAACCCCTCCGCCGGTCACCGCCTCAGTGCGCGTGCGCATGACCATGGTGGTGACCCGCGCCGTGGTGATGGTGGTGCCCGTCGTCGTCCGGGTGGAAGTGCGGCTGCTGCGGCAGCCCCACCTTGTCCTCGAAGCCCGGGAGAGCGATGCGGTACACACAGGAATCGCAGTTCATCCGCAGATCGCCCTTGAGGGCTTCCCGGTACCGCTCCATCACGAGATCGAGCAACTCCGGCTCCGGACCGATCACTTCGGCGCACCGCGTCTCGACCTCCGGGTGCGCATCGGCCCACCCCTCGGCCTGCTGCCGTACGCGCACCGGCAGAATCCCGGTGAACAGGAAGTACGGCAGCACGATCACCCGCCGCGCGCCCAGCTTCACGCACCGGTCGAGCCCGCCCGGCACATCGGGCGCCGCGAGCGAGACGAACGCCGTCTCCACACCCGCGTATCCGCGGCCTTCCCAGAACAGCCGTGCGGCCTTGTGCACCTCCGCGTTGGCGTCCGGGTCCGTCGAACCCCGTCCGACAAGCAGCACCGTGACGTCCTCGCGCGCCCAGTCGCCGCGCACCTCGTCGACCCGGCGCTCGAGGACCGCGAGCAGCGAGGGGTGCGGGCCGAGCGGACGGCCGTAGGTGTACGAGATGCCCGGGTGCCGCTCCTTCTCGCGGGCCAGCGCCGCCGGTATGTCGCCCTTGGCGTGCCCGGCCGACACCAGCATCAGCGGAACGGCGGCGAACCTCCGTACGCCCTGCTCCACCAGCTCCGCCACCGCCTCACCGAGCGGCGGCGGAGAGAGCTCGATGAAGCCGCCCGCGACGGTCAGTTCGGGGTGGCGGCGCCCCAACTCCCGTACGAAATCGCGGAAGGCCTCGGCCCCGGCGTCGTCCCGGGTGCCATGTCCTGCGACGAGCAGGGCGGGAGCGGTGGTCACTGGTTCTCCTTCGTACGGGGGTCGTGCTGAGGGGTGAGCGGAGCGGCGGGCCGCGGGTGGTACAGCAGGGCGTTGAGGGCCGCGGCGGCCACCGCGGAGCCGCCCTTCTCGGACACGTTGCTGACCGCGGGCAGCCCGCTCTCGCGCAGCGCGGCCTTGGACTCGGCCGCACCGACGAATCCGACGGGCAGACCGATCACGAGGGCCGGCTCGGCATCGAGCGTCAGGAGCTCTTCGAGCGCGGTGGGCGCGCAGCCGATCACCCACAGCGCACCGGGCCCGACCTGCTCGTGAGCGAGTCGGATCGCGTGGGCCGAACGGGTCAGTTCCGGCCCGGACCTGGCGTCCTTGAGCCGGCAGACCGTCTCGCGCCGGGTGATCCCCGCCGCGACCATCTCCACGTCCACGACCACGGGCGCCCCCGCGTGCAGCGCCGTATGCGCGCGGACGAGAGCGGTCTCGTCCGTGACGAGGTCCGTGGCGTAGTCGAGATCGGCCGCCGAGTGGATCACGCGCTCGACGACCGCCCTGGTCAGCGGGGCGAAGTGCGAGGTGTCGAGGCGGGCGCGCAGCCTGCGGAACGACTCCTGCTCGATGGGGTGCACGATGCGCGCGCTCATCGTCCGGCCTCCCCTGCGTCGGCCCCCGGGGCGTCCGGGTCCTGCTGCCAGCGGTAGCCGCGCGGGGTCACCATCCGGCCGGCTATGTCGCGCGTGGCCGTGTTGCCGACCGTGACCACCGTCATCATGTCGACGGTGGCCGGGTCGAGTGCGGCCAGCGTCGTCAGGCGTACGGACTCGTCCGCGCGCGAGGCGTTGCGCACGACGCCCACCGGGGTACGCGGCGCACGGTGCTCGGCCAGCAGCGACAGCGCCTTCGGGAGCTGCCAGTCGCGGCCCCGGCTGCGCGGGTTGTAGAAGGTCACGACGATGTCCGCCTCGGCGGCCGCGCGCACCCGGCGCTCGATGACCTCCCAGGGCGTGTGCAGATCCGAGAGGCTGATCGAGACATGGTCATGGCCGAGCGGCGCCCCGAGCAGCGCACCGGCCGCGAGCGCGGCGGTCACGCCCGGCACCCCCACGACGTCGATGTCGTCGCTCGCCTCGGCCAGCGCGGGCGAGGCCATCGCGTAGACGCCGGCGTCACCCGAACCGATCAGCGCCACGGCCTGCCCCTTGTGGGCCTCGGCGACGGCGGTACGGGCCCGCTCCTCCTCGGCGCCGAGCCCCGACTCCAGGACCACGGTGCCGGGCCTGAGCAGATCGCGGATCTGGTCCACGTACTGGTCGAGGCCCACCAGGACGGCGGCGCGCCGCAGTTCGTCCTTGGCGCGCGGGGTGAGCAGATCCCGCGCGCCGGGACCGAGCCCGACGACCGCGAGCCGTCCGCGCGGTGCCCGGCGGGCGACGGCGCAGGTGGCCATGGCGGGGCGGCCCTCGGGCGCCGACTTCCTTTTCGGTACGAGGAGTCGGGCGCCCTCCACGAGTGCGGCGGCCTCCGCGACGGACGGGGTGCCGACGGCGGTCAGGGGTGCGTCGGAGGGGTTGGGCACGGGGACGGCGGCGAGCTGCTCGGGGGAGTAGGTGACGAGCGGGACACCGAGCCGTCCGGCCGCTTCGACGATGCCGGGCTCCCCGGCCTTGGCGTCGACGGTGGCGAGACGGGCGACGGAGCGCGGGCTGAGGCCGGCCTCGGCCAGCGCGGCACCGATGACGTCGAGGACCTCGTCCACGGGCGCACCCTTGGAGGCGCCCACGCCGACCACCAGCGACGGTGGACGCAACACGGCCTCGTTCTCGGCCGGTCGGGCCGTGACGAGGTCGGTGAGGCGCAGCCGGGCGGCCGCGGGTGCGGCGCGGTCGGCGTGGCGGGAGCGGTCGGCCGCCGGCCTGACGCGGTCGGCGTCGTCCTCGTGATCGTCCGTCGCAGCAGTGGGCCGGGCGTCCGCCTGGCGGTCGGATGCCGCAGTGGTGGGCCGGGCGTCCGCCGGGCGGTCGGCTGCCGCAGTGGTGGGCCCGGCGTCCGCCGGGCGGTCGGCTG
>NZ_JBEPEW010000296.1:0-3341 GCF_040300965.1 Streptomyces mesophilus | reverse complement strand
GGTGGGCGGACGGCCCCGTACCGGCGACGACCGGGGCGAGCAGCGCGCGCAGCTCGGCCACGCGCATCCACCACAGGAAGGGCGAACCGATCACGAGGACCGGGGCTACGGGGCGGGTCTCGGCCGCGTCGGCACGAGCGGCGACGGTGTCGCGTCCCCGTACGGCGGCGGAGTCCTGCACCTGTACGGCGGCGCTCCCATCCCCCCGTGCAGCCGCGCTCGCGTCCCCTCGTACCGCTGCTGCTTCATCCCCCCGAAGGTCCGAAAGACCGGTCCCCGTGCCCGCGAGACCGGGATCCGTGTCCCGAGGGTCACGGCGCCCGCGTATGCCCGCGAGCACGCGCCGCACCAGGCCCGGGCGGGCCGGGGCGTGGGCCCGGTGGGTGCGGTCCTCGAGCCAGCTGTCGCAGTCCGGGGTGAGCGCTATCGCGGAGGGCGCGGGGACATCGAGGCGGTCGGCGAGCTCGCGCACGAGGCGGTAGAGGTCCGGCGCGGATTTCTCGGCGATCGGCACGGTGGGACTGAGGGCGGGCCGCGAGCGCGCCACGAAGAGCCCGACAACGGATGCGGCGAGCAGCACGACCACGGCGACGCCGCTCGCGATCCAGCGCGCGAGATCCCAACTCCCGCCGCCCAGACGGCCCGTGACCCCGCCCGCGAGCAGCACCACGGCCACCGCTGCGGGCAGCAGCGCCACCGCGAGAGCCCTGCTGCGGATGCGCAGGACGGCGAGCGCGCGGGCACGTGCGCCGACTGCGCCCCGCTCACCACCTGTACCGGTTCCGGACACGGCCGGACGTCACCCCCTTCGTGCTGCGACGGCTCTGCTCACTCCCCCACTGTGGCACCCGTCACTGACATCGCAATGCCAGTGGGCTGTTTGGCTACGGGGCACCGGGAACGCTTGCGCCGCACCCTAGTTGGGGCCTCGGGGCCCGTCAGCCGGATGGGGGATCGGTCACTCGATGGAATGGCTTTGGGCAAAGGTGCATGACGAAACGGGACCGGATCTTGTGTCAGATCCGGCCCCGTGTTCGGTGCGCTACGGGCGTGCGCCCGGCGTACGGCGGTAGTGCTGCGGGCTCAGGGCCCGCGACTGCTCGGGCTCAGGGCCCGCGACTGCTCGGGCTCAGGCCCGCGACTGCTCGGGCTCAGGCCCCCGCGGCCTTGGCGGCGATGTCGGTGCGGTGCTGGGAGCCGTCCAGGCGGATCCGCGCGACGGCCCGGTAGGCGCGCTCGCGGGCCTCGGCCAGGTCCTTGCCGGTCGCGGTCACGGAGAGCACCCGGCCGCCCGCGCTGACCACGGCATCGCCGTCGCGCCTGGTCCCGGCGTGCAGGACGTACGCATCGGGGGCATCCTGTGCGGCCACCTCGTCGAGCCCTTCGATGACGTCGCCGGTACGCGGGGTGTCCGGGTAGTTGTGCGAGGCGACGACCACCGTGACGGCCGCGTCCTCGCGCCAGCGCAGCAGGGGCTGGGTGTCGAGGGTGCCGTTCGCGGCGTTGAGCAGGACGCCCGCGAGGGGGGTCTGCAGCCGTGCCAGGACCACCTGGGTCTCGGGGTCGCCGAAGCGCGCGTTGAACTCGATGACCCGTACGCCCCTGCTGGTGATCGCCAGACCCGCGTACAGGAGACCGGCGAAGGGCGTGCCGCGGCGGCGCAGCTCGTCGACCGTGGGCTGCAGGACGGTGGCCATGACCTCGTCGACCAGCTTCGGGTCGGCCCACGGCAGCGGCGAATAGGCGCCCATGCCGCCGGTGTTGGGTCCCTCGTCGTTGTCGAGGGCGCGCTTGAAGTCCTGGGCCGGCGTGAGCGGCAGGACCGTGACGCCGTCGGTGATCGCGAACAGCGAGACCTCGGGGCCGTCGAGGAACTCCTCGATGACCACGCGGTCGCAGGCCCGGGCGTGGGCGCGGGCCTTGTCGATGTCGTCGGTGACGACGACGCCCTTGCCGGCCGCGAGACCGTCGTCCTTCACCACGTACGGGGCGCCGAAGGCGTCGAGCGCCTCGTCGATCTCCGCGTCGGTGGTGCAGACGTAGCTGCGCGCGGTGGGGACGCCGGCGCCGGCCATGACGTCCTTCGCGAAAGCCTTGGACCCCTCCAACTGGGCCGCTTCACCGGTCGGGCCGAAGCAGGGGATGCCCGCTTCCCGTACGGCGTCGGCGACTCCCGCTACGAGCGGGGCCTCCGGTCCGACGACGACCAGGTCGGCCGAGAGCTCCTGCGCGAGCGCGGCGACCGCCGCTCCGTCCAGGGCGTCGACCGGGTGCAGCTCGGCGACCTCGGCGATCCCGGCGTTGCCTGGCGCGCAGTACAGGCCGGTCACGTCGGGGTCGAGGGACAGAGAGCGGCACAGGGCGTGTTCGCGGGCGCCGCCGCCGATGACAAGGACCTTCACGGGGTGAAGGCTACCGGTGAGCTGCGGTGCGTTTGTACGGGCGGGGGCACTGGAGGGGTTGTGGGAAGGTCTGAAGGTGGGGCCCTTTGGGGGCTGCCGCCCCCATGCCCCCGCCTGGATTGGTTTGCGGATCTGATTGTTGTGGGGGCTGTTGACCGGTGTGCTCGTGGGGGCTGCGCCCCCACACCCCGCCGCCACTATTCGTTCGCGATCTCCTCGATGACCGTGGCGCCCAGCTCGCGGACGATCAGGTCGTGGCCGCTCAGCGCGCTCTCGTCGAGGTCCGGGTCGTCCTCTTCCGGGATGTCGTCCTCGATGGAGACCGGTGGCGGCTCCTGGTCGTAGGAGCCGCGGTTGTTCTGGCTGTTCTGGTTGTTCTGGCTCGGGCCGCCCTGCCGGCCTTGGCTGTTCGCGTCCTGGTTGTACGAGCCTTGGTTGTACGAGGACGGGGCCGGCGCGGGCGTCGGCTGCTGCGGAGCCGGGGCTGCCGCGGCGGGCGGGGCCGACTGCTGAGGCGCGGGGGCCTGGGGCCGCTGGGCTGCGGGGGCGCCGCCCGAGTACGTACCGCCGGAGCCGCCGAAGCCGGTCGCCGCCGGGGGCGGGGACGAGCCGCCCGAGGGGTCGATGATCGCCTCGATCTTCCAGTTCGCGTTGAACTGTTCGGCCAGGGCCTGCTTGAGGACGTCCTCGCTGCCGCTGCTCGTGAAGTTGTCACGGGCACCGGCGTTGAGGAAGCCGAGCTGGAGGGTCTGGCCGTCGAAGCCGGCGACCTGCGCGTTCTGGCTCAGCAGGATCCAGGTGAAGCGGCGGCGGTTCTTGACCGCTTCCAGGATGTTCGGCCACATGGAGCGGACGTCCATGCTGCCCGGGGGCGGTGCGCCGAGGGACGAGGCCCCGGCTGCCTGGGGCGCGGGGGCCGCGGGCGGCGGGGTCTGGGGC
>NZ_JBEPEW010000295.1:0-3478 GCF_040300965.1 Streptomyces mesophilus | reverse complement strand
GTTTCCCTTCCGGCGGTGTCGACTCTATCAGATCCTTTCGGGCCTGATTCCCGGTCAACTCGGGTTGTCTTTGCGGCTGTTGGGCCGTTCCGACGAGGTGAGACTTTAGCGGAATCTTCGCTCCCGAGCTAATCGGGGGCTATTCCTCATTTCGTAAGAGCGCACGAAAGCGAGACCGCGTTCGAGCGCGGAATGCTTGTAGTGGGTCTTGCGGAATGGCTGCCCGGGGACCGACTTTCGTCGGCTCTCACGTCGGGCAACTCGGAGAACACTACGGATCTACGAGGGCCGTGTCAACCCGCGGCCAGCTCGCGGCTGCGGTCGCGGGCTGCCTCCAGGGCGGAGAGCAGCGCGGCGCGTACGCCGTGGTTCTCCAGCTCGCGGATGGCGTTGATGGTGGTGCCCGCGGGGGACGTCACGTTCTCGCGGAGCTTCACCGGGTGCTCGCCGCTGTCGCGGAGCATCACGGCGGCGCCGATGGCGGCCTGGACGATCAGGTCGTGGGCCTTGTCGCGGGGCAGTCCGAGCAGGATGCCGGCGTCCGTCATGGCTTCGACCAGGTAGAAGAAGTACGCCGGGCCCGAGCCGGAGAGTGCGGTGCAGGCGTCCTGCTGGGATTCCGGGACGTGGAGGGTCTTGCCGACCGCGCCGAAGATTTCCTCGGCGTGGGTGAGGGCGGCGGGGGTGGCGTGGCTGCCGGCCGAGATGACGGACATGCCCTCGTCCACGAGGACGGGGGTGTTCGGCATGACGCGGATGACCGGGGTGCCTTCGGCGAGGCGGTCCTCGATGAAGGACGTGGTGATGCCCGCCGCCGCGCTGATGATCAGGCGGTCCACGGTGACGTGCGGGGCGAGCTCGTCGAGGAGCTTGCCCATGTCCTGGGGCTTGCAGGCCAGGATCAGGGTGTCGGCGCGCTTGGCGGCGTCGGCGTTCGCCACCGTCTCCACGCCGTAACGCGTGCGGAGTTCTTCCGCACGTTCCGTACGGCGGGTGGTGACCAGGAGGTTCTCGGGGGCCCAGCCGGCCCGGAGCATGCCGCTGAGGAGGGCCTCACCGATCTTGCCGGTGCCGAGGACGGCGACTTTCTGGGTCATGCGAGGGCCTCCCGGTTGCGTTGTTCGTTGGGCCATCCTCGCATCGGCTGGGGGGCGCCTGCGGCGGGCTTTCTTCCCCACCCCCTGACCCCGGCACCCGGACTTCGTTCGGATCTGCTCAAACGCCGCAGGGGCGGAATGTGTCAGGCCGTCCTGCGGCGCAAAGTGGCCGAGCCCAGACCGAGGACCAGGAGCGCGCACAGGGCGACGATCAGTGCGTCGCGGATGAAGTTGGCCGTCACGTCCGTGTGTTTGAGGACTTCTCCCATGCCGTCGACCGCGTACGACATGGGCAGGACGTTGGAGATCTTCTCCAGGACCGGCTGCATGTTGTCGCGGGCCGTGAACAGGCCGCACAGGAGGAGCTGGGGGAAGATCACGGCCGGCATGAACTGGACGGCCTGGAATTCGGAGGCGGCGAAGGCCGAGACGAAGAGGCCGAGGGCCGTGCCGAGGAGGGCGTCGAGCAGGGCGACAAGGAGGAGCAGCCACGGGGAGCCGACGACGTCGAGGCCCAGGGCCCACAGGGCGAGTCCGGTGGCGAGGAGCGACTGGACGACCGCGAGGGTGCCGAAGGCCAGGGCGTATCCGAGGATCAGGTCGGCCTTGCCCAGCGGCATCGCGAGCAGGCGTTCCAAGGTGCCGGAGGTGCGTTCGCGCAGGGTCGAGATCGACGTCACCAGGAACATCGTGATCAGCGGGAAGATGCCGAGGAGCGAGGCGCCGATGCTGTCGAACGTGCGCGGGCTGCCGTCGAATACGTAGCGCAGGAGCAGCAGCATCACGCACGGGACCAGGAGCATCAGCGCGATGGAGCGGGGGTCGTGGCGGAGTTGCCGTAGAACCCGGGCGGCTGTGGCGAGGGTGCGGGAGGTGTTCATCGCGAGGTCTCCTTGGTGCTGCTGGTCTCCGCCGCGTTCGCCGCGCTCTTCTCGGACGCCGTTGCCTCGTCGACCAGGCGGAGGAAGGCGGCTTCGACCGTCTCCGTATCCATGCGGTGGCGCAGGGCGTCCGGGGTGTCGTCGGCGAGGATCTCGCCTTCGCGCATGAGCAGGAGGCGGTGGCAGCGCTCGGCCTCGTCCATGACGTGCGAGGAGACGAGGATCGTGGTGCCGCGTCCTGCGATGTCGTGGAAGAGGTTCCACAGGTCGCGGCGCAGGACGGGGTCGAGGCCGACGGTCGGTTCGTCGAGGACCAGGAGCTCGGGGGTGCCGAGCAGGGCGACGGCGAGCGAGACGCGGCTGAGCTGGCCGCCGGAGAGGTTGCCGGCGAGCGCGTCGTGGTGGCTTTCCAGGTCCACGTCGGCGATCGCGCGGGTGACGTAGTCGCGGCGCAGGTCTGCGTAGCCGCGGCCCGGGATGAGGATCGCGGCGAAGTAGTCGAGGTTCTGGCGGACGGTGAGGTCCAGGTAGACCGAGGGGGCCTGGGTGACGTAGCCGATGCGGGAGCGCAGGGGCGCCGAGCCGGCCGGTTCGCCGAGGACGTCGAGGGTGCCGGTGACCTTGGCCTGGGTGCCGACGACGGCGCGCATCAGCGTGGACTTGCCGCAGCCGGAGGGGCCGAGGAGGCCGGTGATCTGGCCTCGGGGGACCTCGAAGCGGAGGCCCTTGAGGACGGTGCGGGGGCCGCGGACCACGGTCAGGTCGGCGGCCTTGATGGCGGGGCCCGGGGTGCCTGGTCCGGGCTCGGGGGCTTTTCCGGATCCATAATTCATCATGTGATGAATATGGGTCGCGCAGGGGTGCGGAGTCAAGTGCCCGGGTGGGTCAGCTCGCGGTGGCAGCCGGCTTGAGCGCGACCGTCAGTTCCACCGTGTAGTGCTCCTTCACCTGTCCGTCCGGGAACACGCGCAGGAGTTCCTCGCGCTCCTGAGCCAGCAGAGGTGCCGCGCGGTCCGGGCCGAGCGCGGCGAAGTAGGAGCGGCTGCCCAAGTGGGCCAGGTGGGCGTCGAGCGAGACCGCGCGGGTCCACCGCAGGCGCCGGTGGGCTCGGGAGGCGGACGGCGCGACGGATGCGATGAGGTGTTCCGTATCGACGGCGACGCCGAAGCCGTGGTGGCCGGGGACTCGGGACGCGAGGCGCTTCTCCTGGGCGGCGGACCAGGGGCTGTCGGGCACGTTCCACCACAGGGCGAGGGCGCCGCCCGGGCTCAGGACGCGCAGCGCCTCGGGGATGGAGCGTTCCGGGTCCGTCCAGTGCCAGGACTGGGCGTACGTGACGAGGTCGGCGCAGGCGTCGGCGAACGGCAGGGCTTCGCCGGCGGCCCGTACCAGCGGGACGTCCGGCAGGGCGGCGTGCAGCTGGGCGCCCATGCCGGGGCCGGGTTCGACGGCGGTCACCCGGGCGCCGCGGGCGCGCAGGAGGCGGCTGGCGATGCCCGT
>NZ_JBEPEW010000294.1:0-3924 GCF_040300965.1 Streptomyces mesophilus | reverse complement strand
AGCAGTCCGCCGAGGACGCGCCGCGGGGCAAGGGTGCGGCCAAGTCGGACACTTCCGCCGCCCGTAAGCGGGCGCGGTCGGCGCGTCGCTCTCGCCGGCCGGCGCGGGCACCCGCGCCTCACCGTTGCTCGTCGGTTTGCGCGGAGACGACGACTGCAGCGCCATGCCTCCGGTCGTACGGAACAGTTCGTCGGCCCCCGGCAGACTCACTCGGCGTGACACCGGGCGAGCACCTCCCTGGCGAGCTGGCGATAGGCGGCCGCACCAACGGAGTTGGAGGCGTACGTCGTGATCGGCTCACCGGCGACCGTGGTCTCCGGGAAGCGGACCGTGCGCCCGATCACCGTGTGGTAGACGTGATCGTCGAAGGCCTCGACGACGCGCGCGAGCACCTCACGGCTGTGCACCGTGCGCGAGTCGTACATCGTCGCGAGGATGCCGTCCAACTCCAGGTCGGGGTTGAGACGTTCCTGCACCTTCTCGATGGTCTCGGTGAGCAGCGCGACGCCGCGCAGCGCGAAGAACTCGCACTCGAGCGGCACGATCACCTTGTGCGCGGCGGTCAGCGCGTTCACGGTCAGCAGACCGAGCGAGGGCTGGCAGTCGATCACGATGTAGTCGTAGTCCTGCATCAGCGGCTTCAACGCACGCTGCAGCGTGGACTCGCGCGCGACCTCGCTCACCAACTGCACCTCGGCCGCCGACAAGTCGATATTGCTCGGCAGCAGGTCCATGTTGGGCACCGCGGTCTTCAGGAGCACCTCGTCGGCCGCCATGCCCCGCTCCATGAGCAGGTTGTAGACGGTGAGGTCGAGCTCCATCGGGTTGACACCCAGACCGACCGAGAGCGCACCCTGCGGGTCGAAGTCGACGAGCAGCACACGCCGTCCGTACTCCGCGAGCGCCGCACCCAGGTTGATGGTCGACGTGGTCTTGCCGACGCCGCCCTTCTGGTTGCACATCGCGATGATCTTCGCGGGCCCGTGGTCCGTCAGCGGACCCGGGATCGGGAAGTACGGCAGCGGCCGTCCCGTCGGACCGATACGCTCCCGGCGCTGGCGGGCAGCGTCCGGGGCCAGTGTGGCCGCGTATTCGGGGTCGGGCTCGTACTCGGCGTCGGGGTCGTAGAAGTGCCCCTCGGGCAGTTCGTCGTAGTCGGCGAAGTGCGTCGGGGTCTCACCACTCCGGTCGCCGGCCATGGCGTTCACTTGATGGCCATCCATGCTCTGGTGGGCGTTCAGCGTCTGCGTGGGGCGCTGCGTGTTCTGTCGCTCCGCGAAGGTTCTTACGGCGACTGAGCCGACAGCGCCGACAGTTTCGAACCCAGAGGGGCCCGACTCCTGCGCAGGCATTCCTGGTTGGCCACCCCCGGGAGTAAATGTCGACTCATTCACAAGTCGTCTTACCTCCTTGGGTGACCAGGAACATTTATCGATAGGTCAGCGTGACACCATGCCGACGGTTGGCGACTCTATGGCGTGTCACCGGTCCGCAGCAACACAATCCGCCGGACCCGGCCCGATGTGTCGGCAAAGGAACAGGCGCCTGTCAAGGGTGGACCGAGGGCGTATGGGGACGCGTCGACTGGTTTCACGGGTGTGCGAAACGGTTAAACAGTTACGTTCGAGGCGAGTTGATCGTCTCTCGCAAAGTGACCGGATACACACCGGGAACGCGGACGGCCGGACCTTGCGAACAAGGTCCGGCCGTCTGCGTCAGGTTGACGCGGGGCGTTGACCGATCAACCGGGAACGGGGCTCGGTTCAGCCGAGCAGCCTGCTCAGTTCGACGTGCTCCATGCCGTGCGCCTCGGCCACGGGACCGTAAACGACCTGGCCCTCATGGGTGTTGAGGCCCAGCGCGAGCGCGGGGTCGCGGCGCAGCGCCTCCACCCAGCCGTGGTTGGCGAGTTCGACGATGTACGGCAGCGTCGCGTTGGTCAGCGCGTACGTCGAGGTGTTCGGGACCGCGCCCGGCATGTTGGCCACGCAGTAGAAGACCGAGTTGTGGACCTTGAAGGTCGGCTCGGCGTGCGTGGTCGGGTGCGAGTCCTCGAAGCAGCCGCCCTGGTCGATCGCAATGTCGACAAGAACACTTCCGGGCTTCATCCGGGACACCAGCTCGTTGGTGACCAGCTTCGGCGCCTTGGCGCCGGGGATGAGCACGGCACCGACCACGAGGTCGGCGTCGAGGACGGCCTTCTCCAGCTCGAAGGCGTTGGAGACGATCGCGCGCACCTTGGTGCCGAAGACCTTGTCGGCCTCGCGCAGCTTGTTGACGTCCTTGTCGAGCAGCGTCACATGGAAGCCGAGCCCGACGGCGATCTGCGTGGCGTTCCAGCCGGAGACACCGCCGCCGATGACGACCGCCTTGCCCGGGTGCGTACCGGGCACACCGCCCGGCAGCACACCGCGGCCGCCGGCGGAGGCCATCAGGTGGTACGCGCCGACCTGCGGGGCGAGGCGGCCCGCGACCTCGGACATCGGGGCGAGCAGCGGCAGCGCGCGGTTCGCGGTCTCGACGGTCTCGTAGGCGATGGCCGTGGTGCCGGACTCGAGGAGCGCGTCGGTGCACTCCTTGGAGGCGGCCAGGTGCAGGTAGGTGAAGAGCGTCTGGTCCTTGCGCAGGCGGTGGTACTCCTCCGCGATCGGCTCCTTGACCTTCAGGAGCAGATCGGCGGTGGCCCAGACCTCGTCGGCGGTCGGCAGGATCGTCGCGCCCGCGGCGGTGAACTCCTCGTTCGAGATCGAGGAGCCGACACCGGCGTCGTGCTCGATGAAGACCTGGTGGCCGTGGCGTACGAGCTCATGCACGCCGGCGGGGGTGATCGCCACCCGGAACTCGTTGTTCTTGACCTCGCGGGGGATGCCGACCTTCATCGTCGATCACGGTCCTTGACTCAGGGAAATTCACGGGCATAGACGCACGAACCCGAACGCAGAGAGCGCACCGGGCAGAGGCCGCAGAAGTAGGCGGCGGAGCCAGTCTAATGAAGGATGTCTCGCTGTCTAGCCTTTGAAAGCTTCAATCTGATCTGAATGCACTACGGATTTCGTAGGCCATCGGCTCCAGCCACCCACAACACCGCCCGGTTACTGCGCTCCGTGCAGCTCTTCTCCCAGCATGCGCTCGGCGGCGGCCCTGTGCAGGCCGGCCGCGGCGCTGTCCCCGAGCCGGTCCAGGGTGTCCGCGAGCCGCACCTGCAGGGCGGCCTGAAGCCGTACGTCCTCGGCCTTGCGGGCCCACTCCACCGCCTGCCGGCAGGTGTGCAGCGACTCCTCGGGCCGGCCCGCGTACTCCTGCACCCGGGCCATCTCGCTCAGCGCCCTTGCATACGAAGGCACATCGGCCTCCTTGCGATAGCCGGCCGCGGCCGAGCGCCAGCTGCGCAGCGCCTCGCCGTACTGGCCCGCATAGGTGTGCACGGTCCCGAGTCGCCCGTAGAGGCGCGAAACCTCGGCGCGCTCGTCGCGCGCGAGCCGCTGGGCGAGGGCCCGTCCGAACCAGTCGGCGGCCCGGTGCCAGTCCCCCAGCTCCTGGTAGGCGCCGCCGATGGATTCCATGGCGCGCCCGGTCGCATACGGGTCGGAGGCGGCGCGCGCGGTGTTGAGCGCGGACCGGTAGCGGGCCAGCGCCTCCTGGGTGCGGCCGGTCTGCGCGTCCAGGTCGGCGAGATTGAGCAGTGCGGCCGCCTTCTCGCGCGGCAGCTCGCGCCGCGCGGCCACATCGAGGACCAGCGTGTGGATTCCGTACAGCTCGGGCGCGGCCGCCTGAGTGCCCCGGTGGGCCACGAGCGCGCGGGTGAGCGCGGCCATCAACCGCCGTGCGAGCGTGTCGAGTTCACCGTCGGCGACCGCGAGCCGCGCCGACGCGAGCAGCGCGGGCTGGCGCAGCCGCAGCCACTGCGCGGCGGCGGCGGGGTTC
>NZ_JBEPEW010000293.1:0-3950 GCF_040300965.1 Streptomyces mesophilus | reverse complement strand
AGCGCTGGATCGCCGACACCGTGGACGCCGCCGGTCCCTGGGCCTTCGCCGCACTTGTCGCGCTGCTCCTGTGCGGGGCGTCGGTGATACGCCGTCGCGCGCAGCGACGGGTGGCCGGGCGCGATGCCCTCGGCCCCGAACGGGGTGCGGACCGATGACCGACGTCACCGTCGAGTTCCGGAAGTACGACGGCCGCCTCAGCGCACGCTGGACGGCGAAACGCCTGGGCGCCGACGCACACGGTACCTGGCTCGCGACCGCACAGGGGATCCGCGTGGAATCGGCGGACGGCGGGTGGAGCACCCGCTTCCCGTACGTCCTGTGCGTCCCGCAACACGCCTGGTGGACGGCCACGTTCTGCCGTCCGCCGGGCCCCGAGGTCTACTGCGATGTGAGCACTCCCGCGCAGTGGGCACGGGACGGCGCCGAGGTGCGCATCGTCGACCTGGACCTCGATGTCGTACGGCTGCCGGGCGCCGAACCGCACATCGAGGACGAGGACGAATTCGCCGTGCACCGGGAGCGCCTCGGGTATCCGGAGCATGTCGTGGCCGAGGCGCTGAGCAGCTGCTCCTGGCTGTACGAGGCGGTACGCCGCCAGTCCCCGGCGGAGCTGTTCTCCTCGGCGTATCTGCCGTGGCTGGGGCGTGTGTAGGGGGTGTTCCCCTCGGCGGTTATGGGGGAGCGCAGGAGCCCTATGAGCGTTACCTCGCAGCGAGCAGGCCCGGCAGCTTGCGCATGTCGTCGAAGACGACGGTGCCGGCGCCTTCGAGCCGCTCGGCGGGGGTCGGGCCTCCCGCGTAACCGAAGGCGCGCATCCCGGCCGCCCGTGCGGCCGCGACGCCGGGCCCGCTGTCCTCGACCACCGCGCACGCCGCCGGGTCGACACCCATGCGACGGGCGGCGTGCAGGAAGAGATCGGGCGCGGGCTTGCCGCGCCGCACCTCGCTCGCGCTGAAGATCCGGCCGGCGAACACGTCGTACAGCCCGGTGCGGCCCAGCGTGTGCCGCATCTTCTCGTGCGAGCCGCTGGAGGCGACGCAGGTCGGCACGGTGAGCATGGCGAGTGCCTCAGGCAGTCCGTCCACCGGATCGATGCCGAGGTCGACGGCTTCCCGGTGGCGCTGGATGAGCCGGCTCCACCACAGCCCGGCCGTCTCCGCGCCGAGCCGCTCGGTGATCTGGTCGATGATCGACACCTTGGATCTCCCGATGAAACGCTCGACCACCTCGTCGGCGGTGAGCGGCCAGCCGAGCTCCGCTCCGAGCGCGATCTGAAGGCGTACGGCGAGGTGTTCGGTGTCGACCAGGACGCCGTCGCAGTCGAAGATCACGAGTTCTATCGGCTTCATCATGGCCGCAGGGTAGACGCCGGTCCGCGCGGTGATCACGGCGGCCGGCGCCCGGCGATCCGCTGTCAGCGGGTCACGTGGTACGTGGACTGGGTGAAGCCGGCTCCGAGTACGCGCGTCGAGTCGTGGGTGAGGTCGACATCGGCGTCCAGCGGTCCGAAGAGGGGGAGCCCGGTGCCGATCAGGACGGGTGCCCGGGTGACGGTGATGTCGTCCACGAGACCGGCGCGCAGGAACGTCTGGATCAGCTGCCCGCCGTCCGCGTACACGCGCTTGGCACCCTGCTCGGTGAGCGCTGTGACCAGGTCGTCGAAGCTGCGGTGGACGGTGACGCGCTCGTCGACGTCCGTATCCAGGCGCGTGCTGAGCACGTGCACGTTCTTGCCGGCGAAGGGCCACATCTCGGGTCCGAAGCCGATGACCACCTCGTACGTGGCACGGCCCATCACGACGGTGTCGACGCCGGCCATGAACGCGTCGTAGCCGTAGTCGCCGGCGCCCTCGGCGCGGCTGTTCAGCCAGCCGATGTCGCCGTCGGAGCGCGCGATGAAGCCGTCGTAGCTGGTGCCGATGAAGACGGAGACGACGAAGGGGCGGGAGCTGGGCATGATGAGCGTCCTCCTGAGTCGGTGATGTGGTGGGGCGTCAGGTGCGATGCGGTCTGTGCCGCGGTCGGCCGTCACGCGCGATGCGGGCCCAGCAGGCGGTCCAGTTCGCCGCGGAGCAGCTCCTTGGGAGAGGCGCCGCCTTCCACGGCCCACAGCAGCAGGGCGCCGTTGTAGGTGATCTGGATGCCGCGAGCGAGGTCGCCGACGTCGGTGCCGGCGGCAAGATCGCGGTCTGCGACGGCGTCCGCCAGCAGCGCCGCGGTCTCGCTGCGCATCCGGTGCGCCTGTTCGACTGCGTGCGTACGGAACTCCGGGTCGGTCAGGTCCAGTTGGAGGAACCCGAGGTGGCCAGCCATCTCCTCGGGAGTCCGTACCCCCGAGGCCAGGTCGGTCAGCGCGGCATGCAGCGCGAACAGGGGTTCGTCGTGCTGCCGGCGGGCGTGGTCGAACACCGCGCCGGTGTGTGCCGCCCCTTGACGGGCCAGGGCGAGCAGCAGGTTGCGCTTGGAGCCGAAGCGCTGCACCAAAGTGGCCGGTGCGAGCCCGGCCTCCTCGGCCACCGAGGCGAGCGTCAGGCCGGCGGGTCCGCGCCGGCCCACGGCGCGCGCGGCGGCAGCGAGGATCGCTTCGTCGCTGGTGGTACGGGGTCGGGCCACGTCACGCTCCGTCCGTCGGCCTGTTTGTGAACGCCTATTCGTAAACTAGCCCCTCGATGTCTGTTTGTAAATGGCCGTTCATTAATTCCTGCGGCCGGCGCCTGGGATCCTGGCCCGATGAAGATCGCTGCCACCCAGTTCACCTGCGCACCCGCGGACATCCCCGCCAACGTCCGCACCATGGCCGGACAGGCCGCCCAGGCCAGGGCGCGGGGCGCCGAACTGGTCGTGTTCCCCGAACTGGCGGTCACCGGCTACGAGATGGAAGCGATCGGCAAGGACCCCGAGCTGCTGACCCGGCACGACGACCCGCGCCTGGACGCGCTGCGTACCACCGGGATCGCCGTGGTCGTCAACGCCGCCGCCCCGACCGACGGCCCCCGCCCCGCGATCGAGACCTTCGTGTACGGACCGGACGGCGAACTGATCAGCACGTACCGCAAACAGCACCTCTTCGAGCACGAGCAGGAGGTCTTCCAGGAAGGCGACCGCGATGGGCGCTTCACCTACGGCGGGCTGCGGTTCGCGCTCGCGACCTGCTACGACAACCACTTCGACGCGCTCGTCTCGCGCTGCGCCACCGACGGCTGTGACGTGCACCTGGCCAGTTCGCTGTACGGCACCGGCGTCGGCGTCCACGAACGGGCCACGGTGTACCCGGGCATCGCCCGCGGCGCCGGCCTGCACGTCGTGCTCGCCAACCACGTGGGAGCGGCCGGTCCTTGGACCGGCTGCGGCGGCGCCGCGCTGTGGGCGCCGGGCGGGCGGACGCTTGCCGAGGCGGATGGCAGTACGCCGATGGCCGTGATCGCTGACGTGGGCGGTGCGAGTTCCGTGTGAGTCCGGCCCGCCGGGCGCGGACCGCAACCGACCGCGGGCGTCCCACCTGCAACGACGCGTCCACGACTCACACGGAACTCCCAGAAACGCCCACCTCGCTCCCAGACAGCCCGGTGAACCTGTCTCCCGGACGCACCACCACGGTGTGCGCCGAACCGGCAACCCTTCGGGAGACGTGATGATCGAGGTCCGCGGGCTGACCAAGCGCTATGGCGAGGTGACGGCCGTCGACTCGTTGAGTTTCGGCGTGCCGCCGGGTGAGGTCACCGGTTTCCTCGGCCCGAACGGTGCGGGGAAGTCGACCACGATGCGGATGATCCTCGGGCTCGACGCCCCGACCGCGGGCACCGCCACCATCGGCGGCCGGGCGGCCGCGGCCCACTCCGTACCGCTCAAGGCCGTCGGCTCGCTGCTCGACGCCGGTGCGCTGCTGCCGAGCCGCAGCGCGTACCACCACCTCCTCGCGCTCGCGGCCGGCAACGGGCTGCCGCGCC
>NZ_JBEPEW010000292.1:0-3963 GCF_040300965.1 Streptomyces mesophilus | reverse complement strand
GCCCAGGCGCGCGGGTCCGGCGCCGCGGGGGCGGGGGCGGCAGGCGCGGGCGGTGCTACCGGGGCGGCGGGCGCGGCCGGAGTCGCGGCGGGCGCCGGCTGCTCGTCCACCGATACGCCGAAGTCCGTGGCGATACCGGCCAGCCCGTTCGCATAGCCCTGGCCGACGGCGCGGGCCTTCCACGCACCGTTGCGGAGGTAGATCTCGACGATCACCAGCGCCGTCTCGCTGCCGAGCTGCGGCGGAGTGAACGTGGCGATCACGCTGCCGTCGTCCGCATTGCGGATCGTCGCCGTGGGCTCGATGCCCTGGAAGGTCTGACCCGCCGCGTCCGGGCTCGCGGTCACCACGATCTTCTCGATGCCCGGCGGGACGGCCGCCGTGTCCACCGTGACCTTGTCGGGCGCCGAGCCACCGCCCGACTGGTAGGTGACACCGGGGCCCGAGGGCTGGTTGAAGAAGATGAAGTCGTCGTCGGAGCGCACCTTGCCGTCGGCGGTGAGCAGCAGGCCCGATACGTCCAGCCGCACCGGAGCGGCGACGTCCACCGATACGCGGGCGGTGGGCAGGGGAATGTTCGAGCCGGGGGTCATAGCTGTCATGACTGGGGTAACGAGCGAGATCTCTTTGCCGTTCCCTTACCCGTGACGAGTTTTCCCTGTCTGCCGTCCGGTTTCCGCCGTACGGCAGACAGGGAGCCCGCCCGGGCCCGAAGGCCCGCCCTTACGCGACCGTCTCCCACGGCCAGTCCGCGTCACGGCCCCGCTCCAGGAGCGGAACCATCCGGAAGGCCGCGTCCGAAAGCCCCGCGAACGTGTGCCGGTTCCGCGTGCCCGACGGGCCGTGGCCCGCCCGGTACCCGGCGAGGTTCCAGGTGTAGACCGGCACGTCCGCCGGCACCTGTGCGGTCGGGTCGCCGTGGGCGCTGTACGTGTACTGCTCGTCGGTGACGATCAGGACCCGGTCGTGCCCGCGGTAGAACCGCCGTACCGCCTCGGTCGTGTCGGTGCCGCCCAGGTCGCCGAAGCGCTCCAGGACCTTGAGCACGGACTCGCCCCGGCGGAACTTCACCGCGGCGCTGGTCGAGCCGAACTGCACCAGATCGGCCTTCGCCGCCCGCATCGCGACCGCCGCGCCGAACACGGCGGCGCCGTCGGCCCGGGTGAGCTGGGAGCGGTCCGACATCTTGGAGAAGAACATCGAACCGGACCGGTCCACCAGGACCAGTGTGCGGCCGGGCAGCTCGGGCACGTTGGACAGCGAGTGCGCGAGCGCCTGCTCCAGCGGGTACGCCCAGCGCAGCGACGGCGCATGCTGGTACGCGGCCAGGTACCGGAACGGGAACTGCCGCGAGCGGCGCACCTGCTCCGGGTCCGAGATCCGGTCCGCCACCACCGCGGCCACGGAGTCCGAGACCCCGGCCTCGTCGAAGTTCCGCAGATTCCGTACGAGCGCCATGGCGCCCATCGACGGGATCACGGCCTCCCACGCGGCCTTGTCCATCGGCCCCTGCAGCCAGCCCGCGAGGGCCTCCCAGGTCATGCCCGCCTCGGCGAGACGTGCGGGACCGTCGGGCGCGGTGACCACCGCGCGCCGCTCGTCGACGGGCAGGCCCATCAGCTCACGGTGCGCGACGAGCACACGGCTCGACGCGGGCGGCACGGCAGTCTCGGGGTTGTGCCGGCGGTCGAGGGCGTACTGGAACAGCTCGCCCTGCCACGGCTTGTCCGCGTCGGGGGCCGCGTGCACCAGGTTGAGGATGTCGCCGAAACGGTACCCCTTTCCCGAAGTGTCGTACTTCAGCAGGGACTTGCCGTGGTAGAGACGGCGCACCGCGTCCCCGACACCGCGCTTGACGGGCTTGGGCAGGGCGCGTCCGTACACCGAGGTCCAGTATCCGAGCAGCTCACCGGGCTCGTCGGGGCGCTGCAGGACGGAGGCGACGACCGAGCGGTTCGACGGCCCGGCCGTGGCACCCGCGTCGAGCCGCGCCTTCACGTACTCGGCGGCGCCGACCAGCGAGGCGGTCCGCATGTTGCCCTCGCCGCGCAGCCAGCCGAGCAGGCTCGCGGTCCACGCCGGGTCCTCGACGGCCAGCTTGCGCACGAGGCGCGCGAAGCGGTCGTCGCGGTCCGTGCCCTTCTCGTAGAAGGTCCGCTGGGAGACGAAATTCGCGACGGCGAGCAGAAAGAGCTCGGAACGCTCCTCGCGCTCGAAGCCCCGGCCGCCCTCGAAGGTACGCAGGGTGCGGCCGGTGGACGTGACACGCGAAGTGCCGCGTGCGCGAATGGACTTGGTGTTGAAGCGTGCCATGAGAATTCCCCCCGAATTCACGGTGTACGGAACGATGTTGTACGGAACGTTGTTGTACGGAATGACGTTGTACGGAATCGCGGGAGGCTTTTCGGCAAGGGGGTGCCCGAGGTCGAAGTCGACGGCGGTGACAGTCAGATGCTCTGACCATTGAGCTACACGACCCGTAGTCGTGACGGGATTCGAACCCGCAACCCTCTGATCCAGGAAGTAACCGCTGCCTGCGCACCGGGCACGTTCCCTTGCTGAAAGGCCTCCCGAGGTCACAATCGGCCGTGCGGCGCAGTTTCACCCGAAGAAGTAGCCGCGGGCCTTCGCACCGGGAGGTGCATCACGTTGTGGTGTCCAGAGATCAGTTCGGCGGAACTACATAGGTGCTCTAACCACTGAGCTACTCCGGCATGAATGCCGAAGGCAGGAATCGAACCTGCGACCGCCCCATTATGAGTGGAAGTAAGTCCTGCCTGCGCACCTGGACGTCTACGACTCTAGAGAGCGAACCGGTAATGACGCCAAGGGTTTTCCCGGTACGCACAGCGAGGCCCGCCCACCCCCCTGGGTACCATCACCCCGAGCCGTACGGGGGAAGGTGGCGGACACGTCATGCAGGTGCTCAGGGATCAGGATCCACGGCAGATCGGTCCATACCGGCTGCTCGGCCGGCTCGGCAGCGGCGGGATGGGCGAGGTCTTTCTCGCCCGGTCGCCCGGCGGCCGCACCGTCGCGGTGAAGGTGGTGCGCGAGGAGCTCGCCGCCAAGGACTCCTTCCGGCTGCGCTTCCGGCGCGAGGTGGAAGCGGCCCGCAAGGTGGGCGGCGACTGGACGGCCCGCGTGCTCGACGCGGACACCGAGGCCGAATCGCCCTGGATCGCCACGGCGTTCGTGCCGGGTCCCGGTCTCGACGCCATCATCGAGCACGAGTACGGTCCGCTGCCCGAGCACACCGTCCTGGTGATGGCGGGCCGCCTCGCCCAGGCACTCACCGCGATCCACGCGGCGGGGCTCGTCCACCGCGACCTCAAGCCGTCCAATGTCCTGCTCACGCTCGACGGCCCCCTGGTCATCGACTTCGGTATCGCCCGCCATCTCGCGCTCGACAACGAACTCACCCGTACCGGCTATGCCTTGGGCTCCCCCGGCTTCATGTCCCCCGAGCAGGTGCGGGGGGAGCCGGTGGGGGCGAAGAGCGATGTGTTCGGGCTCGGCGCGCTGCTCGCGTACGCGGCCACGGGCCGGCGCCCCTTCGGCAAGTCCGAGATCGGGCCGCACGCCCAGATGTTCCGGATCGTGTCCGAGGAGCCGGATCTGGCGGGCGTCGAGGGCGAGTTGCTCGACCTCATCGGCGCGTGTCTGCGCAAGGCGCCGCAGGAGCGGCCCTCGCTGACGTCGATCGTGCAGCGCACAGCGGCGGCCGCCGGGGCCGCCGGCGAGTGGTTGCCGCCGGAGCTCGTCGGGCATCTGGGGCGTGCGGCGGTGCGGCTCCTCGACGCCGACGCGGATGCGCCGCAGGAGTCCACCCGGGCGTCGGCGTCCGGAGTGCGCCATGAATCCGTACGGGAAGACTCCGCCCCGGTGGGGAACGACACCCCGGCCGGCCACGGCAGCGCCGGCCCCCGGAGCTCGGCCGAAAGTCCTGGCGACCGCGGCACG
>NZ_JBEPEW010000291.1:0-3964 GCF_040300965.1 Streptomyces mesophilus | reverse complement strand
ACGCTGAAGATGCCCCGGCAATCCGCGGAATCGGCCGCCGCGGCCTCCCTGCCGCCCGCGGCCCGGCCGCCCGTCGAACGCTCGGCGGATGAGCGGCGGTCCATGGCCGCCCACCCCTCCTCGTACCGGCGGAAGTCCGAAGTCCCGGTCCACAGTGCGTCGTTCGCGTACGAGGACGTGGCGATCACCGGACTCGCGGCCCTGACCCTGCACGGGTTTTCGGCCGCTCCCCCGCTGCTCTCGCTCGACCGCATCGATGTCCTGGTGCCCAGGACGCGGCGGCTGCGGGCCGTGAGTTTCGCGCGGATCGTACGGACGCACGCGATGCCGCAGCCGCAGGACGTGACCGGTCTGCCGGTGGCCCCCGTGCCGCGCGCGCTGGCCGACGCGGTCGGTCAGCTCGATGACGCGGGCGCCGTGCGACGGCTTTTGATGGAGGCGGTGCGGGGCGGGCACTGCGAACCGGCCGCGATCGTACGGGAGTTGAACCACGCCAGGCTGCTCAGCCGGCCGCACGTGGTCGACGCCGTGGATTCGCTGCTCGCCGAGGGGCGGGCGATCGCCGAGGACCGGTTGTTCCGGATGGTCGCCGAGTTCGGCCTGCCGGACCCGCTGTGGAACGTGGACCTGCGGCTGCCGGGCGGTCCGCACCTGGGCGGCGTGGACGCGTACTGGCCCGATCAGGCCGTGGCCGTCGAGCTGGACACCCGGGCTCCGCGCCAGGACGACGACGCCCTCTGGTCCGAATACGCCCGCAAACGCGAGCACTTGGAGCGGCTCGGGATCACCGTCGTGCACATCACGCCACGCAAGCTCAGGGATTCCCTGGAGCAGCAGGCCGCGGTGGTCCGTACGGCACTGATGGCGTCGACCGACCGGGAGCCGGCGGCGTACGTGGTGGTGCTGCCGCGCTGAGCAAGGCGGCCGAGGAGGGGAGCGGAGGGGGCGGATCCCAGGGGTGGGTCCGCCCCCTCCGCATGTCCGGGGGCACACGCCCCCGCATGTCCGGGGGCATGTGCCCCTCAGGACTGTGCCCCCGGAGTCACGTGCTGTCCGAAATCACGTGCTGCCCGAAGTCACGTCGCCGCCCGGAGCCACGTGGCCGCCCGAGGTCACCTTCCGCAGAACTCGGCGTTCGCCACCGGCTGCCAGTCGCCTTCCCCGTTGAAGTTGAAGGCGAGCGAGTGGCGGCCGTCGGGCGAGGTGAGGGCCACGGACACCGAGCCGTGGATCTCGCCGCCGTGCCCCCAGACCGGTGTGCCGCAGGACGTACGCCACCGTTGCAGACCCAGCCCGTAGTCCGCGCCCGGACGGGCCGGCACCGTGGGCATCATCTCGGCGAGCTGCTCCCGCGGAAGCAGGCGGCCACGCAGCAGCGCGCTGTAGAAGCGCGTGAGATCGCGGGAGTCGGAGATCATCTCGCCTGAGCCGAAGGAGCCGCTCGGGTTGAGTTCGGTGACGTCGTGGAGCGTGCCGTCGGGGCTGCCGAGCGTGGCGTACGCGCGCGAGCTGGGCTCGGGGAGCGTCGGTTCGGTGCCGGGGACGGAAGTGGCGCGCAGACCGAGGGGCTTGATGATGCGCCGCCGGATCTCTTCGCCGTACGAGCGGCCGGTGACCTCCTCGATGATCAGCGCGGCAAGTACGTAGTTGGTGTTGGAGTAGTCCCAGCCCTCGCCCGGGTCGAAGCGGGCCTTGTTGCGCACCCCCGTGGCGACGAGCTGCTCCGGGGTGAAGCTGTCGTAGCGGTGGTCCAGGAAGTCCTCGTCGAGGTAGGTGTCGGCGAACCGCCGGTCCTCGAGGAAGTCGAAGATCCCGCTGGTGTGGTTGAGCAGGTGGCGCACCGTGATGCGCCGGGCGTCGTAGCCCTCACCGCGCACGAGCCCGGGCAGCCACCGCTCCACCGGGTCGTCCAGGTCGATCCGGTCCTCGCCCTGGAGTTGGAGCAGGACCGTGGCGACGAAGGTCTTGGTGACCGAGCCGACGCGGTAGCGGTCGTGGCCGCCTCGGGGCGCGCCGGTGGTCAGGTCACCGAGACCCGAAGTGGCCTTCCACACCCCGTACTTGTCGTCCACCCGCGCCGTCGCACCGGGCACCCCCGCCGCGACGGCCGCGTCCAGCGCCGCCCGGGTCTTCGCATGTCGCCGGCCGGAGTCCGCGCCGAGCACCCCGGCCCCCGTGTCCGGCGCCTCAGCCACCGCTCCCGAGGTCCCAGCCACCGCTCCCGAGGTCCCAGCCCTCGCGCCCGAGGTCCCGGCCCTCGCGCCCGCCGCGTCGGCCGGCGTGGCCAGGAGCGTAGCCGTCACCGCCGCGGCCACCAGCGCACCGGTCACACCTGTCCTCACGGAACGCACCACTCGTACCGTCATCCGTTTCAGCCTCTCCCGTCGCACCCGCTGCTGTCGCAAGGCAGGACCGCGCGCGGGGCACGCCAGTTGAGGGCCGGTGACAGGGTTGAGCGAGAACCGGCCCTTCGGGGAACGCTGTCAGCGCTTGGGCAGCACCAGCTCCGTGTTGCGGTCGTACGCCTCGCCGAGCAACTCCGGGTTGCGGCCGGGGGAGTTGAACGACAGCTCGCGGTACAGGGACGCGAGACCCGTCTGGGTGAGGTCGTCGAAGGACGTGCGGTGCGGTGCCGAGGACTCGATGAGCGTGGTGAACAGGGAGAGCGTGCCGTCCTTGTTGTCGGCGATCTCGATCACCCGGGCCAGTTGCGGATAGTCGATATGGGAGGCCGTGGTGATCTCCCAGAACGTGCCGCGCGGACGGATCCTGTTCCGGTGGCTGTGTCCGTTCACCCAGGCCAGGACCCGAGGGTGGCGCTTGAGGAGCCCGACGAGCTCCTGGCCGCCGTGGCGGGCCTCGCGCGGGCGGGCGGGGTCGGGGCGGGTGTTGCGCATGGACGTGCTCGTGTGGTGGCTGAAGACGAGGGCGTAGCGGCCGTCCTTCGCCACCTGCTTCAGGGTGCGCTCCATCCAGTTCCACTGCTCGGTGCCGATCGAACCCTCGTAGTGGCCACCGGAGTTGGTGGTGTCGAGACTGATGCCGAGGACGTCGTCGGCGATGTCGAAGGTGTAGTACTGGGTCGCCGAGGCGAGGTTGGCCTGCGTGTAGCCGTGGCCGATGGGGCCCGGACCCGCGTACACGGGGTCGAGGTGCGCCTTGAGGTAGTCGGCTTGGGTGAAGGGGGCGCGGGCGGAGTCCGGGGTGATCGCGCGCAGCTTGCCGCGGTGGGTGCGGATCAGCTCCTTGAAGTTGTCGCCCTTTGGGTCGTCCCCGGCCCGTATCGCCTTCCAGAAGCGGGCGCCCTCGGACGGATCGAGCTCCATCAGCTTGCGGTCGCCGACGGCGAACTCGTGGAACCAGCCGTCGCCCGCGAAGCACCCGCCGGGCAGCGAGTCGTGGTTGCCGACCGTGGAGTACCAGGGAACGTTGAGTCCGGGGCTGCGGACCGCGCCGATCACCGCGTCGAGGAAGCCGTCGATACGGGGGAAGCCGGCCTTCTTGTCGGCGTCCCGCAGGTCGGCGTCGGGGTGCCAGTAGAGGGGGAGGCCACTGTCCTGGACGCCCTCGTAGCGGCGCGGGTCGCCGGAGTTGGGGACGATCGTGCCGCCGCTCAACGCCTTGAGGAACCAGTCGAGTTCGGCGCGCGAGTTGTTGTCCGTGTTGTCGCCGGTGGTCATGACGAAGCTCAGGGGCGCACCGGTGGCGGGCGCGCCCCTGAGGGCGTTGACGCGCTCCACCAGCGACACCGCGCCCTGTACGGAGAGGGCCTCCTGGGGGCGCCAGGCGCTCGCGGTCTCGGCGCGCAGGAACTCGTAGCGGTTGGGGTGCTGGGTGTCGACGATGTGCAGATCGGTGAACTGCACGAACGCGGCGAGCGCCCGGCGGCGGGCGTCGCGGCCCTTCTTGGCGCCGGCCATCTCACCGCGGGTGACGCGCGGCCAGGCGGGCCCGCTGCCGAGCC
>NZ_JBEPEW010000290.1:0-4035 GCF_040300965.1 Streptomyces mesophilus | reverse complement strand
GCACGGCCCTGACGCTGGCCTCGCGCCCCGCCGTACCCGCCGCGCGCCCGGAAGGCCTCGGGGCGGCGGTGGCCGGGACCGTGCCTCTGCGCTCGGCGGCGCTGGTCGCCGCGCTGGTCATCTGCCTTGCGGGCGGGGCTGGTTACGGCACGGTGGGCGTGCTGCACGGGGGGCTCGCGGTGGTGGGCGCGCTGATGGTGGGCGAGTTGCTGCTGCGCAGGTGTGTGCGGCGGTTCGGCGGGATCACCGGTGACGTGTTCGGGGCGGTGGCGGAGACGGCCGTGACCGCCGCACTGGTCGCGTTCACGCTGGGCTGAGGCCCTCCGTATCGCAGGACGATCCCCTCTGCGCAGCGGAAAAGCCCCGCGGCAGGCGCTCCACCAGCGCGCAAGCGTAGGCTCGGCCCGGGACAACACCCCATAGACGCATAACGGAAGACGGAAGCGAGAACTCACCACAGTGACTGCTCTGACTCTCAGCACCGCCGCCGCGGCCGGCCTCAAGGCCGACGCGCTCGTCGTCGGAGTCGCCAAGGGCGACAAGGGCCCCGTCGTCGCCCCCGGCGCCGACGCCGTCGAGAAGGCCTTCGGCGGCAAGCTCGCCACCGTCCTCGAGACCCTCGGCGCCTCGGGCGGCGAGGGCGAGGTCACCAAGCTTCCCGCGCCGGAGGGCGTGAAGGCCCCGCTCGTCCTGGCCGTCGGGCTCGGCGCGGTGCCGGAGAAGGGCGAGTCCTTCGACACCGAGACCCTGCGCTTCGCGGCCGGCGTGGCCGCCCGCGCGCTGTCCGGCACGAAGAAGGCCGCGTTCGCGCTGCCCGCCGAGGGTGCCGACGAGGTCGGGGCGATCGGCGAGGGCGTACTGCTCGGCGCGTACTCCTTCGACGCGTACAAGGAGAACGGCTCCGCCCCGAAGGCCTCCGCCAAGAAGAACGGCAAGGGCCCGCTGGCCGAGGCCGTGATCCTCGGGACCAAGCCGCGCGACAAGGCCGCCAAGGCCGCGGTCGAGCGCGCCACGGCCGTGGCCGAGGAGCTCAACCGCGCCCGCGACCTGATCAACACCCCGCCGAACGACCTCAACCCGGAGGCCTTCGCCGCCGTGGCCACGGCCGCCGGCAAGGAGCACGGCATCAAGGTGCAGGTGCTCGACGAGAAGGCGCTCACCAAGGGCGGCTACGGCGGCATCCTCGGCGTCGGCGCCGGCTCGGACTCCCCGCCTCGCCTGGTGAAGCTCTCCTACACGCACGCCAAGGCCAAGAAGCACCTGGCCTTCGTGGGCAAGGGCATCACGTACGACTCGGGCGGCATCTCGCTGAAGCCGGCGGGCCACAACGAGACGATGAAGTGCGACATGTCCGGCGCCGCCGCCGTGTTCGCCGCCGTCGTCGTGGCCGCCCGCCTCGGCCTCGAGGTGAACGTCACCGGCTGGCTGGCGCTCGCCGAGAACATGCCGTCCGGCTCCGCCACCCGCCCCGGTGACGTCCTGCGCATGTACTCCGGCAAGACCGTCGAGGTCCTGAACACCGACGCCGAGGGCCGTCTGGTCCTGGCCGACGCGATCGCCAAGGCCTCCGAGGAGAAGCCGGACGCGATCGTGGACGTCGCGACCCTGACCGGCGCGATGATGGTCGCGCTCGGCTCGCGCACCTTCGGGATCATGGCCAACGACGACGCGTTCCGTACCTCCCTGTACGAGATCGCCGAGGCGTCCGGCGAGCCGGCCTGGCCGATGCCGCTGCCCGAGCACCTGCTCAAGGGCATGGACTCGCCGACCGCCGACATCGCCAACATGGGCGAGCGGATGGGCGGCGGCCTGGTGGCCGGTCTGTTCCTGCGCGAGTTCGTGGGCGAGGGCATCACCTGGGCCCACGTGGACCTCGCGGGCCCGGCCTTCAACGAGGGCTCCCCGTTCGGCTACACCCCCAAGGGCGGCACCGGTACCGGCGTACGCACCCTGGTCGCGCTGGCCGAGCGCACCGCGGCGGGCGACCTGGGCTGATCCGGCCACCTGTGTGACCTGCGGCCCCGGGCTTCGTGCCCGGGGCCGCTCGCATGGGCCGGGCCTTGATCCCGGGCGCTTCGGGAATTTCGCCCTGGACGAAATCCGTACGGACATACGCTGCGGTGACCTTGGTCTGTGATCGATCAGACGTCTTGCACTGCGGCCCGACGTCCCGCTCCCCGCCGACAAGTGCGAAGATGGCCCTTGGCAGGACAGGGCCCCCACCACAGGGCCGAAGGAACAAGCGGCCGAACACCAAAGCCGCCGCGCGGTCAGTGAGGACCGCCGACCGGCGCACATGCATGGAGGACGTGACGTGGCGAACGACGCCAGCACCGTTTTCGACCTAGTGATTCTCGGCGGCGGTAGCGGCGGATACGCCGCGGCTCTGCGCGCCTCTCAGCTTGGTCTTGACGTCGCCCTGATCGAGAAGAACAAGCTCGGCGGCACCTGCCTGCACAACGGCTGCATCCCCACCAAGGCGCTGCTGCACGCCGGCGAGGTCGCGGACCAGACCCGCGAGAGCGCCCAGTTCGGTGTGAAGTCCACCTTCGAGGGCATCGACATCGCGGCCGTCCACAAGTACAAGGACGACGTGATCTCCGGCCTGTACAAGGGCCTGCAGGGTCTTGTCGCCTCCCGCAAGGTGACGTACATCGAGGGTGAGGGCCGCCTGTCGTCGCCCACCTCGGTGGACGTGAACGGCCAGCGCATCCAGGGCCGCCACATCCTTCTCGCGACCGGCTCCGTGCCGAAGTCGCTGCCGGGTCTGGAGATCGACGGCAACCGCATCATCTCCTCGGACCACGCGCTCGTCCTGGACCGCGTCCCGGAGTCCGCGATCATCCTGGGCGGCGGCGTCATCGGCGTCGAGTTCGCCTCGGCGTGGAAGTCCTTCGGTGCCGACATCACCATCGTCGAGGGCCTCAAGCACCTCGTTCCCGTCGAGGACGAGAACAGCTCCAAGATCCTGGAGCGCGCCTTCCGCAAGCGCGGCATCAAGTTCAACCTCGGCACGTTCTTCCAGTCCGCCGAGTACACCCAGAACGGCGTCAAGGTCACCCTCGCCGACGGCAAGACCTTCGAGGCCGAGGTCCTCCTGGTCGCCATCGGCCGTGGCCCGGTCTCGGCCGGTCTCGGTTACGAGGAGCAGGGCGTCGCGATGGACCGCGGCTACGTCCTCGTCGACGAGTACATGCAGACCAACGTGCCGACGATCTCGGCCGTCGGTGACCTCGTCCCGACTCTCCAGCTCGCGCACGTCGGCTTCGCCGAGGGCATCCTGGTGGCAGAGCGTCTGGCCGGGATGAAGGTCGTCCCGATCGACTACGACGGTGTGCCGAAGGTGACGTACTGCCACCCCGAGGTCGCCTCGGTCGGTCTCTCCGAGGCCAAGGCCAAGGAGATCTACGGTGCGGACAAGGTCGTCGCCCTCAAGTACAACCTGGCGGGCAACGGCAAGTCGAAGATCCTCAAGACCGCCGGTGAGATCAAGCTGGTCCAGGTCAAGGACGGTGCCGTCGTCGGCGTCCACATGGTCGGTGACCGTATGGGCGAGCAGGTCGGCGAAGCCCAGCTGATCTACAACTGGGAGGCGCTGCCCGCCGAGGTCGCGCAGCTGATCCACGCGCACCCGACGCAGAACGAGGCGCTCGGCGAGGCTCACCTGGCGCTGGCCGGCAAGCCGCTGCACTCCCACGACTAACAGCCCTCGGGGCTCCCCAAACTTCCGCAATTTCGTAAGGAGCAACAGAAACCATGGCGGTTTCCGTAACCCTTCCGGCGCTCGGCGAGAGCGTCACCGAGGGCACTGTCACCCGTTGGCTGAAGGCCGAGGGCGAGCGCGTCGAGGCCGACGAGCCGCTGCTCGAGGTGTCGACCGACAAGGTCGACACCGAGATCCCCTCGCCGGCCGCCGGCATCCTCGCGTCCATCAAGGTCGCCGAGGACGAGACGGTCGAGGTCGGCGCCGAGCTGGCCCTGATCGACGACGGCAGCGGCGCCCCCGCTGCCGCCCCCGCCCCGGCTCAGGCCGAG
>NZ_JBEPEW010000289.1:0-4145 GCF_040300965.1 Streptomyces mesophilus | reverse complement strand
GCCGCCTGGGCGCGGGCGTGCAGGGCGGCCTGGGCGGTGAGGCGGTCGCGCCCCGCGAAGAGCGCGGCGGACAGGGCGAGCGCGGTGCGGCGTTCGGCGTCGGAGAGATAGCGGTTACGGGAGGACAGAGCGAGACCGTCCGCCTCTCGTACGGTCGGCACGCCGACGATCTCGACTGGGAAGTTCAGGTCCTTCACCATGCGCTTGATCAGGGCGAGTTGCTGGGCGTCCTTCTGGCCGTAGAGCGCGATGTCCGGCGCCGTGAGGTGGAGGAGCTTGGCGACGACGGTGAGCATGCCGTCGAAGTGGCCGGGCCGGGTGGCGCCTTCCAGGCGCTCGCCCATGGGGCCGGCGGAGAGGCGGACCTGGGGCTCTCCGCCGGGGTAGACCTCGTCGGTGTACGGCGCGAACACCGCGTCCGCGCCCGCCCGTTCGGCGATCACGAGGTCCGCGTCGAGGGTGCGCGGGTAGCGGTCGAGGTCCTCGCCGGCGCCGAACTGCAGCGGGTTGACGAAGACGGTGACCAGGACCTGGCCCTCGGGCCCGGCCAGTTCGCGGGCGCGGCGGATCAGGGCTGCGTGGCCCTCGTGCAGGGCGCCCATGGTCATGACGACGGCGCGCCGGCCTTCGTACGACAGCTTGCGCAGGTCTTCGGCGGTGCGCAGGAGGTCGGTCATCGCTCTCCCCCGCCGGCGCCGTTGAGGTCCGTCATCGCTCTCCCCCGTCGGCGCCGTTGGCGAGCACGCCGAGCAGATCCTCCGCCAACTCCGGCTTGAGCAGGCCGTGCGCGAGCGCGCGGTCGGCGGTCGCGCGGGCCATCGCGAGATAGCCGGCGACGGTCTGCGGGGCGTGCTTGCGCAGCTCGGACACATGGGCCGCGACGGTGCCCGCGTCACCGCGCGCCACCGGGCCCGTGAGGGCCGCGTCACCGGAACGCAGCGCATTGTCGAGCGCGGCGCCGAGCAGCGGGCCGAGCATCCGGTCCGGGGCCGTGACGCCAGCCTGGCGGAGCAGCTCCATGGACTCGGCGACCAGCGTGACCAGGTGGTTCGCGCCGAGGGCGAGGGCCGCGTGGTAGAGCGGGCGGGCAGCTTCCTCGATCCACTCGGGCTCGCCGCCCATCTCGATGACGAGCGCCTCGGCGGCCAGGCGGAGCTCCTCGGGCGCGGTGACGCCGAAGGAACAGCCGGCCAGGCGCTGGACGTCGATCGGGGTGCCGGTGAACGTCATCGCCGGGTGCAGGGCGAGCGGCAGACCGCCGGCGCGCAGGGCGGGGTCGAGGACCTTTGTTCCGTACCGCCCGGAGGTGTGCACGAGCAGCTGGCCCGGGCGGATCGCGCCGGTCTCCACCAGGCCCTCGATCAGGTTCGGCAGGGCGTCGTCCGGGACGGTGAGCAGCACGAGGTCGGCGCGCGCGAGGACTTCGGCGGGGGTGACCAGGGGCACGTCGGGGAGCATCTCGCCGGCCCGGCGCACGGAGGCGTCGGAGACGCCGGAGACGGCGACGGGGCGGTGCCCGGCGAGCTGCAGGGACGCGGCGAGCGCGGGGCCCACACGGCCCGCGCCGACGACGCCGACGGTGAGGCGGGCGGGGCGCTCGCTCGGGTCCGGCAGTCCGGGCCCTGGGGGGTGGCTTGCGTTCACTAGACGACGGCCTTCCGTTCCAGTCCGCTCGGGGTACCGGACGTTTCCGTCCGGGTCGGTGCCGGACGATTTCTCGTCATGTTAACGCAATGGGGTACGGCGGGCTCCGGCTGTCCACAGGCTCCCTGGGGTCGCCGGGAGTTATCCACAGGCTGTGCGTGGGCGGACGGGTGTGCGAGAGGATCTGTGGATGGACGAGATCGAGGCTGTGGATCAGGTGGGGCTGGGCGGGGCGGACCAGGTCGGTCAGGTGGGGCTGGGCGGCTCGGACCAGGCTGGTCAGGTGGGGCTGGGCAGCTCGGACCAGGTCGGTCAGGTGGGTCAGGTCGGGTCGGATCAGGCGGGCCTGGGCAGCTCGGACCAGGTCGGTCAGGTGGGTCAGGTCGGGTCGGATCAGGCGGGCCTGGGCGGCTCGGACCAGGTGGATCCGGGGGCGGCGCGGGAGCGGCGGCTTGCCGCGTTCCGGGCGGCCAAGCGGGTTCTGTCGCGGCCGGGGGCCGATCTCACGTACGCGGACAGCCTCGAGCGTCTGACCCGGCGTGCGCCCGAGGTGTTCGACCTGGGCAGGACCTCCGACATGTACGGCGACTCGATCGTCGAGGAGCTGGAGCGCCGGGTCGCCGGGCTGCTCGGCAAGGAGGACGCGGCCTTCTTCCCCACGGGCACGATGGCGCAGCAGATCGCGGTGCGCGTATGGGCGGGACGTACGGGCGACGCGACGGTGGCGCTGCATCCGCTCGCGCATCCGGAGCGGCATGAGCGGGATGCGTTCTCGGTGGTCAGCGGGGTGCGGAGCGTTCATCCGACCACGGAGCCGCGGCTGCCGAGCGCCGATGAGGTGCGGGAGTTCGAGGAACCCTTCGGGACGCTGATGCTCGAACTGCCGCTCCGTGAGGCCGGGTTCGTGCTGCCCTCCTGGCAGGAGCTGGTCGATGTGGTCGAGGCCGCGCGGGAGCGGGACGCGGTGGTGCACTTCGACGGGGCTCGGCTGTGGGAGTGCGGGCCGCACTTCGGACGGGGGCTCGCGGAGATCGCCGAGCTCGCGGACAGTGTGTACGTCTCGTTCTACAAGTCCCTCGAGGGGCTCGGCGGAGCGGTGCTCGCCGGTCCGCGCTCGTTCGTCGCGGAGGCGAAGGCCTGGCGGCACCGGTACGGCGGGCAGATCTTCCAGCAGTACCCCACGGTGCTCTCGGCGCTGATCGGCCTCGAGGACGAACTGCCGCGTCTTCCCTCGTACGTGGCGCATGCGCGGGTGGTCGCGGAGGCGCTGCGGGAGGGGTTCACCCGGGCCGGGGTGCCGTTCTTCCGGGTCCATCCGGAGGTGCCGCATACGCATCAGTTCCAGGTGTGGCTGCCGTACGAGGCCTCCGTGCTCGACGAGGCGTCGGTGCGGATGGCCGAGGAGACGGGGACAGCGCTGTTCCGGCGGTGGTTCGCTCAGGGGCCGCCGGGGATCTCCGCGACCGAGGTGACGGTGGCGGGGCCGGGGCTGAAGTGGTCGGCGGAGGATGTACGGCTTGCGGTGGGGGAGTTCGTGGGGCGGGTGGGGTGAGGTTGTTTGTGCGGCGGGGGTGAGGTTGTTTGTGCGGCGGGGTGAGGTCACGGGGGCGCTGCCCCCGGTTCCCCGCTGGGGCTTCGCCCGCTACGAAGGGGGCCGAGGCCCGTGGCTGGTTGCCGCCACCTCGCGCCGGCTCCGCGCCCGGCCGGACACGCCACGGGGCGGATCCGCTTTCCGTCCACGGACACCGAGCGCTTACACCCACGCACACCTGGCGGCGTCGGCGCCCCTCGGCCGCGTCCATGGGTGCTTGGCGGCGTTGGCACCCTCGATTACGTCCATGGGTGCTTGGCGGCGTGTGCCTCCTCGGCTACCTCCCTCCCTGGAGCCTGGCGGCGTATGCCCGCTCGGCTGCGTCCATGGGTGCTTGGCGGCGTGTGCCTCCTCGGCTACGTCCCTCCCTGGAGCCTGGCGGCGTATGCCCCCTCGGCCACGTCCATGGGCGCTTGGCGGCGTACGCCCCCTCGGCTGCGTCCATGGATGCCCGGCGGCGTATGCCCCCTTGGCTGCGTCGGCGGCCGTGCCACCGTCGTGCCTGGGGTCGGGACGTATAAGGGGTGGTTGGGGTTCGTGGGTGGTTGCGCGGACCTCGTGCGGCGCCGTCGTCGGCCAACCCGCCGTCGGACTTCCTTTCCCCTATTGCTCTCAGGGATCACAAAGACCGGCGATTGCATTCGAGGGGAGCCGTCTCGGCCGCCGCCACCCTGACCTTCGGCGCCAGAAAGGCCCTACGCCCCGCCCCGCCCCGCCCCGCAAACACCACACCACCCCACATCCCCCACGGCAACGGCCACTCCCCACCCCTCACGGCAACGGCCACTCCCCACCCCTCACGGCAACGGTCACTCCCCACCTCTCACGGCAACTGCCATCCCCCATCTCTCACAGCAATAGGTGAAAGGAAGCCCGACGGCGGGACAGCCGACAACGAACCCGCGCGAGG
>NZ_JBEPEW010000288.1:0-4248 GCF_040300965.1 Streptomyces mesophilus | reverse complement strand
AGGGCGCGCAGCGCGGCGAGGTCGTCGGGGACGGGGCGGTAGCCGGCGGCCAGGGCGTCCGCGAGGAGTTCGAGGTAGCCGGTGGTGGAGCCGGGGAGCGCCTGGCGATACCGGCCCAGATCGGCGAGCAGGAAGGCGCGCAGCCGCTCCGACTCGCGTACCGCTTCGTCGAGGCTCTCCGCGAGACGCAGGCAGTCCTGCGCCTCGGAGGTGCCGGCGTGGTCGGTCTTCAGGGCGATGGCGAGGGCGCCTCGGAGCACACGCAGCTCGTCTGCGCTGAACGCCATGCCGCCGCGGGATCCGTATGGCGTGGGCATGGGCCGACGATACGCACTAATCCGACAAAAAAGGTTTATGGGTTCATTGGTGGGCGCGTTGCTGTCAGGTGCGCCCACCGGTGTCCGTCGGCTGCGTGGTCCCCCGGCGCCGTCAGCTGCGCGACACGTTCCGCTCGTAGACGAGGCGCAGGCCGATCAGGGTGAGCCAGGGCTCGTGTTCGTCGATCACCGCGGAGTCGGCGAGCACCAGCGGGGCGAGGCCGCCGGTGGCGATCACCGTGACGTCGTCCGGGTCCTCGGAGAGTTCCTTGGCCATGCGGTGGACCAGGCCGTCGACCTGGCCCGCGAAGCCGTAGAGGATGCCGGACTGCATGGCCTCGACGGTGTTCTTGCCGATGACGTTGCGCGGGCGGTTGAGCTCGATCTTGCGGAGCTGGGCGGCCTTCACGCCGAGCGCCTCGACCGAGATCTCGATGCCGGGGGCGATCACGCCGCCGACGTACTCGCCGCGCGCGCTGACCGCGTCGAAGGTGGTCGCGGTGCCGAAGTCGACGACGATCGCCGGGCCGCCGTACAGCTCGTTGGCCGCGACCGCGTTGATGATGCGGTCGGCGCCGACCTCCTTCGGGTTGTCGAAGAGGATCGGCACGCCCGTCTTCACGCCGGGCTCGACCAGGACGGCCGGTACGTCGCCGTAGTGGCGGCGGGTGACCTCGCGCAGCTCGTGCAGGACGGACGGGACCGTGGAGCAGATCGCGATGCCGTCGATGCCGTCGCCGAGCTCCTCGCCGAGCAGCGGGTGCATGCCCATCAGCCCGTTGAGGAGTACGGCGAGTTCATCGGCGGTGCGGCGGGCGTCCGTGGAGATGCGCCAGTGCTCGACGATCTCGTCGCCGTCGAAGAGGCCGAGGACCGTGTGCGTATTGCCTACGTCGATGGTCAGCAGCATCAGAGAGTCGCCTCGTCTTCCGAGGCTTCGCGCAGGTCGAGGCCGATGTCCAGGATCGGCGAGGAGTGCGTGAGGCCGCCGACCGCGAGGTAGTCCACGCCGGTCTCCGCGTACGCGCGGGCCGTGGCGAGGGTGAGACGGCCGGAGGACTCGAGCAGCGCGCGGCCCTTGGTGAGGGCGACGGCCTCGGCGGTCTCGGAGGGCGTGAAGTTGTCCAGGAGGATCAAGTCGGCGCCCGCGTCGAGGACTTCACGCAGCTGGTGCAGGGTGTCGACCTCGACCTCCACGGGCACGTCCGGGAACTGCGTCCGTACAGCCTTGAAGGCCTGCGCGACACCGCCGGCCGCGACTACGTGGTTGTCCTTGACCAGGGCCGCGTCCGACAGGGACATGCGGTGGTTGACGCCGCCGCCGCAGCGGACCGCGTACTTCTCCAGGGCGCGCAGGCCCGGGGTGGTCTTGCGGGTGTCGCGGACCTTGGCCTTCGTGCCCTCCAGGGCGTCCGCCCAGGCGCGGGTCGCGGTCGCGATGCCGGAGAGGCGGCACAGCAGGTTGAGCGCGCTGCGCTCGCCCGTGAGCAGGTCGCGGGTGCGGGTCGTGACGCTCAGGAGCTTCTGGCCCGCCTCGACGCGGGCGCCGTCCTCGACGTGGCGCTCGACCTCGAAGGCCTCCTCGCAGACGATCGAAAGCACGGCCTCGGCGACCCGCAGACCCGCCACGACGCCGGCCTCGCGGGCGGTGAAGTCGGCGGTGGCGACGGCGTCTTCGGGGATCGTGGCCACCGACGTGACGTCCACGCCGCCGTCGAGGTCCTCGGAGAGCGCCATATGCGCGATGTCCTCCACGAGGACGGGATCGAGGCCCGCGTCGGCGAGCAGCTCGGCCAGCGCGGGGTCGAGACCGCACTCCAGGGCCGTCTCGTCACCACAGGCGCAGCCGTCGCCGCAGCCTTCGTCCGACTGGGCAAGGGGAAGGTCGGTGCTCACTGCTGCTCCTGGGCTCGGGTCGGAGGGAAGTATGCGGTGTCGGTGGTGTGCACGGCGAGCGTGCGGTCCGGATTGAGGGTGACGACGATGTGCTTGCGCCACTGCTCGTCGTCGCGGTCGGCGTGGTCCTCGCGCCAGTGGCAGCCGCGGGTCTCCGCGCGCAGCCGGGCGGCGGTGACCAGGACCCGGGCGACGCACAGGAGGTTGGTGGACTCCCAGGTGTCGGTGCCGGGTTCGGCCGTCTTGCCGTGCTCGGCGAGCGCGCCGCGGGCCTCCGCGTGGATCGCCTCGATCCGCTCCGCGGCCTCGGCGAGCGACTCCGCGCTGCGCAGGACGCCCGCGCCCTCGGTCATGATCCGCTGGATCGCGAGCCGCGCCTCGGCCGGCAGCAGCGGGTACTGCGGGACTTCCGGGTGCGATACAGGAACCGGGGCGCCGGCCGCGGGCAGTTCGGCCGTGATGTCGTCGGCGATGCGCTCGGCGTAGACCAGGCCTTCGAGCAGGGAGTTGGAGGCCAGCCGGTTGGCGCCGTGCACACCGGTGCAGGCGACCTCGCCGCAGGCGTACAGGCCGGGGACCGTCGTACGGCCGCGGCTGTCGGTGCGCACCCCGCCCGAGGCGTAGTGCGCGGCGGGCGCGACCGGGATGGGCTCGGTGACCGGGTCGATGCCGTGGGCGCGGCAGGCGGCGAGGATGGTCGGGAAGCGGTGCTCCCACATCTCGGCGCCGAAGTGCCGCGCGTCCAGGTACATGTGCTCGGCGCCCTGCTCCTGCATCCGGCGCGTGATGCCCTTGGCGACGATGTCGCGGGGGGCGAGCTCGGCCAGCTCGTGCTGTCCGACCATGAAACGGACCCCGTCGGCGTCGACGAGATGGGCGCCCTCTCCTCGTACGGCCTCGGAGACCAGGGGCTGCTGGCCCTCCGCGTCCGAGCCGAGGAAGAGGACGGTGGGGTGGAACTGCACGAACTCGATGTCGCTGATCTCGGCGCCGGCGCGCAGGGCGAGCGCGACGCCGTCACCGGTCGACACGGACGGGTTGGTGGTCGCGGAGAAGACCTGGCCCATGCCGCCGGTGGCGAGCACCACGGCCCGGGCGTGCACCGCGCCGACCCCGTCGTGCTGGCCCTCGCCCATGACGTGCAGGGAGACTCCGGCCGTACGGCCTTCGGCATCGGTCAGCAGGTCGAGGACCAGGGCGTTCTCGATCGTACGGATGCCGGCTTCGCGTACCGCCTCGTTGAGCGCGCGGGAGATCTCGGCGCCGGTCGCGTCGCCTCCCGCATGGGCGATACGGCGGCGGTGGTGGCCGCCCTCGCGGGTGAGCTCGATCTCGCCGCTGGACGGGTCGGTGTCGAACTGGGCGCCGGAGCCGATCAACCGCCGTACCGCGTCCGGGCCTTCGGTGACCAGGATCCGGACGGCGTCCTCGTCGCACAGGCCCGCGCCCGCGACCAGGGTGTCGTCGAGGTGCTGCTCGGGGGTGTCGCCGTCGCCGAGCGCGGCGGCGACGCCGCCCTGGGCCCAGCGCGTGGAGCCGTCGTCGAGGCGGGCCTTGGTGACGACGACCGTCCGCAGATCGGCGGCCGCGCAGCGCAGGGCCGCGGTCAGACCCGCGACGCCCGAGCCGACCACGACCACGTCGGCGTCGATGGACCAGCCGGGGGCGGGGGCGTGCAGGCGTATGCCCGTGCCCGTTTTCGAAGTGGTCCGGCTGCTCATACGGCGGCTCCGAAGGTGAGCGGAATGTTGTCGATCAGTCGGGTCGAGCCGACCTTCGCGGCGACCGCGAGGATCGCCTCGCCGGTGAAGGTGTCGTCGATCTCGGTGAAGTCCGACGGGTCGACCAGGGCCAAGTAGTCCAGGACGAGCGGTGGTTGAGCCCTGGCCGCGTCGTCGAGCACACAGCGCGCGGCCGCGCGGACCGCGGCCGGACCGCCGGTATGGGCCTGCGCGACGGCGTGTGCGTCGGCGGCGGCGCGGGCCTCGCCCAATGCGCCGAGCGCCTTGGCACGGGCCCTCGAGGCGGGCGCCGC
>NZ_JBEPEW010000287.1:0-4282 GCF_040300965.1 Streptomyces mesophilus | reverse complement strand
CGACGAGGAGGGATGGCGGCTGTACGGGCAGGCCGAGCAGGTCCTCGACGGGCACGCCGCCGATCTGCTGCTCGTCGCCGCGCACACGGGCGGCTTCGCCCGCTCCCGTACGCTCCTCTTCCTCGTACGGGCACAGAGCGAGGGCGTCGTCCGCGTACGGCAGACGACCCTGGACGAGACGCGGCCGCAGGCGAGGATCGAACTGCGGGACGCCGCCGCCGAGTTGCTCGGACCCGACGACGCCACGGTGGTCGCCGAGGCGCTCGCCGCGACCGGGAACGCCGCCGCCGCCGTGCTCGCCGCGGAAGCCGTGGGTGCCGCGGACCGCGCGCTCGAGCGGACCGTCGAATACGCCAAGCAGCGCGAGCAGTTCGGACGGGCGATCGGATCGTTCCAGGCCGTGAAGCACCGGCTCGCGGATGTGTACGTGGCCGTGCAGGCCGCGCGGTCGGCGGCCTACTACGCGGCCTGGGCGGCCGCGCGTGACGACGGTGAACGCGTGGGCGGACTCGCCCTCGCGCAGGCGCTCGACGCGCTGCGGACCGCGTCGGGGGAGGCGATCCAGCTGCACGGCGGGATCGGTTTCACCTGGGAGCACGAGGCGCATCTGTACTTCAAGCGGGCCGCGAGCGACGAACTGCTCTTCGGCCCCGTGCACCGGCTGCGCGCCCATGCGGCCGACCACGCCGGTCTGTTCGTCGCCGAGGAGGTCGCGGTCTGATGCCGCCCGGAGTCAAGCTCATGCAGAAGGTCTCGTCGAGCAAGCTGTTCATGAAGGTCGGTCCTCACTTCGTGCCCGCGATGGACCGGGCCGTGCACAAGCTCACGCGCGGCAAGGTGATGCTCAGCGCGCAGATGCTGCCCGGGGTCATCCTCACGGTGAAGGGCGCGAAGAGCGGGATTCCGCGCCGTACGCCCCTGGCGTGCATGCCCGAGGAGGAGAGCGGCACCTGGGTGCTCATCGGCTCCAACTTCGGGCGGCCCGGACACCCCGTATGGACGGTGAACCTGCTGAAGAACCCCGACGCGGAGATCAGCTGGAAGGGCACGGACATCGACGTCACGGCCCGGCTGCTCGAAGGCGACGAACGGGCCGCGGTGTGGGAGAAGTGCCTCAAGTTCTGGCCGCCGTACGCCACTTATCAGCAGCGGGTGGACCGGGAGATACGGCTGTTCCGGCTCGAGCGGCGCGACAAGGGCGAGTAAGCGGCTCGCAGGCCCGTTGTCAGTGGGTGCCGATAGCCTTCAAGGGGCTCGGCCCCCGGGAGGGCGGGGTCTGTTCAACGCACGGGCGGCGGGCGTCCTCCACGAAGAGGGTGCCCGCCGCCCGTATGACAGGACAGGGTGCGCGACGTTACTTCATCGGCTTCTTGCCGGTGATGCCCAGATGCACCAACAGGGCCAGATTCGGCTTCAGTTCGGCCTGCTTCACACCCCAGGTCGAGAAACCCTTCTGGTGCGAGGCGACCGCCGCGAGCATCGCGACCAGGGAGCCCGCCATCGCCGCGGCGTTGACGTCCTTGTCGACCTTGCCCTTGTCCTGAAGGTCCTTGACCGTGTCGGTAAGGGAATTGGTCACCGAGTTCAGGATCTTCATACGGATTTTGTAGAAGCGCTTGTCGCCTTCGGCCGAGCCGAGGTCCACGACGCGCATGATCGCGTCGTTCTTGCGCCAGAACTCCAGGAATCCGTCGACAAGTTCCTGCGAGGTCCCCCACCCGGCCTTGCCCACCCAGGAGCGTTCGGCGAGCACATCGGTCAACCCGGCGCCCTCCGTGGCCATTTGCTCCGCGATCTCCAGGACGGCGCCTTCGACATCGGGGAAGTACTGATAGAAGGTCGCGGGTGAAGTGCCCGCTTTCCGCGCCACATCGATGACCTTGACGTCACGGTAGGGCGAGGAACTGAGCATCTCGCTGAGGCAGTCGAGCAGCTTCTGACGCGTCGCCTGCCCACGCCGTCCGGCCACACGGCCGTCGACGGTACGCACTTGTCCTGTCATGCCGTCAGCTTACCGAGGGGTGATCGGGGCGCGATTCGGCCGACTGCAAATGGGGACGGGGGAGATACGGGGGAGTTAGGGGGACTCGGGGTATATGGGAGGGCTCGGGGTCACTCCCGGGGTCTGCCCCGGACGGCGGACTGGCCAAGTGTTCGATTCGTTTTCCTGCGGTACGCCGGGTACGGCACTAGCTTGGCTGTGACGGGTGCCACAGGGTCCCGTGACTCCGGGAGGTGGGGCCGTGGCCGCGTATACCGAGGGTGTGCCCTGCTGGGTGGACGCCCTGCTGCCCGATGTCGAGGCCGGCAAGCGGTTCTACGGCGAGCTCTTCGGCTGGACCTTCGACGAGGGCGCCGGGCCCGAGTACGGGCACTACGCGCAGGCGTACAAGGACGGCAAGGCCGTCGCCGCGCTCGCGCCCAAGCGGGACGGGCGGATGCCCACGGTCTGGAACGTGTACTTCGCGACCCCGGACGCCCTCGCGAGCGCCCGGAGGATCGAGGACGCGGGCGGGCGGCTGGTCATGGAGCCGATGCCCGTCGGGCCCTTCGGGACGATGGCGCTCGCGGTCGATCCCGAGGGCGCGGTCTTCGGGCTCTGGCAGGGCGGTACGCACGAGGGCTTCGAGAGGGCCGGGGAGCCGGACTCCTTCTGCTGGACCGAGGTGAAGGTGCGGGACGCGGCGCGGGCCGACGCCTTCTACGAAGAGGTGTTCCGCTTCGAGGGCTTCGACCTCGACGACGTGATCGACGGCTTCCGCACCTGGTCGCCCGCCGGCACCGAGCCCGGCCCCGACACGGCCGTCGGCGGGCGCGAGCTGATGGGTGAGGGGGTGCCGGCCGAGCTGCCCGCGCACTTCCTCGTCTACTTCAATGTCGACGACTGCGACGAGGCCGCCCGTGTCACCCGGCGGCTCGGCGGCCGGGTGCAGAGCCCACCCGTCGACATTCCGTACGGACGTATCGCAACGCTCGTGGACAATCAGGGCGCCGTCTTCGCCGTACTACAGGATCACGCGGACTGACCCTCTCCGCTTTGTCCCATCTCGCCCCGAAATAGATTGAGACCTCCCGATCGGGCCCCGGGTTCGCAACCGCCGCTCGCGCCAGGAAGAATCAGGGTGCGTGCCGCCAGGGCGGCTCGGTGGTGAGACGCTGACGATGGGCACGAGCCCGTTCGCTCGGTGGTGTCCCACGGTCAGTTACGGGGAGGTGGCAGGCAAGTGGTGGAGCAGCTGACGCAGCACGATCCGCGCCGGATCGGGCCGTTCGAGGTGCTCGGCCGGCTCGGTGCCGGCGGCATGGGTCTGGTCTATCTCGCGCGCTCGGCCTCCGGCCGCCGGGTGGCGATCAAGACGGTCAGGACCGAGCTCGCCGAGGACCAGCTCTTCCGTGTCCGCTTCACCCGTGAAGTGGAGGCGGCCCGTGCCGTCTCCGGCTTCTACACAGCGGCCGTCGTGGACGCCGATCCGCGCGCCGCCGTGCCGTGGCTGGCCACCGCGTATGTCCCCGCGCCCTCGCTCGAGGAGATAGTGAATGAGTGCGGGCCGCTGCCGGCCCAGGCCGTACGGTGGCTGGCCGCCGGGATCGCCGAGGCGCTGCAGTCCATCCACGGCGCGGGTCTGGTGCACCGCGACCTCAAGCCGTCGAACGTGCTCGTCGTCGAGGACGGCCCCCGCGTCATCGACTTCGGTATCGCCTCCGGCGTCTCCAATACGCGTCTGACGATGACGAACGTGGCCGTCGGCACCCCGGCCTACATGTCTCCGGAGCAGGCCAAGGACTCGCGTTCCGTCACCGGCGCGAGCGATGTCTTCTCGCTGGGGTCCACGCTCGTGTTCGCCGCGACGGGGCATGCCCCCTTCCACGGCGCGAACCCGGTCGAGACCGTCTTCATGCTGCTGCGCGAAGGGCCCGACCTCGACGGGCTGCCCGAGGAACTGCGGCCGCTGATCCTCGACTGCATGCATATGGAAGCGGCGATGCGGCCCAGCCCCGCCGACCTCCAGGCCCAGCTCGCCCCGCACCTGTTCGCCTCCGGCTCCGACGACTCCGGTACGGCCTCCGCCTGGCTGCCCGAGCGGTCCGTCGCCCTGATCGAGGCGCGCCGCGGCGGGCGGCCGCCCGTGCGGACCGGCGGTTCCGGCCGCAGCGGCGGACGGGGCGTACCGCCGCAGCCCGCGCAGCCGCCGCAGCAGCCGCCCCGACCTTCGCGGCCGGCCGGCGGCGAGGACTGGGACGAGGCCTGGCGCCGTACGCCCGACGCCCCTGACCCCTCGCC
>NZ_JBEPEW010000286.1:0-4395 GCF_040300965.1 Streptomyces mesophilus | reverse complement strand
GGTGTGCGTTGAGCTGGGCGGCGCGGTGGGCGGGGGGCGGGGGGCGCGGCTCTGGGCGTGGGCGGGGGGGCGGCGGGGGGCCGCGCCCCCCCCCCCCCCCCCGGCCGGGGCACGGCACCGCCGCGCCCCGGCCAGGTGGGACGGGTCCTAGCCGCGGCTGCGCGCGCGGGCCAGGACCAGGGCGCCGCCGCCCAGGCCGAGCAGAAGGACCGCGCCGCCCGCGATGAACGGCGTGGTGGAGCTGCCGCCGGTCTCGGCCAGGTTCTGCCGCTGCTCACCGGCCGACTGGGCCCGTACGCCCTCGTCCTCGGCCTTGTCCGCGGGCTTCGCCGGCGCGGACCCGGCCGGCTTCGGAGCGCCGGCCGGCGACGCACAGGACGCCTCGGCCAGCGCGATCACGCCCTCGACCTCGGCCACATTGAGCTTCAACGGATTGACGGAGACCTTGAGTTCGAGCGCGGCCGCCGCGGCCGTCTTCGATGTGGTGTGGGTCTTCGAGAGTGTCAGGCTCACCTCGCCGACTCCCGGCACGGTGACCTTCGTGACCCCGCCCGCCGAGAGCGTGGTCTTCTTGCCGAGCACCGTCACGGAGCCGAGCACATTGGACTCGGCGACCGGCTGCTTGCCCGCTTCGCAGACCGCCTTCGACGTGACCTGCTCCACCTCGATCAGGGAGAGCAGCGGCAGGCCCGGAATGTGGACCTTGGCGTGTGCCACGTTCGAGGAGGCCTCAGCCTTGTGCCGGTCCGTGGTGGCCTTCGCCGTGGCGACATCCGCGCGCAGCACATGGAACGGCTTGCCCTGGTCCACACCGTCGAGGGTCACGGTGAGCGCGGTCTTCTCCGCCGACTTGGGCGCCTGCACCTCGTTCAGCGTGGCCTTCAGCGGGACCTGCACGGTCTTGTTGAGCAGCCCGACGTCGAGCTGCGTACGGAGCACGGCCGCACTCGCGTTGCCCTCGTCGCCCGTGGCGTGGGCGGAACCGGCGGAGGCGAGGACCACGGGACCAGTGGCCAGCAGCGTCGCCGCGGCCGTCGCGGCGATTCTGCGTGCGGGCATGCGGAAGGTGTTGCTGTTCAAAACGGTGAACCCCCACAGGGAAAAGTGGTGCAGACATGGAGCCGCCGACGCACGCGGTACTTCGGGACATGCGCCGCGCCGACGACCTCGACGCCGAGAATCTTTACGCACGGAGAGTGAACTGGCAGACGCGCGGCGTGAGTTCACCCCAAAGTGGGGTTTCCGGCCGTCTATTCGATTTCGGGCGCATATGCAGTCGCGTACGTCACCCGTGTCACCTACCTCGACCGAACGCGAGCGAATGCGCTGGTTGACGCTCCGGCGCACACCGGAGAGAGCAAACGACCATGCCGACCTGTTGGTTACGGTGCGTCAACCCGAGGCATGATCGACGCCATGAACGCGACAATCAGCCCTGAGCACGCGACCGACGGCGAGTGGGCCCGGCAGGACGCATACGGCGTACGGTTCGAGTGGGGGCCGTCAGGGGCCCGTCGGCTGGCCCCCGGTGTGGCCTGTCTCGTGGTCGTCGACGTCCTGTCGTTCACGACCGCCGTCGACGTGGCCGTGACGGGCGGCGCCCGCGTCCTGCCGTACGCCTGGCGTGACGCCTCCGCGGCCGCGTACGCCGAGGAGCGGGAGGCCGCGCTCGCGGTGGGTCGCGGTGCGGTGTCCGAGGAGAACCCCTGGTCCCTCTCCCCCGCGACCCTGCTCCGAGCCGACCTGCCGCCACGGCTCGTCCTGCCGTCGCCGAACGGGTCGACGATCGCCGCGGCCGCCCCCGAAGGCGTCGAAGTGGTGGCCGCCTGCCTCAGGAACGCGCCGGCGGTGGGCAGTTGGCTGGCCGACCGGGGCTACGGCACGGCCGCGCGCCCCGTCGGCGTGATCGCGTCCGGCGAGCGATGGCCGGACGGCGAGTTGCGCCCGGCCCTCGAGGACCTGCTCGGCGCGGGCGCGGTGATCGCGGCGCTGGCCGCGTGCCATGGCCTCTCCCCGGCGGCGCCGGGCGCGCACGACGGCCTCTCCCCCGAGGCGCTGGCCGCGCGAACCGCGTTCGGCGGCACGGCGGACGTCCCGGCGGCGGTCCGCGCGGGGGTGTCCGGCCGGGAGCTCGTGGAGTACGGGTTCCCTCAGGACGTGGAGTTGGCGGTGGAGCTGGGCGCGTCCGCGTCCGTACCGGTGCTGCGGGACGGCGCGTTCACGGCCTGAACCGAAGCGGCTGCAACGGCTGCAACGGCTGCAACTCCTCAACCCACCACGTTCCCGTTCAGGACCACCCTCCGCGGCGCCCCCAACACCCGTACGTCCGCCCGCGGATCCGTCTCGTAGACCACCAGGTCCGCGGGCGCGCCCTCCTCGAGACCCGGGCGCCCGAGCCACGCACGCGCCCCCCAGGTCGCCGCGGACAGCGCCTCGAGGGCCGGGATGCCCGCGGTCACGAACTCGCCGACCTCGGCGCCCGCCAGGCCGTGCGCGAGGGCACCGCCCGCGTCGGTGCCGACGAACACCGGGATGCCCGCGTCGTAGGCGGCCCGCACCGTGTCGTAGCGCCGCTCGTACAGGCGCCGCATGTGGTCGGCCCAGATGGGGAACTTGGCGTCGCCCTGCTCGGCGAGCCTCGGGAACGTCGCGATGTTCACGAGCGTGGGCACGATGGCCACACCGCGCTCGGCGAACAGCGGGATCGTCTCCTCGGTCAGTCCCGTCGCGTGCTCGATGCAGTCGATGCCCGCCTCCACGAGGTCCACCAGGGAGTTCTCGGCGAAGCAGTGGGCGGTGACGCGCGCGCCGAGCCGGTGCGCCTCGGCGATCGCCGCGGTCACGGACTCGCGCGGCCAGCAGGCCCCGAGGTCGCCCGAGGAGCGGTCCAGCCAGTCGCCGACGAGCTTGACCCAGCCGTCGCCGCGCCGCGCCTCCTGGGCCACGTACGCGACCAGGTCCTCGGGCTCGATCTCGTGGGCGAAGTTGCGGATGTAGCGGCGGGTGCGGGCGATATGCCGCCCGGCCCTGATGATCTTCGGCAGATCCTCCCGGCCGTCGATCCAGCGGGTGTCGGAAGGCGAGCCCGCGTCACGGATGAGCAGGGTGCCGGCGTCGCGGTCGGTGAGCGCCTGCTTCTCGGCGACTTCGTCCGGTACGGGGCCGTGGGTGTCGAGCCCGACGTGGCAGTGCGCGTCGACCAGACCGGGCAGCGCCCAGCCCTCGACGGTCGTCACGTCCCGGGCACCGGCGGGACGCTCGTACGAGATCCGCCCGTCGATCACCCACAGTTCGTCGCGTACGTCCTCGGGCCCGACGAGGACCCGCCCCTTCACCCGCAGCACCGCGCCCTGATCGCTCATGTACGGCAGCGTAAAGGGCACTCGGTACGCTCGGACACGCATCCCGTTGCATCCACCACGCACACCTGAGCCCACCCCCGGAGAGCACGACCATGACGCGCGACCTGCACCCCTTCCTCGACCTGCCCCCGATGAGCGCCGCCGAGTTCGCCGCGGTCGAGGACCGGGTGGCGCGCCTGCTGAGCACCGAGCAGGACGTGGTGATCATGCAGGGCGAGGCGCTTCTGCCGCTCGAGAGCTGCATCCGCTCGGCCGCACAGCCCGACACCGTCGCCCTCAACGTCATCACCGGGCCGTACGGGCAGACCTTCGGCAACTGGCTGCGGGACTGCGGCGCCGAGGTGATCGACCTCGCGGTGCCCTTCCACACGGCGGTCACCGCCGGGCAGATCCGCGAGGCTCTGACCGCGCGCCCCGACATCGACTTCGTCTCGCTGGTGCACGCGGAGGCCGCGACCGGCAACACCAACCCGGTCGCGGAGATCGGCGCGGTCGTGCGCGAGCACGGAGCGCTCTTCTACCTGGACGCCGTCGCGTCGGTGGGCGCGGAGCCGCTGCTGCCCGACGCGTGGGGCGTCGACCTGTGCGTCATCGGTGCGCAGAAGGCCATGGGCGGTCCCGCGGGTGTCTCCGCGGTGTCGGTGAGCGAGCGGGCCTGGAAGCGGTTCGCGGACAACCCGCGGGCGCCGCGCCGTTCCTACCTGTCGCTGCTCGACTGGAAGGAGCGCTGGGTCGACGGCGGCCGCAAGGCGCTCCTGCACGCGCCCGCGCAGCTGGAGATGCTGGCGCTCGGGGCGTGCGTGGACCGGATCGAGGCGGAGGGCCTGGACGCGGTGATGGCCCGGCACGCCGAGGCCGCGCGCGCCACGCGTGCGGGCGCGGGGGCCGCGGGTCTGACTCCGTACGTGCATGACGCGAAGGACGCCGCCCCGGTGGCCACGACCCTGCGGACGCCCGAGGGCGTCGATGCCTCCGCCGTCGTCACCGCGGCGCTCGCCGCCGATGCCGCGCTGCCGGTCGCGGCCGGCGGCGG
>NZ_JBEPEW010000285.1:0-4561 GCF_040300965.1 Streptomyces mesophilus | reverse complement strand
CTCGGCGGCGGATCCCCGTGCGGTGGTGCAGCCGGTCGCGGCGGCGCTCCACACCGCCGCGACCGCGCACACCGAAACGAAACCTCGCTTCATGGCGGTGCGTCCCCCCAAGCGCGCCGCCCCCCGTGGCGGCGCGGTCGTCACGCTAGGGGCGAGCCCCGGGCGCCGGGTACCTCGGAGGTCAGAGGTTGCTCGCGCGGACGGATCAGAGGTCGCTCTCCGAGACGGTCGGCCGGGGATGGGCGTCCTCGGCGTCGCAGCGTGGGATCCAGCTGTGGGAGCGCAGCTTGTAGTCGCCCTTGAGGTTGCCCTGCTGGTTGACGCCGGTGCAGCCGGCGCGTTCGCTGTCGCGCTCCCGCTCGACGCCGGTCGGTACGAAGCCGGGGCCGCGCCAGTACGCGACGCTGATCTCCTTCGTACGCTCCTGGTTGTTGTTGAACACCGACTTCACGGGCCTCTCCCCGGACCAGGCGCAGCGCGTCCTGCCGCGCAGCCAGTCCTCGTCGTCCCCGGCCCAGTGGCACATCTCCCCGTTCCCGTTGACGTCGCTGAAGAAGCACACCTCGCCGGCCGGGCAGCGGTGGTAGCCGTACGTCACGGAAGGCTCGGGCCACACCGCGTACACCGTCGCGGCCGCGGCGAATAAGGCTGCCGAGGAGAGCGCGGCCCAGCCCGCGCGCCGGGAGGGTTTCCTGCGGGACGGCAGCCGCAGCCGCCGCGTCCTCGCCGCGCCCGTCAGACGCCGTATCCGCTCGAGCAGCGCCCGCGCCTGATGCGCCGAGCGCTCCCGGTGCGTGGCGGCGAGGCAGTCCCGCACCAACGCGCGCCACCCGTCGGGCAGTTGCGGGGAGAGCCGCAGCTCCTCCTCGCCGAGCGCATAGCGCACCGCCGCGTCCCGGCGCACCGCCGCGGTGCCTCCGGGCAGCGGATACGACCCGGTGAGCACCACATGGGCGAGGACTCCGAACGCCCAGATGTCCGCGCTCGCCCGTATCTGCCGCCCGCGCTCGCCGACCTCCGGCCACACCAGCTCGGGCGGGGTGTAGTCGGGGGTGGAGAACGCAGGCGCGTAGGCGTGGGTGCCCTCCAGCTCGGCGGCCATGCTGAAGTCGCCGAGACGTACCGAACCGTCCGCCATCAGAAGCACATTGGCCGGCTTCAGGTCACCGTGCACCCAGCCCGCGTCGTGCAGCTGCGCAAGGCCCTCGCACACCTCGGCGAGCAGCTCCGGCGCCTGCGCGGGGACCCCGGAGTCCAGGAGCGCGTCGAGCGAGGTCCTGGCCTCCTCCAGTACGAGGACGGTGGCGCCGTCGAGCTCGGGGTGGTCCGGATCGTCCACCGTGAGCGCCTCGTACATCCGGATCAGCCGAGGCGCGCGCAGCCGGCTGAGCAACTCGACCTCGCGCTCGGCCAGTTCACGCAGATGATTGAGCCGGCGCGGGGTGTGCGTACCGGTCGGCAGGAACTTCAGCGCCGCGCGCCGCGGGGCGCCGTCGCCCATCCTGCGGGCCGCGTACACGCTCCCGAACGAGCCGCTGGCCAGCGGCTCGCGCACCTCCCAGGACCCGACCCGGTAGCCCCGGGGCACGGTCACCGCGTACGGCTGCGCGGTCACCGGCCGGCCCCCTGCCGCGCACCCGCCTCCTGCCGTACGGCGCAGGGCAGTACGGCCAGATCGTCCTCCCGTACGAGATCGAACCGCAGCGCCAGGGAGGCCAGCGCCTCCTTCTTGCCGTTGAGCCGCGGGCCCGGACCCGCCTGTTCCGCGGGCGGCTTGAGGCGCAGTTTCACCGCGAGGTAGTCGATGTTCCACTGCACGGTGGCCCGGTTCGCCGCGGGCCAGCCGGGCGCGAGCCGCTCCACGACCTGCTCCACCGTCGGTACGGGGGCGTGCGGGGCGCCGCGCAGCCGCGGCTCGCACAGGGCGGCGAGCACCGCGAAGTAGCGCTTGGCCGGGTCGAGCGAGAAGGCCGGCAGCGTCTGGGTGCCGTCCAACGCGCCGCCGTGGCGCGGTAGATGGTCATGGCGCGGCGCCCACACCTCGAACGACAGGAGCTCGCCCGCGGCCGGCAGGACCACCCGCGCGAACTCGAACGGCACCGGTGCGTCCAGGCGCCCCGGCCCCACCTTGATGTGCTCGCCCGCACCCTCCGGGTTCTCCACCACGTAGGTCTGGGTGCGGCTCATGTTGCTCAGGATCCAGAAGGCGCCCTGCGCGGCGATCTCGCCCGCGTGCCGTGAGACGCCCTCGTGGTCGATGGTCAGGCCCTCCACTGCACGCCCGAAGGCGAGCTTCTCGCCCGGGCGGAGCCTGAGTTGATGCCCCGGTCCCGGGCAGTGCGGCGGCACGACGATGATGCTGTCCAGACTGTGCACCTGGTCCCCCCATGTAGCCGGACCCCGTCAGGGTAGGGCGCGCACGAAGGGCCGCACCCCTCTTCGTACGAAGATGAGGTGCGGCCCTTTCGTTCCGGTTACACGCGCGGGATGCACGCCGCTCAGTAACGGGGGCGGGCGAACCAGGCGGTGCCGGAGGAGACCGCCGGGGCGGCGGTGATGATGGCGCCGAAGACGACCCACAGAAGCGGGAAGATCACCGCGCTGGCCATCCCCGTGTCGAGGCCGACGAACAGGAAGATCAGACCGGCGACGCAGCCGAGCGCACCGTAGACGATCGTGGTGACGCGGATGCCCTGGCCGCCGCTGCCGAACTTGACGCCAAGGGTGATGGAGAGCGCGGCGAGACCCGCGAGGATGAGGGCGACGACCACACCGACGCCGGCCGCCACGTCGGCGAAGTCCGAGGCGGAGCTGGAGCCGAAGTCGTCGGCCGCGTCGGACACGTCATTGGCGATCGCCGCCACGTAGAGGTAGGCGAGGGCGCCGATGATCTGCACCGCCGAGATGATGAACAGGAAGACGCGCGCCGTCACCAGGAGGCCCGGCATCGTCTGCTGCATCGGATTGCCGCCCGGGTAGGCGGAGTACCCCGGATAGCCGGGCTGCTGCTGGGGATAGCCATAGCCCTGCTGCGGCGGCACGGCGGGCGGTGCCTGCTGCGGGTAGCCGTATCCGGGCTGGGCCGGCGGCTGCTGGGGCGGCTGACCATAGGGGTTGTTCGGGTCGCCGTAACTCATGGCGCTTGACTCCTCCGTGGGTAGTGCGGGGACGACGCGGTTCGCACTAAGGAGGAAGGTCCCAAGGTATTAGTGGCCGTCCCCCCGGTTACTCCCGCGGCACTGTGCCGGACATGGTTCTAGGCGGGCCGTGTGCTTGTCCACCCGCATTCCAGATGTGTTGTGCAAGTGCAACCTCCGCGATCTTGGAAACGGCGGCCGGTCCGTGCGTGGATCCGGCGGCCGGACCGCCCCTGGATCCGGCGGCCGGACCGCCCCTGGATCCGGCGGCCGGTCCCCCCCGGATCCGGTGGTTGCCGAGATCATCGGGTGGCCGATTGGAGACCGGGCGCCCGGATCGGCGAGGATGGGTCCCATGACCGCCCAGATTCTCGATGGCAAGGCCACCGCGGCCGCGATCAAGGCCGAGCTCGCCGTCCGCGTGGAAGCGCTGAAGGCACGCGGCATCACCCCCGGACTCGGCACCGTGCTCGTCGGTGAGGACCCCGGCAGCCAGAAGTACGTGGCCGGCAAGCACCGCGACTGCGCCCAGGTCGGCATCGCCTCGATCCAGCGCGAGCTGCCCGCGACGGCCTCGCAGGAGGAGATCGAGGCGGTCGTCCGCGAACTCAACGAGGACCCGGCCTGCACCGGCTACATCGTGCAGCTGCCGCTGCCCAAGGGCATCGACGAGAACCGCATCCTCGAGCTGATGGACCCGGACAAGGACGCCGACGGTCTGCACCCGATGAACCTGGGCCGCCTCGTGCTCAACGAGCCCGCGCCGCTGCCCTGCACGCCCAACGGCGTGATCACGCTGCTTCGCCAGCACGGTGTGGAGATCAGGGGCGCGGAAGTGGTGGTCGTCGGCCGTGGCGTGACCATCGGACGCCCGATGCCGCTGCTGCTCACTCGCCGCAGCGAGAACGCGACCGTGACCCAGTGCCACACCGGTACGCGCGATCTGGCCGCCCATCTCAAGCGTGCCGACATCATCGTGGCCGCGGCGGGCGTACCGCATCTGATCAAGCCCGAGGACGTGAAGCCGGGCGTCGCGGTCCTGGACGTCGGTGTCTCGCGGGACGAGAGCGGCAAGATCGTCGGCGATGTGCACCCCGGTGTCGCCGAGGTCGCGGCCTGGATCTCGCCCAACCCCGGCGGCGTCGGCCCGATGACCCGCGCCCAGCTGCTCGTCAACGTCGTCGAGGCCGCCGAGCGCGCGGCCGGTGGCCCCAGTGCCGGCTGAGGGCGCGGCTTCCCCGGACGGCGAAGGGCCCGAGAGGGCGGCGGTTTCCCGGGACGGCGAAGGGCCCGAGAGGGCGGCGGTTTCCCGGGACGGCGAAGGGCCCGGGAGGGCGGCGGTTTCCCGGGACGGCGAAGGCCCCGAGGGCGCGGAGTCGGCGCAGGAGCACGCGGAACCGGCAGCGCGGTCGCAGGAGTACGCG
>NZ_JBEPEW010000284.1:0-4701 GCF_040300965.1 Streptomyces mesophilus | reverse complement strand
GTCTCTGCCAGCGCGCCCGCGAGCTTCTCCACGAACAAGGTGGCGCCTGTGCCGCGGCGGCCCGCTCCCTCGCCGCGCGCGACGGCGACGTCGTCGTCGACCACGACGGTCTCCACCGCGATGCCGTCGTCGTCCGCGTCCTCGGCGGCCATGCCGAAGTTGAGGATGTCGCCCGTGTAGTTCTTGACGATGTGCAGCACACCCGCGCCGGCGTCCACGGCTGCGGTGGCCCGGCCGATGCGGTCCGGCACGGGCGAGGTGAACACCGGTCCCGCGACGGCCGCGTCCAGCATGCCGCGCCCGACAAAGCCCGCGTGCAGCGGCTCGTGACCGCTGCCGCCGCCGGACAGGATCCCGACCTTGCCGGGCACCTTGCCGCCGGCCCGCAGCACGATCCCGGCCTCGGCGTCGACGGCCAGCTCCGGGTGCGTGGCCGCCATCCCGCGCAGGGCGTCGGCGACCACGGTCTCCGGAGCGTTGATCAGCTTCTTCACGACGGACTTCTCCTTTGATGAATTCAACGGACGGAATATCCGCCATAAAGGCAGAGCTATTTCCGGCCCTGCGGGAGCTTTACGTGAAGATTATTCTCGGCGACGGGGTGCGCCATGGGTCTTTGGTCCCTGCCCGGCGGACAGAAAGACCCCTTCTGACGGCCGTGAACGGCCAGGTTATCGCCTTTTGGTGGTTCGGAATTCCTGTGGCACACTCCGGTCACCGGCTGCGGCGAACAATTCGCCGAATTGTCGATCGGCTCCTTTTATTTCTTCGACGAAGCAGGAATGGACCGTAGTCGGACGGCTTGCCACAGGAGGTTGCAGAATGAAAAACGTCGCCACCCGCATGCTCATCAGCCCGCCGAAGTACGTGCAGGGCGCGGGCGCCATGGGGACCCTCGGCGAGCACGTCGCACGCCTCGGCGAGAACGCCGTCGTCCTCGCGGACAAGGGCGTATGGGGACTGGTCGACGAAGCGGTCACGGCCTCGCTGTCCGCCGCAGGGGTCGAACTCACCAAGGAGACCTTCGGCGGTCTGTGCACGCAGGCCGAGATCGACCGTGTCACCGCCGCCGCCGAGGCAGCCGGCGCGGATGTGGTCGTCGGTATCGGCGGCGGCACCGCCATCGACACCGCCAAGGCCGTCGGACACGCCCGCGGTGACATCGCGGTGGTCAGCGCGCCGACCGTGGCCTCCACCGACGCTCCCACCAGCGCGCTCGCCGTCATCTACACCGAGGAAGGCGCCTTCGAGCGCTACTCCTTCTTCTCCCGCAACCCCAACCTGGTGCTCGTCGACACCCAGTTGGTCGCGGGCGCGCCGTCGCGCTTCATCGTCTCCGGCATGGGGGACGCACTCGCCACCTGGTACGAGGCGCGGGTCTGCGTCGCCGCCGAGCGCACGGCGATGGCCGGCGGCCTGGCAACCGGAGCCTCGCTGGCCCTGGCCAAGCTGTGCTGGGAGACGCTCATGGAGTACGGGCCGCAGGCGCGGCTCGCTGCCGAACAGCACGTGGTCACCCCGGCGTTGGAGAAGGTCACCGAGGCGAACACCCTGCTGTCCGGCCTCGGCTTCGAGAGCTGCGGTCTCGCCGCGGCCCACGGCATCCACAACGGCCTGACCGTCTCGCACAAGGTGCACGGCATGATGCACGGCGAGAAGGTCAACATCGGCACGCTCGCCCAGCTGATCCTCGAAGGCGCCCCCACCGCGGAGCTGGACACGTACCTCGAGTTCAGCCACGCTGTCGGCCTGCCCACCACGCTCGCCGGGATCGGCCTCGGCGACGCGGACCGCGAGGAGCTCCTGGCGATCGGCCGCGCCTCGACCGCACAGGGCGAGACGACGCACAACATGCCGTTCGAGGTGACCGAGCAGATGGTCGCCGACGCCCTGGTCGGCGGTGACGCCTACGCCCGTGCGTACGCGAGGAAGCACGCGGCCTGAGGTCCACGCATCCGCAGCTCGCCTCAGCTGTCGGGGAAGGCCACCTTAGTCAGCTCCTCGGAGCACTGCCAGATACGGCGGGCGTCCTCGGGCTTGTTCAGCGGGGAGTACAGCTTCTGCGGTCCGGGCGGGCCGCCCAAGTGGCCCGGCCCGCCCGGACCGTAGAGCTTGCCGCTCTCGGCGTCCGGGGCGGTGGCCGCGTACAGGGCGGGCAGCTTCGCGCTCTCGACCGTCCCGGCGAGGATGCCGCGCGAGGACAGCACACGGATCAGGCGTACGCCCAGGGTGTCCTTGTCGCGTCCCACCTCGGGCCGCGCCGCGAGCAGGTTCGTCGGCGCGACCCCGGGGTGGGAGAGGTTGCTGGTGATGCCCCAGCCGCCCGCCCGGCTGCGCCGGTGGAGTTCAAGACCGAAGAGCCCGAACGCGATCTTCGACTGGCGGTACGCCTTCATGCCGTCGTACGAGCGTTCCCAGTTCAGGTCGTCCCAGTTGATGGCGCCCCGGCTCGCCGCGACGCTGACCTGGGAGGTCACCCGCGCCCGGCCCGCGCGCAGCAGCGGAAGGAGCCGGCCCACCAGGGCGAAGTGGCCGAGGTGGTTGGTGCCGAACTGCAGCTCGAACCCGTCGGCGGTGAGCTGCCGGTCGGGCGGGGTCATGACGCCGGCGTTGTTGATGAGCAGATGGACCGGGTGCCCCTCGCCGCGGAGGGTCTCGCCGAGGGCCGCCACGGAGTCGAGCGAGGACAGGTCGAGGTCACGCAGCGACACCTTCGCGCCGGGCGCCGTACGGCGGATGGTCTCCAGCGCCGCCTCTCCCTTGCGGGGATTGCGTACGGGCAGGACCACCTCGGCCCCCGCCGCCGCGAGCCGGGTGGCGATACCGAGCCCGATGCCGTCGCTGGCACCCGTGACGACGGCACGCCGCCCGGTGAGGTCGGGGACAGTGATGTCGATGGGCTTGCGGGGCATGGGTTCACTCCTGGGAACGTGGGGCGGCTGATGTCACCGTCCGTGAAGGCACTCACCGGCCATCCTGCCCCCGGGCGAGGTGCTCTGCCGCTCGGCAAAGGGGGATCGAGAAGGCGTGGATACGGAGCTGCGCGGCCGGTAGAAAGGTGCATGAGCGGTCTGCGTGCAGGGACGGCTTGCGGGCCGGCGGAACAAGTGCGCCGGCGGCAGAAGATGTGCGCCGGCAAAGGAGGCCGCGTTGGTGATCGACCGGGCCGGGCTCGCCGCGTTCCTGCGGCGCCGCCGTGCGGTGCTGCAGCCCGAGGACGTGGGCCTCCCGCGCGGCAGGCGCCGCAGGACCAGCGGGCTGCGGCGCGAGGAAGTGGCCGCGCTCTGCCATATGTCCACCGACTACTACGCGCGGCTCGAGCGGGAACGCGGCCCGCAGCCGTCCGAGCAGATGATCGCGTCCATCGCGCAGGGGCTGCGGCTCTCCCTGGACGAGCGCGACCACCTGTTCCGTCTTGCCGGACACCACCCGCCCGTCCCCGGCACGGAGAGCGAGCACATCGGCCCGGGCATGCTCCGTGTCTTCGACCGGCTGCACGACACCCCCGCGGAGATCGTCACCGAACTGGGCGAGACGCTGCGGCAGACCCCGCTCGGCGTCGCGCTCACCGGTGATCTGACCGCGTACACCGGCCCGGCCCGCAGCATCGGCTACCGCTGGTTCACCGACCCCGCCGCGCGCGCCCTGTACGCGCCCGAGGACCACGCCTTCCTCACCCGCATGTTCGCCTCCGGCCTGCGCGGGGTGCTCACGCTGCGCGGGCCCGGGTCACGCGCGGCCCACCTCGCCGAACTGCTGCTCGCGCAGAGCGAGGAGTTCCGTGCGGTGTGGGACGCGCACGAGGTCGGCATCCGCCCCCACGAGGTGAAGCGCTTCGTCCACCCGGAGGTCGGCGCCCTGGAGCTGACCTGCCAGACCCTGCTCGAACCGGGCCAGTCGCACTACCTGCTCGTCTACACCGCCCTGCCCGGCAGCGAGAGTTACGAGAAGCTGGAACTCCTGTCCGTCATCGGGACGCAGACCCTTCGCTAGGGCGCGCCGTCCCGGATCAGGTGCCGGGCCCCGCCAGTGCCGTGACCCGGTCGCGGTCGCGCAGGGCCGGGACCAGTGCGGTGAGCATCAGCGCGGCGGTGCAGACGAAGGACAGCGGGTAGCCGATGCCGGCCGCGAGGAGACCGAAGCCGACGGCGCCCACACCCATGCCCGCGTCGTACGCGAAGTTCCACAGGGCGATGACGGTGGCGTAGCCCTCGCTCGGGACGCGCGCGTACATCAACGACAGCGTGGCGTTCTGCGCGATGCCGAAGCCGGCGCCGAACACGGTCACGCCGAGCACGACGGCGACCGGGCTGTGGGGCAGGGCCAGCAGTCCAGTGCCCAGGACCGACAGGAGCAGCCCGGGCAGGACGAGGCGCTGGGGTCCGTACCGGTCGCCGTGCCGGCCGGCGAGCCAGCGGGCCGCGGTGGACGTGGCGGGGTGGAGGAACAGGGCCACCGCGACGAGTCCGGTGGAGGCGGCGGGAACGGCGAGGGGGAGGAAGGTCACGATCACCCCCGTGGCCAGCGCCGAGGCACCGAACACCAGGGTGGGCCGCAGGAGTCGGCCCGTACGGAATCCGGCGAGCAGCCCGATGCGCCGGTCGCCGGCAGGCTCCTGGCGGGGCAGCGCCGGAACCGTCAGGATCGCGGCGAGGGCGACCACCCCGGCGGCCACGGACACCGGCACGTACCCGGTGCGGG
>NZ_JBEPEW010000283.1:0-4728 GCF_040300965.1 Streptomyces mesophilus | reverse complement strand
GGGGGGGGGGGGCGGCGGGGGGGGGGGGCGCCCCCGGCCCCCGGGGGGGGGGGGGGGGGGGGGGGGGCGCGCCCCCCCCCCCCCCCCCCCCGGCTCAGCCCGCGCTCGCCTGGGCCGCCGCCGTGATGGCCTTGAGGATCACTTCCGGGACTTGCGCCGGATCGTCGACCTGGTGGCCCGAGCCGCCGGTCGCCTTGGCCACCTGGTCGAGTTCGTCCTGGTCGCCGCCCGGTCCGACCGCGACCGCGATCAGCGGCACCGGGCGGTCCGGGTCGGACAGGCTCTCCAGCTGGGAGATCAGGGCACTGCGGGTGATCGAGTTGGGGTCCTGGTTCTCGCCGTCGGTGACGATCACCACGGCGTTGAACATGTCGGGCACATGGGTCTTCTGGGCCTGCTTGAAGGCGGCGAGCGTCGTGTCGTACAGACCGGTCGCGCCATCGGGCACCGGCTGCAGCTTGCCGAACGCCGCCGTCAGACGCTCGCGCTGAGTGGTGCCGCCCTTGCCCGTCTGCTTGCCGAGGCGGTCCGTGGGCACCAGCTCGCGGTAGTCGCGCTTGCCGTCCAGGAGGGTGGAGAACTCCCAGAGGCCGAAGTGGTCCTCGTTGGTGAACTGGGTCAGCGCCGCGGTCAGCGCCGCCTTGGTGACGTCCATACGGGGCGCGCCCCGGCCCGGCACCAGCTCGGCCATCGAGCCGGAGACGTCGACGACGACGGAGATCCGCGCGCTCTGCACGGTGATCGTCCAGACGCCCAGGGTCTCCTGGAGCTGCTTGCTGCTGAGCTCTTCGCTCGACGCGTTGGCCACCGGCTGGGTCCCGCTGCCGCCTGCCGCCTGGACCAGGCTGTCCGACGGCGCTCCCCGGTCGGTACGGAAGCCGTGCGCGGCGAGGATGCGCTCGCCCTCCTGCTCGCCGAGCAGCGTCATGAAACGCAGCGCGGCCCGGCTCTCGTCGGTGGTCTGGCCCGGCTCGTCGAGCAGCGCGTACGGGTAGTCGAGCTCGGGCGCGCCGTCCTTCGGGTAGAAGAGCTCCAGCTTGCCCGCGTCCTGGGCCGAGGCATTGTGCTTGAACGCCGCCTGCTCCGAGACGATCAGGGCCTGGTTGCGGCGCGGATTGCCCTGCTCCGTACCGGAGTTGTCCCGGGCCAGGGTGTCGAGGGCCTGGGCGTCGCTGTCCGAGGTGCGCTGCGCCAGGATCTTCGCCGTGGCCGCGATCTGGGCCTCCGCCTCCGCGCCGCCCGCCTGCTCCGCCGACGCGCTCATCTTGGCCAGCGCGAGCAGGCCCGATGCGCTGCGCGCGGGATCCGCGGCGCCGAGCCGCAGCTGGTCGCCCTGGGTCGCGGCGCCCGCCAACTCGGCCCAGGAGTACGTCTTCTTCGGCCAGCCCAGTTTCTTGGCGGCGGCCGGCACCATGCCCATGGTCACAGGGGTCGAGGCGATATTGCCGGTGGGCGTCAACAGGCTCTCGTCGCCCAGCAGTTGCACCCGCTCCACCCACATGTCCGAGTCCGGCACCCACACCTCGTACGAACCGGGCTTGCCTTCCGTACGCAGAGAGTCGGCGAACTTGGAGGAGTCGCGCGCGGTGACCCGGACGTCCATGCAGCGGCCGTCGGAGGTGATGTCCTTGTCGCGTGCGTAGGCGGCGGTGTCGCGCAGGGCCGGGGCCATGTCGGGGGAGGCGACCACATCGATGCGTACGGCGTCGTCCGCGCACCGGTTCGCGAAAGGCAGCCAGTCGCCGCCCACCGCGTAGGCGGCCGAACCTGCGACGCCCAGAACCAGGACCGTCGCGATGGCGACCATGCGGCGGCGCGGGCCCGGGCGCTGGGCATCTGCCGCAGTCGCCCTCGATCTGCGGTCCGGCATGTTGTGACGTCCCATGACGCTGGTGCCCCTCTTCGTACGTCTGGATGCACGACGCGCGGGGGTACATACGGTCGACACAGGTGCGTGGCGTACCGTCCCCCTGGCCTGTCGCGCACGGTCTTCGTACCTGCATTCGAGACCCTAGTGGGGCGAGCATGTGTGCGGGGCGTGATTGGTCAACTAAGGCAGGTGTGCACGTGGAGGCAGGGCTGGTGGCCGGATCTTTTCCCCATGAGCGGATTTCGCGGAGAATTCTCCGGGACGAGACGCTTCTTGTCCTCGCGCTGTCGCTCGGTGCCAGCGGAGTCTCCGCGCTGATCAGTTTCATCGGGTCGGTGACCAAGCCGGGTGGTCTCAAGGACCAGGCGGCCACGCTCAACGCGTCGGCGGCGCCGGGGCGTCCCTGGCTTGATCTCGCCTGGCAGCTTTTCGGCATCTGTACCGCTCTGGTACCGGTCGCCCTCGTCATTCATCTGCTGGTGCGGGAAGGGGCCGGGGTCCGCTCGATCGGCTTCGACCTCAAGCGCCCCGGCTTCGATCTGTCCCGCGGCGCGGTGATCGCGGCGGGGATCGGCTCGACCGGTATCGCCTTCTATCTGCTCGCGCGGGCGCTGGGCTTCAACCTCACGGTGGTTCCGGAGGCGTTGCCGGACGTGTGGTGGAAGTTCCCGGTGCTGATCCTGTCGGCGGCGCAGAACTCGATTCTCGAGGAAGTGATCGTGGTCGGGTATCTGCTGCGCAGACTCGACCAGTTGGGGTTCTCGCCGATGGGGTCGCTCGCGGCGAGTTCGGTGCTGCGCGGCTCGTACCACCTGTATCAGGGGATCGGCGGGTTCATCGGCAACATGGTGATGGGCGTCGTCTTCGTCCTGCTCTACCGGCGGTGGGGTCGGGTGGGTCCGCTGGTCGTGGCCCATACGCTGCTCGATGTCGGAGCGTTCGTGGGGTATGCGCTGCTGGCCGGGAAGGTCGGCTGGCTGCCCACCGCGTGAGGCGGAGGGCAGCGGTGCACGGGAGCGGCGGGCGCCGTGGATCGCCCGCCCCCTCGGGCGGGCAGATCTTTGCGGAGTGCCTCAGGCGTGCAGCTCGCCCTCGATGACGGTGACGGCGCGGCCGGTCAGAAGGGTGCGTTCGCCCTGGAGCGTCACGCGCACCCGGCCGGAGCGCTGTGAGGCCTGCAGGCCGGTGAGTTCGGTGCGGCCCAGACGCCCGCACCAGAACGGGGCGAGGGCGGTGTGGGCGCTGCCGGTCACCGGATCCTCGTCGACGCCGACGTTCGGGAAGAAGCCGCGCGAGACGAAGTCGTAGCCCCGGGCGGGGTCTTCGGCCGCGGCGGTGGCGATGATGCCGCGCTCCGAGTAGCGGGCGAGCGCCCGGATGTCGGGGCGCAGCCCTCGGACCGTCTGCTCGTCGGCGAGCTCCACCAGGAGGTCGCCGGTGTTCTCGCCGGTGTCGTACGTGGAGAGGGCTTTGGCGCCGAGCGCCTCCTCGACACCGTCGGGGATGTCGACCGCGGTGAGCGGGGCCGTCGGGAAGTCGAGCGTCAGGGCGCCGTCGGGGTGCGCCGTGGCGGTGAGAACGCCGCTCAGGGTCGAGAAGCGGATGGTGCCGTGGGCGCGCCCGGTGCTGTGCAGCACATGGGCGGCGGCGAGCGTGGCGTGGCCGCACATCCGGACCTCGGCGGCCGGGGTGAACCAGCGCAGCGCCCAGTCGGCCGTACCGCCTTCGGGCAGCGGGTGGGCGAACGCGGTCTCCGCGTGGTTGACCTCGAGCGCGACGTTCTGCAGCCAGCTGTCCCCGGGGAAGGAGTCGAGGAGCAGGACGCCCGCGGGGTTGCCTGCGAAGGGACGGTCGGTGAAGGCGTCGACGATCTGAATGCGCATAGGGCGACGGTAGGGCGCGCGTCGAGCGTCGGGCCAAGGCCAATTGGCGGCTGGTGGCCTTGTGCCGGGTCTTCGCGGGTCCTCGGAGCCGCAGCCCGGCATCGGCTGCGAGGCGGTGAGGGCACCGGCCGGTCGTGGTGGTCGGCTCAGTCGAGGTAGTCCGCGCGGCCCTCGTCGTCGAGTGCGAACGGTCCGTCGGGGATGATGCAGAACTCGTTCCCCTCCGGGTCGGCCATCACCAGGAACCCGCCCTCGGCGTACTCCTCAAGCCGGCGCCCGCCGAGTGACTCGACACGCTGCTGCTCTTCGCGCGGGTTCGGTGAGCTGATGTCGAAATGCATGCGGTTCTTGCCGGACGTGGCCTCGCCGGCCTGCTGGAAGCCGAGCCCGAGGCCGTTCTCGCGCTGCAGCCATACGTAGGGACCCGTGCGGTCCGCGATGGGCCGGCCGAGCAGCTCGGACCAGAACGCGGCGAGCCGCTCGGGGTCCGCGGCGTCGACGATGAGGGCATTGATCTGCAGCGGTGAGTGCGCCATGCCCCGATTCTCTCGCGCCGCGGTGAACCGGCGCTCGGGGTCGGTCATGGTCGCCTGCGCCGGGACGCCCGGTCGACGACCGGGCAGCACGTCGCCTTCGCGTCGTGAGCTCCCAGCCATTCCGGCCGGCCACGTCCGGGAACGGCAGACCGACCTTCCAGAAGGGGCTTGCCATCCGATCGGTAGCGATATATCGTTGAGGCATCGCGATGGTTCATGAAAGATCGCGAGCGCTCCTGACAGCGCATCCCGAAATACGGCATACGGCGCCTATTCGAGGAGCGGATCCCACGCTGAACGACACATGAGAGAAGTGATTGATATGCGACCCCACGCACATGGACACGAGAACGGACAAGAGCACGAGCACGGCCGTCGGCACCACGGCGGCTTCGGCCGGCGCGGGCCCGGCCCCGGTTTCGGCGGGCCCGGCGGGCCG
>NZ_JBEPEW010000282.1:0-4729 GCF_040300965.1 Streptomyces mesophilus | reverse complement strand
GTCCATGCGGCCGGGCGTCTTCCCGGCCGCATGGACCCCCGCCCCTCTGCGGCGTCAGCGGCCTCTGTGCGACGTCAGCGCCGACGCAGCTTCACCCGGTCGATGGCCGCGACACCCAGGGCCGCCAGGGCGATCTGGATGAGCCACTCGCCCCAGTCCACCCCCTCGGTGTCCGCCACTCCGAGCCCGCCCGCGATGGCTGTGCCGATCAGGGCCGCCACGATGCCGACGAGGATCGTCCACAGGATGCCGATGCGCTGCCGTCCGGGAAGCACAAGGCGCCCGAGCACGCCGATCACGATGCCGATCACGATGGCGCTGATCAGACCTGATATCTCCATCACTGCCCCTTTGTTGTGACACTCGTGTGCCGAGTGCCCCTCACCGGGGGAGCCAATCGCCCGCGTCGGTTCCCGCAGCCGGGTGTCAGGGCTCGATCAGCCCCGTGCGGATCGCGTACCGGGTGAGTTCGAGGCGGTCGCGCAGACCGAGTTTCTGCAGCATGTTGGCGCGGTGCCGTTCGACGGTCTTCACACTGATGCACAGCAGGCCGGCGATCTCCTTGGAGGTGTGGCCCTCGGCCACCAGCTTGAGCACTTCCTCCTCGCGCTCCGTCACGGCCCGGTCCGGGAGCGGTTCGCCGTTCCGCGCCCGCTCGAGGTAGTCGCGGATCAGGGTGGTCATGGTGCCCGGATAGAGGAACGGTTCGCCGCGCATGGCCGCCCGGCAGGCGTCCACCAGGTCACGGTCGGCGACGGACTTGGGTACGTAACCGCTGGCTCCGGCTTTGAGCGCCTCGAAGAAGTACTGCTCGTTGTCGTACATCGTGAGCATGAGAATGCGCAGGTCCGGCTGGGTACGGGCCAGTTCACGCGCGGCCTGCAGTCCGGTCATCCGCGGCATCGCGATGTCCAGGACGGCGAGCGCCGGGCGGTGGGCACGCGCCATGGCCACGGCTTCGGCACCGTTGTCTGCCTCCGCCACGACGTCGAGGTCAGGTTCGCTGTCGAGGATGAGCCGCACCCCGCGCCGTACCAACGCGTGGTCGTCCGCGAGCAGGACGCGGATGGGCCCGGGGACGGTCGGGGAGGTGTGCATCTCAGGCCGTTCCTTTCTCCGGCGCCGGCGCGGTCATCCGGACGCGGGTCCCGCCGCCGGGTGCCGGGCCGATCGCCAGGTCGGCGCCGATGAGCAGGGCCCGCTCACGCATCCCGCGGATGCCGGATCCCTCCGGCGCCCCGCCCGTGCCGCCGCCGTTGTCGTCGACGGTGAGCTCCACCCCGTACGAGGTACGCAGCAGCCGCAGGTCGACCTTGGTCGCGCCGGCATGCCGTGCCGCGTTGGTCAGGCTCTCCTGGGCCACGCGGTACAGGACGAGTTCGGCCTGGTCCCCGAGCGCGGGCAGGTCCGGGGCGTACGCACGCCGGACCGTGAGCCCGGAAGGGACCGAGACCTCATGGGCGAGTGCGGTGAGTGCGCTGGTCAGGCCGAGCTCGTCGAGGACGCCCGGGCGCAGACCCCGGGCGATCCCGCGGATCTCGTCGAGTCCGGCCCGCGTGGTCTCCTGCACGCGGTGCAGATCCTCGCGCAGCGGCTCGGGGACCTGGTCGGCGAGCCGCTTCAGGTCGAGGAGCACCACGGTGAGGGTCTGGCCGACCTCGTCGTGCAACTCCTGGGCGATACGGCGCCGTTCCGCCTCCTGCGCCCAGAGCGCGAGCGCGCTGCTGGCCGCGCGTTCGGCCTCGAGGCGGTCGAGCATGGTGTTGAACGTGCCGATGAGGTCCGCGATCCCGCCTGTGCCGGAGACCTCGAGGCGCCGGCCGGGCCGCAGCAGATCCGTCGTGGTCATCGCCCGCGTGAGCCGCTGCAGCGGCGCGAGGCCGAGACGGAACAGCACCGCGTTCGCGGCCAGCATCACCACCACTCCGGCCACGGCGATCACGGCCTCGGTGAGCAGCACAGGGGTGGAGACCGTGACCGGTCCGAGCAGCAGCAGCGCCGCGGCCGCGAGCAGCACCACGGCGTTCAGCAGGAAGATCCGCCAGAACAACGACACGACCCGCCCTACCCCTGCCCCCGGTGATCCGTCGCCGGTTCCGCCTCGGGGCCTGCGGGCGCGACGGCGGCCGGGACCTTCGTCGGCGGCGGTCCGGCCGGTGTGCGGTCCTTGGTCAGGCGTGCGGCCAGGGGCTGCGTGTAGCGCGCCGTCAACGGGCCGATCACGACGAGGATCAGGACGTACGCGGTGGCCAGCGGGCCCAGCTGCGGTTCGATTCCGGCCGTGACGGCCAGTCCGGCGATCACGATCGAGAACTCTCCGCGGGCCACCAGCGTTCCGCCCGCCCGCCAGCGTCCCTTGACGGCGATGCCCGCGCGCCTGGCGGCCCAGTAGCCCGTCGCGATCTTCGTGCAGGCGGTGACCAGCGCGAGCAGGAGCGCGGGCAGCAGCACGGGCGGGATGCTCGCCGGGTCCGTGTGCAGGCCGAAGAAGACGAAGAACACCGCCGCGAACAGGTCCCGCAGCGGCGAGAGCAGCGCATGTGTGCCCTCGGCGACCTCGCCCGACAGCGCGATGCCCACCAGGAACGCGCCGACCGCCGCCGAGACCTGCAGCTGCTGTGCGATGCCCGCCACCAGGAGCGTCAGGCCGAGCACGACCAGGAGCAGCTTCTCGGGGTCGTCGCTGGAGACGAAGCGCGAGATGAGCCGCCCGTACCGCAGGGCGATGAAGAGGACGGCGCCCGCGACACCCAGGGCGATCCCCAGGGTGACGGCGCCGACGGCGAGGCTCACGCCCGCCAACAGGGCGGTGATGATGGGCAGATAGACGGCCATCGCCAGGTCTTCGAGGACCAGGATGCTGAGGATCACCGGCGTCTCGCGGTTGCCGAGGCGGCCCAGGTCGCCGAGCACCTTCGCGATCACGCCGGATGACGAGATCCAGGTGACACCGGCGAGGACCACCGCGGCCACCGGCCCCCAGCCGAGCAGCAGCGCCGCGGCCGCACCCGGCAGCGCGTTGAGCGAGAAGTCGACGAGCCCGGCCGGGTACTGGGTCTTCAGATTCGATACGAGGTCACTGGCCGTGTACTCGAGGCCCAGCATCAACAGCAGCAGGATGACGCCGATCTCGGCGCCGATGGCCACGAACTCCTCGCTCGCACCGAGCGGGAGCAGCCCTCCTTCACCGAAGGCAAGACCGGCCAGGAGGTAGAGCGGAATCGGGGAGAACCGCAGCCGCCCGGCGAGCCTGCCGAGCAGGCCGAGGCCCAGGATGATCGCGCCGAACTCTATGAGGAAGACAGCAGAGTGCATGGGGCTCACTCACGTCCGAGTATCGAAGCGGCCGCGTCCACGCCTTCGCGCGTACCGATGACGATGATCGTGTCCCCGCCGGCAAGGCGGAAGTCGGGCGTCGGCGAGGGGATCGCCTCGGCCCGGCGCAGCACGGCGACGACGGACACACCGGTCTCGGTACGCAGCCGTGTGTCGCCGAGGACCCGGCCGTTCCAGTGCGAGTGCGCCGACACCTCCATACGCTCGGCCACCAGGCCGAGATCGGTGGTGTGCAGCAGGTTCGGGCTGTGGTGCGCGGGCATAAGGGCGTCGATCACGGCTGCGGTCTCCGCGCCCGTCAGGTGGACGGCCTGGGCGCAGGCGTCGGGGTCGTCGCCGTGGTAGACGTTCACGGTCCGGGTGCCGTCGCGGTGGGCGACCACCGACAGGTGGTGGTGCGCCCGCGTGGTCAGGTCGTAGCGGACACCGATCCCCGGCAGGGGTGTCGTACTCATCCGTGGAGCGGGCACAGCCCGGCCCTCCTCATCACTGCTCAGGAACTCATGGGCCCGGCAGCACCGGTGTCGCGCACCGGCCTGCCGCAAACCAGCCATCCTGCCACCCCGGCACGGCGCGCAGATATGGGTGTCGGCACGGATGGACACGCCACTGAGCAGCGGACATCCTGCTGGGGGCGGCGTGCGGGACGCGGCAGGTCACGGGCCGGCAGCGGTCCGGAACGGTCCGGACCTGCTCACCTCGGCGTGACCGGACCTGCTCACCTCGGAGTGTCCGGACGGGAGCGCGGATGTCGGGGGTCATTCGCCTTCGGACCGAATGTGTTCAGTACCCGTCCCCCGATGGCGTGTGCGCTCCCCGATGGTGTAAACGAATGGTGCCGCCCCGGACCACGCCGGCACCCTCGGTTTCCGCTGCCGGGGGTCTTCTCGACTGCACGCACATTGCTGGGGGTTCGCCATGTGCGCCGCCGAATCCACCTTTGCCCTGTACGAACATCGCGCGGGCACGACCACGGTCATCCGTCTGTGCGGCGAGATCGACATCCACGCCGCCCTCGTGCTGGGCCCGCGCGCGGAGCAACTGACCGGGGAGCTGCCCGACGTCCTCGTCGACCTGAGCGCCGTGACGTTCCTGGACGTCGGCGGCCTGCGGCTGCTGGCCAGGATGCGGGACCGTGCCCAAGACCGTGGTCTCGAGCTGCGGTTCGTACGCGGCACGGCGCAGGTGATGCGGGTGTTCCGTATGACGCGCCAGGACAGCTCGTACACCTTCGTCGACCGACTTCCGCCGGGCCAGGGGGAGGACGAGGACCGGCCTCCCGGCCTCGTCACCGTTCCCTGAACCGCGCCCCAGCGAGTCCACCTGGGCGGTGAAGGCGTCGCGCTCGTTGTCGTGCAGGAGCGTGAAGGCGTGCGCGGAGGTGCCGACCGTG
>NZ_JBEPEW010000281.1:0-4752 GCF_040300965.1 Streptomyces mesophilus | reverse complement strand
GGGGGTGCTGGGCGGCGGCCACGTCGCCGGCCGCGTAGACGTCGGGGTCCGAGGTCCGCAGCGAGGCGTCGACCGCGATGCCGCCGCCGTGCGCACGGTCGACCAGGGCCAGACCCGCGGCCTCGGCGAGCGCGGTGCGCGGGGCCGCGCCGATCGCGGCGAGCACGGCGTGCGCGGGGTGCTCGTCGCCGTCGTCGGTGCGGGCCGCGAGGACCAGGCCGTCCTGGCCGACGATCTCGGTGAGCTTCGCGCCGAAGTGGAAGCGGACACCGTGCTCGCTGTGCAGCTGCGCGAAGACACCGCCGACCTCGGGGCCGAGGACGCCGTGCAGCGGGGTCGGCTCGGGTTCGACGACGGTGACCTCGGCGCCGAACCCGCGGGCGGCGGCGGCCACTTCGAGACCGATCCAGCCCGCGCCCGCGATCACCAGATGCCCGTTGTCCCGGCCGAGCTGTCCGAGCACGCCCTTGAGGCGCTCGGCGTGCGCGAGCCGGCGCAGGTGGTGCACGCCGGTGAGGTCGGTGCCGGGGATGTCCAGGCGGCGGGGTTCGGCGCCGGTGGCGAGCAGCAGCTTGTCGTAGCCGACGACGGTGCCGTCGCCCAGGCGCACCTCGTGGCGCTCGCGGTCGATCGCGACGACGGCCTGGCCGAGGTGGAGCTCGACGTCGGCCTGCGCGTACCAGGCGGGCTCGTGCACGAAGACGCTCTCGCGCTCCTCCTTGCCGAGCAGGAATCCCTTCGACAGGGGCGGACGTTCGTACGGCCGGTCGCGTTCGTCGCAGAGCAGTATCACGCGCCCTGTGAACCCTTCGGCGCGGAGGGTCTCGGCCGCCTTCGCTCCGGCGAGACCGCCTCCGACGATGACGAACGTCTGATCCGCGTCGACCACTTGGTGCCTCCTCGCTGTGGTGTGTTCACCAAAAGGGAGCGTCCCGCACACAGCGTGATGCGGGAAGAGGGAGTGGACCGATCAGGCCATTAATCGTCACGCGCGGTCATGGGAGCGCTCACCAGGAGTCCCCTGCCCTCGATGGACGCCTTCACCCCCAGTGGTCGTACGCGATCTTGGACATCAGCGCGAACACGGTCAGAAGGAGTGCGGCCCGGACGAATCCCGCGCCCTTGCGCACGGCCGTGTGCGCGCCGAGGAAGCCGCCCGCCACATTGGCCACCGCCATGGCCGCGCCCAGCTCCCACAGGACGTGGCCGAGCCAGCCGAACAGTACGAGCGCCCCCAGGTCGGTGCCGATCGAGACCGTCTTGGCGAGGGCGGAGCCGCGCAGGAAGTCCGTGCCGAGGAGCGTGACGAAGAGGGCGACGAGCAGGACTCCCGTACCGGATCCGATGACACCGCTGTAGAAGCCGATGAGCGCGCTGCCGGCGGTGCAGGCCCGGCGGGAGTACGGCCCTGCGCCGCCGGTACGCCGGGAGTACGGGCCGCGGCCGGACGGGTCCGAAGCGGGTGCGGGCGGTGACCACACCGCCCAGGCCGCCACCGCGGGCAGCACCACCACGACCACCGGCAGGAAGTAGTCCTGCGGCAGCCGGGACGCGGCCAGGGCGCCGAGCAGCGAGGCCGGTACGCCGGCCAGTGCGGCGGGCCAGGCGCGGCGCCGGTCGAGGCCGACTCTGCGCGCGTAGGTGACCGCCGCGGACGTGGTGCCGGTGATGGCCACCAGCTTGTTGGTGCCGAGCACGGTGGCGACCGGGGCTCCCGGCAGCAGCACCATCAGGGCCGGTATCTGCACGAGGCCGCCGCCCCCGACCACCGCGTCCAGCCAGCCCGCCGCAAGCGCCACGGCCAGCAAGGCGCACCACTCCCCCACACCCACGGCTTTCCCCCCGTGGGCGGCGCACACGGATGTCTCCCCCGTGGGACAAACGCTGCGCCACCCTCCCCCAAGCAACCCCGGATGTCCGAGGGTTGGGCCCGATTTGTGCCAGAACGCAAAGGGAGCGGCCGACTCCGCCGCGTGGCGCGAGGATTCCGTACGATGCGCGGGTGGACCGGGCCGCCAGTGCCGCCCGGGAACGACGCGACATGACTCGGGGGAACCATGCTGCGGATCGCATTCGGACGTGAGGACTTGGGGCGGCTGCGGGTGGCGCCGGACGCCGATCCGCTGTGGGAACTCGTACTGAGCCTGCATCTGCTGCAGAACCGGCAGTCGGCCGTGGTCTTCGACCCGTGGCGGCGTGAGGTGCGCGCCGGTCTTGTCCGGGCCGGCCTCATGAAGACCACGGCGGCACTCGTCCGGCTGTCTCCTTGGGCCGCGTACTTCCCGGACTTCCTGACCCCTTCGCGCGGCGACCGCTCCTTGGAGGAGGGCATCTCCACGGTGCTGAGCACGCCGCGGCGGCAGCTGTCGGCCGAGCTGTCGGAGGTGTACGCCCAGGCGCCGGCGCCTTCGGCGGTACGGCTGCTCGCCGAGGGCGACGTGACGGCGCTCGAACGCCTCGGCCATGCCCTGCGCTCGTACTATGCGGTGGCCGTCGAGCCCTATCTGCCGGCGGTCCGTGGCGCGGTCGCCGACGACCGGGCGGTACGGTCCGCCGCGGCGCTGCACGGCGGCGCGGAGGCACTGGTGTCCAGCTACGGTCCGGCGCTGCGCCGTGAGGGCTCCACGCTGGTCGCGGACTATCCGGTCGCGCGTGACATGCCGCTGCACGGACGGCCGTTGACGCTGGTGCCGTCGTTCTTCTGCGTGGTGGCCCCGGTGGCCCTGGCCGATGACGCGCTCGATCCGGTCCTGGTGCATCCGCTGGGTCCCGCGCCCGGATGGCTGGCCCGCACCAAAGTGCGCGGTGCGGCGCCGCCTCCGGTGGCCCAGCTGATCGGGCCGACCCGGGCCCTGGTCCTTGACGCGCTCGAACAGCCCCGCTCCACGGGCCAGTTGGCGGAGCGGCTGCGCCTCACCGCGTCCACGGCGAGCCGGCATGCCACGGTGCTGCGGGAGGCGGGGCTTGTGGCGTCGGAGCGGCAGGGCAACAGCGTGCTGCACCGGCGTACGGCGCTGGGGGATGCGCTGATGGACGGGCGGTTGTAGCCAGTTGTACGAGGCCGCGGCAGCTGTCAGGCGCGCCGTGCCGTGAGGCGGGCGTGCAGGGAGCGTGCCGAGGCGTCGGTCTGGGCGGCGATCTGGTCGACCACGACCCGGGCGCGCGCCTTGTCGTCGGCGGCCGCGTCGAACAGGGCACGGAACTGCGGGTCGAGGCCCTCCGGCGCACGGGCGGTGAGCGCGGCGGCCAGCTCGGCGATGACCACGCGCTGGTCGGCGCGCAGCCGCTCCTGCTCGGCGCGCTGCATCACATAGCGGTCGGCGACCGCCTTCAACACCGCGCACTCGTAACGGGTTTCCCTGGGGACGACGAGCTCGGCGGCGTAGCGCGTGAGCCGGCCCGGTCCGTACATCGTGCGTGTGGCGCCCTCCGCGGCCAGGCAGAAGCGGCCGATCAGCTGGCTGGTGGCGTCCTTGAGCCGGGCCTGGGCGACTGCGGATCCGTCGTAGCCGTGCGGCCACCACTCCTGGTCGAGGAGCCGGTCGAGCGCTTCCGAGAGCTCTTCGGGGTCGGTGTCCTCGGGGACGTAGCGCCCGATGGCCACCTCGAACACGGCCCGCCGTTCGGGCTCGGCGTGCAGGCAGTTGGGGTCGATATGGCCGGCGTGAAGGCCGTCCTCGACATCGTGCACGGAGTACGCGACGTCGTCGGACCAGTCCATGACCTGCGCCTCGAAGCAGGTGCGGTGGCCGGGCGCGTCCTTGCGCACCCACTCGAAGACCGGCCGGTCGTCGTCGTACACGCCGAACTTCGGTGACGCCGGATCGCTGGGGTGCTCGCCGCGCAGCCACGGGTATTTGGTGGCGGCGTCGAGGGCGGCGCGGGTGAGGTTGAGGCCGACGCTGACGAGCTCGCCCTCCGTGCCGGGCCGCTGGGACCGTACGAAACGCTTGGGCTCGATACGGGTCAGCAGGCGCAGCGACTGGGCGTTGCCCTCGAAGCCGCCGCAGTCCGCGGCGAACTCGTTGAGCGCCTGCTCGCCGTTGTGCCCGAAGGGCGGGTGGCCCATGTCGTGGGAGAGGCAGGCGGCCTCGACGAGGTCCGGGTCGCAGCCGAGTGCGGCGCCGAGCTCGCGGCCGACCTGGGCGCACTCGAGGGAGTGGGTCAGGCGGGTGCGGGGGCTGGCGTCCCAGGCCTGGTTCTGCGTGCCCGGCGTGACCACCTGGGTCTTGCCGGCCAGGCGGCGCAGGGCCGACGAGTGCAGCACACGGGCACGGTCGCGCTGGAAGGCGGTGCGGCCGGGGCGCTTGTCGGGCTCGGGCGCCCAGCGCTCCAGGGCCGCGTCCTCGTAGCCGGGGGGTGTGGTGCGGAATTCGTGCCGGGCGCCGTCGTGCTGCGTGCTGCCTTCGTGCTGCGTGCCTTCCATGAAGCGACAGTAGCTCGCGGGAGGGGTGGGGCGGCGGCTGCCAGGTGCCTCTTGCGTCCGTGCTGTTCCGCGGGGACCGCTCGTGCTCTTACGCGGGGACCAGCCGCAGATGGCCCGCCGAGGCCGAGGTGCGCAAGGCCTGGTCGTAGCGGTGCAGCAGGAGGCGGGCGACGGCCGGATGGGTGCCGAGGGGGGCGGAGGCGATCCAGGGGGCGGCCTTGGCGGTGGCCGCGGCGAAGCGTCCGGGGGCCGTGAAGCACGAGGCGATCGCCACCCGGTGCCGGCCGCGGGCGGCGAGGGCGCGGACCGCGGCGGGTACGGCGGGC
>NZ_JBEPEW010000280.1:0-4820 GCF_040300965.1 Streptomyces mesophilus | reverse complement strand
CGGGCCGTTGTGCCGGACGGTCTGCAGCACCAGCGCGCCGCGCCCCTCGGCCGAGGCGACCGCCGCGTCGTCGGGCAGCAGTTGGGGTCCCACGTCCGTGCCCTGCGGGTCGGTGCGCGGGGCGGAGAGCAGGGCCAGGGTGCACAGCCCGTCCGAGGTGGATCCGTCGCTGCCCGGCTGCCGCTCCACGGCCTGCAGCAGCAGACCGTCGGCCTGGAGCACCTTGCGGGTGCCGGCCACCGCGGCGGCGGCCAGGGCGGGCGCCGCGGTGTCGGCGTCGGAGAGCACCGTGGTGGAGATCTCGCGGGTGTCGAGGCCGGGGTCCGCCAACAGCGAGGCCTGGTCGAGGAGTTCGGCCAGATGCTGGCCCAGTTTGCGGTTGTAGAGCCGGATCACCAGGCGCAGCCGGGGGTTGAACCGCCGGGCGGCGAGGGCCGCGCGGATGTTGGTCTCGTCGTCGTCGTACACCAGGGCCAGCGCCGCGGCCTGCGCCACACCGGCCTCGGCGAGGACCTCGTCGGTGAGCTCGGCGGCCTCCACAAGGCGCTGCCCCTCGTCCGGTACGGGTGCCGTACCCGCCGGGCCCCGGCCGAGCGCCGCCGAGACCCTGCCGAGCAGGACCCCGGCCCGTTCGCGGCCGCTCAGGGGAAGCGGGGAGCGGCTGCCGGCGGGCGGCACGACGAGCGTCACCTGCCCGCGGTACACCTCCCGCAGCTCTCCGGCCAGCCGCTGGGCGAGCGCGTCGTCACCGCAGACAACCATGCGGCTGACGGCAGGAGTTGAGTGATCAGACAGATCGGGCACGAGGGTGAAGCGTGCCTCATGGGGCGGGGTGCTGCCAAGGCGGTGCGGGGTGTGTCGGCCGTACGAGGAGCGGGTGCGGCGCGCGTGGGTGGGGGTCCGAGCGGGCACGTGGTGGGGGCGAGCGCGCGGGTGGGGGTCCAAGACGGCCTGGCACACGCGGTGGGCGTCGGAGGCGCGAGCGCGCGGGTGGGCGTCCAAGAGGGCCCGGCACACGCGGCAGGCACCGAGAAGGATGGTGGAGCCCTCGCCACCCGCGGCACGTGGCCGCGGAAGACCGGTCGGCGCGGACGGCACATGCCCGGGGCGCCGCGCCGGCCCGCGCGGCCCGCGATCCCCAGGCGCTCGGGCGACGGACCCGGACACGCCGGGAGCGCTGCCGAAGGCCATGGTCACCGGAGTGCAGGATGCCAAGCGGCGGTGCGCAACCGAGTGCCCCGCCGCCGCCCGAGCGCCCTCTGGAGCACCTCATGACCACTGCCCACGCCCCCCACTCCGCCCACGCCCACCAGCACGGCGACGGCTGCGGACACGTGGCGTTCCCGCACGGGGACCACGTGGACTACGCCCACGACGGCCATCTGCACCGTATGCACGAGGACCACATCGACGAGTGCGAACCGGCCGGGCACGCCACGCACGGCGACCACGAGCACCAGCACGGCGAAGGCTGCGGCCATGTCGCCGTACCCCACGGCGACCACGTCGACTACGTGCACGACGGCCACCGTCACGCCGACCACGACGGGCACTGGGACGACCACTGACCCTCGGCGGACCTTCCGGGGCGGGCCGCTGCCGGCCCGCCCGCCGGATCCAGGCCGGCACCAGCAGTTGACGCACCCCGCCCGATTGAGGGCACCAGGACCCGCCCGCCGGATCCAGGGCACCAGGGCCTACGGTCCGCGCACCCCGCCCGCCGGATCCAGGGCACCAGGGCCTACGGTCCGCGCACTTTGCCCGCCCGATTCAGGGCACCAGGACCAGCCGTCCACGCACCCCGCCCGCCGCCAGTCTGTGGTGGGCCTCGGCGACGGCGTCCAGCGGCAGCACATCGGCGACCCGCGCACGCAGCCCGGCGGCGGCCAACTCGGCGAGGCGGGGGCCGTCCGCGCGGATCCACACCTGGCCCACGCGGATGCCACGCAGCGGCGTCGGCGCATTGCCGAGCACGCCGACCAGCGAACCTCCGCCGCGTACCGCGTCCAGCGCGAGCACGCCCACCGAGGCCGCGTCGACAGCCGCGTCCACACCCCCCGGCACGAGGTCGCGGACCGCGGCGGGCAGATCCGCGGTCCGCGGTACGAAGAGCTCAGCGCCGAGCTCGCGCACCGCCTGCTCGTCCGCGGCGCCCGCCACCGCGACCACCCGGACACCGGCCCGCGCGGCGAGCTGCACCGCGTAGCCGCCCACCGCTCCCGCCGCCCCTGTGACCAGCAGCGTCCCGCCCGCCTCGGCCGCTGCGATGTCGAGTGCCTGCGCGGCGGTGAGCCCGCCCAGCGGCAAGGTCGCCGCGGCCACCAGGTCGGTGCCCGCCGGCACCGCGGCGACCGCGTCCGCGTCCAACACCACGTACTCCGCCTGCGCCTTGAGCGGCAGCGCAAGCCGGTCGCAAAGCCCGATCACCGCGTCGCCGCGCCGGAGACCGGCCACGCCCGGCCCCAGCGCGTCGACGGTTCCGGCGACGTCCCAGCCGATGCCGATGACCTCACGCCGCGGGAGCAGGCCGCCCGCGGTGAGCGCGCCGGAACGGGTCTGGACATCCACCGGGTTGACGGCCGCGGCGGCGACCCGGATCCGGATCTGGGCAGAACCCGGTTCCGGCACGGGCATCTCCGCCACCTCGAGGACTTCCGGACCACCGAAGGAACGAACGATCACAGCTCTCATGGCCACGAACGTAGGGGGCGTTACTCTCCACCAGGTAGTACCTACCTCGGAGTGCGTACCCGACCTGGGAGTGCCATGGCCACCCGCACCGCCGCCCAGCGCCGCGCCGAAGCGCGTGCCGCCTACGACGCCTACCTCGCCACCTGTCCGGCCCGCCAACTCCTCGACCGGATCAGCGACAAGTGGGTGAGCCTGGTCCTGAACGCCCTGGCCGACGAGCCGCTGCGCTACAGCGACCTGGAGCGGATCATCGCCGGGGTGAGCCAGAAGATGCTCACCCAGACGTTGCGCGCCCTGGAGCGCGACGGCCTGCTCAGCCGCACCGTGACCGCGTCGGTGCCGGTCCGGGTGGACTACGAGCTCACGCCGCTCGGCCGCAGCCTGCTGCCGGTGATGACCGCGATCAAGGCATGGGCCGAGACGCATATCGAGGAGGTCAGGACCGCCCGCACGGACTACGACCGGGGCGTGGCCGCGGAGTTGCCCGCCCCGAGGTCATGACGCCAGGGTCCGCACCACGCACGCTGTCGCCGTTGCCGACGCAGGTGGCCGGGGGAGTGCCACGCGGCGAGACTCAACCCACCACCTGCAACTCCCCCCGAATCTCCCGCCCGGCCTCCCTGTGCCGCTCGGCCGCCGCCGGGTCCGTGGCGTCGAGCACCGCGGCCAGCCCCTCATGGGCCAGCGCCTCCGCGTGACGGTTGCCCACCCTTGGTGCCAACTCCAGCGCCTCGCGGTGCAGTTGGAGGGCCTGGTCCGTCAGTCCCGCCAGGCGGCAGGTCTCCGCGTAGTCGTCCAGGAAGTGGATCTTCCAGTGGTCCTCGAAGAGGGCGTCGAGCAGCGCGAACGCCTCACGGTGGGAGGCTAGCGCCTCCTCGTACCGGCCCATCCGGCGCAGGGCGACGCCGAGGCAGTTGAGGCACCACGCCTCGTTGTGCCGGTGCCCGTCCTCGCGGGACAGCTCCAGGGCCCGGCGCAGATGCTGCACCGCCTCGTCCGGCGCCTCGGACGCCAGCGCGACACCGAGGGTGATACGGGCCGTCAGGGCCGGCGGCCAGGCCGGATCGGTGTGCGGTACGGCCAAGGCCTCCTGTGCCAGACGGGCCGCCTCGTCACCGTGCCCCAGCTGCAGCAGCGCCCACGCCTCGTACGCCTTGGCGTGGGCCGCACCCGACGGGCAGCCGGCCTCCTCGTACAGGCTGCCCGAAAGCCGGAAGAGTTCGAGCGGCTGCTCGACCTGGCCCTCGTCCCACTTCAAGTAGCCGCGCCGCATGGCCAGTTCGGCCTGGGAGCGGGTGTCGCCCGTCTCGGCCACGAGCGGCAGCGCCGACGCGTACGCGGAGTCCGCCTCCGCCATCCGGCCCGCGTTGTACCGCGCGAACCCCAGATCGCTGTGCGCCTCGGCCAACTGCCAGGGATCGCCCAGGCGGCGGGCGGCGTCGAGCGAGCGCTCGAACAGGAAGTTGAGGTGGGTCGTGCCGCAGCGCCGCGCGAAGTAGGTCCGCATGAAGCGCGGCAGCTCGCACACATGCCGGTCGGCGCCCGCCGCCACCGCAGCCTCGAACGCGGCCATCAGATTCGTGTACTCCGTGACGTACCAGAAGAGCGCCGCCCGCTTGTCGGTGAACTGCGGCAGCGCGGCCGGCGGCGCACCGGCCGAGGGCGCCCGCGTCCCGGTGTGGAACGGCATCGCCGCATCAGCCGCCGCGGCCGTGTGCACGTAGTAGTCGAGGACCCGGCCCAGGGCCTTCTCGCGCACCGCCTCTGCGTCCTGTTCCGCGCAGGCCCGCCGCGCGTGCTGATGGACCAGGTCGTGCAGCCGATAGCGTCCGGGCGCCCTTTCCTGTACGAGATGGGCGTCCAGCAGGTCCTCGAGCATCTCCCGTGCCGTTCGCGGCGCGACATCGGCGAGCGCTCCGGCCGCGTACGGGTCGAAGGTCTCGCCGGGCAGCAGCCCGAGCAGCCGGAACAGCCGGCCCGTGGCATGGTCCAACTGCCGTACGGACATGGCGAAAGCGGTGTCGAACTCGCTCGCGCCCTCGGCCATCCGCTCCACCAGGATGCCCACCGTCCAGCCGGGCCGGTGCCGCAGCCGGGCCGCGGCGAGCCGCAGCGCGAGCGGCAACTGG
>NZ_JBEPEW010000279.1:0-4846 GCF_040300965.1 Streptomyces mesophilus | reverse complement strand
GGGGGGGCCCTGTCCCCCGCCCCCCCCCCCGCGCCCCCACCCACCCACCCCCCCCCCCCCCCGCCGCCCGCCCCCCGGCTACCCCGGCGCCCCCCCCCCACTTCGCTGTCGGCGCCGACGTCAGGGCAGCGTCGGTGCCGGGCTGCGGCGCCGGGGGGAGTGCGCCGCGGGTTCGGTCTGCCGGTGCACGACCCGGTGCGCGGGCGGCGCGCACATGGTGTGGACCTTTGGCAATGAGCTTGTCCGGTACGGCAGTTGGAAGAGTGTTCCGCTACGCATCGTGCGGGATGGCAAGACGGCTGCGCAACCGTTCGGGCGGCGTCGGGGGCCGGGACGCCGTGCGGGGAAGGGGACCGTCGGCCGGCTCCGGGCGTCCCCGGAGCCGGCCGATCTTCACTGTGACCGGGCTGCTGTCCCCTGCCGACCGGTCACGTACTGGAGCGAGGTCCCACGACGCAGGACGCGTAAGCAGTCCGTACGTCTCATCGCTCCAGCGGAGCCACGCGTGGTTCTGACGGGCCCGCCCCTGGCTGGCACGGACACCTGGACCAACGAAGAGCGGGGGCGGGCGGTCACGGTGCCGTACGGGTGAGAAGCGGACCGAACGTGCGTCCGGGACCGGCCCCGGACCCGGCCCGGACTTCAGATCCGGCCCCGGACCCGGCCCGCACTTCAGATCCGGCCCCGGACCCGGCCCGGACTTCAGATCCGGCCCCGGCACAGCTCCAGCATCGTCATCGCGAGCGCCGTACCCGGCTTGCCCAGCGCGTCCCTGTAGTGGGCGAGGACCTCCATCTCGCGGGACAGGTTCACACGGCGGCCGCCCGAGGCGATACGGGACTCCTGGATCACGGCCGAGACGGCCATGCGTTCCTGGATCAGACCGATGATGCGGTCGTCCAGTGCGTCGATACGGTCCCGTGCGCCGGTGATCAGCTCGGCGGCGTCCTCGGTGCGGGCGCCGGTCTTCTCGGTCTCGGTGACAGTGGTGATGCTCATGGGAGGGCTCCTCGTCGGGTTCGGGTGCCCGGTCCGCTCACGGCCCCTGGAAACGACGAAGCGCCCGGGGCCTTGTCGGCCCGGGGCGCCTGGTAAGTCGCTTGTCAGTTGCTCAAGCAGCACGACCATGGCAGCCGGTGGGCCGGTTGCCATAGGTAAACGCGAAGTACGCGAGAGTCTGCTTGGTCACGCGGCAAGTATGGACCCACCCGTCCCCGGCCCGTCAAACGGCTTCGGGTGACCGACCGCATGGTGAGCGTCACACGGTTCGGATGCTGAGACGAAAAGTCACACCCGTACCCCCGTTAGAATCGACAAAAGAGCGCACAGCCCTTTGGCCCATCGGCCTCATGTGCCTCATCAGTCCCATGGGTCCTCGCCCACTCCCGCCGGAAGGCCGACACACAGTGCCAGGTTCCCCCGCCGCCGCCCCCGACACCGTCCTCGTCGTCGACTTCGGCGCGCAGTACGCCCAGCTCATCGCCCGTCGCGTGCGTGAGGCGCGGGTCTACAGCGAGATCGTCCCGAGCACCATGCCGGTCGCCGAGATCCTCGCCAAGAACCCGGCCGCGATCATCCTGTCCGGCGGCCCCTCGTCGGTGTACGCGGAGGGCGCCCCGCGCCTGGACCGCGCGCTGTTCGAGGCCGGGGTCCCGGTCTTCGGCATGTGCTACGGCTTCCAGCTGATGGCCGCCACGCTCGGCGGCACCGTCGACAACAATGGTGCGCGCGAGTACGGCCGCACCGACCTGCACGTCTCCAAGTCGGGCTCGACCCTCTTCGAGGGCACCCCGGACGAGCAGCAGGTGTGGATGTCGCACGGCGACGCGTGCAGCGCCGCCCCCGAGGGCTTCGCCGTCACGGCGTCCACGGATCTGGTCCCGGTGGCCGCGTTCGAGAACGACGAGAAGAAGCTGTACGGAGTGCAGCACCACCCCGAGGTCATGCACTCCACGTACGGCCAGCAGGTGCTCGAGCACTTCCTGTACCGGGGCGCGGGCATCAAGCCGACCTGGACCACGGGCAACGTCATCGAGGAGCAGATCGCCGCGATCCGCGCCCAGGTCGGCGACAAGCGCGCCATCTGCGGTCTGTCCGGCGGCGTGGACTCGGCGGTGGCCGCGGCCCTCGTCCAGAAGGCCATCGGCAACCAGCTGACCTGCGTGTACGTGGACCACGGTCTGATGCGCAAGGGCGAGACCGAGCAGGTCGAGAAGGACTTCGTGGCCGCGACCGGCGCGAACCTGAAGGTCGTGGACGCGGAGGAGCGCTTCCTCAACGCGCTCGCCGGGGTCAGCGACCCCGAGGAGAAGCGGAAGATCATCGGGCGCGAGTTCATCCGCGTCTTCGAGCAGGCGCAGCTGGAGATCCTCCAGGAGGACGGCCCCGAGGTCGCGTTCCTCGTGCAGGGCACCCTCTACCCGGACGTGGTCGAGTCCGGCGGCGGCACCGGCACCGCCAACATCAAGTCGCACCACAATGTCGGCGGGCTTCCCGACGACATCGAGTTCGAGCTCGTCGAGCCGCTGCGCCAGCTGTTCAAGGACGAGGTCCGCATGGTCGGCCAGGAACTCGGTCTGCCGGCCGAGATCGTCCAGCGCCAGCCGTTCCCGGGCCCCGGCCTCGGTATCCGTATCGTCGGCGAGGTCACCAAGGACCGCCTCGACCTCCTGCGCGAGGCCGACGCGATCGCCCGCGAGGAGCTCACGGCCGCCGGTCTCGACACCGAGATCTGGCAGTGCCCGGTCGTCCTGCTCGCGGATGTCCGCAGCGTCGGCGTCCAGGGCGACGGCCGTACGTACGGCCACCCGATCGTCCTGCGCCCGGTCTCGTCCGAGGACGCGATGACGGCGGACTGGACGCGGATGCCGTACGACGTGCTCGCGAAGATCTCCACCCGGATCACCAACGAGGTCGCCGACGTGAACCGCGTCGTCCTCGACGTGACCTCGAAGCCGCCGGGCACGATCGAGTGGGAGTGACCCTCCGGGGGCACCTCACGTAACGGGACAACGCCATTGCCGTCGCTCATTCGTCTGGGCGGCGGCACTGTCGTATCCGCTGGGTACGCTGGCCGTACGGCGCAGAATCCCGTCCATGGGAGGACTCCTCATGACCGCTGAGAGCACGCACCCCTGGCCGGTGCCGCCGCAGGACGGTTACACCGTGGACGACCTGCTGACGCTGCCCGACCTCCCGCCGCACACAGAGCTGATCGACGGGAGCCTGGTATTCGTGAGCCCGCAACGGTACTTCCACAGCGTTGTGATCGACCTGTTGATGGCCGGGTTGCGCCGGACCGTCCCACCTGAGCTGAGGGTCGTGCGTGAGATGACCGTCGTGGTCGACAAGCGGAACGGCCCCGAGCCCGACATCAGCGTCGTACGCGCCAACGCGGTCCGCAGCCGGGAACAGACCTCTTTTCAGGCCCGGGACGTGCTGCTCGCCGTGGAGGTCGTCTCGCCGGACTCCGAGGCCCGCGACCGCGACACCAAGCCCCACAAGTACGCGAACGCCGGGATCCCGTACTTCTGGCGGGTCGAGACGGCGGGTGACCCCGGCTACCCGGTGGTGCACGCCTTCGAGTTGGACAAGGAGACGCGCTCCTATGCCGACCTCGGCGTCCACCACCGTCGCCTCAAGCTGACCGCCCCGTACGACATCGACATCGACCTCACCGGGATCGACGAGCTCTGACCCGCCTGCCCCTGGTCTCCTCCGGTTACCGGAGGTACCTTCCGGCCCATAACGCCATGGCCTGGGAGGGATCATGACCGCTCCGACTCCGATACCCGCGCAGAATCTCCAGTTCGCGATGCCGCCGGTGCATCAGAGTCCCGACGACGAGCGGCGGCACCGCAAGGAACGGCTCGCGGGGGCGCTCAGACTCTTCGGGCGGTACGGATTCGAGGACGGGGTCTCCGGCCATATCACCGCGCGGGACCCGGAGTTCACCGACTGCTACTGGGTCAATCCCTTCGGGATGCCGTTCCGGCACATCACCGTCGGCGATCTGATCCTGGTGAATGGGGACGGCCAGGTGGTCGACGGCCGCTATCACGTGAACCAGGCCGCGTTCACCGTGCACGCGGCGGTGCACGCCAAGCGTGCCGACGTGGTCGCGGTGGCGCACTGCCACTCGGTGCACGGCAGGGCGCTCGCCGCGCTCGGCGAGCACATCGACCCGATCACCCAGGAGAGCTGCGCCTTCTACGAGGACCACGCCCTCTACGACGACTACACCGGCGTCTCCGTCGACGCCGACGAAGGGCGCCGTATCGCCACCGCGCTCGGCCCGCACAAGGCGATGGTGCTGCGCAGCCACGGGCTCCTGACCGTCGGCGACACGGTGGACGCGGCCGCGTGGTGGTTCGTCTCCATGGACCGCTGCAGCCAGGTCCAGCTGGCGGCGCGCGCCGCGGGACGTACGTATCTGATCGACCACAAGCAGGCGATCGCCACCCGCGACCAGCTCGGCACGGACCTCGCCGCCTGGATCAACTACCAGCCGTCGTGGCAGGACATCAGCCGCAGCGAACCCGATCTCCTGGCGTGAAACGTCAACCCGCACGTCGGCCCATCACCCTGTCTGACCTGCCCGTTGAGGACCTCATCCGTCACGTAAGGCACAATTCCCAGGAATTGCAAGGGAATTGAACGACTCGGCAGGATTCAGGGACGGAGTTCGCGGGTGGCCGTGCAAGTGGCGCGACAGGAAGCGCATGGGGGCGGGTGCACCTGCGGTGACTGTCCGCACGGTGCGCGCGAGGGGCATCGGCGGGCGGTCGCGGAGTTCTCCGCGAAACGCGACGGGCTCGCGGCGGGCCGCGGGCTGCCCGCCGCGGTG
>NZ_JBEPEW010000278.1:0-4981 GCF_040300965.1 Streptomyces mesophilus | reverse complement strand
CCGAGGTACGCCGCGTCCGTCTCGCCGTGCCGCCCGTCGCGCTCGGCCGGCTCGACGAGCTCGGCGAGTGGCTCGCCGCGGCCCAGGGCTCCGTGCCGGTGAAGCCGGTACGGCAGCCGAAGGTGCTGCTGTTCGCGGGCGACCACGGCGTGGCCGGGCTCGGCGTCTCCGCACGGGCGGCCGACAGCGCGAGCGAGCTGGTGCGGGCCGTACTCGACGGAGCGAGCCCGGTCGCCGTGCTCGCCCGGCACGCCGAGGTGCCGGTGCGCGTGGTGGACGTGGCGCTCGACTGCGACCCCGAGACCCTGCCCGCGGAGGTGGGCGGCCACCGGGTGCGGCGCGGGTCGGGCCGTATCGACATCGAGGACGCCCTCACCGCCGAGGAGGCCGAGCAGGCCTTCCGCGCCGGTATGGCGATCGCCGACGAAGAGGCCGACGCGGGCACGGACCTGGTGGTGCTCGGCGATCTCAGCGTGGGCGGCACCACCCCGGCCGCAGTCCTCGTCGCCGCACTCTGCGGCACCGACGCCTCGGTGGTCACCGGGCGCGGCGGACAGCCCATCGACGACCTGGCCTGGATGCGCAAGTGCGCCGCGATCCGCGACGCGCTGCGCCGCGCACGGCCCGTACTCGGCGACCAGCTGGCGCTCCTGCGGACCGTCGGCGGCGCGGATCTCGCCGCGATCACCGGCTTCCTGCTGCAGAGCGCGATCCGGCACACCCCGGTGATGCTCGACGGCGTGGTCTCCGCAGCCTGCGCGCTGGTCGCCCAGCGCATCGCGTTCCGCGCGCCGGACTGGTGGCTGGCCGGGCAGACCAGCGGGGAGCCGGGCCAGGCCAAGGCCTTCGACCGGCTCGCCCTCGAACCGCTCCTCGCGCACGGGGTGACGGCGGGCGAGGGCACGGGCGCCCTGCTCGCACTGCCGATGGTCCGCGCGGCTGCGGCGCTGGCGGCGGAACTCCCGGTGCGGGGGCTCCCGGACGAGAAGCCCGAGGATGACGTCGTCCTGGCCGCCGACGCCCAGGACGACGCCACCCGGATCGCCGACACCAACACCGACCCCGAGCCCGCCGCCTGAGGATCCGTCACGCCTGAGGTTCCGTCACGTCTGATCCGTATGGCGCTCCCTGACCCCGTATTGCCCGATTCGCCCCATAGGATCGGCTTTCATGGGAGAGGCCGGACGTGAGCCAGAAGCCGCCGCCGAGCTGCGGGCGGCGGCGCACCGCAGACGGGCGGCGGGCTTCGCCGTCTGGTATCTGCGCGGTGTCGCGTTCCTGAACTTCCTGAGCGCGTTCTGGGTCTCCTTCGCGCAGGATCTGCGGCGCCACAACACCGACGACTTCTTCACCCCGTATCTGCTGACCGCGGGCTTCGCCTCGGGTCTGTTCACGCTCTTCCTGGCCGTGACGATGCGGCGCCGCAAGCGCGCCGCGTGGATCCTCAACTCCGTGCTCAGCGGCTCGTTCCTGGCGCTCTTCGCCTTCGCGCTGCTCTTCCCCGAGATCCGCCGGCATCCGCAGAACTGGATCTCGCTCGGCCTGACCGCCGCCTTCGTCGGCGCGCTCGTGATCGGCCGCAAGGAGTTCTACGCGAAGGGCGACCGCTCCAACCCGAAGCTGGCCGCCGCCGTCGGCGCCGGCGGGCTGCTCGTGACCTCGCTGCTCGCGGCGCTCCTGGTCACGGTCACCGACCAGGGCCGCACCGCCGGGTTCATCGAGCGCTGGCGGTACGGGACCGTACGCCTGGTCTCGCTCGCGGCGGACGAGGCGCACCCGACGATCACCACGCCCGGTTGGGTCGACGTCTCCATCAACGTCCTGAGCACGGGGCTCCTGCTCGCCGTCCTGTATGCCGCGTTCCGCTCGCGGCGCGCGGTGGATCCGCTGACCGAGGACGACGAGAAACGGCTGCGCGAACTCCTCGACCGCCGGGGCGAACGCGATTCCCTCGGCTACTTCGCGCTGCGCCGCGACAAGAGCGTCGTGTGGTCCCCCAGCGGCAAGGCGGCCGTCACGTACCGCGTCGTCGGCGGGGTCTCGCTCGCGTCCGGTGATCCGCTCGGCGACCCCGAGGCCTGGCCGGGCGCGATCGAGCCGTGGCTCGCCGAGGCACGGGAGCACGGCTGGGCGCCGGCGGTGATCGGGGCGAGCGAAGAAGGCGGCACGATCTATGCGCGGCACGGGCTCGACGCACTGGAGCTGGGCGATGAAGCACTCGTCGAGACCGCCGAGTTCACCCTTGAGGGGCGAGCGATGCGCACCGTCCGCCAGGCCCACAACCGCGTCCAGCGCGCCGGCTACCGGGTCCGGATCCGGCGGCACGAGGACATTCCGGCCGAGGAGCTCTCGTATCTCCTGCAAAGGGCCGACGACTGGCGTGACGGCGCCACCGAGCGCGGCTTCTCGATGGCGCTCGGGCGGCTCGGCGACCCCGAGGACGGGAGGTGCGTGATGGTCGAATGCACCGATGGCGAGGGGGAGTTGAGGGCGCTGCAGTCCTTCGTGCCCTGGGGCCCCAAGGGCCTGTCCCTCGATCTGATGCGGCGTGACCGGGACGCCGACAACGGCCTGATGGAGTTCATGGTCATCGAACTGCTCAGGCGGTCCGGCGAGATCGGCATCGCGCAGGTCTCCCTGAACTTCGCGATGTTCCGCTCGGTCTTCGAACGCGGCGCCCGGATCGGCGCGGGTCCCGTGCTCCGTATGTGGCGCTCCTTGCTCAGCTTCTGCTCGCGCTGGTGGCAGATCGAGTCCCTGTACCGCGCGAACGCCAAGTACCGGCCGATCTGGGAGCCGCGGTTCCTGCTCTTCGAGAAGAGCGGCGATCTGGTCCGGATCGGGGTCGCGGCGGCCCGCGCGGAAGGCTTCCTGGAGGCTCCCGGTCTTCCCAAGTGGATGCACCGGCGCCACCTGGAGTCGCACCGGTGACCCCCGCCGGCGTCGTACGGGCGGAGTGGGGTCCGCTGTACCGGGCCGTGCGCGACGGCCTCCGTACGAAGAAGTGGCGCGCCATCCCGGTGACGCTCGCCGCGGTCTGCCTGACCGCGCTGATGCAGTACGTCCAGAACCAGGAGTGGGGCTACCAGTTCGTCCAGAACCTCGGCTCCGTACGCGCCGAGGACCCGCTCTGGCTCGCGCTTCTGCGGACCCCTCTCTCCCTGTTCGTACCGGCGCTCGATCTGCCGGTCTGGGGAGCGCTCGGGCAGATCCTGCTCGTGTTCGGGATCGCGGAGATCACGCTCGGCTGGTGGCGGATGCTCGTCATCGGATACGTGGCGACGCTGGCCGGCACGCTGTACGCACGGCTCGGGATCTGGCTCGGCGAGGACCGGCCGCTCGGGCTGCCCGCATCGGACGCGCAGGTGGTCGACACCGGCCCTTCGGCGGCGGTGGTGGGCCTCGCGGTCTTCGTGTGCTGGCGCTACCGGGCCTGGTTCACGATGGCGCTCGTGATCGGCGCGATGGTCGTCGAGACGGTGATCGACGACAACCTCGCGGGCCGGGAACACCTCGCGGCGATCGTCGCGGTGCTGCTCCTGTGCGGTGTCTCCGCGCTGCGTCAGCGCCGCCGTTCGGGCATGTGGTCGGGGCCGGGGGCCGGATCGGGGTCGACCACCGAGCCGCGCCGCGGCTCCGCGTCGAAACGGCCGCCGAGCAGCTCCTGAACCTTCCGCCGCGGCTTCGACCAGCGGCGGTCGTGGTGGTAGGCGCGCAGACCGCCCTTCGAGCGGGCCCGGGGGCGGTTCCGGTAGAAGAGCTTCCACCAGGGTGAGCCGGGGCGGGCGAGCCGGATCGCGCCGAAGATCGCCACACCCGGCACCACGATCCCGAACAGGGCCATCCGCGGTTTGCCCTTGGCGAGGGCGATGAGCGCGAAGAAGAAGTTCGTGGCGGTGTTCATCACGACGAAGACGCGGCTGTGCCGCTCCTCGGTGGTGAGTTCATTGACGCCGAACGGCAGGAAACCGCCGAGCACCAGCGCGACAAGGGCCGCGGTGATCACCACGATCTCCACGCTCTTGCGGCCCGCCTCGCTCCAGTAGACATCGTCCAGGTGCAGGATCAGCGCGAACTCGTCGAGCACGAGCCCCGCACCGAGTCCGAAGAGCACCGCCGAGACGAGCGAGCCGAAGCTGTGCCGGCCGGCGGCGACCGCGCCGAAGCCACCGATGATGGTCAGGATGATGCCGGGCACGACGTGGTGGATGTGCAGATCGCCGGCCTTCACGTTCCCGAAGGGGCCTTTGCCCGCCCGGATCATCCGCGTGATGATCCGGGTCACCAGGAACGACAGGACGAAGGAGACCAGCGCGAGCAGCAGTGGCAGCTTCCCCGGTTCGAGGATGTTCCGGTACCACCAGTGATCCACGCCACGCCCTCCCTACCTGTCACGGTATGCGCCAGTTTCTTGGCGTATGCGCAAATTTACGCGCGAGGGCGGCGGTTAGCCTGCCGCGGTGACTCAACAGGACTCCGCTCGCCTCATCGATGGCGTGCGCTTCACCTTCGGCACGCTCACCGTGCTGCCGATACGGGTGGAGCGCTGGGACCGGGCGGCCGCGCGTATCGGCATGCTGTGCGCGCCGCTCGCCGGCCTGGTCGTCGGCCTGTTCTCAGCCGCGCTCGGCGGGCTCCTGCTGCTGCTCGGCGCGGGCGCGCTGCTCGCCGCCGTCGCGACCACGGCGGTCCCCGCGCTCCTGACGCGGGCGCTGCATCTCGACGGGCTCGCGGACACGGCGGACGGCCTCGGCAGCGGCAAGCCCGCCGACGAAGCACTGACGATCATGAAGCGCTCGGACATCGGCCCGTTCGGCGTCGTCACGCTGCTCTTCGCCCTGCTCGCTCAGGTCGCGGTCCTCTTCCAGCTGTACGAGGAGGGCGGCTGGGCCCACGGCGCGGTCGCCGCGGCCGTGGCCCATGTCGCGGGCCGCACGGCCCTGACGCTGTCCTCTTCCAGCTGTACGAGGCCAGCGTCAGG
>NZ_JBEPEW010000277.1:0-5013 GCF_040300965.1 Streptomyces mesophilus | reverse complement strand
GCCCTGACCCTGGCCGCCCTGCGCACCGCGCTGGCGCACGGCTACCGCGTCGCCGTACTGCAGGCCTCCGTGGCGGGCGAGCCGGTGTACCGCCGGCTCGGCTTCCGGGAGTGCGGGCAGTACACGGAGCATGCGATCAGCCCGGCCTGAACGCGGAGCGCGCTACGGAGCATGCGATCGCCCCGGCCTGAACGCGGAGCGCGCTGTGGAGCGCGTACCCCCAGCGCGTCAGCGCTTCCTCACGTGCGGCGGGCGGTGGACGCCAGGTCCGGCGGTCAGGCCTGGAATTCCGTGAGGTCGATGCTGTGGATCTGCAGCGGGACGTCGTACACGGGGTGCACCGTCTCGTGCTCCGGCGCCATGCCGAGCTTGTCGATCACGTTCGCCGAGGCCTCGTCCCCGATCCGGCTGATACTGATGACGCGGTCGAGGCCGCGGTCCTGCAGCGCGAACTCCAGCGTGGCGTGGGCGGCCTCGGACGCATAGCCCTGGCCCCAGAACTGCGAGCCGAGCCGCCAGCTGATCGCCACGTCGGGCATGACCTCCGGCAGGAACTCGGGCAGGGACAGACCGGTGAACCCGGCCAGTTCACCCGAGGCCATCAGCTCGACGGCGAAGAGGCCGAAGCCCTCCTCGTCCCACTCCTCCTCCCATCGCTCGATGTCCTCCGCGGTCGCGTCCAGGCCGCGCACCGAGCCGTCGTCGACCCAGTGCATCACCCGCGGGTCCGCATTGATCTCCGCCATGGGGACGAGGTCGCTGTCGTGCCAGCGGCGAAGGATGAGGCGGGGGGTGCGGATCTCGGTCATGGCGCCCATCTTGCCCAAGGCGGCCCTCTCACCGGTAATCGGCGCCCGGCCAGGCCCTTGCCCGCCCGTTGATCGCTCGTTCAGGGAACGTTTTGCGCCACCGGTCAGGCTCACTCCATGCCACGCACCACCGCAGACACCCCCACAGCCACACCCACCCCCACATCCGCCGCGCCCGCCTGGCACGAGGACGCCCTCTGTGCCCAGACGGGTCCGGAGTTCTTCTTCCCGGAGCCCGGCAGCTCCGTGAGCGAGGCCAAGCGCATCTGCTTCTCGTGCGCGGGCCGCGCCGCCTGCCTCGACTACGCGCTCACCCACGACGAGCGCTTCGGCGTCTGGGGCGGCCTCTCCGAGAAGGAGCGGCACGCCCTCAGGCGTGCGCGGCCGTGAACCTCAGGCGTACGCGGCCCGGGCCCTCAGGCGTACGCGACCGTGAACCTCCGTGTCCCCGAAGGGGCAAGGACGTCGTCGCCGGTGACATCCACCGCCTGCCCGTCCACGGACACGGCGGTGACCCGCCCGAACCGGCACGGATACACGAAGCGCACCCCCTGCGGCGCCCGCAGGATCTCCACAGCCACCCGGTTCTCGGAGGGCACATGGGTCAGCCGGTAGCCGAACTCCCCGCCGAGCAGCGTGGGTGCCCGGTCGATGCCGATCGTCTCGCCCTCGCCGAGCCAGTGCGGACGTACGCCCGGCGCGATGTAGAGGTGCGGATCGCGGTCCTCGTCCGCCTCGAAGAAGAGGATGTCGCGCAGCAGGAGCAGATACTCGGCCGCCGCCCAGCCGTGCGGGATGTCCCCCATGTACCAGGGCCGCTGCGGTACTTCGGCGAAGTCGGAGGCGACGGAGTAGGCGTGCTGCTCGTTCCACGCGCCCAGCGCCGCCGCCTGTCCACCCGCCCTCGGGAACGCCGCGTCCACGGTCCAGGCGAGCAGCCGGTCCGTCTTCTCGGGTTCGCCCGCGAAGAGGTACGCGTGCGCCAACTGCAGGGTGAGATAAGGCCCGTACGCGTTCCAGGCGGCGTCATGGCGGAAGCCGCCGGTGACGAAGCGGCCGTACATGGTGTCCAGGGTGTACCGGGCGGCGCGGTCGATGTCCTCGCCCAGCTTGTTGCCCATGTGCAGACGCAGCGGATGGAAGTACGCCGCCGCCCCGATCATCGTCGAGTCGCGCCGCCCCACGTCCCCGGGCCCGGTCGGGATATACGTCTCCCACTCCCCGCGCCGCCGCTGCTCACCGAGCACCCAGCGCACCGAGGCGGCCGTCGCGGCCTTCAGGTCGTCGAACGCCCCCCACAGCTCTGCCACTTCGGGCGCCCCGATCCGCTCGGCGATCCGTGCCGCCTCGTAAAGCCCCGCGAGGCCCCACAGGTCGTCCCAGTAGTGCGGCTTGTCCCGCTCGCCGAGATGTTCGGCGCTCCAGCCGCTGTGCAGCAGCCCGTACCCGTCGCGGTTGTCGCGCAGCCAGCGCGCACCGTCGCGCACGTACGGGGTGTACAGCTTCGCCCCGAGTCCGCTGCCGCGGTGCGTCCGGTCGTAGCGCCCGATGGCCCAAAGGGCCTGCCCGTTGGAGTCCCACTCCCGGTCGTCGCGCTCGTGCGGCCCGCCGAAGAAGCCGTACTCGGCGCAGGGCCCGATCCGTCCGCCGCCCTGGTTGAACTTCAGCGGATAGTGCGTCCCCAACTGCCGCTCGGCCAGCGTCTCGTCTCCCACAAGGGAGCAGGCGGTGGCCTCGACGGAGGAGTCCCGTATCCAGAACGAGTCGTAGACGGTCGGCCCCGGATGGATCTCCCCGTGATCGGAGAGCACGAGCAGCTGCGCGCGCGTCTGCCGGAACAGGGCGCCGAGATGGAAGACGCCGCCGGGCAGTTCGGGCTGTGGACCACTGCCCTTGATCTTCCGGTCCCAGAACACCTCGTGCGCGGCGTGCAGTTCGTCCGCCGGTACGGAACGCAGCTCGGCGAGATCGTCGCTCCCCTGGAACGTGTCGACCGGCAGCCGCACCGTGACCTGGAACTCCTCCTCGCCGCTGACACGGAACGGCCAGACGAAGGCCGCCGAACACAGACCGGCGATCTGGTCCTCGGCGAGCGTCGACCCGTTCAGCTTGCCGCCGTGGGCGAGGTCGTGGAACGGACTGCGGACGAGATAGCTCTCCGGGTCGTGTGAGTGGTCCGGGTTGCCGTACACACCGAACTGCTCGGGCGCCGTGTCGAAGACCGGCCCCCATCCCGTGTTCGTCTCCACGAGCAACTGGTCCGCCGCGTACCGCAGCTGCGTCAGGCGCCGGTCCGTGAGCAGACGCCCCTGCCGGTCGTGCCGCTGGAATCCGCTCGGTCCCGCGGGCACAACGGCAGCGCACAGCCACCCTTCCCGCGGCGCACCGTCCGTCGACCGCGCGCTCGCCTGCACGACGGTCACCGCCCGCTGCCGCGCGCCGACCGGCGCCGCGAAGATCCGTTCCGCGAGCGTGACGTGATGGTCGGCCCTGTAGGTGCTGACGACCGTCGGCAGATGCGGCTCGAGGACCCGCTGCTCGACCGCCTCGCCGTCCGCGAGCTGCGGAAGGTGGGTGAGCCCGGTGGCGGGGTCGTACAGGAAGAACGACAGCACGTACTTGTCGTACACCGGCTCCACCTCGCCGGCCTGCCCGATCAGACTCTCCTGCCGGTGGTCCTTCACCCCCACCATGTGCCAGTAGCGGTACAGGGCGTTGGAGGCGAACGCCGCCTCCTTCGACTCGTACGTCCCGCGGTCGAACTCATCGCTCCACGCCCGGAACGCCTGCCGCGCCCACCACGGGACCGGCAGCGCTTTGCGCGTCCAACCGCGCCACATGACCTCGTAGAACATCCACTCATGGGTCTGTGCCATGGGGGCACCGTGGCACCGCCCGGTGGGTTCGTAAACCGGGTGGTTCGGCCTGGTTGCTCAGGGTCTGACGGGACGTGCGCGACCGGTGGACCACCAGCGGGACGGGTGAGGTTCAGGCTCTAGGATGACGGCGCTGTCCGGGCGTAGCGCAGAGGCAGGCGCACCGCCCTGCCAAGGCGGGTACGCCGGTTCGAATCCGGCCGTCCGGGCAGTGCCGGGGCCAGGCCCGGGGGATCCCGTAGCGCAGAGGCAGGCGCGCCGCCTTCTCAGGGCGGGTACGCCGGTTCGAATCCGGCCGGGATCACTGAACGACCTAGGGCGACGGGGTGGGGATGGCCGGAAGCGACGGCGACGAGATGGCCGGGGACGGGACGACGGTCGCGGATCTGCCGCACGCCGAGGGGGATGCGGATCTGCCGCCCGCCGAAAGGGCTGCGGATCTGGCGCATGTCGAAGGGGATCCCGCGGCGGTCGCGGGCCTGTCCGCCGCCGAGATCGCCCGGTTCGATCAACTCGTGGGGAAGCTGCGGGCTCTGCCCGTGGACGATCCGGTACGGCTGCGCGCCGAGCAGGTCGCGGCATCGTTCGCGCGGGACGGGCGGCTGCGTCGGCGCAAGGCGCGCGGAGCCGAACGCTCGGCCGGGGACGCGGAGCTGATGGCCCGCACCGGGACCGGGGCCGCCGACCGGCGCGAGGACGCTCCGCTGTCCGTCCCCGGCGAACAGGGCGTGCCCGTCGGCCTGTTGCGCAAGCCGCGCGCCTGCTACGTCTGCAAGTCGCCCTATCGAGAGGTCGACGGCTTCTACCACCGGCTCTGCCCCGGCTGCGCCGCCGAGAACCGTGCCCGGCGCGCACTGAGCACCGACCTCACCGGCCGGCGGGTGCTCCTCACGGGCGGCCGGGTCAAGATCGGCTTCCAGCTGGCCCTGATGATGCTGCGCGACGGCGCCCACCTCACGGTCACCAGCAGGTTTCCGCATGACACCGCACGCCGTTTCCGGGCCGCACGGGGCAGCGAGCAGTGGCTGGACCGGCTCACCGTCGTCGCCGTGGATCTGCGCGACCCCCGCCAGGTGCTCGGCCTGTGCGAGCGCCTCAGGGCGGACGGCACACCGCTCGACATCCTCGTCAACAACGCCGCCCAGACCGTGCGCCGGCCGCCGGAGTCGTACGCGGTGCTCAGCGCGGGAGAGACGGATCAACTGCCGCCCGGCGCCTGGCCGGCGCCGGGTTTCCGTCCGGTACGTGAGCTCGGGCCGGGCGCGTCGGGAGCGCTGGATCTGGTGCTGCGCGAGGTCGAGGAGGCCGGGTTGCTGCGCGAGGTCGAC
>NZ_JBEPEW010000276.1:0-5114 GCF_040300965.1 Streptomyces mesophilus | reverse complement strand
CGGCGGCGAGGTCGCGCAGCGTGTAGGCGGGTGCCTCGGGATCCGCCGGGGTCGACTCCCCGCTGTCGCGCAGGTCGTAGCGCACCACGCGGCGGCCGCCCGCGGCGAGGCGCTCGCACAGCGCATCGGGCCAGGAGAGCATCGTCGTGCCGCCCGCGAGCAGGACGAGGGGAGCGTCGTCGGCACCGAACGACTCGATGCCCAAGGTGATCCCGTTGACGTCAAGGGTGGTGTTCATACCAGGCAGACCGGATCCGCCGCCCGAACTCATCGCTCCCGCAGCAAGCTCAGACCCGGCTGCCGCCCACGCGTCCCTGCAGCAGCCGTGACAGGGCCGCGTGTACATCGTCGATCGACCGCTCCGGCTGGAACGCCTGCCAGTCGAGCGCCGCCACGAGCACCATCCCCACCAGGGCCGCGGCGGTCAGCGGGATGTCGATCTCCTCGCTCAGCTCACCGGCCGCCACACCCTCGCGCAGGACCTCCTCGACCACGGCGACCGCCTGCTGCCGTACGACGAGCAGCGTGGACTGCCAGGCCCGGCCGGTGCGCCACAGCTCGGCCACGTACAGCTGGGTGAAGGACGGATACGTGGCGATGAAGTCCAGGCCCGCGCGGATCATCGCGTCCAGGGCGGCGACCTTGGTGCCGCCGCCGCGGGCCGTGTCGTCCGCCGCCCGCTGCAGCGACTCGGTGAGCAGTCCGACGCCGTAGCGCAGGAGCTCCTCGAAGAGCTCGGCCTTGCTGGCGAAGTTGTAGTAGACCGTGCCCTTGGCGACTCCCGCGCGTTCGGCGATCTCGTCGACCGTGGTCGCCGAGAACCCCTGCTCCGCGATGAGCGTCACGGCCGCCTCGTACAACTTCGCCTTGGTGGCCTGCCGCCGCCCGCCGCCTGCCTTGGAGCCGCCGCCCGCCTTGGAGCCGCCGGCCCCTGCTGCCTTCTGCATGAGGTCGATTCTCACAGGCCCGGGACCGCCCCTGTCACAGCGTCAGCTCGGGATGCAGCCGGTCCAGGGTCCACACCTGGCGCTTGCGGGCGGAGAGCGCCGTCAGCGCCAGCGCGCCCAGGGTGAACGCCACGAGCACCACGCACCCCTGCCATACGGGCCCGAGCCCGCCGCCCGTGATCAGCCGCCGCAGCGCCTCCACCACGTACGACATCGGCAGGAAGGGGTGGATCGCGCCGAAGAACGACGGACTCGTCTGGACCGGATAGGTGCCGCCGGCCGAGGTCAGCTGGAGCATCAGGAAGGCGAGGACGAGGATGCGGCCTGCCGCGCCGAAGCGGGCGTTGAGCCACTGCACGATCGCCGCGAAGCACCCGGTGACCAGGAGCAGGAAGCCGACCGTGCCCGCCGCGTGGGCCATCTCCAGGCCGAGTGCCCAGTGCAGTACGGAGATCAGTGCCGTGGTCTGCAGCGCACCGATCGCCGCCACCGGCAGCCAGCCCGCGAGCGCGATCCGCCAGGCGGAGGCGCCGGTGGCGAGCGCCCGCCGGTTGAGCGGCGCGATCACCATGTACGCGACCATCGCACCGACCCACAGGGACAGCGGGATGAAGTACGGCGCGAATCCGGTGCCGTAATTGGGCGCCTGGTGCAGGGACTTGGCGGCCAGCTGTACGGGATCGGCCATGACCTCCGTACGGGCGTCGCGGTCGCTCTTGTCGTAGTCCGGGATCTGTTCGGCGCCGTCGCGCAGGCCGCCGGCCAGTTCGCCGGACCCGTCGACCAGCTTGAAGAGCCCGCCGTTCAGGTCCTTTGCGCCGTCCTTGAGGCGGCCCACACCCGTATCGAGATCGGAGGAGCCGGACTTGGCGCTGCTGAGCCCGGTGTGCAGCGTGCCCGCGCCCTTGGCGACGGCCTGGGCGCCCCGGTTCAGCTGGTTGATCTTCTTCACGGCCGCGTCGAGGTCGTCGCCGAGGTGCGGGGCGCGGTCGGCCAGCGCGTTCGCCTGCTTCTCGAGGGTGGCCAGATGGTCGTCGAGCCGGTCGGTGTCCCCGGCGTAGTCCTGGACGACGGTGTTCACGTCCGCGGCGATCCGCTCGACGTCGTCACCCGCCTCCTTGGCCTGCTTGAGCTGCGGACAGTTCGGGTCCTTGAGGAGCGCGTCCTCGCAGCGCGCCTCGTACACGGAGTCCAGCGCTCCGGAGGCCTTCTCCGTGCCGGAAGCGGCGAGCGGCGCCTTCTCCACGAGCGTGTCCAGATGCCCGCGGATCGCCTTGGCGGAGTCGGCGACCAGACGGGCCGTGTCACCGATGCTCTCGCCGTTCTCGCGCAGGAACGGGCCGACCTTGTCGGCGGCGCCGTTCACCTTGTCCGCGAGCGTCTGCGTCCCGTCGGCCACCTGGCCCGCGCCGGTCTCCAGGTCGCCGGCGCCCTGGTCCAACTTCTCGATTCCGCGGGCCAGTTCACCGCTCCCGGACTTGGCGTCGCCCAGACCGTCCGCGAGCTGTTTCGCCCCGTCCTTGGCCTTGCCCGCGCCCTCCTCGAGTTGCCCGGCGCCGTCGGCGGCCTCCTCCGTCCTGCCGTGGATGTCGGAGAAGGACACGAAGATCTTGTCCAGGAAGGTCCGCGACGCCTTGCTGGAGGCCGCCGACCGCACCTCGGAGAACACCGTCCGCGAGAGCTGCCCGACGATGTAGTTGTTGGCGTCGTTCGTACGGACCTGAAGGGCGCCGGTCTCGGGGGAGCCCCCCGCGCTGGACGCGATCCGCCGGCTGAAGTCCTCGGGCACGGTCAGCGAGAGGTAGTACGTACCGTCCTCGACGCCCGCGCGCGCCTGAGCCGCGTCCACCTCGTGCCAGTCGAAGGTGCTGCTGTCCCGCAGCCCCTCGGCTATCCCGTCACCCGCCGCGATCTTCTTGCCGTCGGCGCTCGCCCCCTTGTCGTCGTTGACCAGCGCGACCGGGATCTTGTCCAGCCGGCCGTACGGGTCCCAGAACGACCACAGGTAGAGCGCCCCGTAAAGGAGCGGAAGCAGCAGCAGCGAGACGAGCGCGGCGCGCGGGAGACGGCCCCGGCCGAAGCGCTTGAGCTCAAGAACGGCCAGTTTCGGCGAGCGCATCGGCTGCCCCCTTCTCGTCCGTGGTTCCCGACTTCTCGTCCGCGGCCCTCGAGGTCTCGTCCCCGGCCCCCGACTCCTGGTCCGTGGTCCCCAACCGGACCTTCCGCGCCGACTCGGGAGCCCCGGGCCCCACGGCCACGACGGTCGTCCCGGTCTCGGCGATCGCCGTCAGCATCCGCCAGGCGGCGGCCAGTTCCCCGGCCGACAGCTTCAGATCGAGGTCGTCCACCGCGAGCAGCCGCGGCCGCCCGATCAGCGCGAGGGCCACGGACAGACGCAGCGCCTCGATGCGCTCCAGATCCCGCACGGAGGTGCGCGAGCCCTTGACGAGGGCCGCCACGTCGAGACCGGCGGCGGTGAGGGCGCTCTCGCGCAGCAGCGCGGATGCGGCCGCGCGCTCCGCGCGCGGGCTCAGGAACGAGCGCAGCGACATGCCGAACCGCCTTTGCAGCAGGGCTCGTTCCCGCAGGTGCTCGGCGACGGTCAGGGCCGGATCGAGGTCGGTGACGCCCGGGACATGCGCCAGTGCGCTGATCCGCCGAACGGCCGCGGCCTGCCGGGGCAGCCGCAGCGCCCCGACCTCGGCACGGCCCTCGGTGGCGCGCATACGTCCCGTCAGCGCGAGCAGCAGGGAGGTCCGCCCTGAACCGGACGGCCCTTCGACGGCGACCAGAGTGCCTGGCTCCGCCGTGAACTCCACCTCGCGAAAGGCCCACCCTCGGGGGCCTCTCACCCCGAACCCCTGCACCGCGAGCACCTACGGCCCCCTGTTTTTGAACTGACTGGTCAGTGCAAAAACGTACACGACGCCGATCCGGCACTCGTACGCCGCCCTCCCTCAACTCCCTTATCCGAACCCTTGATCGAGCGATAAGCGCAGGTCAGGGCCGATTGTCAGTGGCGTACTTCACGATGGGGGTCATACGGCAGCTTTTTCGCCAGTGCCGTATCAAACGACGACAGGAGGTTCGTCATGGCCAGTTCCTACGCAGCCGCCGCACGCCGGCGCCGCGCCTCCGGCCCTGCCCCCTCACTGAACGGTCCCGCGAGCGACGTCCACCCGGTCCTGCGCCGGGCATCGGCCCCGCCCGCCGCCCTCGATCTGCTCGCCCAGGCCCGCAGCGGACTCGACGAGGCGGCCCGCCTCGAGACGCCCAACGAGCGTTACTCCGCCGCCCACCTCGCGGCCCTGCGTACCGCCGCCGCCGTGCTCGCCGCGCGGGGGAGGCCCGAGACCAGCGCGCGCAAGCGGGCGAAGATCCGCAGCGCTTGGGAAGTGCTCCCCGAGATAGCACCCGAACTCGCCGAGTGGAGCGCCCTGTTCGCCTCCGGCGCCACCAAGCGGGCCCGCGCGGACGCGGGTATCCAGGGCGCGGCCGGCGCCCGGGACGCCGATGATCTGCTGCGCGATGTCGCGATGTTCCTGCGCCTGGTCGAGCGGATGCTGGTGCTCCAGCCGGTCCTTCCGCAGCCTCGTCCGGAACAGCCGGATGCGGGGTGAGGGGGCTTTGCTGCTGAAGCAATAGGGTGGGGACGAACCGTCCCCACCCCCGCCGCACCGGCGGAGTCACGCCGAGGAGTAACTGCCGTGTCGGACCCGATGCGCCCCCGTGCTTCCCTCCGTACCGCCGTGGTCTGGGAGGTACTGAAAGAGGCCCTCGACCGGCAGGTGAAGGCGAGCGGACGGGAATCGCTCGACGTGCTCGACACGGGCGGCGGCAGCGGCAAGTTCGCCGTGCCGGTCGCCGCGCTGGGCCACCGCGTCACCGTCGTCGACCCCAGCCCCAACGCGCTCTTCGCCCTCGAGCGACGGGCCGCCGAGGCCGGGGTCGCGGAGCGGGTGAGCGGCGTGCAGGGCGATGTGCACGGACTCTTCGACGTGGTCGAGCCCGGCACGTACGACGCGGTGCTCTGCCATGGCGTCCTCGAGTACGTGGACGACCCGGCCGAAGGCGTACGGAACGTGGCGGGTGCGCTGCGCGAGACCGGTGTGCTCAGCCTGCTGGCCGCCGGGCTCGGCGGCGCCGTGCTCGCCCGCGCCCTGGCGG
>NZ_JBEPEW010000275.1:0-5148 GCF_040300965.1 Streptomyces mesophilus | reverse complement strand
CCCACCCGCCGTGCCCTCCTCGCCGGCGCCGCAGCGCTGGTGGTGGCCGGAGCGGGCGGCGCCGCCTGGTGGCTCGCGAAGGACGACAGCGGACCGGTCGGCGGCCCCACCCGGCGGCCGCCCAAGAGCCCGACCCGCGACCCCGGTGGAGCGCCCCGGCCGCTGTGGACCTACCGCGGGGACATCAGCGACAAGGGCGCTGTGACCGCCATGCCCATCGGGGACATCGTGGTGCTCCCCGGCTCCGCCGAGGGCTCCCTGATCGGCCTCGACATCCGGCGCGGCACCGTGCGCTGGACCGCCGGCGCGGGCATCGGCATCGCCCCGGTCCCCTGCGCCGGGGCCATCCTCCAGCCGACCGCCGACCCCGACGGCCGGCTCGCCGTGGTGGAGGCGGCGGACGGACGCACCTGGACCACGGGACCGCTCGGCCTGGACTTCAGCCGGCTGCTCTATCCCTTCGCCGGCTTCGGCGAACGGATGGTCATCCTCATGGGGCACGCCACGGGCGCCGACCCCGAGGCGCCGCCGCAGGACGTCGACCGTTTTCTCGTGGCGTACGACGTCGTGGACCGCAAGGTCGTCTGGCGCAGGAAGCTGGGCCGGAGCACGGCCAGGATCGGACAGATGGCCGGCAGCGACCGCCTGGGCGTCCTCCTGGAGACCGACTCGGTCACCGCGTACCGCCTGGACGACGGGCGGCCGGTATGGCGGCGCGCCCTGGCGACCGAACGCACCGTCATCTCGACCGAGACCGGTGCGGCCCGCCGTGCGCTCGCCACCGACGACCGCACCGTCGTGGTCAGCGGCCGCGGTCTGCTCGTCCTCGAACTGGCCACCGGACGCACCGTATGGAGCCTGGACCCGGAGGAGGCGGAGGAGGGGATGACGGAGCGGCAGAAGGGCCGGACACTGTACGGCGCGGCGATCATCGACGGCAACGAGGTGTATCTGTCCTTCCTCGGCCGCGAGTTGTGGGTCATCCGACGCGACAAGCGCAAACGGGCCCGCAAGGGCAACGACTGGCGCTGGCAGTCGACGGTCCGGCTCGCCGCCGCCCCGGCCGCGCCGCCCGAGCCCGCCGGGCCGTACCTCTTCCCGCCCCTCATCGACACCGCCGATGTCACGGCCATCGCCGTGGACCGCAAGACGATGAAGACGGCCTGGACGTACACGATGCCGGGTGAACCCACCGGAGTGATCCGCTACCTGGGTGCCAAGGACCGCCTGTACGTCACCCGAGGTCACACCCTCACGGTGCTGCCCGTCGAGGGCGGCTGATCCGGGACCACCGCACTCCGATCGCTGCGCGAGGACTGGTGGACAGGGGACGATTCGGGTACCAACGATCCAGTAGCACCAGCCAGTAACCAACCGGGGCAAGATCGGATCAAAAGATCCGGAAGCCTTCTTCGCGGCGAGGTGAGCCTGGATGAGCGCAGCACAACCGAAACCGTCCGTGAGCGAGCGCGAGGCACGCCAAGTCGCCGAGGCCGCGCGCGAGCAGGACTGGCGCAAGCCCAGCTTCGCCAAGGAACTGTTCCTCGGCCGCTTCCGCCTCGACCTGGTCCATCCGCACCCGATGCCCGCCGACGAGGACGCCCAGCGCGGTGAGGAATTCCTCGCCAAGCTGCGGGACTTCTGCGAGACGAAGATCGACGGGGCGCGGATCGAGCGCGAGGCGAAGATCCCGGACGAGGTGATCAACGGGCTCAAGGAGCTCGGCGCGCTCGGCATGAAGATCGACACGAAGTACGGCGGGCTCGGCCTGACGCAGGTCTACTACAACAAGGCCCTCGCGATGGTGGGCTCCGCCAACCCGGCCCTCGGCGCGCTCCTGTCGGCGCACCAGTCGATCGGGGTGCCGCAGCCGCTGAAGATCTTCGGGACGCAGGAGCAGAAGGACACCTTCCTGCCGCGCCTGGCCCGCACCGACATCTCCGCGTTCCTGCTCACGGAACCGGACGTCGGCTCGGACCCGGCCCGCCTCGCCACCACAGCGATCCCCGACGGCGAGGACTACGTCCTCGACGGCGTGAAGCTGTGGACCACGAACGGAGTGGTCGCCGACCTGCTCGTGGTCATGGCCCGCGTCCCCAAGTCCGAGGGCCACAAGGGCGGGATCACCGCCTTCGTCGTGGAGGCCGCCGCCGAGGGCGTCACGGTCGAGCACCGCAACGCGTTCATGGGCCTGCGCGGCCTGGAGAACGGCGTCACCCGCTTCCACCAGGTCCGCGTCCCCGCGTCGAGCCGTATCGGCCCCGAAGGCGCCGGCCTGAAGATCGCGCTGACGACCCTCAACACCGGCCGTCTGTCGCTGCCCGCCATGTGTGTGGGCGCGGGCAAGTGGTGCCTGAAGATCGCGCGGGAGTGGGCGGGGGAGCGCGAGCAGTGGGGCAAGCCGGTCGCGCATCACGAAGCGGTCGGCACGAAGATCTCCTTCATCGCCGCGACGACCTTCGCCCTCGAAGCCGTCCTCGACCTGTCCTCCCAGATGGCCGACGAGGACCGCAACGACATCCGGATCGAGGCCGCACTCGCCAAGCTGTACGGCTCGGAGATGGCCTGGCTGATCGCCGACGAACTGGTCCAGATCCGCGGCGGCCGCGGCTTCGAGACCGCGGAGTCCCTCGCGGCCCGCGGCGAACGGGCCGTCCCCGCCGAACAGGTCCTGCGCGACCTCCGTATCAACCGGATCTTCGAGGGCTCCACGGAGATCATGCATCTGCTCATCGCCCGCGAGGCTGTGGACGCCCACCTCAAGGTCGCCGGCGATCTCATCGACCCGGAGAAATCCCTCTCGGACAAGGCGAAGGCAGGCGCGAAGGCAGGCGGCTTCTACGCCCGCTGGCTGCCGAAGCTGGTCGCCGGACCCGGACAACTCCCGCGTACGTACGGCGAGTTCCACCCCGATGGGCACGCCGACCTCTCCGCGCATCTGCGCTTCGTCGAACGCGCCTCGCGCAAGCTCGCGCGCTCCACGTTCTACGCGATGTCGCGCTGGCAGGGCCGGATGGAGACCAAACAGGGCTTCCTGGGCCGGATCGTCGACATCGGAGCGGAGCTCTTCGCGATGAGCGCGGCCTGCGTACGGGCCGAACTCCTGCGCACCACCGAGGACTACGGCCGCGAGGCCTACCAGCTGGCCGACGTCTTCTGCCGCCAGTCCCGCATCCGCGTCGACGAGCTCTTCAACCGCCTGTGGAGCAACACCGACGATCTGGACCGCAAGGTGGTCAAGGGCGTCCTGTCCGGCACGTACGGCTGGCTCGAGGAAGGCATCGTCGACCTGAGCGGCGACGGCCCCTGGATCGCGGACGCGACCCCGGGCCCGTCGAAGCTGGACAACGTGCACCGCCCGATCCGCTGAAGCCTCCTGACAGGAAAGGGAGTTGGTGACAGGGGCGCGTCGAGGTGCCTAGACCTTCGCGCCGGGCCTGCCCGTCACGGGCCTGCGCCCGCGCGCGGGGTTGGCCTTGGGCCTCGGCACGTCCTGGAGTCCGCCCACGTGGTTGGCGTACAGCCGGCTGAAGGCGCGCACCAGCGCCATGCGCTTCTCCGGATAGCCCTTGGGCTTGCGGAAGACCCCGACGCTGTCACCCCAGTAATTGCGCCGGTAGTCGATCCGCGCGTAGTCGTAGCGCCGGCTTCCCTCGAGGCGGGGCGGGAAGTCGGTGTGCGCTTCCACCATGCGCAGCTTGGCGTACGCGGCGAGCGCCCGGAAGGAGTCGGGGTAGTAGCGCCAGCAGTCCTGGCCGTAGTGCTCATGGCCACGCGAGGGGACGGTGATGAACGCCCGCCCGCCGGGCTTGAGGACGCGCGCGATCTCCATCATCGTCACCCAGGGGAACGGAATGTGCTCCAGGGCCTGGCCGGAGATCACGAAGTCGGCGCTGCGCGACTTGACCGGGAAGGTGTACGGCCGGGGCATCACCCGGTCCACATTCTCGCCCGCCTCGATGTCGATCCCGATGTAGTCGATGTCGCGGTCCTCGAGCACCATGTGGTGGTTCAGGGACTGCTTGGCGATCTGGGATCCCACGTCGACCACCGTGAGCCGGCGGTCGGCGGGCATGTACTGCTCGACGCAGATACGCATGTGGTCAAGGGCGGCTGGATGCATGGCCCTGGCTCCTCGGCTCGGTGGTCCATCGGGCCCGCTGACCGACGAAGCCCCCCACGGGCGGTCGTCGCGACCTCACCCGCCCGGCCCGGGCATACGTCAACCGGCGTGCCCTCGACATGGTGCGGAGTTCCTTGCCGCGCCCCCTGCGACCTGCGCTTCTTCTCCCGGGAGGCGTCCGTGCGGCGACCGCGTGAGCGGGCCGGCCGAACCGGCCATCGCATCATCGGCCCGGCGCGCGGAACGCGGGTGAGAGGAGAGTGACCGGCAGGCGAACCGTCCGGGAAATGGCGATGAGGGGCGTGTGGACCGCCGACTCCGCTTCGTTCACCGGGACATGACCCTTCTCGCCCCCCGCCCCCGTACGGCCGAGGGACCCGCCCCGGTCACGCCCGCCGCCCGCCCCCGCCTCGCGCTCGGCGCCACGCTCTCCGTACTGGCGGGCCTGGCCGTCCAGTCCGCCGCCGCCCGCTTCCCCGTCGCGGAGCCCACCCGGGCGGACACCGTCGCCACCGCGACCACGACCGCCGTCCTCCTGGCCGCCCTTGCCTGGCTCGCCCTGCGAGGCCGGCCCGGCCTCGCCGCCTACCCCCTTCTCGGCGCCCTGGCCGGCTGCATCCTCGCGCTCCCCCTGCACGGCACCCCGCTGTTCCTCGGCGGACTGACCAGCGACAACCAGTTCCGTACGCAGTACGTGACGCGGTACGCCGCCGAGGCCGGGCTCGCGGACGTCACCTTCGACGGGCTGCCACCGCTCTACCCGCCCGCCTGGTTCTGGCTCACCGGACGTGCCGCCCACCTCGCGGGCGCCGAGGCCTGGACCGCGTACAAGCCGGCCGCGATCGCCACGGTGGCGCTCGGCACGGCGCTCGCCTACGGCCTCTGGTCCAAGATCGTGACGCCACGCCTCGCCCTGCCGCTCGCCGTGGCGACCCTGCTGAGCGCTTTCCAGGCCCCCGCGTTCGGTGTGCACGAACCGTACGCGTGGATCGTCGCCGCCCCCATGCCGCCCCTCGCCGTGCTCG
>NZ_JBEPEW010000274.1:0-5217 GCF_040300965.1 Streptomyces mesophilus | reverse complement strand
GTGCCGCGCAGTGGTTCGGGGCGTCCGGCGCCGCGTACGACGGGTACGGGGCGCCGGGTGCCGGCGAATCCGCGGCTGCTGCGGCAGCGGTTGTTCGTGTTCGTGGTGGTGACGCTGCTGGTCGCGCTGGGGATCGCGGCGGCTCAGGGGTGTCAGGGTCCTGCGCAGGGGTTGCGGCAGGTGACGGGGGTCGCGGAGCGGGTGGCCGATGGTGCGGGGTCGGGTTCCGGCGGGCTGAGCGGCTGAGGGTCCAGCGGCGGGGCGCCCGCGGCGGGCGGATTCCCCTACCGCTAACGGGGCCGCCCCGCCGTCACCGCGTAGAACGCCACCGCCGCGGCCGCGCCCACGTTGAGGGAGTCGACGCCGTGGGCCATCGGGATGCGGACCCATTCGTCGGCCGCCACCAGGGCCTGGGTGGAGAGACCGTCGCCTTCCGCGCCCAGCATCAGTGCCACGCGGTCCATACGGTGCGGGGCCATGTCGTCGAGCGTGGCGGCCTTCTCGTCCGGGGTGAGGGCGAGGAGGTTGAAGCCCGCTTCCCGTACGGTCTCCAGGGACTTCGGCCAGGACTCCAGGCGTGCGTACGGGACGGAGAACACCGCGCCCATCGACACCTTCACCGAGCGGCGGTAGAGCGGGTCCGCGCAGTCCGGTGAGAGCAGGACCGCGTCCATGCCGAGGGCGGCGGCCGAACGGAAGATGGCGCCGATGTTGGTGTGGTCGTTGACCGCTTCCATCACGGCCACGCGGCGGGCCGTCGTGAGGAGTTCCTCGGGGGTCGGCAGCGGTTTGCGCTGCATGGAGGCGAGGGCGCCGCGGTGCACGTGGTAGCCGGTGACCCGTTCGGCCAGCTCGGGGCTGACCGCGTAGACGGGCGCGGGGAGTTCGTCGATGACATCGCGCATGACGTCGACCCACTTGGCGGAGAGAAGCATCGAGCGCATCTCGTACCCGGCGTCCTTGGCGCGCCGGATCACCTTCTCGCCCTCGGCGATGAAGAGTCCTTCGGCGGGTTCGCGCTTGCGCCGCAGCTCTACGTCCGTGAGTCCGGTGTAGTCGCGCAGGCGCGGGTCGTCGGGGTCGTCGACATGGATGAGATCGGCCACAGGGTGATACTGCCTTGTCCTCGGTGCGGTGCCAACGGGGCGGGAGAACTTCCGTTACCGCTGGTTACCTGGGCCGACGGTCACGACCTCGCCGATGACGATCACCGCCGGCGGGCGGACCTCCTCGGCGGTCACGGTCTCCGCGACGGTCGCCAGGGTGGCGTCCACGCGGCGCTGGGTGGCGGTCGTGCCCTCCTGGACGAGGGCCACGGGGGTCTCGGGGGCCCGGCCGCCCGCGATCAAGGTCTCGGCGATCTTGCCGATCTTGTCGACGCCCATGAGGACGACGAGCGTGCCGCGGGCCTTGGCGAGCGCCGTCCAGTCGACCAGGGAGCGCTCGTCGTCGGGGGCGACATGGCCGCTGACGACCGTGAACTCATGGGCCACGCCCCGGTGTGTGACCGGGATACCGGCCGCTCCGGGGACGGAGATCGAGCTGGAGATGCCGGGCACGACCGTGCACGGGATGCCGGCCTCGGCGAGCGCCTGGGCCTCCTCCATGCCGCGGCCGAAGACGAAGGGGTCGCCGCCCTTGAGTCGTACGACGGACTTGCCGGCCTTGGCGTGCTCGATCAGCGCGTTGTTGATCGCCTCCTGGGCCATGAAGCGGCCGTACGGGATCTTCGCTGCGTCGATCACCTCGACGTGCGGCGGGAGTTCGGCGAGCAGGTCGCGCGGACCGAGCCGGTCGGCGATCACGACGTCGGCCTCCGCCAGGAGACGGCGGCCGCGGACGGTGATCAGGTCGGGGTCGCCGGGGCCGCCGCCGACCAGGGCGACGCCGGGGGTCTTCTGACGCTGGTGCGGGGCGACGAGGGTGCCGTCGCGCAGGCCCTCGACGACCGCGTCGCGGATCGCGGCGGTGCGGCGGGGGTCGGGGCGGTCGGTGGTGAGGATCGCGACGGTGACGCCCTCGCTGCGGCCCGTCGCCGGGGTCCAGGCGGTGGCGGCGGTGGCATCGTCGGAGCGTACGCACCAGACGCGGCGGGTCTCGGCTTCGGCGCTCGCCGCTTCGTTGGCGGCCTGGTCGCTCGTGGCGATCAGGGCGTACCAGGCCTCGGCGAGGTCGCCGTGCTCGTACTTCCTGCGCTCCCAGCGGAGTTCGCCCGCATCCGCCATGGCCTCCACGGAGGGGGTCGCCTCCGGCGAGATGAGCAGGATGTCCGCGCCGGCCGCGATCAGGGCCGGGAGGCGGCGCTGGGCGACCTGGCCGGCGCCGAGGACGATGACTCGGCGGCCTGTCAGGCGGAGGCCTACGGGGTACGCGGGGTGTTCGGCCATGGCTGTGCGGCTCCTCGTGCGGGCTGGCGTGCGCCGCTTCGGCGCTGGAGCGGCAGTGTGACGTGGGGCTTTGCGGTGCGGGTTCAGGGTACGGCGCGGGGTGGGTGGGTTCCTTTCCCCCACCCCGCCCCTTCCCGAAACCGGGGCTCCGCCCCGGACCCCGCGTCCGAACTTCGTTCGGATCTGCTGAATCGCCGCAGGGCTATTTCTCCGTGACGCCCGCAGAGTCGAAGGTCGCCACCTCGTGCATCGCGCGGGCGGCCGACTGGACGACCGGGAGGGCGAGAAGGGCGCCTGTGCCCTCGCCGAGGCGGAGGTCCAGGTCGACCAACGGGCGCAGGCCCAGCTTGTTCAGGGCCGCGACGTGGCCGGGCTCCGCGCTGCGGTGGCCCGCGATGCACGCGGCCAGGACCTCGGGGGCGATGGCGCGGGCCACCAGGGCGGCCGCGCCGGCGCTCACGCCGTCCAGGATCACCGGCGTACGCAGCGACGCGCCGCCGAGCAACAGGCCCACCATGGCGGCGTGTTCGAGGCCGCCGATGGCCGCGAGGACGCCGATGGGGTCGGCCGGGTCCGGCTGGTGCAGTTCCAGTGCGCGCCGTACGACATCCGTCTTGCGGGCGAGGGTCTCGTCATTGATGCCGGTGCCTCGGCCGGTCACCTCGGACGGGTCGGCGCCGGTGAAGACGGAGATCAGCGCCGCGGACGCGGTGGTGTTGGCGATGCCCATCTCCCCCGTGAGCAGCGCCTTGTTGCCGGCCGCGACCAGGTCGCGGGCCGTCTCGATGCCGACCTCGATGGCCGCCTTGACCTCCTCGCGGGTCAGGGCGGGGCCGGTGGTCATGTCGGCCGTACCGGCGCGGACCTTGCGGGGCAGCAGGCCCGGCGTGGCCGGCAGGTCGGAGGCGACGCCCACGTCGATGACGCAGACCTCGGCGCCCACCTGGTTGGCGAACGCGTTGCAGACCGCGCCGCCGCCCAGGAAGTTGGCGACCATCTGGCCGGTTACCTCCTGCGGCCAGGGGGTCACGCCCTGGGCGTGCACCCCGTGGTCGCCCGCGAAGATCGCGACGGCCGCGGGCTCCGGGATCGGCGGCGGGCACATCCTCGACAGACCCGCGAGCTGTGCGGAGATGATCTCCAGCATGCCGAGCGCGCCCGGCGGCTTGGTCATCCGCTTCTGCCGCTCCCACGCCTCGCCGAGCGCCTTGGCGTCCAGCGGACGGATGTTGGCCACGGTCTCGGAGAGCAGATCGTGCGGGTCCTCGCCGGGCAGCGCGCGGCGTCCGTACGTCTCCTCGTGCACGACCCACGACAGCGGGCGGCGCTTGGACCAGCCGGCCTGCATCAGCTCGGGCTCGTCCGGGAACTCGTCGACGTATCCGACACAGAGATACGCCACGACCTCCAGGTGCTCGGGCAGTCCGAGCGTGCGCACCATCTCGCGCTCGTCGAAGAAGCTGACCCAGCCGACGCCGAGGCCTTCGGCGCGGGCGGCGAGCCACAGGTTCTCGACGGCGAGCGCGGAGGAGTACGGGGCCATCTGCGGCTGGGTGTGCCGGCCGAGGGTGTGGCGGCCGCCGCGGGTGGGATCGGCGGTGACGACGATGTTCACCGGGGTGTCGAGGATGGCCTCGATCTTCAGTTCCTTGAACTGCTTCGCGCGGCCCTTGGGCAGCGACTTCGCGTACGCCTCGCGCTGGCGCATGGCGAGTTCGTGCATCGTGCGCCGGGTGTCGGCGGAGCGGATGACGACGAAGTCCCAGGGCTGGGAGTGGCCGACGGAGGGCGCCGTGTGGGCGGCCTCGAGGACGCGGAGCAGGACCTCGTGCGGGATGGGGTCGCTGCGGAAGCCGTTGCGGATGTCGCGGCGCTCGCGCATCACGCGCAGGACGGCCTCGCGCTCGGCGTCGGCGTAGCCGGGGGCGGCGGGGCCTTCGGCGGGTACGTCGGCGTTGTCCGCGGTGTCCAACTCGTCGGCGTACTGGAGGAGTTCGGGGCCCACTTCCTCGGGCTCCTGGGTGACGGGCTCGGCGGTTCCGGCGGCCACCGGCTCGGCCTGCTCCTCCGTGAGGGTCTCGTCAGCCGCATCCCGGGCGTCGGTGTCGTCCGGGCCGGCGGCCGGCGACTCCTCCGCGCCCGGCGCCTCGGTGTGCGCCGTCGCCTCGTGCTCCGGCTCGCCCTCACGGGGGGCCGGGACGGCGAAGGTGGAGTCGTTCGCGGGCTGCGCCTCGTCCTCCTTGCGTACGTCGGACCCGGCGGGCTCGGACTGCGCCGGCTCGGGCTCGGGCTCGGACGGGGTGGCCGGCTCCTGCACGGGCTCGGCCGCTTCCGGCGCCGGGGCGGCGGTCTCCTGCGGCGGTACGGGGGTGTCCTGCGACGGTACGGGTGCCTCCTGCACAGGTGCGGAGGTGGCTTGGACCGGGACGGCAACCTCCTCGACCGGGACGGCAGCCTCCTCGACCGGTGCTGCCGGCTCCGCCACCGCCGACTCCGCCACCGCCGACTCCTCCGCACCCGCGCCTACCACCGACTCCTCCGCACCCGCGGCCGGCTCTTCCGGCAGGCGGAGCAGCTGGGGCGGCGTGGGGGCGAGGTGCGGGGTGGACGGGACGACGCCCTCCACGGGGACGAACTCGCCGATGGGGCCCGGCTCCTGGGAGTTCAGGCCCGGCGGCATCGCGTGGGCTCCGTCGTCGGCGGGCAGGTCCTCGGACGAGGCCGCGGGCATGGGGATCGGTGCGACGGGCGGGTGGCTCTCGCCGCCCGGCACGGCCGGGCCGGCGGACTGCGGCGGACCGAGGTGGAGCTGCGGACCGCCCTGGGGCGC
>NZ_JBEPEW010000273.1:0-5289 GCF_040300965.1 Streptomyces mesophilus | reverse complement strand
CCGACGCGACGGTGCCCTGCCCGGCGAGCTGCCCGCGCACCGTACGCACCAGGCGCAGGGCCGTGGCCACATCACCGCTCAGGAGCGCCACCGCACCGCAGGAGCGGAAGGCCGGCAGCGCCGTGCACGCCGTCTCGTACGTCACCGAGACCGGCGACGACGGGGACGCGGACGGGGTCTCGGCGAGACACAGCACATGGATCCCGGCGCCGGGCCCCTCCTCGGCGAGCCGCACGGTCGCCGCCCGCAGCGCGGCCGAGCCGGGATCGCCGTCCACCACGAGCAGCGTGCGGGGCCCCGCGGAGCGGCCGGGGGCGTCACCCTCGTCGAGCCGGTCGTCGATACGGCGCAGCAGTTCATCCGTACGGGCCGCCGCCTGCTCACGGTCGTAGGCGACGAGCAGCCGGCAGTCCTCGCCGCGGGCCGGCCGCAGATGCGGCAGCCAGCCCAGCCAGGTCCACTCGGCGACCCGCTGCTCCACCGTGCGCGAACGGTCCGTGCTGAGCAGCACGATCTCCAGCTCCGTGGGCGCGTGCAGCGCCGCCAGCTGGGCGAGCACGGCGCGCGCGAGCCCGGTCAGGCGCGCCCGCGGCCCCGCGAGCCCGAGCCCGCCGGCCTCGCGAAGACCGACCGTGACAGGCACGGCCGGCAGCAGCAGGCCCTGGTCGGTCAGCGGCCGGTCCACGGTGCCGAGCCGCACGGCGAGCGCTTCGGGGTGCTCCCGGCCGCGCTCCCACAGGCGCGGCCCCGGGCCGAGCGCGGTGAGCAGCAGGGACGCCGGGTCGGGCCAGGTCTCGGGCTGGGGCGTGCGCTCGGTGAGCTGCGGCTCGGCGGCGGGTTCGGCCGGTGCCAGGGGTTCCTCGGCGCGCCCGCCCGCGAGCCGCCGCGCCCAGGCGCCGAGCCCGCGCCGGCGCAGCTGCCGGGGAACGGTGGTGCCGCGCGCGGGGGTGCCGGTGCGGCCGTGCTCACCGAGCGGCTCGGCCGGCTCGTCGGCGCGGGTGTGCTCGTGGGAAGGGTCCAACTCGGCGTGGCCGTAGGCGTGATGGGTGGCGCCGGCGGGCGGGCCCGCGTGCGGCGAGGCCTGCGCGGGCACGCGGGGCGGCTCCTGCGGCGAGGCGGTGCGCTCTCGTACGGGGGCGCCCTGCGCGGGGGCGGCTTCCCCTTCTCGTACGGGGTGAGCGTCTCCTCGTACGGGGTGAGCGTCTCCTCGTACGGGATGCGCGACCCCTCGTACGGAATCGGCATCCCCTCGTACGGGACCGGCGTCCTGCCGTACGAGAGAGGCGCCCGGTGCACCCGGGTCCTGCGGGCCCACCGCCGTCACCCGGAGGTGACCCTCCCCGTCCGGCGCCGTGGGCAGCGGCTCGGGGTCGGCCGTAGTGGACAGCCGCAGCGTGGACTCGCCGATCCGCAGCAGCGCGCCGGGGGTCAGACGCAGCGGGCGGTCGGCGACGGGGGCGCCGTCGAGGACGGTGCCGTTGGTGGAGCCGAGATCCGACACCGAGACGCGGCCGTCGTCGGCGAGCGTGACCGCGCAGTGGAGCCGGGAGACATCGGGGTCGTCGAGCGGGACGTCCGCGTCGGCGGAGCGGCCGATCGTGATCTTCCCGCCGTGCAGCAGATGGACGCCGCCGGCGTCGGGACCCGCGATCACATGCAGCCGGGCGGCCGCGCCCTGGGCGGTCGGTGCGGGCTCGGCGGGGGAGTGCAGCGTGAGCACGGCGCCGTCGACCAGCGGGGGCTCGCCGAGCAGGCAGGTCCTGGCGTCGAGCCGGTCCGGACCCGCGTACAGCACGACCTGCGTCCCCGAGGAGACCTCGGCACCCGCCGCCGCGGCCAGGCCGGAGGCCACCGCCGCGAGTGCGGTGCCGGAGGGCGCGGTGACCAGCACGTCGGTGGCGCTGCAGTCGCGCGACGACTGCGCGCTGCGGCCGCTGGGCGGCCCGAGGACGGTCAGCCGGATCTGCATCGCCGTCAGCGGTCCCTTCTGCGCGGGGTGCCCGGCGGGGGACGGATGACCCGTCAGTGCCCCCACCGCACACGGCATGGCTCCGTGCTCGTAGGCATCCTCGCACCTGCCACCGACAACACGCCCGTCGCCCACCATTAAGTGATCTTGATTGATCGGGTTTTCCGTCTTTGGGGTCCAAATCGCCCTCGCTCATGCGTAATTGGCCGCGCGGGTATACGGCGGGCGTGTGCATGGGACGTGCGTGGGCAGGGGACCCGGCAACCAACCGCCGACTGCCTGCGTCTTCCTGCGGAACGGAACCGCCACGGTTGTTACGGGAACGGGTGGCCGAGGGCACACCAGTGCCCCGTTCGGCCGCACTACAGTGGGGCGGAACACAAGGAACGCCAGGAACAGAGTTCGACGATCGACAGGGAGCGCATGACGTGCGGCCGGTAGGCAGCAAGTACCTGCTCGAGGAGCCGCTCGGACGCGGCGCCACGGGCACCGTCTGGCGAGCCCGCCAGCGCGAGACCGCGGGCGCCGAGGCCGCCGTCCAGGGGCACCCCGGCGAGACCGTCGCGATCAAGGTGCTCAAGGAAGAGCTGGCCAACGACGCGGACGTCGTGATGCGCTTCCTGCGCGAACGCTCCGTGCTGCTCCGCCTGACGCACCCCAACATCGTGCGCACCCGCGACCTGGTCGTGGAAGGCGATCTCCTGGCGCTCGTCATGGACCTTGTCGACGGTCCCGACCTGCACCGCTACATCCGGGACAACGGCCCGATGACCCCGGTCGCCGCGTCCCTGCTCACGGCCCAGATCGCCGACGCCCTTGCCGCCAGCCACGCCGACGGCGTCGTGCACCGGGACCTCAAGCCCGCGAACGTGCTGCTCAAGGACGACGAGCACGGCATGAGCCCGATGCTCACCGACTTCGGCATCGCGCGTCTCGCGGATTCGCCGGGCCTGACCCGTACCCATGAATTCGTCGGTACGCCGGCGTATGTCGCACCCGAGTCCGCCGAGGGCCGTCCGCAGACCTCCGCCGTCGACATCTACGGCGCCGGAATCCTGCTGTACGAGCTGGTCACGGGCCGCCCGCCGTTCTCCGGCGGCAGTGCGCTCGAAGTGCTGCACCGCCACCTCGGCGAGGAGCCGCGCCGCCCGAGCACCGTCCCCGAGCCGCTGTGGACGGTCATAGAACGCTGTCTGCGCAAGAAGCCCGAGGAGCGGCCGAGCGCCGAGAACCTGGGGCGTGCGCTGCGCGTGGTCGCCGAGGGCATCGGCATCCACGCGAACTCCTCGCAGATCACCGCCGCCGAGGGCGTGGGCGCACTGCTCGCCCCCGACCCGACGCCCGCGCCGGTCCCCGTGACACCGGGCGCCGCGGATCCGACGCAGGTGCTGCCGCAGGGCGCGGGCTCGTACGACCCGAATGCGGCGACCAACGTGATGCCGCACACCTCGGGCTCCTCCGACGCGGATCCCACCTCCGTCCTGCCGAACCGCGGCGCGGCCGACCCGACCGCCGTGATGCCGCCGGTGCCGCCGGGCGCCCCGGGGGCCGGCAACCCGGACGACCCGCACCCGTGGCAGAACCAGATGCGTGCGGCCCGCGACCGCAACGAGCAGACGCAGGTCCAGTACCTCGACCCCAACCAGGACCCGCTGCGGCGCCGCCCTCAGCGGCAGGTCCAGCGCGGCCAGCAGCAGCGCCAGCAGCAGCCGCAGGGGTACGGATATCCGCAGCAGCCACAGCACCCGCAGCAGCACCAGCCGCAGCGGTACGCCCCGGCTCCGCAGCCCCAGCAGCAGCCGCAGCGGTACGCGCCTCCGTCGCCGCCTCCGCAGCAGCCGCGCCCGCCGCGTCAGCCGAGGCAGCGCAGCGCCAACCCGATGAGGATCCCCGGACTCGGCTGCCTCAAGGGCTGTCTGTTCACGATCGTCATCCTGGTCGTGGCCGCGTGGCTGATCTGGGAGCTGAGCCCGCTGCAGGACTGGATCGGCCAGGGCCGCTCGTTCTTCGGCCAGATCGGGCACTGGTACGACACCGTCTCGGGCTGGATAGAGGATCTGGGCGGTTCGGACGGCGGCGGTGGCGGTACGGGCGGCGGCGGTACGTAGCCGACCGAGTGTGCGGGGAAGCCGGGCTCCTTCGGGGCCCGGCTTTCTTTTGCTCCGGGACCTCGACCAGGATTCCCGTGTTCCAGTATCTCAACTGGGCCGTGGCATGGTGGATTTATCGACACCTGGCGAGTGATTTCTGCCCCGGAAGTGAAGGTCGGCGCCGAAGCCGCGTAGCTTTGTCGCCAACAGGAGCCCGTAGGAGCAGTCTTGGCACGGAAAATCGGCAGCCGGTACACCGCCCACCAGATCCTGGGCCGCGGTTCCGCCGGCACTGTCTGGCTCGGCGAAGGCCCTGAAGGGCCGGTCGCCATCAAGCTGTTGCGCGAAGACCTCGCCGCCGACCAGGAGTTGGTCGGCCGTTTCGTCCAGGAGCGCACGGCGCTGCTCAGCCTCGACCACCCGAACGTGGTCGGTGTACGGGACCTGGTCGTGGACGGCAATGACCTGGCGCTCGTCATGGACCTGGTCCGCGGCACGGATCTGCGCACCCGTCTGGACCGCGAGCGGCGGCTCGCCCCTGAGGCAGCCGTCGCGATCGTCGCGGACGTGGCCGACGGCCTGGCCGCCGCGCACGCGGCCGGCATCGTGCACCGCGACGTCAAGCCGGAGAACGTCCTCCTGGACATGCAGGGCCCGCTCGGCCCCGGCGGCTCGCACCCCGCGCTCCTCACCGACTTCGGCGTCGCCAAGCTCGTCGACTCCCCGCGCCGTACACGCGCGACCAAGGTCATCGGCACCCCGGACTATCTCGCCCCCGAGATCATCGAGGGTCTGCCGCCCCGCGCGGCTGTCGACATCTACGCCCTCGCGACCGTCCTGTACGAACTCCTCGCCGGCTTCACGCCCTTCGGCGGCGGCCACCCCGGCGCGGTTCTGCGCCGCCATGTGACCGAGACGGTCGTCCCGCTCCCGGGCATCCCGGACGAGCTCTGGCAGCTGATCGTCCAGTGCCTGGCCAAGGCCCCCGCGTCCCGGCTGCGGGCCTCGGAACTGGCCGCGCGCCTGCGCGAGCAGCTCCCCCTCGTCGCGGGCATGCCGCCGCTCGACGTGGACGAGCCGGAGCCCGAGCTCCCCGATGAGCCCGAAGAGGCCTTCCCGGCCGGCGAACCCGCGGCCCCCCGCCGGGGAGCGGTCCCGCTGGTGCCGGGCTCGACCCCGGACTCCAACCGCGACACCCACACCTCGATGCGCGTCCCCGGCCCCGACGAG
>NZ_JBEPEW010000272.1:4782-5291 GCF_040300965.1 Streptomyces mesophilus | reverse complement strand
GGGGCTCCTGACGGGCGGCCGGGGTGGCTGCGGGAAGATGGATGTATGAGCATCGTGAAGATCAACGCGCTGACGGTCCCCGCCGAGCAGCGGGAGACCCTCGAGAAGCGGTTCGCCTCGCGTGCCGGGGCCGTGGAGAGCTCCGACGGATTCGAGTGGTTCGAGCTGCTCAAGCCGCTCGAAGGCACCGACCAGTACCTCGTCTACACCCGGTGGCGCAGCGAGGCCGACTTCCAGGCCTGGATGGAGGGCCCGATGAAGGCGGCCCACCAGGGCGGCGCCGCCGAGGGCGGCGAGCGTCCGAAGCCCGCGGCCAGCGGTTCCCAGGTGTGGACCTTCGAGGTCGTGCAGCAGGCGGGCCCGAAGCCGGCCTGACCTGCCCACGGGTCGTCCTGACCTGCGCACGCGTCCGGCCCGACCTGCGTACGGGTGGGGTGGGGGGGGGGGCGGGGGGGGGTGCGCCCCCCCCAAAAGCAGAGGAAAACCAAGAACAAAACGAGACACACACA
>NZ_JBEPEW010000272.1:0-4772 GCF_040300965.1 Streptomyces mesophilus | reverse complement strand
TCTCTGTGTGCCCCAGGCGGGTGTCGCGCGTCGGGGCCGGGCCGCCGCCCCCCCCCACCCCCCCCCCCACCCCACCCTTCGTATGCCGGTCGGACTCCTCGGATCCCTCAGGTTCCTCAGACTCCTCAGACTCCGAGGAGCCGCTCGGCGAGTTCGCGGTAGTCGCGCAGGGCGAGCCGCAGCTGCTCGGTGTCGGCGGTCGCCCCGTCGGCCGGGGCGCCGGGCTCCGTGCCCTCGTCCGGTCCCGAGGACCAGGACGTGCGCAGTGACCGGCGGCGCTCCGCGAGGAGTTCCGTGAGGCGCGCCGTCGCCTCCTCCACCACCTTGTCCGCCTCCCGCACGGAGTCGCGCGGGGCGTCGACGAACCCGTTCACGGCGTGCTGCAGCCGCCGCTCCCACTGGTCCCGGTCGTCCCGGCCCAGCAGGCCGCGGCCCTTCGCGTGCGCCCGGTCGTCGCCCGTGCGCGCCCGCTCGCTGCCGGTGTGCTTCTGTTCGCCGATCCGTTCGCCGATCCGCTCGCTGCCGGTGTGCTTCTGCTCGCCGGCTCGCTCGTCGCCCGTGTGCTTCTGTTCGCCGACCCGCTCACTGCCCGTGTGCATCCGGTCGCCCATCACGGCCTCAACTCTCCTTCGCCCGATGCCGGTTGAATATCCCGGCCGGCCCCACCCGGGTCCGCCCCGAGTGCGCTCCCGGCTCGCCCTTCGCGTGCGTCCGGTCCTTCTCACCCGTGTGCTTCTCGTCGCCCGTGCGCTTTTCCTCGCCCGTGTGCTTCCTGCGGCCCGGCATGATCGCGGACTGCGGGCGCCGCTCGGGCTCCGTTCCGCCGCGCCCGCGCCGGCCGTCGGAAGTGCGGAGCAACTCGTGGAACAGGGCCCGCGCCTCGACCATCGCCTCCCGCAGCGACTCGGTACCGGCCTCGCCGTTCCCGTGCGCCGCCGCGTGCACCCTGCGGTAGCCCTGCACCTGGTACGCGTGATGCACCGACAGCGCGGAGAGCTGCTCCTCATAGCGCTCGCGGCCCGGATAGCCGCGCTCGGCCGCCAACTCGGCGATGAGGGCGTCGACTTCGGCCACCGCCTCGCGCGGCGACTCCACGAACCGCTCCTGCGCCCTGGCCCAGCGGGTCTCGTACCGCTCCTGCTCCCCGCTCGCGAGCGGCTTCGGCGTGAGGGAGCCGTGCTGCTTGACGCGCTCGTCGAGTTCCCGTTCGGCGGCCCTGGTGTCGCCGTCGTGGCGGGCGACCGTCCGCTCGTACTCCGGTCCGAAACGGCGCTCCAGACTCCGGCCGCCGCCACCCGCCCTGCGTGTCACCAGGAACACCGCGCCGGCGATCAGCGCCACTGCGGCCACGATCACTATGACGGTCACAACTGCGGACATGGTCGCGCTCCTGTCATGAGGGGCTGTCGCGTTGCCGAGTAGCCCGGACACGCAGAGGAAAACCCGATGCGCACCCCGTGACCGGCAGCGGATGATGGCGCGCGTGAGCACTGCCTGGACCGTTACCCCTGAAGCCGTCGATTCCTCCGCCGCCGCCGCACTGTGGCGGGCGTACTACACCGAGGTCAGCGACCGCTGGTATCTGAAGGAGACCGGCCGACCGACCGAACCGGACGTACTGGAGCGGGGGATCGCCGAGGAGACGGGGGAGGGTCTGCGCGGACCGGACGGGGTGCTGCTGGTCGCGCGCCTGCGCGGTGAACCGGTGGGCACCGCGGGCGTACGGCGGCTCGACGCCACGACCTGCGAGCTCAAGCGCGTCTTCCTGCTCCCGTCGGTACGCGGCAAGGGCGGCGCGGGGGCACTGATGGACGCCGCCGAGGAGGCCGCCCGCGCGTTCGGTGCGCGACGGCTCGTCCTCGATACGCGGCTCGATCTGATCGAGGCGCGGAAGCTGTACGCGAAGCGGGGGTTCGCGGAGATCCCGGCGTACAACTCCGGGGCGTACCAGGAGATTTGGTACGGCAAGGAGCTGGCCGGCTCCTGACCAGGGAGCCGATCGCCCCGTAAGCGACGAAGTCCCTGTAGGAGGCGAAGCCCCTAAGCCCGCGCCGCGTGATCCCGCGGCACCCCGCCCACACCAGGCGTCTCCGCGTCCGAGCCCGAAAGCTCGGTGCTCAGCTCCTCGACCAGGCGGACCAGGTCGGTGGTCCGGTCCGGCCCCCACCAGTCGCCGAGGAGTTCCGCGAGGGACTCCTCGCGGGCCTTGCCGAGCTTGGCGGCGACCTCGCGGCCCTCGGGTGTGAACACGAGCCGCATGCCCTCGCGGGCGGCGAGCTTGCGCTCCTCCAGCTGACGGGCCGCGGCCTGGATCCGGGCGAGCGGCACCGTGGTGTTCTCGGCGAGCACCGCGGGCTCGGTGTGGCCGAAGCGCTGGATGCGCAGGAGCATCCAGCTGGCCGCGGGCAGCAGGTCGTAACCGGCCCTCGCGGTGATCTTCTGGTAGATCTCCCGGCGGCCCTGCCGCGTGCCGAGTACCGACAGCGCCCGGTGCACCTCGTCGCGCGAGGAGCGCTCGACCGGGTTGCTGGCGAGCGTCTCGGTGATCTCGGGTGCGGTCACCGAACCGCGCAGCTTGTCCTCGCGCAGCAGGAACGACAGCGCGAACGCGACGAGCGCCACCGGCACCGCGTACAGGAAGACGTCCGTGATCGCGGACGAGTAGCTGTGCAGCGCCGCGCCCTGCAGGTCCGGGGGGAGCTGCGCGATGGTGCGCGGGTCGTCCTCCAGGCTCTTGACGGTGAGTCCGCCGGGCAGGGTCTGGCCGGCCAGGGCGTCACTGAGCTTGCCGTCGAGCCGGTTGGTGAAGAGGGTGCCGAAGATCGCCACACCGAACGAGGCGCCGATCGAGCGGAAGAAGGTCGCGCCGGACGTGGCGACGCCGAGGTCCTCGTAACGGACGGCGTTCTGCACGATCAGGACCAGGACCTGCATGACCAGGCCGAGACCGAGGCCGAAGACGAAGAAGTACGCGTTCATCTCCCAGGTGCCGGTGGTCTCCTTCAGCTGGTGCAGGAGCAGCAGGCCGACCGAGGTGACCGCGGTGCCGGCGATGGGGAAGATCTTCCAGCGGCCCGTACGGGAGACGATCTGGCCCGAGATCGTCGAGGACAGGAGCAGGCCGAAGACCATCGGCAGCATGTGCACACCGGACATGGTCGGCGAGACGCCCTTGACGACCTGCAGGAACGTCGGCAGATAGGTCATCGCGCCGAACATCGCGAAGCCCACGACGAAGCTGATCGCCGCCGACAGCGTGAACGTGCGGATCTTGAACAGCTTCAGCGGGAGCACCGGCTCGACCGCCTTGCGCTCCACCGCGATGAACGCCGCGAGCAGTACGGCGCCGAGCGCCGCGAGGCCGATGATCTGCGCCGAGCCCCAGGCCCAGGTGGTGCCGCCGAGCGAGGCGACGAGGACCAGGCAGGTGGCGACCGAGGCGATCAGGAACGTACCCAGGTAGTCGATCTTGTGCGGCCGTACGGTGTGCGGGATGTGCAGCGCGGCCGCGATCACCAGGAGCGCGACGACGCCGATCGGCAGGTTGATGTAGAAGACCCAGCGCCAGCTCAGATGGTCCACGAACAGGCCGCCGAGCAGCGGTCCGAGCACGCTGGTCGCGCCGAAGACGGCGCCGAACAGGCCCTGGTACTTGCCGCGGTCGCGCGGCGAGACGATATCGCCGACGATCGCCATCGACAGCACCATCAGACCGCCGCCGCCCAGGCCCTGCAGGGCGCGGAAGCCGATCAGCTGCGGCATGTTCTGCGCGATACCGCACAGCGCCGAACCGATCAGGAAGATCACGATCGCGGTCTGGAAGAGCTTCTTGCGTCCGTAGAGGTCGCCGAGCTTGCCCCACAGGGGTGTCGCGGCGGTGGAGGCCAGCATGTACGCGGTGACCACCCAGGACAGGTGCTGCATACCGCCGAGGTCGCTGACGATCGTCGGCAGCGCGGTCGAGACGATGGTCTGGTCGAGTGCCGCGAGCAGCATGCCGAGCAGCAGCGCCCCGATGGACACCATGACGCTGCGCTGTGTTTGTCCCGTACCGGGCGGATGTCCCGCGCCGGGCACGGCCACGGCGGGTGTGCCCGCGTCGCTCATGTCCTGGGCCATCGACATCTCCTTGCTGCCGCGGCCGGCGCCCGGCACCGGATCCGACTGGTGCGTCTGATTCCATCCTGGTCGGGATGGGCTGTTATGGCCTGTTGGGGGAGGGCTCAGGGGGTGGGGTCGCTGGGCCTGGTGCGGCGGGAGCTGCATAATCGCTGGGAGCTCTAGGGAGGGGACCCCAGCGGTGAGCGGAATGACGTGCCCTGAGTGCGGTGTGCCCAGGGACAGAAGCGGTGCACCGCGGTGCGGCTGCGCGCAGCGTGCGGCCGACGCGCTGCGCGACGGGCGGTCCGCGGACGCGGCGGCGGACGTGGCGGCTTCGGAGGACTTCGATCCGCTGCGCATACGGCCCTATGTGTCGCTGTCGCCGGAAGCCGAGGCCACGGACGATACGGCCAGGCTGCCGGTGGTCTACGAGGCGGCGGCGCCGCCCGCGGTACGCGAACCCCGTGCGGCGGACGTGGACCGCTTCGTGCCCGGCGGAACTGAAGCCGGGTACGGAAGTGAAGCCGGGTACGGGAGCGATGCCGGGTACGAGGTCGAGCTGGAACGCGCGACGCCGCCCGTCAGGCCCGGGCACTCGGCCGTACGGGGCGGGTCCCGGGACCGCCGCCGGCGTCCCCGTACCGCGCTGCTCGCGGTCTGCGGGGCCGCGG
>NZ_JBEPEW010000271.1:0-5302 GCF_040300965.1 Streptomyces mesophilus | reverse complement strand
CCCCGCAGCCGCACCCGCACCCGCACCCGCACCCGCACCCCGCCCTAAGCCGAGTGCACCGCCCCCAACACATCCATCCGCGCCGCCCGCCGAGCCGGCCAGATCGCCGCCAACACGCCCACCACAAGCGCCAGGACCACGAACAACCCGAGCCGCAGCCACGGCAGCACCGTCTCGTAAGCGGGCAACCCCCCACCCGCGACCCCACTGTTGAGCCACGCCAGGAAGATCCCGGAGCCGATCCCGAGCGCCGCGCCGAACAGGCAGATGATCACGGACTCGAGGCGCACCATCTGCCGGATCCCCGCCCGGTCCAGACCGATCGCCCGCAGCATTCCGATCTCCCGCGTCCGTTCGAAGACGGACATCGCCAGGGTGTTCACGACGCCGAGCACCGCGATCAGGACAGCCATGCCGAGCAGTCCGTACATCATGTTCAGGACCGTGCCCACGGCCCCGGTCTCCTGCGCGACGATCTGGTCGCGGTCCTGCACCTTGAGCAGCGGGCTGTTGCCGAGCGCGTCACGGATCTTCCCGTCCAGGGACGATGCCGAAGCCCCGCCGTCCGCCTTCACCAGGACCTCGTCCAGCCTCTTGTCCACGGCGTACGGCAGCACGTCGTCGAGGGAGCCGAGCGCCTCCTCGACCGTACGGTTCTTCTCGAAGACGCCCACCACCGTGAACGTCTTCTCCGTCGCGCCCTTGCGCTCCCCGTCCACGAACCGCCCGCCGAGCTCGGCCTTGAACGTGTCGCCCACCGCGAGCCCGCGCTCCTTCGCCAACTCCTGCGACACCGCCACCTTTCCGGGCCCGACGTCGGTCAACGCACCGGACGTGAACCGCAGATCCGTCACCTTCCCGAGCGTGCCCGGATCACCGCCGGTCAGGTTCAGGTAGCCGCTCGCCGTCTGTCCCATCGCCGAGGCCACAGGCGCCGCCGCCGAGACCCCCGGCACCCGCGCCACCTTGTCCGCGGCGTCCGCCTCGATGCCGCGGTACGCGGAGTTGGAGATCCGGTAGTCGGCCGCGAGCCCGGTCGTCGCCTCGGCGGCCACGGCCCGGTCGGCCGACTGCGCGGCCACCGTGAGGCCGGTGATCATGCACAGGCCGATCATCAACGCCGAAGCGGTCGCGGCGGTACGGCGCGGATTGCGCAGCGCGTTCTCCTTGGCGAGCTTGCCGCTCACGCCGTGAAGCCGCTCGGTCAGCCGCCCGCTCAGGGCGATGAACGGCCGCGAGAGCAGCGGGGCGAGCACGATCAGGCCGACGAGGAACAGCCCTGCCCCGAACAGCGCGGTCAGCAGGTCGACTTCGGCGGGCTTCTTCAGGCCGGCCACGTACAACATGAAGGGCATCCCGCCCACGACGAGCAGCGCACCGAGCACATTGCGCACCTTCAGGCTCCGCGGCGCCGGCGCCGCGTCCACCGTGCTCATCGCCTCGACCGGCGCGATCCTCGCGGCCTTGCGCGAGGGCAGCCAGGCAGCGAACACCGTCACCACGACACCGACGGCGAGGGACCACACGAGAGCCGACGGGGAGATCACCAGCGGCCCGTCCGGCAGCCCGGCACCGCCCGCGTTGAGCAGCGACGGCAGGACCGACGCGATGCCCAGTCCGAGCGCGAACCCGGCCGCCGACGCCGCGAGCCCGAGCAGGGCCGCTTCGACGAGTACGGAGCGTACGACCTGCTTGCGCGAGGCACCGACCGCCCGCAGCAGGGCGATCTCGCGGGTGCGCTGGGCGATCAGCATGGTGAAGGTGTTGGCGATGATGAACACCCCGACGAACAGCGCGATCCCGGCGAACACCAGCAGCGCCTTGGTCAGCGCACCGGTGTTCTGCGCGATGTCCCGGGACTGCTGCGCGGCCAGCGCCTCACCGCTGGTCGCGGTCGCGGCGCCGTCCTGCGGCAGCAGCGCCCGGACGTCCGCGGTCAGCTTGCCCTCGTCCGTACCGGGCCGCGCCCCCACGGTGATCTCGTCGTAGAACCCGGGCGCCGTGAACAGCTTCTGCGCGGTCGCCGTGTCGAAGAGCGCGAGCGTGCCGCCGGCCGTGACGCGCGGGTCGTCCGTGGAGACCAGACCGACCAGCTTCTTGGTGAGCGCGGGCCCGTCGGTCGCGAAGCGCACGGTGTCCCCGATGCGGTAGCCGGCCTTCTCGGCGGTCTTCGCGTCCAGGGCCAACTCACCGGCGGAGGCCGGGGCGCGGCCCTTCGTGAGCGGGTAGAGGGGGTCCTTGCCGTCCTTGCCGGGGGCGTAGTTGACCGCCAGGTTGTGCCAGTCGGCGTCGGCGTTGACCGGGTCGCCGTCCTTGGCGGCGAGCGTGGCCCGGCCGTTCACCGTGGGGCGTACGGACTCGGCGCCGGGCAGCTCGGCGATCCGCCCCACGAGCTTGTCGTCGAGCGCGGTTTTGAAGGCGCCGGGCTTCGCCTCGGGTTCGGCGGTGGTGCCGTTGTCCTGCACGGCGACCGCGACTCCGTCGAGGTTCTTGGCGGAGGCGCCCCTGAAGGCGCCCGCGACGGTGTCGCCGAAGACGAGGGTGCCGGAGACGAAGGCGACGCCGAGCATGACGGCGAGCGCGGTCATGACCAGGCGGGCTTTGTGCGCGAGGACGTTGCGCAGGGCTGTTCGCAGCATGGAGGAGGGTCCTAAGGATGGGCGGGGCGAAGGTGTACGAGGGTGAGTCGGCCGGTGCGGGTACGGCTCAGCTGGTCCGTAGCAGCTGTGCGGTTGAGGCTCAGCTGGTCCGTACGACCCCTTCGAACTGCCGCATCCGGTCGAGCACCGTGGCCGCCGTCGGCCGGAGCAGCTCGTCGACGATCCGGCCGTCGGCCAGGAAGACCACGCGGTCCGCGTACGCGGCGGCCACCGGGTCGTGCGTCACCATCACGACCGTCTGCTCCAGGGCGTGCACGGACTCCCGCAGGAAGCCGAGGATCTCGGCGCCGGCCCGCGAGTCCAGGTTTCCGGTCGGCTCGTCCGCGAAGACGATCTCCGGCCGCGCAGCCAGGGCACGGGCCACCGCCACCCGCTGCTGCTGTCCGCCGGAGAGCTGGGCGGGCCGGTGCGTCAGCCGGTCCGCGAGCCCGACCGTGCGCACCACGCGCTCGACCCACGCCTTGTCGGGCGTACGGCCCGCGATGGCGCCGGGCAGCGTGATGTTCTCGTACGCGGAGAGCGTGGGCAGCAGGTTGAAGGCCTGGAAGACGAAGCCCACCTTGTCCCGCCGCAGCCGCGTCAGCTCACGGTCCTTCAGCTGCGAGAGCTCCACCTCACCGATGCGCGCCGAGCCCGAGGTGATGGAGTCGAGCCCGGCCATGCAGTGCATCAGCGTCGACTTGCCGGAGCCGGACGGGCCCATGATCGCGGTGAAGCGGCCCCGCCCGAACTCCACGTCCACCGAGTCGAGGGCGACGACGCGGGTCTCGCCCGAGCCGTACACCTTGGTCAGTCCTGCGGCCTGTGCGGCGGCGGCGACTCGGCGGGCGTGGGCGGGGGCTGCGGCGTACGACATGAGGGCTCCTCGGCCGGGGACACGATGCGACCAGCCTCCCGTCGCCCACCTCCCCGAATCGTCGCTCTGAGGGCGGGAATCGGGGCTCTGCCGAAGGTCGGGGGCGGGCCGTCCGGTAGTCCTTGAGGACGACGGCGGGGCGACTGCGGAGGGACCCGGAGACCACGGCGGAGGCGACGGTGGAAGCGCTCGCGGAGGCGGGCAACTCGATGGCCCGGCGACAGTGCCGCTGTGTACAGTGAGGGAGCCTTGTGCGCGCCACCGAGGTCCGCGCGGCGCCCCCTTAGCTCAGTTGGCCAGAGCGGCTGTCTTGTAAACAGCAGGTCGTCGGTTCGATTCCGACAGGGGGCTCTTACGAAGCCGAAGGCCCCGCTCCCGCAAGGGAAGCGGGGCCTTCGGCGTTCCGGGACCGGGGCGCCCGCCCCGCTCCGTACGCCCGGGTGGCCTCTTCCTTTGGGCAGAGGACAGCGCGCTCAGGATCGCCCGCAGGGCGCACGGAATCGGCACGCGTACCGCCCGATACTGGACACCATGCCGTCCAGCCCTCCCCGCTCCACCCCGCGCAGCCCGTTCGCCGACCCCGGCGAACAGGGCCGTCACCTGTGGCGCGCGGCCGCCGAGGCGACGGGCGGCGGCATCCTCGTCCTGGCCACGTACGCGGCGATGGCGGGCCTGAACGTCGACCTGCCGCACCGCTTCCTGATCCCGGTCACGCTGACCGCCCTCGCGCTCCTCGCGGTCCGCCGCCGCTTCCCCGTGACGGCCGTACTCGGCCTCGCGGTGCTGCTCGGCGCGGTCCCGTTCTACGGACTGATCGCGGCCGTCACCTCGTACACCGTCACGCGCCGGCTGGCCGATCCGCGCCGCCGCACCCTGCTGCTCCTGGGTGCGGCCGCGCTGACCACCGCCGTCTCCGCCCTCATCACCCCCACCACACTCCCCGGCGGCTACGGCACCGCGTACGGGGCCGCGCTCGGCCTCGTCCTCGCCGCCACCACGCTCGTCGTGCCCGGGCTCGTGGGGATCTCGGCGGGACAGCAGGACCGCCTGGTCACCGTGCTCAAGGAGCGCACCTCGGCCGCCGAGGAGGCCCGGCGCAACGCCGAGGACGCCTCCCGCAGCGAGGAGCGCACCCGCATCGCCGCCGAGATGCACGACCTGGTCGGCCACCGGCTCAGCCTGATCTCCCTGCACACGGGTGGTCTGGAGATGGCGCTGCGCGACCAGGACCCGAGGCTCCAGGAGAGCGCGGCCCAGGTGCGCCAGGCGACCCGCGACGCGATGTACGAGCTGCGCCAGATCCTCGGCGTACTCGGCCCGTTCAGCCGCGACACCGGCACCGAGGCGCTGACCGACGCGACCGGGACCCGCGCCGACATCGAGGCGCTCGTGGCGGAGTCGCGCGGCGTGGGCATCCCCGTCGAGCTCGACTGGCAGGGGCCCGACCTCGAGCGGCGCGAGGCGCAGGTCCGCCGTGCGGTGCACCGGATCGTGCGCGAGTCGCTCACCAACGTCCACAAGTACGCGACGGGGGCGGCCGTCACGGTCACCGTCACGCACACGGACGACGAGGTGGAGGTCCGCGTACGCAACGCACCCCCCGAACTCCCCGCCGCCGAACCGGCGTCCGGCACCGGCCGCGGCCTGACCGGCCTGCGCGAACGCGTCGAGCTCCTCGGCGGCCGCCTCGACGCGGGGGTGCGGGCGGAGGGCGGCTTCCAGGTGTACGCGGTGATGCCCGCCGTACCCGACCCCGCGGGCCGCCGCTCGGCGCCCGCCACCGGGG
>NZ_JBEPEW010000270.1:0-5402 GCF_040300965.1 Streptomyces mesophilus | reverse complement strand
CCGCGACGGAGACGCGCTGGTTCTGCTTCTTGGCCTCGTCCAGGGCGGCGTCGGCGGCCTTGGCCGCGGCCTCGATGGTGAGGTGGTTCGTCTGCATGACGTTCTTGTTGGCGGCCTCGGCCGGCTTGTCGGCGGCGGAGGCGGACACGGCGCCGAAGGTGCCGGCGGCCAGGGTGGCGGCGACAGCGGTACCGGTCAGAACGCGGGTGCGCAGCGAAAGCTTCTTCATGGTGAGCTCCTGAGAGTCGGGGTGAGGTGCCTCGGTGGCTCGCTCTGAGATCAATCCTGGGCCCGGAACCGGGTCCATATGGTCGACGTACCGGCTGCTGTCGGCTCGCGGTACGGCGTATACCTGCGTCAACCGATCGGTTGACGCAGGGCGGGACCTTTGGGGTCACGATGGAAGGGTCGAAGGGAGTGTGCGGTGCTGAAAGAGCAGGTCAGCGGTGGTAGCGCTGACCATGATCCGGATGCCGGCTGGCTGGCGCGGATCATGCACATCACCTTCTTCGCGCTGCTCGGCGCCTCCCTCGTACGCTTCCTGCTTCGGCATCCCGGGGAGGCGCGGACGCCCTGGATCATCGCGTTCAGCGTCCTGCTCGCGCTCCTGTACGTGCTCGGTCCCGCGCTCGGCGCCCGGCCCACCCCGCGCTGGATGCTCTGGCTCGGGGCCGTGGTCGGCGTCTGGGTCGTCCTGGTGCTCCTCGCGCCCAGCTTCACGTGGTGCGCGGTGCCGCTCTTCTACACGGGCCTGCGCACCCTTCCCGTACGGCCGGCGCTCAGCCTGGTCGTCCTCCTCACCGGGTTCGTGGTGGTCGCGCAGATGCGGCTCGCGGACGGGTTCGACCCGAACCTCCTGGTCGCACCGCCCGCGGTCGCGGCGCTCGCGGTCGCCGTCTTCGTCCATATGCGGCGCCAGTCCGAGCGCCTCGCCGCGATCCAGCGCCGCGAGGGCACCCTCGCCGAGCGGCAGCGGCTCGCCATGGAGATCCACGACACCCTCGCACAGGGCCTGTCCTCGCAGCGGATGCTGTTGCAGGCCGCGGACCGGGTGTGGGAGTCGGACCCGGACAAGGCCCGCACCCATGTCCGTACGGCCGGATCCTTCGCCGAGCGCAATCTCGCCGAGGCCCGCCGGTTCGTGCACGACCTCGCACCGGCCGATCTGGCCGAGGGCGGCGGCCTCGCGGCGGCCCTGACGGCGCTCGCCGAGCGGTCGACGACGGAGACGCTCGCCGTGCGCTGCCGTATCGAAGGACCCGCCCGGGCGCTGCCCGACCGCGTGGAGTCGGCGCTCCTGCGGATCGCGCAGGGCGCCCTCGCGAACATCACCGAGCACTCCGGCGCCTCGGCCGCCGCGCTCACCCTCACCTTCCTCGACGACCAGGTCGTCCTCGACATCGCCGACAACGGCCGCGGCTTCGACCCCGCGGGCGTCACGCCGACCGGTGTACGCGGGCACGGACTTCCCGCGATCCGCGCCCGCGCGGGCCAGCTCGGGGGCATCCTGACCGTCGAGTCCGCGCCCGGCGAGGGCACCGTCCTGTCCGCCGCCATCCCCCTGGAGCACCGCCCATGACCGAGACCCCTGCCATCCGTGTGCTGCTCTGCGACGACCATGTGGTCGTGAGGGCCGGCCTGCTCGCGCTGCTCGACAGCGCGCCCGGGATCGAGGTCGTCGGCGAGGCCGGCAGCGGTGAGGAGGCGGTGGCGCTCGCGGAGAAGCTGCGGCCGGACGTGGTCCTGATGGACCTCCAGCTGGGTGCGGGCATCGACGGGGTCGAGGCGACCCGGCAGATCGCGCCCACCGGGGTGCATGTCCTGGTCCTGACCACGTACGACACGGACGCGGACATCACGCGGGCGATCGGCGCGGGCGCGACGGGCTACCTGCTGAAGGCCGAGCGCCCCGAGGAGCTCTTCGCCGCGATCCACGCGGCGGCGGAGGGCCGCACCACGCTCTCGCCTCCGGTGGCCAGCCGTGTGATGGCCCGGATGCGCAGCCCGCAGCCGACGCTGACCGAGCGCGAACTGGAGATCCTCGGCCAGCTCGCGCAGGGCCTGGGCAACCGCGACATCGCCCGTGCCCTGTTCATCAGCGAGGCCACGGTGAAGACCCACCTGGGCCGCATCTACGACAAGCTCGGCGTGGATACGCGCGCGGGCGCCGTGTCGGTGGCTAAGGAGCAGCGGCTGCTGGGGTGAGTCTCCGGCGCGGCGCGTGGGACGATCACGTACGTGCTGGACATCGGCTATGCCCTCTCGAACCGCTTCCCGGACCCCCCGCAGCTCGACTACCGCCGCGCGGACGTCCGCGTGCTGCGGCACGACCTGTTCTGCGGTGACGTCTACCTCGCGGACACGGAGAAGGACGAGGAACTGTCCACAGCCTGGGGATGGGTCCCGGTCCTCGACTTCGCGTGGGCGCTGTGCGACATCGTGGAACGCCTCGACGAGGACCCGATGGGCAGCCGGGCATCGCGCCCCCAGTACGCCGAACTCGACTTCACCGAATCCTCCGACCGCCTGCTCTTCGAGCGCCGGTTCGGCTGGGTCGAGATCGAGGCGGAGTGGCTCCCGGGCGGCACCCCGCCCCTGACCTTCTCCCACTCCCTGCTGCGCCGCGAGGCCCGCGACTTCCTGCAGGACGTGGTGGCGGACCTGGTGGATCTGCATGAGGACCTGGGCGAGAACCCGGTGATCTGGGATCTGCTGTCGCGGTTCCCGCGGGTGTGAACTCCCGCGTGAGTCAGGGCGTGACAGCCAGGACGTGAGTCAGGGCGTGACCGTCACGACGTGAGTCAGGGCGTGAGACAGGGCGTGACCGTCACGAGTGGCAGTCCACGCAGATGACGTACGCGTCCGGATCCAGACCGTCGAGGTAGGCGGTGACGCGCTCCACGTACTCGGCCTGGGCGGACGGCGGCGTCTCGAAGCTCCACGGCCGCTCGATCCAGGCGCCCTCCAGGGTGAGCAGCACCGCACCGACGACCGCATCGTCCCGCGCCGCACGCACATAGGCCGCGCGGCCCCCGGCGAAGTGGCCGACCGGATCGTGCTGCGGAAGCTCCGCCACCTCGGCCACCGCGGCCACGGCGGGCTGCGCCCGGTAGTCCTGGCGGGCCCGGTCCATGCCGTACGCGGCCGGGTCCGCCTTGAACCGGTCGTGGAAGTGCCGCCACGGCTCGGCGGCGGGCAGTCCCCGTACGGTCCTCTCCCAGAGGTCGTAGCGCGCGCCGGCCTTGTCCCCCGCCTTGGTCCGCATGGCGTCGAGGTCGAGCAGCCGCAGCGGTCCGCCGTCGCAGGTCAGGGCCTCGGCCGGCTGCCCCTCGTTGGTCCAGGACCGCTCGCCCACCACGAGCCGCGGGTCGCCGTCGGCCTGCGGCCGGCACACGAAGTAGCCGGACCAGCGGCCGCCGATCTGGTACCAGTCCCATTCGCCGTGCGCGTTGTACGTGGTGACGGTGTACGCGTGCCCGTCCTCGTCGAGGAGCATCTCCGGCTCGTCGGGGTAGGCCTCGTTGTGCAGCCGCGCGACCTCCGCCCAGGTGGTGCCGGCGGGCAGGTCGCGCCGTGCGACGCTCCAGTGCTCGTGCGGCCGGCCCGTCTCGAAGTCACGCCACGGGTCGACCTCGAGACCCTCGTCGTACGGGGCGAGGGCGGCGGCCACGGCGTGCTCGATCTCCTCGGGCCGCGTGTCCGGCGGCAGGCAGACGAGAACCACGGAGTGCATGACCGATCCCCTCCCGACACATGGGCCCGAGCTCCAGCCGGATGCTGGCACACCCGGGCACCCTCACGCCCCTGGATATCCCGCACCACTGGACACGGGTGGTTTCGCACGGCCCGCGACCGGCCGCCCGCTACCCCTCCACCCGCACCCCGACAGCCGCCGCGAACACCGGTGCCAGATCAAGGAGTTGAGCGGGCGAGATCGTCGCCCCCGAAAGGCGCTCCACGCCCCGCGCGATCTCCAGCTCCCCGCACCGCCGCAGATCGACGTCCTTCATCCGTACGCCGGTGAAGTCCGCGGCCTTCAAGGCGCAGTCGACGAACTCGACGCGCTCCAGGCCGGCCCCGCCGAAGTCCGGCTCCACGAGCACGACGCCCTCGAAGACGACGTCCCGCAGCCGCGCCTTGCGCAGATTCAGATAGTCGATCTTCCCGCCTCGGATCACCACCCGCTCCAGGACCGCCCCGTGCAGCTGCACCCCGCCCATGCGCGCGTCCAGCAGCTCCACATCCCGCAACGACGCGTCCCCCAGGTCGGTCCCGACGCCCCGTACGCCCGAAAGCCGCGTATCGATCAGCCGCGCATGCTGGAGCCGCGTCTCGTCGAACGCGCACTCCTCCACGAGGCAGTCCATGAACCGCGCCCCGGGCGCGTCCTGCCCGCCGAAGTCCCGCCCGCGCAGGGCCAACCCGTCGTAGTCCCCGTCGGGTTCGAGCCCCGCCTCCTCGAACTCCCTCAGCTCGGGGAGGTGGAACTCGGGCCGCTGGGCCCCGGTCGTCGTCGGTTTGCGCGCCATGGGGTCATGGTGGCGCACCCCACTGACAACGGCAGCTCACGGCTCCAGGACCACCTTGCCTACCGTCGCCCGCTCCTGCAGCGCGCGGTGCGCGGCCGCGGCCTCCGCCAGCGGGAAGCGGGTCACGGCGGGGCGCAGGACGCCCTCGGCGGCGAGGGCCAGGGCGCGGTTCTCCAGGGTGCGGACCGGGTTGTCGCCGCCCGCCTTCTGCATCATCGCCGGACCCAGGGTCGTGACCGACTCCACGCCCCGGGACGCGAGTTCACCGTCCGCGAAGTCGATCGGACCGCCGTCGAGGCCCGATTCCGTCCAGCCGAAGACGAGGTGCTTGCCGCCCTCGCCGAGCAGGCCGACCGCCGCACGGCCGGTCTCGCCGCCGACCCCGTCGAAGACGACGCTCGCGGGGCGGTCCGGGCCCAGGAACTCCCGTACGGCGGCGGGCCATTGGGGATCGAGGTAGTCGACGGCCAGGTCCGCGCCGTTCTCCCGTACGAGGGCGGCCTTGCGCTCCCCGCCCGCGAGGCCGACGACCGTGGCGCCCTTGGACTTCGCGTACTGGACGAGGAAGGTGCCGAGGCCGCCCGCCGCCGCGGGGACCACGACCACCGAGTCCTTGTCCAGGTCGGCGAACTGGACGATGCCCATGGCGGTGCGGCCGGTGCCGATGAGCGCGACGGCCCCGGCCTCGTCGAGGCCGTCGGGGATCTCCTGGAGGCGGGCGGCGTCCACGACGGCGAGCTCGGCGTAGCCGCCGGGGGCGAAGCCGAGGTGGGTGACGACGCGCTTGCCCAGCCACTGCGCGTCGACGCCCTCGCCGAGTGCGTCGACGACGCCGGCGATCTCGCGGCCGGGGATGGTCGGGAGCTCGACCGG
>NZ_JBEPEW010000269.1:0-5410 GCF_040300965.1 Streptomyces mesophilus | reverse complement strand
CGGTTACATTCCGAACCCGGAAGCTAAGCCTCACAGCGCCGATGGTACTGCAGGGGGGACCCTGTGGGAGAGTAGGACGCCGCCGAACTAAATTTAGAGAAAACCCCCGAGTCATCGACTCGGGGGTTTTCCTGTTTTCCGGGGTCTTTTGAAGTCTTTGAATTGTGTCCTTGCGACTTCATGGAAATGCGCGGGGCATCTCGCTCTCAAAGCCGGCCCGCGGCCTTGAGAGCGAGGTACGCGTCTGCGAGAGCGGGGGCGAGCTCGTCCGGAGCTGCGTCTACGACCGTGACCCCATGACGGGTCAGCTTCTCCGCTGTACGGCGGCGTTCCGCCTGGGCCTGGGCTGCGGATGCCGCTTCGTAGACGCCGTCCACGGTGCCGCGTGCGGTGGCCATTTTCTGGATGCGGGGATCGGCCACAGCGGCCACAAGCACGGTGTGGCCCTTCGTCAGCCGTGGGAGTACAGGGAGGAGGCCCTCCTCGACGGGGGCTGCGTCCAAGCTGGTCAGGAGGACGATCAGCGAGCGGCGGGGCGCCGTACTCAATGTGGTCGAGGCGAGGCCGCGGGAATCCGTCTCGACGAGTTCCGGGTCGAGTGTGGCCAGCGCGTTCACGAACGACGGGAGGATGTCGCCTGCCGCTTTGCCCTGGACAAGAGCGCGGACGCGTCGGTCGTAGGCGAGGAGGTCCACGCGGTCGCCGGCTCGGGTTGCGAGAGCTGCCAGGAGGAGGGCTGCGTCCATGGCGGCGTCCAGGCGGGGTGCGTCGCCGACGCGGCCGGCCGAGGTGCGGCCGGTGTCCAGGACCAGGAGGATGCGGCGGTCGCGTTCGGGGCGCCAGGTGCGGACGGCCACTGCCGACTGACGGGCGGTGGCGCGCCAGTCGATGGAACGGGTGTCGTCGCCGGGCACATACTCCCTGAGGCTGTCGAACTCGGTGCCCTCGCCGCGCGTCAACAGGCTGGTGCGGCCGTCCAGTTCACGGAGCCGGGCCAGTTTCGACGGCAGGTGTTTGCGGCTGTGGAAGGGCGGCAGGACGCGGACCGTCCAGGGGACCTTGTGGCTGCCCTGACGGTTCAGGAGTCCGAGGGGACCGTATGAGCGGATGGTGATGCGTTCCGCTTCGCGGTCGCCGCGTCGGGTCGGGGTGAGGCGGGTCGTGATGCGGCGGCGCTCGCCGGGAGGGGCGTCGACACGATGGCGGGACGCGGCGGTCTCGGTGCCGGGCGTCCAGCTGCTCGGCGGCCAGGCGTCGCGGAGTTGGGCGCGCAGCGGGCGGCGTGACGGGTTCTCGACCGTGAGCGTGACGTCCGCGGTGTCACCTAGTCGAACTGATGTATCACCAGATCGGGTGAAACGGAGCGAACGCACTGGCGCCGCGAGGGCGTAGTCGCACATCATTGCGATTGCGAGGGGTGAATTGACCGCGATCAGGCCCGTCCAGCTGGGGGCGAGCAGACCTACGGGGACGGAGCCCAGGGCCGCGAGCAGGGCGGCCCGACCGGTGAGTGCCATGGGTCCTCGACCTCAGCGGGGGACGGGGACGTTGGCGAGGATCGCGGTGATGACGGAGTCGGCAGTGACGCCTTCCATTTCTGCCTCCGGGCGGAGTTGGATGCGGTGCCGAAGGGTGGGCAGGGCCAGGGCTTTGACGTCGTCGGGCGTGACGTAGTCGCGTCCGGTGAGCCAGGCCCAGGCGCGTGCGGTGGAGAGCAGGGCGGTCGCACCTCGCGGTGAGACACCAAGGGTGAGTGACGGGGATTCGCGGGTGGCACGGCAGATGTCCACCACGTAGCCGGTGATTTCGGGGGAGACAGCTGTCTTGGCCACGGCGGCTCGGGCTGCCTCGAGATCGTCCGGGCCGGCCACGGGGCGGATGCCTGCCGCAGCGAGGTCGCGGGGGTTGAAGCCCTCCGCATGCCGGTTGAGGACGGCGATCTCGTCCTGACGTGAAGGGAGGGGGACGTTGAGTTTGAGGAGGAAGCGGTCGAGCTGCGCTTCCGGGAGGGGGTAAGTGCCTTCGTACTCCACCGGGTTCTGTGTGGCGGCGACGAGGAACGGGTCGGGGAGTGCGCGGGGGGTGCCGTCGACGGTGACCTGGCGTTCCTCCATGGCCTCGAGGAGGGAGGACTGGGTTTTCGGAGGCGTGCGGTTGATCTCGTCGGCGAGCAGGAGATTGGTGAAGACAGGGCCGGGCTGGAAGGAGAACTCTGCCGTACGGGCGTCGTAGACCAGCGAGCCGGTGACGTCGCTGGGCATCAGGTCGGGGGTGAACTGGACGCGCTTGGTGTCGAGTTCGAGGGCCGAGGCAAGGGCGCGTACGAGGAGGGTCTTCGCGACTCCGGGGACGCCTTCGAGCAGGACGTGGCCGCGGCACAGGAGGGCGACCACCAGGCCGGTGACCGCCGGGTCCTGGCCGACCACGGCCTTCGCGATCTCGGCGCGCAGGGCCTCCAGGGAGGCGCGGGCGCGGTCCGCGTTCCCGGGGGTGTCGGAGATCGGGGCGCTCATGAAGTGCGTACCTCTCTTTCGAGGGCGTCGAGTTGGTCGGCGAGGGAGATCAGGGCGGCGTCGTCGCCAGGAGGTGGGCCGAAGAGAAGCGTGTGCAGGTCCCTGGCTCCGTCGGGGAGTTGGGTGGACAGCGCGGGGAGCATCTCCTCCGGGCTGTGGGCGTGGGAGGGCGGGACACCGACGAGAGGAGCAAGACGGGTGAGGGCTGCCGTGCGGAGTGCGCTCGCGGCTCGGTCGCGGGCATTGCCCTTGCGGTAGAGGCGAGCTCTGCCTTCGACGGCCTCGGAGGCGCGGATGGCTACGGGCAGCCGTTCCGGGACGAGGGGGCCGAGTCGGCGGGCGCGCCAGAGCGCGGCCAGGGCTGCCGCCAGAGCGAGTTGGAGTGTGCCCCAGAGCCAGCCGGAAGGGATCAGGTCGAAGAAGCTGCGGTCGCCGCCGTCGGTGGCCGACGCGTCGCCCAGGGAGGGGAGGTACCAGACCAGATGCGGGCGGGAACCGAGGAGTTGAAGGGCGAGCGAGGCGTTGCCGCGGTCGTCGAGCAGATCGTTGTAGAGAAAGCGAGGGCCGCCGAGCACCACGGTTTCGCCGTCGCCGGTGGGCAGCTGCACCAGCGTGGCCTCGCCGCCCTCCGGGTAGCAGGACGTGGCCTGTTCGGCCGCGGTGGTGTAGCGCATGCCGCCCGTGTCCGCGTCGCCGGCGCGGGTGGCCTCCGGCAGCGAACAGGCGGGCCGCAGCGCGGAATCCACGCCCGGCATCGATGCCGTCACGCCGGGCGCGAGCCGGTCGACGGAGGCAGGGCCGGGCGAGAGCAGAAGGGTGCGACCGCCGGAGTCGTGCGTCGCTTCGTACAGTGCTGTCTGCTGTTTTTCCGTGAGGAGGTCGGGGGAGGCGACCAAGAGGGTGGTGTCCGGGCCTGCGGCTTGCGCTGCCGCGTCGGTCGTGGTGACGACGCGGGTGTCGACGCCCCGGTCCTCGAGAAGTTCGGCGACCGCTCGGCTGCCGGTCGGGTCGAAGGAGCGCGGGTCGAGTCGGCCGTGCTGCTCGTTCGACTGGACGGCGGCGATGACGACTCCGGCGATCAGCAGCACGGTGAGCGCGAGCAGCAGCCCGCGGGAGCGGGTCCACACTTGGCGGGCGGTGGGGGAGGCCGAGGTGGTGGCGTGGGTGGCCTCGGTCATTCGACGGCCCCCTGGGCGGCCCCGCTGAGGGCGGGCCGGGTCTGTTCGAGATCGCGGTCCAGCTCCGTCAGGCGCCGGTACGCGGACTCGTCCGCCGTACGGCCGCCGTATGTGACGTCGTCGAACGTGCGGGCTGCCGCGCGCAGTCGGTCCGTATGGTCCGGCAGGGCGCGGCCGGCTTCCGCGGCGGCCTCGTCGGCCGTGCGGCCGGGGCGTACGTCGAGGAGCGCACGTTCCTCGAGGGAGCGGACGACGGCGCGCATGCGCTCCTGTACTGCCTGGGTCCAGCGCTGGGCCGCGGCATGGGCTTCGGCCGCGGCGCGGTGCTCGGCCGCGCTGCGCGGGCCGTTGTCGAACAACCGGGCCGACGTGGTGGGCGAGCGGCGGGGGGTGCCGAGCCGCCACCAGAGGGCGGCCACGAGCAGCAGCACGAACACGAGGATGACGAGCAGGCCGAGCGCGCCACCGGGGGTGGCTCCTGAAGCGGCGCTGAAGAGGTCGCTGATCCACTCCCAGAGGCGATCCAGGATGCGCTCGAACAGGCTCGGATCGTTCTGGTGGTACCGCGGGTCGGACAGTTCGCGCTCGGCGGCCTCCCGGGCCGGATCGCGCGGGATCGTCACCGGCGGTTCCTCACCGGTGAACGGCCGCAGTGCTGCTGTGTACGTGACTCCCCCCGACACGATCACCGCATCAGCTCCCGGGCTGCGGGCCGGAGGTTCCGGGGCCCGACTGCTGGAGACCGGCCGCGCGGGCGAGCTCCAGGTCGAGGGCCTCGCGACGGATCCGCAGGTCGATGTAGAGCAGCACGCTGACGCCCGCGGTGATCGGGAACGCGAGCATCGAGCCGACCACCGACCCGATGCCGGTGATGATCAGGAAGGTCCAGCCGGCGTCGCCGCCGGCTTCGAGGAAGCCCCCGATGCCTTCGCCGCTCAGAGCACCTGCCAGGAAGGAGAACGGGATGACGATGATCGACACCACGATGTTCACGAGGATCGCGGCGAGCAGCTGAATGCCGAAGACCCGCCACCAGGAGCCGTTCACCAGCTTGGCCGAGCGGGACAGGGACTTGCGGATCGTCTGCTTCTCCAGCATCAGGGCCGGCGAGGAGAGCGAGAAGCGGACGAGGAGCCAGATCGCGACGACCAGCGCGGCGAGGCCGCCCAGGACGGCAAGCGTGGCGCCGCCTTCCGAGGAGCCGGCCACGGCCACGAGGATGCCCGGCAGCGTCCCGACCGCGACGATGCCCGCTCCGATCAGCGGCAGCAGGAAGGTCAGGCCGAGCAGACGCGGCACCTGAGGCCGGGCGTCGCTCCATGCCTCGCCGATCGTGACCGACTTACCGAGCACCGCACGACTGGTGACCATGGTCAGCAGCGCCGTCACGACGAAGGTGGCGAGCAGCGAGAGCAGGAGCAGGACGCCGGAGTCGCGCATGACGGTGCCGGTGGCGCTGAGCAGCTCACTCGCGGTGGCGTTGGGGTCCTCGAGGACCTCCGTGCTGGCGCCGCTGTTCAGGACGAAGCCCTGCAGCAGGATCGCCACGATCTCGGTGATCACCGCCACGGTCAGGGAGATGCCGAGCACGGTGCGCCAGTGCGCGCGCATCGTGGAGACCGCGCCGTCGAGGATCTCGCCGACGCCCAGCGGGCGGAGCGGGATGACACCGGGCTTGGCCGCCGCCGGCGGCGCGTTCCAGCCGCCGCCCCAGCCGGG
>NZ_JBEPEW010000268.1:0-5432 GCF_040300965.1 Streptomyces mesophilus | reverse complement strand
GGCCGCCGCCAACACCGTCCGCGCGCCCGCGAGTTCGCCGGGCAGCGTCGCCCGGCGGTAGCCCGTCACCGCTTCCCGTACGTCCACCAGGGCCTGGCGGCTGACGCGTTCGATGTCCGCGATCTGGCCCGCCGCCTGCTCGGGGTGGGCGGGCAGCATGCGTCCCGCCAGTTCGCTCTTGAGCGTGATCAGCGACAGGGAGTGGCCGAGCAGATCGTGCAGATCGCGGGCGAGCCGCAGTCGTTCCTCGTTGGCTGCCAGTTCCGCGACCGTCGCGCGGGCCTCGCGGAGCTGGATCGTGGTCCGTACGAGCTGGCGGATCCCGCACATCGCGAAGCCGATCATCAGGGTCAACAGGCCCAGCGAGGCGATCACTTCACCGACCGGCTCCGTGCGCATCCCGATCACGATCATGGTCGCGGTGACCACGGGGATCGCCCAGCGTGCGTGCCGGAAGGGCAGCACCGCTCCCATCGCCACGGACACGTAGATGAACAGGCCGAGCCAGCTGTCCCCGAGGCTGTACGCGAGCGCCGCGCCGAGCACGTAGAGGAAGAGCAGCGAGAGGCCCGGGACCAGCCAGTCGCCGATGCGGGAGGTGAAGCGGAAGACCAGGGAGAGGTACGCGGCGACGAAGACCGCGAGGCCCAGCCAGCCCAGAACCGTGGCGGCCGTGGTGTGGTGGCCGTCGGCCAGGTCCTTGACCGGGGAGGCGAGGAAGATCAGCCAGATGCCGATCCACAGCATCTTGGACAGCGCCGTCCTGCGGTTCGCCGGCGGGCGGCCGATGGGGATCTCGATGTCGTCGGATGCGCCGGTTTCGTCGGAGGGGGGCACCCCGTCGCGGCCTTCGTCGCTCACGCCTTCTGCGCGTCCTTCCGGTACAGCCATGCCGCCCCGCCCACGAAGAGCGCGAAGTACACGGCGAGGGTGGCGAGATCACGGGCACCCGGTGCGCTGCCCAGTTCGATGGCCTGCCCGAGGGCGGCGTACGCGTGGGTGGGGAGCCACTCCGCGATGTTCCGCAGCCACTGCGGGAAGGTCGTCATCGGCATCCACAGTCCGCCGAGCATCGACAGGCCGAAGTAGACGACCATCGTCAGCGGCCGCACCGCGTCACCGGTCGCGAGATAGCCCAGCGCCACACCGAGCGCGGCGAAGACCAGGCTGCCCGCCCAGACGGTGCCGGTGAGCGCGAGCCACTGCCAGGCGGCCAGGTGCACGCCCTTGGCCAGGGCCGCGACCACGAAGACGACGACGATCGACGGCAGGCTGACCACGGCCGCGCTCGCCGTCTTCGCGAGCACATAGCCGCGGCCGGGCAGCGCGGTCAGGCGCAGTTGGCGGACCCAGCCGCTCTCGCGCTCCTTGGCGATGCGTTCACTGTTGCCCATGAGGACGGCGGTCAGGGCGCCGAAGGAGGCCATGGACACCATCATGTACGTCGGCAGGCTCAGGCCGCCGATCATCTCGCCGCTGTCGGCGTTGCCCGCGATGAGCAGGAAGAGCGCCGCGGGGTAGACCACCGAGAAGAACAGGAACTTGCGGTTGCGCAGGGCGCGGCTCAGTTCGAGCCGGATCAGCGCGCGTGACGTGAACGTGTTCATGCCGCCTTGGCCTCCTCGGCCTGGGTGAGAGCGACGAAGGCCTGTTCAAGGCCGAGGCCGGCGACTTCGACGTTGCGGGGATAGAGACCGAGTCCGTACAGCGCGTGCACCGTGGCATCGGCGTCACGGGACGTGAGGCGGACCGTACGGCCGGAGATCTCCAGGGAGTTGACGGCGGGCAGCGCGGCGAGCAGGGACTCGTCCACGGCCTCGTCGAGGTCGAAGGACACCTTGCGCGCCCCGGCCCTCGCCTTGATCTCGGCGGCGGTGCCGTCCGCGAGGAGGCGGCCGCGGTGCAGCACGAGGACGCGGTCGGCGATCGCGTCGGCCTCTTCGAGGTAGTGCGTGGCGAACAGGACCGTACGCCCCTCGGCGGCCTGCTCCCGCATGGTCGCCCAGAAGGCCTGCCGGCTGGTGACGTCCATGCCGGTGGTGGGCTCGTCGAGCACGATGAGCTCGCTGTCGCCGGCGGTGGCGAGCGCGAACCGTACGCGCTGCTCCTGGCCGCCGGAGAGCTTGTCGACCTTGCGTCCGGCGATCCGGGTGAGCCCGGCCCGGGCGAGCACCCGGTCCACGGGGTGCGGGCGCGGGTGCAGCGCGCAGGCGAGCTCCACCAGCTCCCGTACGGTGACCTCCTCCATCAGGCCACCGCTCTGCAGCATCGCGCCGACCCGGCCGGCCACGATCGCCTCGCGGGGCGTCGTGCCGAAGACCTCGACGCTGCCGCGGTCGGGGGTCCTGAGCCCGAGCAGCAGATCGAGGGTGGTGGACTTCCCGGCGCCGTTGGGGCCGAGCAGGGCCACGGTTTCGCCGGGGTGCAGTGCGAGGGAGAGGCCGTCGACCGCACGGACGGTGCCGTAGCTCTTGGCCACGCTGTCGAAGAGCACGGCCGGCCGGCGGGCGGCGGCGGTGGTCGCTGAGGTCGTCATGTGATCCACGATCTCTCCGCGCGGGGTGCGCACGGCAGTGTCGGCGGTCGTGGGTCCGGCATGACAGCTGTCATACGAGGGGGCGCGGGCGGAGCAAAGGGGAAACCGCAGGCCACGGGGTGGGGCTGGCACCCGGCGCGCTCGGGGGGCCTCTCCAATGCGCCGGAACCCTGCCGCGGACGAAGCTGAACTGGCCCGGTCAGCAAGCCAGTTGGAGGATCCGATGCCCGCTCGACCTGCCGCCTTCGCCCGCCGCACCCGCCGCAGCGCCGCACTGCGGGCCGGTGCGGCCGCGGTCTGCTGCGGTCTGCTCCTGGGCTCCGCGGGCATCTCGGCCGCGGCCGCTCATACGCCCGTCACCGGGTACGAACGGGGTGCCCCGTCCCCGTGGCGCGGCAGCTTGGTGTCCGCCGAGAAGCTGTACACGCTCGCCTCCCCGGCGGCCGTCTCCGCCGAGCTGCGCCGGGCCGGTTTCCAGGCCGGTGCCGTACGGCACGGCGTGACCGCCTACCGGCTCGTCTACCGGACCGTCGACGCACAGGGCTGGCCCACCACCGCGAGCGGCCTGTTCGTGCTGCCCCGCAGCGGTGAGCGGCGCCTTGCCACGGTCTCCTTCGCGCACGGCACCGGCAGCCACAAGGACGACTCCCCCTCCATGAGCCGGGCGGAGTTCGTCTCGGCCCCGGTGATCGCCCACGCCTCGGCCGGCGCGGCCGCGGTGGGGCCCGACTATGTGGGGATGGGCAAGGGGCCCGGCCCGCACCCGTGGATGGACATCCCATCCGAGACCACGGCCTCCCTGGACATGCTCCGGGCCGCCCGCGCCTTCGCGCCGCACACCGGCCGCACCCTGGAGCGCTCGGTGCAGGTCACCGGCTTCTCGCAGGGCGCCTCCGCGGCCCTCGCGCTCGGCCGCGCGCTCCAGGACGGCGCGGATCCGTACTTCCGGCTCGGCGCGCTGGCACCGATCAGCGGCGCGTACGACTTCGGCGGTACGGAGCTGCCGGCGCTGCTCGAAGGCCGCGTGGAGGCCAAGTCCGGTGCGGTGTACGCGGCGTACGCGCTTGTGGCCTTCAACCGGCTGCACCCGGTCTACGACGATCCCGCCGAGGTCTTCCAGGCCCCGTACGACCGCACGGTGGAGGCGCTCTTCGACGGCGCGCACACCGGGGAGCAGCTGATGCGCGGTACGCCCGGCACCGTGGACGAGCTGCTGACCGCGCACGGCCGGGACCTGCTCGCCCGCCCGACGGGCGGCCTCGCCCAGGCGCTGCGCGGGACGGACGGCGTCTGCCGGGACTGGGCTCCGCGCACACCGACGCGGCTGTACATGGCCTCCGGCGACGAGCAGGCCGTCACGGAGAACACCGACCGGTGCCGGGAGTGGCTGCGCGAGGCGGGCGCGGAGGTCCCGGTCGTCGATCTGGGGGCCGTGGACTACGCGGGCTCACGCCATCTGGGGTCGAACGCGGCGGGCACCACGGCGGTGGTGCGGTGGTTCGAGCAGCTGCGGCGGTCGTGAATACGAGCAGTCGCGCGGGTCGTGGTGACGAGCAGCCGCGCGGGTCGTGATGACGAGCAGCCGCGCCGGCTGGAAAAGGGTGAGCCCGGCACGACACACGTCGTACCGGGCTCACTCAGGACCCGATCGGCTAGGGGTTCGTCTCGATCGTGACCGTGCGCTCGGCCTCGGTCTTGCCGCGCAGGGCCGTGCCGACCGCGACGACGACGTCCTTCTCGTTGAGGGCCGTCTTCTTGCCGTTGCCCCGCGTGATCATCACGCCGTCGAACGTCGAGCCGTAGAGCTCCTTGAGCGCGGCCTCGTCGTACTTCTCGGTGAGCTGGCCGTCGGCCGTCGGCACCACCCGTACGAACTTGTAGATCGACTTCTCCGGCGAGAACTGGATGAACTGGCCGCTGTCCACCCGGACCGTGATGATCCCGGACATCGCCGGATTCGCGAACTCCTTCATCATCCGGTCGACTTCTTCCTTGGACACCTTGGGGGCGGCCGTGGAGACGGGCAGTTCGACCGCGGTGCGCTCACCGGTCTCGACCTGCTCGCGGTACGCCGCCTCTATGGCCGCGACCGAGCCCTGCGGGTTGATCCGCTTGCCTTCCTTGCCGTACACGGGCGTTGCCTTGCCCGGCGAGAAGGTGATGCCGCCGTCGCCGGACGAGGTGGAGCCCGAGATGCGCTCGAGGGCGTCGGTGAGCTTCTCCTCGTCGACCGGCATCTCGGGCTCGACGACCCGCTCGCCACCGAAGAGCGAGCCGATCACCGAGACCGGGTTGTAGTCGCTGCCGGCCGCCGCGCGCACGGTGGCCTGGGTGTCGAGGGAGAGACCCGCCTGCTCCGGTTCGAGCTCGGCCTTCTTGCCGGACACCGTCAGCTCGAGCGGCTGCGTGGTGCGCTCTCCGAGCGCCGCGTCCAGCTTCTTGACCGCTTCGTCGCGGGTACCGCCACCGATGTCCACGCCGAGCACGGTGGTGCCCTTGGGCACGTCGGAGTGGTTCATCAGGAGGCCGGCGCCGTAGGCGATGCCGAACAGGCCGATGACTCCGCCCGCGGCGAGGACCAGCTTGTTGCGGCCCTTCTTCGCGGGACGCGGGCTGCTCGCGGCCGGCGGCGGGGTCTGCGCCGGCGGGGCGCCCTCACCGGGCGGCGGAACCTGCGGTGCGAACGGGCCCGGCGGCGTGCCATGGCCGGGCGGCACCACGGGGATGCCGCTGGTCAGGGTGTCACCGGAGACCTGTCCCGGCGCGGGGGTCGGCGCGGGCGCGGGGGCGGGCTTCTGCGTCGGGTGACGCCCTCGAGGATCGAGCCGGTGAGCTCGGGCGTGACGATCTTGTCGCCGTACACGAAGTACAGGTTCATGCCGCCGAGTTCCTCGAC
>NZ_JBEPEW010000267.1:0-5520 GCF_040300965.1 Streptomyces mesophilus | reverse complement strand
CGGGCGGGCGGGTCGGGCCGGGTGGTGGTCCCGGCGGCGGCCCTGAAGGCGGCGGTCCCGCGGGCGGTGGGCGAGGTGGGATGCAGCCACCTGGTCAGCAGGGCAACGGACAGCAGGGTGCCCCTCGGCAGGGCAACGGACAGCAGGGTGCCCCTCGGCAGGGCAACGGACAGCAGGGTGCCCCTCAGCAGGGCAACAGCCAGACCCAGCCCGGCGGCATTCCGGGCGGCGGCGCCCTGCGCGAAGGCGGCCCGGGGGGCGGTATGGGCGGCGGCATGGGCGGTCTCCTCAACGGAGCGAACGTCGACGCCGAGACCAAGGCCGCACTCCTCGAGAACGCCGAGGACTACACCTGGGTCGCCGCCGCCATCGGCTCCCAGAACCAGGCCAGTTACCAGCTCGCCACCGAGCGCCCGGTGATGTCCATCGGCGGCTTCAACGGCAGCGACCCGTCCCCGACGCTCGCGCAGTTCAAGCGGTACGTGGCGGACGGGAGGATCCACTACTTCGTGGGCGGAGGCATGGGTGGCGGCGGAATGGGCGGCGGGAACGGCACCGCAGCCCAGATCTCCGAGTGGGTCCAGGACAACTTCGAGCAGGTCACGGTGGGGGACAGCACCCTGTACGACCTGACCGAGGCGAAGGGCTAGCCCAGTCTGACGCAAACTCGCTGTACACCGTAGAAGAACCTCTTGTACGGTGTACGGGACCGTTCCCGTACACCGTACAAGGAGTCCTGTCCCATGACGGCCCCGACCGCCGACCAACCCTCCGGAGCCGGAGCCATCACCGGAGGCCACCCGCAGCGCTGGCTGATCCTCGGCGTCATCTGCCTGGCCCAGCTCACCGTGCTGCTCGACAACACCGTCCTGAGCGTGGCGATCCCCTCGCTCACCACGGAGCTCGACGCGTCCACCGCCGACATCCAGTGGATGATCAACGCGTACTCGCTCGTCCAGTCCGGCCTGCTCCTCACGGCCGGCAACATGGCCGACCGCTACGGCCGCAAGAAGCTGCTCGCCCTCGGGCTCGCGCTGTTCGGCATCGGGTCGCTGTGGGCCGGACTCGCGGACTCCAGCGGCCAGTTGATCGCCGCACGCGCCGGTATGGGCATCGGCGGCGCGCTCCTGATGACCACCACGCTCGCCGTCGTGATGCAGATCTTCGACGAGAGCGAGCGCGTCAAGGCCATCGCCCTGTGGGCCACGGTCGGCTCGCTCGGCTTCGTCTGCGGACCGCTCGTCGGCGGGTTCATCCTGGAGCACTACTGGTGGGGCGCGATCTTCCTGATCAACATCCCCGTCGCGCTCATCGGCCTGGCCGCCGTGATCAAGCTGGTGCCCGAGTCCAAGAACCCGCAGGGCGACAAGCCCGACCTCATGGGCGCGCTGCTCTCCACCATCGGTATGTCCTCGGTGGTCTTCGCGATCATCTCCGGGCCCGAGCACGGCTGGTTCTCCGCGCAGGTCGGGGTCTCCGCCCTGGTGGGTGTGGTGTTCCTCGGTGCCTTCGCGCTCTACGAGCTGCGCATTCCGTATCCGATGCTGGACATGCACTTCTTCCAGAACCCGAAGTTCATCGGCGCGGTCTCCGGTTCGCTGCTCGTCGTCTTCGGTATGGGCGGCTCACTCTTCCTGCTGACCCAGCACCTCCAATTCGTCCTCGGATACGAGCCGTTGGAGGCCGGTCTGCGGATGGCGCCCCTCGCGCTGACCGTGGTGGCCCTGAACGTCACCGGCATCGGGCCGAAGTTCCTGATGAAGCTGGGCGTGCCGAAGACCGTGCTGCTCGGCATGACCGTGGTCGCCCTCGGCCTCGCCTCCATCGCGCTGCTCGGCGGCGGCACCGACGGCAGTTACTGGGGCATGCTGCTCGGCCTGTTCCTGTTCGGCCTCGGTCTCGCGGTCGCCCAGCCCGCCATGGCCAACGCGATCATGAGTGCCATCCCGGCCGAGAAGGCGGGCGTGGGCGCGGGCATCAACGGCACCCTCGCCGAGTTCGGCAACGGTCTCGGTGTGGCCGTGCTCGGCGCGGTGCTCAACGCCCGTTTCGCGGCGCTCGTCGCCGTCACCGCCAGTTCGCTGCCGGCCGCGCTCGCGGCCGCCAAGAGCGCCGGTGAGCGGGCCGAGATCCAGGACGCCTTCGCCACCGGTCTGCAGACCAGCCAGCTGGTCGGCGCCATCGCGGTCTTCCTCGGCGGTCTGCTCGCGGCGGCGCTCCTGCGCCGGGCCGAGCTGGCGGGCGGCGGACCCGCGGTGCCGGCTCAGTCCGGTCCCCTGGACAAGGCGGACGCGGACAAGGCGGACGCGGACAAGGCAGAGGCGGACAAGGCGGACGACGGTGCGGCTCAGGCAGGCTAAGTAGCATCGAGTACGGCGGACCGGACCGGGTTGTTCCGGTCCGGTCCGCCGCACCCACCCTCGTAACGGACAAGAAGGTGCGTCATGGTCAGGGCAGCCGAGCGGGCCAAGCACCCTGCGACCTCCAGCATCTGGCTGGACAGCGAGCGAGCGGCCCGTCAGCGCAGGGACGGCCAGCCGGACGGGCTCGATCGCGACAAGATCGTGGAGACCTCCCTGCGGATGCTGGACGCCGAAGGGCTTCCGAAGTTCTCCATGCGCAAGCTGGCCGCGGAGCTGAACGTCACCGCGATGTCCGTCTACTGGTACGTGGACACCAAGGACGACATTCTCGAACTCGCCCTGGACGCCGCCTTCAGCGAGGTGGAGCTGCCCGATCCGGACCGGGCCGTGTGCTGGAAGGACGATCTGCGGGCGCTCGCCGAGTCGTACCGGGCCATGCTGGTGCGGCACACCTGGGCCGCCGCGATCCTCAACACGTATCTCAACATCGGACCGAACGCGCTCCAGGTCGCACGGTCCATCCAGGACATCGCGATCGCGACGGGACTGCCGCCCGCGGGGCAGGCGGGTGCGATCACCGCGGTCTTCCAGTTCGTGTACGGCTTCAGTACGACGATGGGGAACTTCCAGCGCAGGTGTGACGAGTCCGGGGTCACCCAGGACGAGTACTACGCGCAGGCCATGGCCGCCTTCCAGAAGGACCCGGAACTCATGGACACCATGGAGCGCTCCAAGCCGATCATCGAGGCGCGGGGCGGTTCCACGGTCGCGGAGATGTGGACCCGGGACTTCGCGTTCGGGCTCGATGTGCTGATCACGGGGATCGAGGCGATGGTGGCGCGCGCCGAGGCGTGACGGTCAGGGGTGGCGCGCACCGAGGCGTGACGGCCAGGGGCGGCGCGCCGAGGCGTGACGGTCAGGGGTGGCGCACCGACGCGTGAACCCCGTCGCTACGCGAGCCGCGCCGGGAACCCGCCGGTCGCCACCGGCCCCCATCGCTCCGGCGTGACCCGGATGATCGACTTGCCCTGCTCGACCATCGCCTCGCGATACTCGTCCCAGTCCGGATGCTCACCGGAGATGTTGCGGAAGTACTCCACGAGCGGCTCCACCGATGCGGGGGAGTCGATCACCTCGGCGGTCCCGTCGATCTGCACCCACGGCCCGTTCCACTCGTCGCTCAGGACGAGCACGCTGACGCGCTCGTCCCGCTTGGCGTTACGGGTCTTCGCGCGCTCCGGATACGTGGACATCACGATCCGGCCGGAGTCGTCGACACCGCAGGTCAGCGGGGATGCCTGCGGGCTCCCGTCCTGGCGGCGGGTGAGCAGGATCGCCCGGTGCCGTGGGCGTACGAAATCCAGCAACTGGTCGAGGTCGACACGGGTGTTGGTCGCGATGCTTCTGGCCATACGGCCCAGCCTAGGCGCCGACGGCCCCGTCCTCGCGTACCAGCTGGATGTCCAGCTCCACCCGCAGCGTCGCCCCGATCGCCGCGACCCCGGCCTGCACGATCTGGTTGTAGTGCATCGCGAAGTCCTCGCGGTGCAGGGTCGCGCTCGCGCGGAAACCGGCCCGCAGCCCGCCCCACGGGTCGGCGCTCGTGCCCGAGTACGTGAGTTCAAGGGGGACTTCGCGGGTGACGCCGCGCAGCGTGAGCGTGCCGTCCACCGTCCACCTGCCGGGCGCGGTCTCGCGTACCGACGTACCGCGGTAGACGAGCGACGGGTGCTGCTCGACGTCGAGGAAGTCGGGGGAGCGCAGATGCTTGTCGCGCAGCGCGTTGCCGGTGTCGATGGAGTCGGCGATCAGCGTGGCCTCGACCGTCGAGGAACGGACGTCGGGCGCGATCTCGATGGTCCCGCCGAACTCGGTGAACCGCCCGTGCACGCTGGAGATCCCCAGATGCTGCGCGACCGCGGCCACCGTGGAGTGCGCCGGGTCGATGGACCAGCGTCCGGGCGGCGGGAGTTCGGCCCCGCCCTGCCGGGTGAGCGCGATCGTGCCGAGCTCGGCCCGGCCGCTCGCGGTGACCAGAGCGGTCGCGGCGTGCGGCGCGTAGCCGACGGCCGTGACGATCGCGGTGTACGGGCCGGGGGCCAGGACCTCTGACGTCCGTACGGCACCCTCCGCGTCCGCACCCGCTCTGAGCACCTGCTCGCCGCGCATGTCCGTCAGCGTCACCACCGCGTGCTCGACCGCCCAGCCGTCGCCGGTCCGGATCCGCGCCGTCACTCCCACAGCCAACTCCCCTTGCATGGATGCCTGTTCAGGCAATGGATGCCGGTCAAGGCACCAGAAGCAATCGGGGCCCGGCGGGCCGTCCCCTGCCCGCCGAGCCCCCTTTCCCAGTCCGTGCCCCGGTCCCTGCCTCCGCTAGGAGCAGGGACCGGGGAACGTGGGTCCTGAACTACCCGTTCCCGTACGCGCGTTACGCGTCGGGGTGGGTCAGCTCGATGTCCTGCCCGTCGACCCCGCGGCCCGCGACCGTGAGGGCCATCGCGGCCGGCGGATAGCCGGTGGCCATCAGCGTGTACTCGCCGCCGTCCAGATCGGCGAAGGCGTAGGCCCCGTCCTCGCCGGTCGTCGCGGTCGCGACCACATTGCCCGCGCCGTCCACCAGCGTGACCCGCGCGTCCTTCAGCGGACCGCCGCCGGCGAGCACACGGCCGCCGACCCGGGCCCCGGAGTGCAGCGCCACCTCGATCTGCGTGACGCCCTGTCCGGCCACCTCGACGGGGAGCGCGACGGGACGGTGCCCGGGGGCGTTCACCGCGACGGTCACCGCACCCGGCACCAGCTCCGCGAAGCCGAACTCGCCCTGCTCACCGCTGAGTCCGGTGGCAAGGACATCGCCGCGCACATCGGTCACGACGACCATCGCACCGGCGACCGGCTCACCGCCCTCGGCGGCGAGGACGACTCCGGTGAGCCCGCTCGTACCGCTGAGCAGCAGGTCGTACGAGAGCGGGCCTTCGCCCACGACGACCGTGGCGGCCTGCGGCTGGAAGCCGTCGGCGGACGCGATCAGGACGTACGAGCCGGGGCCCGGAGCGTCCACGCTGTACGCGCCGTCTGCCTGCGCGATCGTCCGGCCGAGCTGCCGTCCCGCGAGCGAGATCAGCGTGACGGCCGCGCGGGGCACGGGGGCCTGGTC
>NZ_JBEPEW010000266.1:0-5613 GCF_040300965.1 Streptomyces mesophilus | reverse complement strand
GGCTCTTTACGGCTGCCGCAGCCGCCTCGCCCCGTACGGCCGGCCCGCGCACCGTCCGCCACCTGGCCGCGAACCGGCTGTGCGGGGCGGTGGCGGCGACCGACTCGGCGTCCGCCGCCGTGTCCACGTCCCGCAGCGTCGGCAGGATGCGGACCCGCAGGCCCGCCATGTGCAGGCGCTCCCGTTGTACGGCGCCGGTGGCCGGCGTCGACATCGGGACGCCGCGGATCAGTGCGCCGTCCGGGCGGCCGAGCCCGAGTGCCCAGAAGCCGCCGTCCTCGGCCGGTCCCAAGAGCGCGTCGTGCGGGCTCAACTCCTCGGCGTGAGCGAGGAGTTCCGGCGTGACCTGCGGGGTGTCCATGCCGATCAGGAGTGTGGGCCCGGTGCATCGGTCGAAGGCCGCGGCCAGGCGTGCGTCGAGACCGCCCGCGCATTGCGGCACGACCTCGAACCCGCCGGGCAGCCACGGCCCGGACGCTCCGTCGAGCACCAGGACCCGGCGTTCGGCGGGAGCGGCCAGTACGGCGTGAAGAGTGTCGGCGAGGGCCGCCTCGGCGAGTGCGGCGGCTTCGGTCGGCGTACAGGGTGGTGTGAGGCGGGTCTTGACGCGGCCCGGCACCGGTGACTTGGCGATCACTAGCAGCGTGGTCATGCGCGCTCCTTCGTCGGAGCAGCGGGAGCAGCCGGAGCAGCGGGAGTGGCGGGAGCGGCCGGAGCGGCCGGAGCGGCGGTGTGTCCGGGGGGCGGGGCAGCCCCTGCCGGGGAATCCCCTGCCAGGGGAGACCCCTGCGTGCGGGCGGGCTCCGCGAGCACCCGCCGCATGTCCCGTACCGCCTGCCACGTTCCCCGCCACGTCCCCGTCACCTTCGACTTGCCGGCGCGCGGGAGATACGGCACCTCCCGCTCCGTCACCCGAAGTCCCGCGTCCGAGGCGCGGACCACCATCTGCAGCGGGTAGCCGCTGCGCCGGTCGGTGAGGTCGAGGGCGAGCAGGTCCGTGCGGCGGGCCGCACGCAGCGGGCCGAGGTCGTGCAGGCGCAGGCCGGTGCGGCGGCGCAGGAGGTGCGAGAGCGCCAGGTTCCCCGCCCGCGCATGAGCCGGCCAGGTTCCGCGCCGCTGCGGCCGACGGCGTCCCAGCACCAAGTCGGTCTCCCCGTCGGCTACTTGACGTACGAACGGCACGAGCAGCTCCGGATCCAGTGACGCGTCGCAGTCGCAGAAGCAGACGAACTCCGCCTCCGCGGCGAGCAGTCCGGCATGGCAGGCCGCACCGAAGCCGCGCCGCGGCTCGTGCACGACCCGGGCGCCGAGCGAGCGGGCGAGCTCCGCGGAACCGTCCCGCGAACCGTTGTCCACGACGATCGCGCGCCAGCCGGCCGGGATGCGCGCGAGCACCCAGGGCAGCGCCTCGGCCTCGTCCAGGCAGGGCAGCACCACATCCGCGCGGGGTGCGGCGGCCGGTGCTCCGTCGTCAGGGTGCGTCGGGTGCGTCGTCGTATGCGTCACGCCCCTCACCGTACGAAGCGGAAACCGGCATAAGGGATATGGGGATCTTACGAAACGCGGACGTCGGGCCCCGCCCGGCACTCGGCCCACGCGCTCCGACCGGCCCGGTGCGAAGCTTGGCGCCATGCAACGCGAAGGTGAGGGCACACAGCCCGCAAGCGAGTCCGAGCGGCGGGTGGGCGAGGGCGTGCAGCCGGGGCAGTCCGGAGCCGCGCCACAGGTCGGAGCCGCGCCACGGTCCGGGGTCGCACCACAGTCCGGAGCCGCGCCACGGTCCGGGGTCGCACCACAGTCCAAAGCCGCACCTCAGGTCGGAGTCGCACCACAGGCCGAAACCGCACCGCCGTCCGGACCCGCGCCGCAGGCCCGTGTCCTCGTCGTCGACGACGATCCGACCGTGGCCGAGGTGGTCGCCGGCTATCTCGACCGCGCCGGCTACCGCGTCGAGCGCGCCGCCGACGGGCCCTCCGCCCTGCGTGCGGCGCAGGAGCGGCTGCCGGACCTCGTCGTGCTCGATCTGATGCTGCCCGGCATGGACGGCCTGGAGGTCTGCCGCCGCCTGCGTGAACGCGCCCCCGTACCGGTGATCATGCTCACCGCGCGCGGCGACGAGGACGACCGCATCCTCGGCCTGGAGATAGGCGCCGACGACTACGTCACCAAGCCCTTCAGTCCGCGCGAGCTGGTGCTGCGCGTCGACTCCGTGCTGCGCCGCGCACGGCTGCCCCGGCGCAGCGAGTCCCCCCTGATCTCGTACGCGGGCATCGCCCTCGATCCGTCGGGCCGCCGCGCCACCAAGGACGGCCGCGAACTCGCCCTCACCCTGCGCGAGTTCGACCTCCTCGCCTATCTGCTCAGGCATCCCGGCGAGGCATGCAGCAGGGAGCGCCTTATGCACGAGGTGTGGGGCTGGGAGTTCGGTGATCTGTCGACCGTGACGGTCCATGTGCGGCGGCTGCGCGGCAAGATCGAGGAAGACCCGGCGCGGCCCCGGCTGATCCAGACCGTCTGGGGCGTCGGCTACCGCTTCGAAGAGGCGAAGGAAGTGGTGCCCGATGCGTGAGGTCCTGCTCATCGCCCTGTACGCGGCCTGCGGAGCGGCGGCCGCCGGCGCGCTCGGCGCGACCGCACTGCGCCTGCTGCGCCACCGGTCCGTCGCCGTGTCCCTCACCGTCGTCGCCGCCACGGCCGTCACCGCGATGCTGGCCGGGACGCTCGCGGTGGCCTGGGCGATGTTCCTGTCGCCGCACGACCTCACCGTGGTGACCCTCGTCATCGTCATGGCCGCCGTGGTCTCGTTCGCGACCTCGCTGCTGCTCGGCCGCTGGGTGGTGGCCCGTTCCCGCGAACTCGCCCAAGCCGCCCGCTCGTTCGGCGACGGCGGCAGCTTCGCGGCGCCGGGCGCATCGGCCACCGCCGAACTGGACGCCCTGAGCCGCGAGCTGGCCGCCACCAGCGCCAAACTCGCCGCCTCACGGACACGCGAACGCGCCCTGGAGTCCTCACGCCGCGAACTCGTCGCCTGGATCTCGCACGATCTGCGCACCCCGCTCGCCGGGCTGCGCGCCATGGCCGAGGCGCTCGAGGACGGGATGGCCGCCGAGCCCGAGCGCTACTTCAGGCAGATCCGCACCGAGGTCGAGCGGCTCAACGGCATGGTCGGCGATCTCTTCGAGCTCTCCCGTATCCACGCGGGCGCCCTGCAGCTCACCCGTACCCGGATGTCCGTCTACGACCTCGTGGGCGACGCCCTGGCCGGCGCCGATCCGCTCGCCCGCGAGCACGGGGTCCGGCTGATCGGCGAGCGGGTCGACGAAGTACCGGTCGAGGTCGACGGCAAGGAGATGACCCGCGTCCTGGCCAACCTCCTGGTCAACGCGATCCGCCGCACCCCCGCCGACGGCACGGTGGCGGTCGCGGCCGAGCGCGGAGAGGACGGCGCGGTGGTGGTCTCGGTCACCGACGGCTGCGGGGGCATCCCCGAGGAGGACCTGCCGCGCGTCTTCGACACCGGCTGGCGCGGCACCGCCGCCCGCACCCCGCCCGCCGGTGCCGGTCTGGGGCTCGCCATCGTGCGCGGCATCGTGGAGGCCCACCGGGGCAGCGCCGAGGTGCACAACGTGACGGGTGGCTGCTGCTTCAAGGTGCGGCTGCCGGTGGCGCCCTGAGGCCCGAACTGTCCGTGCGGCAAGGCGAGTTCAGCCCTCCCGCAGCCCCGCCCGCGCGAACTGCGCCATCCCCGCCGCGAACCCGACCTCCGGCTGCCACCCCAGCTCGGCCCTGAGGCGCGAGGAGTCGGCGGTGACATGCCGTACGTCCCCGAGCCGGTACTCGCCCGTGACGACCGGCTCGGGACCGCCCCGCGCACCGGCCAGGGCCGCCGCCATCTCGCCGATGGTGTGCGGTTCGCCGGAGCCGCAGTTGTACGCACGCACCGACCCCGCCGCGCGCTCCCGCACCGCCGCGAGGGCCAGCACATTGGCGCCGGCCACATCCCGTACGTGCACGAAGTCCCGGCGCTGCCGCCCGTCCTCGAAGACCCGGGGAGCGCGGCCCGCGGCCAGCGCCGAGCGGAAGAACGAGGCCACACCGGCGTACGGGGTGTCGCGCGGCATCCCCGGCCCGTACACGTTGTGGTAGCGCAGCGCGCTCACCCGCCCGCCCGTGGACCGCGCCCACGCGGAGGCGAGGAACTCCTGCTGCAGCTTGGTCGCCGCGTACACATTGCGCGGATCGAGCGGAGCGTCCTCGCCGACCGGGCCGGGCGCCAACTCCGCGCCGCAGGAGGGGCACAGCGCCTCGAACCGCCCGGCGTCCAGGTCCGATGCGGCCCGCGGGCCCGGCCGGACGACGCCGTGCGCCGCGCAGGTGTAGCGCCCCTCGCCGTATACGACCATCGACGAGGCGAGCACCAGATCCCGTACGCCGGCCGCGGCCATCGCCGTGAGCAGCACGGCGGTGCCCAGGTCGTTGCAGGACACGTACGCGGGCGTATCGCCGAAGTCCTTGCCGAGGCCGACCATCGCGGCCTGGTGGCAGACGGCGTCCACTCCGCGCAGCGCCTGCTCCAGCGCGTCGGGATCGCGAACATCCCCACGTACGAAAGCGGCGGGCAGCTCGGCGGGCGGCCGGGTGTGGGCGCTCGGGAGCAGCGCGTCGAGGACGACGGGCTCATGGCCCGCGCCCTCCAGGGCCGAGACGATCCGTGAGCCGATGAAGCCGGCGCCGCCGGTGACGAGTACACGCATGGCCCTGACGTTAGGCGCGCGGGGGATCGTGGAGGACGGCCGAAAGGGGCACGTCATGGGTCCGTAAGAATATGGCGGACCACAGGCATAGCAGGGGGCGGCCACAGGCGTCACCAGGAGCAGCAGACCTCCAGGGCCCGGGGGTCCAGGAGAGATGAAGGTGACGATGGATGCCCGTGATGCGGGATATGAGGACAGTTTCCGGCTGTTCGTGGAGAGCCGGTCCGCCGCGCTGCTGCGGACCGCGGTGCTGCTGAGCGGAGGCGATCGGCATGCCGCCGAGGACCTCTTGCAGAACGCCCTGGTCAAAGCGCTGGGGCGGTGGCACAGGATCGACGAGCCGGAGGCGTATGTCCGGCAGGTCCTGTACCGGCAGCAGATCGGACGCTGGCGCCTGAAGTGGCGCCGGCGTGAGGTGAGCGTCTCCGTACCGCCCGAGGCCGGGGCGGCCGAGGACGGGGCGGCGGCCGCCGAGCTGCGGGTGGTGCTGCGCGCGGCCCTCGGCCGGCTGACCGCACGGCAGCGGACGGTGCTCGTGCTGCGCTACTTCGAGGATCTGCCCGAGGCGGAGGTCGCCTCGCTCCTCGGCTGTTCGGTCGGCACGGTGCGTTCGACGACGCACCGCTCGCTGGCCCGGCTGCGCACCCTCGCTCCCGAACTCGCCGCGCTCGCACCTGAAATGGACGAACCCGTGCACCCCCGGCCTGTGGAGGTAGGACCGTGAAGATGGACGACATGGTGCGTTCGGCGCTCCGTGACATGGCGGAGGAGACCGGGCCGCCGACAGGTGACCTGGCGGGGCGCGTGGTCGCCGCCCGGCGCCGGCGCAGGACCCGGACGGTCGTGGGCGCGGCGCTCG
>NZ_JBEPEW010000265.1:0-5726 GCF_040300965.1 Streptomyces mesophilus | reverse complement strand
GCCACGCTCACCCCCGACGTGGAGCGGCTGCGCTCGCGCCCGGCCCCCGCGAGCCTGGTCGTCTCCGGGGCGGACGACCGTGTGGAGCTCCATTCGATCGGCGCCGGACGCCGTCCTCGTACGGCGCTCGCCGTCGGCACCGCGAGCAGTCTCGGCACCGCCGAGCGCTATGCGGTGCACTCCGCGATCGCCCTGCTCACCCTCACCACGGAACGGTCCCGTTCCCTGCACTCGGCCGAGCAGCGCCTCGGCGCGGCGGTCCTTCGGATGCTGCTCGCCGGTGAGCCGAGCCACGCCCGTACGGTCGCGGGCGATCTGTACGGCGGGCTGCTCGACGCGCCGTTCCGGCTGCTCGTCGCCGAGACCGTGTCCGCCTCGTCCCGGGTGCACGCGGATGTGCACGCGCCCCTGCCGCCGGAACCGGCCGCGGATCCCGCGGCCGAGGAGGATCCGCTGGTCGCCCTGGCCGATGTGGTCGAGGCCGCGGCCGCGCACTCCGGTGAGGCGGTCCTGGTCGTGCCGGACGGGGGCGACCGGCTCGTGGTGCTCATGACCGACGGGGGAGCGGCGGCGTCGGCGTGCGTCGAGCACACCCGCCAGCTGGAGACGGCCCGTGCGGCGGGGCGCGACCAGCCCGCGCCCGAGACCGACGACCTCGTGGTCGGCCTCTCGGCGCCGGCCGGTCCCATCGCCGCCGCGGCCGCGTACAAGCAGGCCGAGCAGGCACTCTCGGTGGCCCGCCGCCGAGGACGCTTCCTCGTGGAGCACGAGTCGCTTGCCGCGGGTTCGGTGCTTCCGCTGCTCGCCGACGATGCGGTACGGGCCTTCGCGGACGGGATGCTCCGGGCGCTGCACGAGCACGATGCGACGGGGCGGGGCGATCTGGTCGAGTCGCTGCGGGCCTGGCTGTCGCGGCACGGGCAGTGGGATGCGGCGGCGGCGGATCTCGGGGTGCACCGGCACACGTTGCGCTACCGGATGCGGCGGGTGGAGGAGATCCTGGGGCGCTCGCTGGATGATGCGGATGTCCGGATGGAGCTGTGGCTGGCGTTGAAGGCTACGGCGGCGGCGTCGGAGTAGCGGGTGCGGGTGCGGGTGCGTTTCGGTTGAGGTGGGTGGCGCCTGCGGCGGGCCTTTCTCCCCGTCCCGCCCCTTCCCGAAACCGGGGGCTTCGCCCCCGGACCCCCGCATCCGAACTTCGTTCGGATCTGCTCAAGCGCCGCAGGGGCTGAATCGCAGAGGCTGAATTGGCTAAGTCGCCCACCCGAGTGCTCCACCCCGGACAAACGCCATGCGGCCTTCGCACCCCTACGGTGGAAGTGACCCCACACCCAAGCTTCACCCGCGGAAGGGCCCGGCCATGACCGAAACCCATGCCTTCTGGCTCGCCGGCCGCCAGGCCACCGGCGAGACCACCCTCGATGTCACCTCTCCCTGGGACGGCCGTACGGTCGCCGCGGTGAGCGTGCCGACCGATGCTCAGGTCGAGGAGGCGGTGGCCGCCGCGTATGCCGTACAGGACGAGTTCGCCGCGACGCCCGCCCACGTACGGGCCGAGGCGCTCGACCACGTCAGCCGCCGCCTCAAGGAGCGCACCGAGGAGATCGCCGCGCTGATCTCCGCCGAGAACGGCAAGCCCATGAAGTGGGCCCGCGGCGAGGTCGGCCGTGCCGTCTCCGTGTTCCGTTTCGCCGCCGAGGAGGCCCGCCGCTTCAACGGCGGCGAGGCCCAGCGCCTCGACACCGACGCCGGCGGCCAGGGCCGTCTCGCCCTGACCCGCCGCTTCCCCAAGGGCGTCGTGCTCGGCATCGCACCGTTCAACTTCCCGCTGAACCTGTGCGCCCACAAGATCGCCCCGGCCATCGCGGTCGGCACCCCGATCATCCTCAAGCCCGCCCCGGCCACCCCGCTGAGCGGTCTGCTCCTCGGCGAGCTGCTCGCCGAGACCGAGCTGCCCGCCGGCTCCTGGTCCGTCCTGCCGGTCGCCAACGACCACATGCCGCAGCTGGTGCAGGACGAGCGTCTGCCCGTCATCTCCTTCACGGGTTCGGACAAGGTCGGTTACGCGATCATGGACTCGGTCCCGCGCAAGCACCTCACGCTCGAACTCGGCGGCAACGGCGCGGCCGTGGTCCTTGCCGACTACGCGAGCGACGAGGACCTGGACTGGGCGGCGACGCGTATCGCCACCTTCTCCAACTACCAGGGCGGCCAGTCCTGTATCTCGGTCCAGCGCGTCATCGTCGACGAGTCGCTGCACGACCGCCTGCTTCCCCGCATCGTCAAGGCCGTCGAGGCCCAGGTCACCGGCGACCCGAGCGATGACAAGACGGACGTCGGCCCGCTGGTCAGCGAGGACGCCGCCCGCCGTGTCGAGTCCTGGGTCGACGAGGCCGTGAAGGCCGGCGCCCAGCTGCTCACCGGCGGCCGGCGCGACGGCGCCGCGTACGCGCCGACCGTCCTCACCGACGTCCCCGCGGACGTGACGATCTTCTGCGAGGAGGTCTTCGGACCCGTCCTCACCGTCCACAAGGTGAGCGGCGAGGAGGCCGCCTTCGCGGCGGTCAACGAGTCCAAGTACGGCCTGCAGGCAGGAGTGTTCACGCACAACGTGCAGGCCGCGTTCCGCGCGCACCGCGCCCTCGAGGTCGGTGGCGTGATCGTCGGCGACGTCCCCTCGTACCGCGCGGACCAGATGCCGTACGGCGGCGCCAAGCAGTCCGGCGTCGGCCGCGAGGGCGTCCGCTTCGCCATGGAGGACTACACCTACGAGCGCGTGATGGTCTTCACCGGCATCCAGCTCTAGTACGTGAGAGCGGTGGAACTCCCGCTACTGAGGCGGGAGTTCCGCTGCCACCATGGCGCCCCATGGGGGAGCAAGGGCAGCACATCGGTCCGTATCGCCTCGTCGCCACGCTCGGCGAGGGCGGTATGGGAGCGGTCTACCTGGCACGGGAGACCGGCGGCCGGGGACGTGCCGTGGCCGTCAAGGTGCTGCGGCCCGAACTCGCCCGCGACCAGGGCATGGTGCGCCGTTTCCGACGCGAGGCGGACACCGCTTCGTCCGTACGGGGACGGGGCGTGGCGCGGCTGCTCGGGTACGACCTGGACGGGCCGCTGCCCTGGATCGCCGCCGAGTTCCTCGCCGGTCCGACGCTGCACGAAGCGGTCGGCTCCTGCGGCCCCTTCGACGAGGCGGGCGCGCGGGCGCTCGGAATCCATCTGGCCCGCGCGCTGACCGTGATCCACGGTGCCGGTCTGGTGCACCGGGACCTGAAGCCGTCGAATATCGTGCTCACCCGCGACGGCCCCCGCGTCATCGACTTCGGCATCGCCCGGCCCGAGTACGGCCTCACCCTCACCGACCCCGGCACGGCGCCCGCGACCCCCGGATACGCGCCTCCCGAGCAGGTGACCGGGCGCCGCACCGGCCCGGCGGCGGACGTCTTCTCGCTCGGCGCCGTGCTCGCGTTCGCCTGCACGGGGCGGGCCCCGTTCGGCGCGGGCCATCCCGCTGCCGTCAACTTCCGTGTCGTACACGAGAGTCCGGACCTCACCGGAGTGCCGTCCGCGCTGCTCGGACCGCTCGGCGCCTGCCTGGCCAAGGACACGGCGGCCCGTCCCGCACCCGAGCGGCTGTCATCGCTGCTGGGGAAGCCGGGCGACCCGCCGTGGCGTCGCGAACCCCTGCGGGGCGAGATCGAGCGGCGCACCCGTGAGGCCGAGCGTGCCCTCGCGCTCGCCCGCGCACAGGACCGCCCGCCGGGGCGGCCTTCGCGCAGGCGCGTCCTGTCGGCGGCCGCAGCCGTCGTGGCCGCCGGTGGCGGGCTCACCTGGTGGCTGCGGCGGGGCGCTTCCGAAGGTCCCCGTATCAGCGACAGCGGTGTCCCGTACGCCGAGCCGCTCGCGAACCCCCGACCCGGCGCCGTGCCCGACGCGTTGTGGAAGGCGGACGGCATCCACCCGGACGGCCCGGACCCCGTAGCCGTGGACCGGGTCGTCGTCGCCCCGTCCGGCGGCGGGCTCGCCGCGTGGCGCCAGGAGACGGGGGAGCGCGCCTGGTCCTGGCCGGGGAACGGGGCGCCCGTGCGCCACAGCTCCCTGCTCGGCACGGACCGCACCCTGCTCGTCGTGACCCGCGGCGGCTGGCTGACCGCGCTGGACGCCCGCAGCGGCGCGGTGCAGTGGGACACGGACGAGGCGGTCGCGGCGCAGGCGCTCGCCCTGGACCCGCTGCACGCCTATGTGCTCGACAAGGGGCGGCGGGTCGTGGCCGTGGCGCTCAACACCCGCCGGGTGCGCTGGCGTTCACGTCGGGCTGTGGCCTCGCAAGGGCCGGTCGGAGCGGCGGTCGCGGACGGGCGGCTGCTTGTCTGCGCACGCGAGGGGCAAGGGGTCGCCTACGACGCCCTCACCGGCGAGGTGCGGTGGGAGAAGGACTTCGGGCCGGTCGAGCCGTACGTCGTCGAGACCGGCCTGGCGCCGGCGGTGGACGAGGACGCGTTCTGCGTGGGCGGCGACGCGATCAAGGTGGTCGACGCGCGGGACGGCGGGGAACGCTGGGCGCAGGACTACGACTCCGGGGTGGCCAAGCGTTCCTGGGGCGCCCCGGCGGTGGCCGACGGCAAGCTGTACGTTCCGCGTCCCTGGCTCTCCGACGGCGTACTCCTCTGCCTGGACGCCGCCGACGGCTCACGGATCTGGTCCACGGACGTCGGCTACGCGGACAACCTCTACCAGCACACCCCGCTGCCGGTGCGGCCTCCCGTACGTGAGGGGCAGGCCCTGTACGTACCGCTGGGAGCCGGCCGCCGGGGCGACGACGACCGTCCCCACGACCGCGGTGTGGCCGTGCTCGACGCGCTGTCCGGGGCCAAACTGTGGGTGCTCAGCGATGATTCCGGGCAGCTGGGGTGGCGCCTCACGGGGGCTGCGGGGCGGGTGTTCGTGGCGCACGGGGAGCAGTTGCGGGCGATGCCCACATGGTGAGGTGCGCCGGGTCGCAGGGGTGCCCGTGACAGGTGCGCCAGCTGAAGCGGCGACCTCTGAGGTACGAGGCCTCAGGGGCTCATGAATCCGGCATTCCGGGTCTACCCTGCCGTAAGTGTGCGCCGATCCTGGCCGGGGGGCGGGAGGTGTGCGCTCGGGGGAGCTGTTCATGGAAGACCTGCACCAGGGGGATCCGCGCGCGCTGGGCCCGTACCGGCTGCTCGCCGTGCTCACGGAGGCGGGCGGGGAGCGCCGCTATCTCGCACACGGCGGCCAGGCGCCCGGACATGTCGAAGTCACTCTCATCCACGGTGAGTTGGCGCGTTCGGTGGACCTGCTGCGGGCCGCCGACGGGCCCGGGCTCGTGTCGTACGTCGACTCCGGAAGCGATCAGGACCTGCCGTGGCTCGTCTGCCGCCACGTCCCGTCGCTGACCCTCGCCGAAGTGCGCGGCCTGCTGTACGGAGGGCTTGCGGAGCCGGTCGTCCGCGGAATCGGTGCCGTACTCGCCGGAGCGCTCGCGCGCCTGCACGCGCATGGCGCGGCGCATGGCGCCGTGACGCCCGACGGTGTGCTGCTCGGTGCCTCCGGGGCGCGGCTCGTAAGGCCCCGGGGCACGGGCAGTCCGGCGGACGACGTGGCCGCGCTCGCCGCCGTACTCGACGATGCCGGGGCCGGTCGCGCACCGGACCGCGAGCTGCTCGACCGCTGCCGGCAGCAGGATCCCGAACTGCGGC
>NZ_JBEPEW010000264.1:0-5751 GCF_040300965.1 Streptomyces mesophilus | reverse complement strand
GCCAGCCGCCGACGAGGACGCGGCCCGCGAGCGCGGTGAGCTCGGCGAGGAGCGCGGCGCCGCGGCCCTGCGGGTCCCCGGCTTCGACCTCGGACAGGTGCAGGGTCGCGGTCAGATTGCCGGGCAGCCGCGACAGTACGGCGGTGATCTCGGCCTCGTCGTCGTAGCGGGCGACGACGGTGACCGGCCCGAAGCACTCCTCCAGGAGCAGATCGTGCGCACCCTCCTCGACCAGGCGCGCGGCGTCCACGGTGAGGAAGCCCGCGCCGACCGTGTGCTCACCGCCCGAGCCCGGGGTGACGGGCGCCTCGACTCCGTCCAGGGCGGCCCGCGCGGCGACGCCCTGGATGAAGGCGTCCCGCATCCGGTGGTCGAGCAGCACGCCGGCCTCGACCTCGCTGACGCCGTGCGTCAGTTCCTTGACGAGGGTGTCGCCGTTCGCACCGGCCGGTACGAGCACGAAGCCCGGCTTGGTGCAGAACTGGCCGACGCCCAGGGTCATCGAGCCCGCGAGCCCCGCGCCGAGCTGCTCACCGCGCTCGATCGCGGCGGCCTCGGTGATCACCACCGGGTTGAGCGAACCGAGTTCGCCGTGGAACGGGATCGGGTGCGGACGGGCGGCCGCCGCGTCGAAGAGCGCGCGTCCGCCGCGTACCGAACCCGTGAAGCCGGCCGCGGAGATCAACGGGTGCTTGATGAGTTCGACGCCCGCCTCGAATCCGTGCACCAACTGCACGACGTCCTCGGGCAGTCCGTTCTGCACGGCCGCGCGGCGCAGCACCGAGGCGCAGATCTCGGAGGTGGCCGGGTGGTCCGGGTGCGCCTTGACCACGACCGGGCAGCCGGCCGCGAGCGCGCTCGCGGTGTCGCCGCCGGGGACGGAGAAGGCGAGCGGGAAGTTGGAGGCGGCGTAGACGGCGACGACGCCGAGCGGCACCTTGTAGCGGCGCAGATCCGGCCACGGCGGGGTGCGGGAGTCGTCGGCGTGGTTGATGACGATGTCGAGGAATGCGCCCTCGTCGACGAGGCCGGCGAAGGAGCGCAGCTGGAAACTGGTGCGCGCGAGCTCCCCGTTGAGGCGGCCGGGGCCGAGCGCGGTCTCCGCGTCGGCGGCCTCGACTACATGGGCGGCGGCCTCGTCGAGCAGATCGGCGGCGGTGCGCAGGAACGCGGCGCGCACGGCGCGGTCGGCCAGCGTCTCGCGTACCGCATGGGCCGCGCGCACCACGCGGTCGATCTCCTGAGCTGTGGCCTCGACCGCAACCTGCTCACGCGGCTTCCCGTTACGGGGGTCGACGCTCCAGACTTGTGCTGCTGCCACGGCCGGTCCTTCCCGAACGCCCGAAGTGCACGGTTTCGCCCCGCCGTTCTCGGTGGTCCGCCACGAGAACCTGGGAAAACTCTGCCGCTCACCAGGGCCGTTCGATATGCTGAACGCTGTCTCCGAATGTGAATCGCTTTGGAGGCTATGCGTTGGCGAACGAAGGGGTCAAGGGCGATGTCTGCAGCCGACACCGGCGGTGGTGCGCAGGTCAAGTCCGCTGTGCGGACCGTGGAATTGCTCGAGTACTTCGCGGGCCGGCCCGGAATGCACTCGCTGGCGGCGGTGCAGGAAGCGGTCGGGTACCCCAAGTCCAGCCTCTACATGCTGCTGCGCACGCTCGTGGAGCTCGGCTGGGTCGAGACGGACGCGACGGGCACGCGCTACGGCATCGGCGTCCGCGCCCTGCTCGTGGGCACCTCGTACATCGACGGCGACGAGGTGGTGGCCGCGGCCCGTCCGACGCTCGACCGGCTCTCCGACGACACCACGGAGACCATCCACCTGGCGCGTCTGGACGGCGTGAACGTCGTCTATCTGGCCACCCGCCAGTCCCAGCACTATCTGCGCCCGTTCACGCGCGTGGGGCGGCGGCTGCCCGCGCACTCCACCTCGCTCGGCAAGGCGCTGCTCGCCACCCACACCGACGAGCAGGTGCGCAAGATGCTGCCGGAGACGCTCGCGCCGCTCACCGAGCACACGATCACGGACCGCGAGCAGCTGATCGAGGAGCTGCACCAGATCCGCGAGCAGGGCATCTCGGTGGACCGCGAGGAGAACACCCTCGGGCTGCGCTGCTTCGGTGTCGCGATCCCCTACCGCACGCCCGCCCGTGACGCGATCAGCTGCTCGGTGCCTGTGGCGCGTCTGACACCCGCCCACGAACAGATGATCAAGGACGCGCTGTTCGACGCGCGGGACCGTCTTACGCTCGCGACCCGGAGGCTCTGAATGTTCGACGCGGTACAGCCGGTGACCGATATCGCCCTGCGACCGGTCCACTCCAGTGATCTGCCGGTCTTCTTCCGGCAGATGAACGATCCGGAGTCGATGCGCACGGCCGCCTTCGTCTCGCCGAAGTCGGCGGACTGGGACCTGTTCGCGGCACATTGGGAGCGCATCTGCGCCGAGTACGTGGTCCGTACGGTGCTGCTCGACGGCGATGTGGTCGGCAGCGCGGCGGTCTACGGCGAGCCGGGCGAGCTGGAGGTCACGTACTGGATCGACCGCGCGTACTGGGGCCGCGGTGTGGCCACGGCCGCCCTGCGCCTGCTCATCGCGGAGGTCACGGACCGCCCGCTGCACGCCCGCGCCGCGGCGGACAACGCGGGCTCGGTCCGGGTGCTCGAGAAGTGCGGGTTCGTCGTGACGGGCCATGGCTCCGGGTTCGCCGCGGCACGGGACGCCGAGATCGACGAGGTCGTCCTGACACTGGCGTAAGACCGACAGGCCCGTCCCCGCCGCCCCCGGCAGGCAACGCTTCGGTCACGGCGGAAATTCGCGTGCAGCAACTCGGCCGCCTGCTCCGTCAGGTTGAGCGGGAAGCCAGGGCGGCTTCGTAAGGGGGCGGACATGCCGCAGAGACATCAGCCGGGGCCCGCGTATGCGGGCGGCTGACGTGCCGGCCTTCACGGCCTTCGTGCAGGCACGGTCGTCGTCGCTCTTCAGAACCGCGCTGCTGCTCACCGGCGAGCGCCATCTGGCCGACGATCTGGTGCAGTCCACGCTGGAGCAGGTGTGCCGGCACTGGCGGCGGGTGCGTTCCGCCGACGCTCCGGAGGCGTATGCGCGCCGGATCCTGGTGAATCTCGCGAACGACCGCTGGCGCAGGCTGCGCGGGCGCACGGAGATTCCCCTGGACGACGGCATCGGCGGCGAACGGGCCGGACCGGACACCGATCCGTTCCAAAGCCTTCATGTCCGCGACGAGTTGATACGCGGCCTGCACACCCTGCCGATCGGCATGCGGACCGTGCTGGTGCTGCGGTACTTCGAAGAACTCGACGACACGGAGATCGCCTGCCTGATGGACATCTCGGCCAGTTCGGTCAGATCCCAGGCGGCCCGGGGGCTCGCGAAGCTCCGCTCGACCATCAACCCACAGGCGACGCGCGCGAGTTCCGGAGGAGCGGCATGACCCGGATCGACCTGGAGGAGGAGCTGGCCGCGGCCATGCTCGACCGTACGGAGCAGGTACCTCCCCGCACTTACGACGCGAACGCGGTCGTCTCCACCGTGCGGCGGCGCCGCCGGCGGCTGCAGCTGAGCGCGGCGGCGGCCGTCGCGGCCGTGGCCCTCGCGGCCGGTTTCGTGTCCCGGAGCGGCCCCGGCCTGGTCGGTGCCCCGGTGCAGGCCACGGCCGCGCCGAGCCCCGACACCGGTCCCACGGGCGCGCCCACGCATCCGGATCCGGTCCCGCTCGCGGACCCCTCCCAGACCCTGCGCACCCTGTTCCTGTCCGCCCTGCGCCAGCAGAACCCGGCGACCCGCGCCGAGGTGGATCCGGACGCCGTCGCCACGCTGTTCGCCGACCGGTCCACGTACGAACGGATCTGGGGCACCGACTCCCTCGGCGTGACCTGCGGTGAACAGGTCGACGGGGTGCTGGCGGCGGGCGAGGTCTCGCTCTACCAGGGGACACGGCGGGTCGACCGGACGGTGTCCCTCACGTTCGACCCGGCCACGGGCCGGGTCACCGGTCTGACGTGCCGGCCCGTCGCCGGACACGGCAAGGGCGGCGACCCCACGGTGTCCGGTTTCTACGGAGGTCTGGTGGCAGCCGTCAAGTCCGGTGATGACGACGCGGCCCGCCGCAAACAGCTCGAGCAGCAGTTCGTGAGCGAGTACCTGCGAGCCGTCCGGGGACCGAACCCCGCAACCTGTTACTCGCACGAGCCCCGGTTCTGGCTCGCCGACGACGCCACGTCCATGACGCTCACCCACGGCTGGACCGTGACCTTCGGCGACAACGACGGGTTCCCGATCGACATCGACGAGAACGGGAAGATCGCGGGGTCGTGCGGGGGGTGAGCCGGTGAGAGAAGGCTGACCCCGCAACCCCGAGGCTGACCCCGTCTCCCCCGCACGGCGGAGGCGGATCGTCAGCGCGCAGGACGTGGTGGCACGGGTGCGGGCGGGAGCTTGGTCCCATGACCAGGACACCGCTCGCTCCAGCCCTCGCCCCGCCCGCCCTGTCTCCCGCACACCGGCTCCTGCGCCTCGCCGCGATCGTCTCCTGCCTCCCGTATCTGACGCTCAAGTTCGCCTGGATCCTGGGCAGTCACATCGGGATCCCCGACGGCAGTTCGCTGCTCGAGCACCGCACCACGATGCTGGTCGCCAACACCGTCACCGTCCTGATGGACGCCTGCGTCATCGCGCTCGCCCTGCTGCTCACCCGTCCCTGGGGCCTGCGCGTGCCGGCCTGGCTGCTGCTGGTGCCGGTGTGGGTGGCGAGCGGACTGCTCGCCCCGATCATGACCGGGTTCCCGGTGCAGCTCCTGATCAAGGTGCTGGGCGGCGATGTGCAGACCCAGTCCGCGTCGGAGCCGTTCCTGGACGAGTGGGTGTTCGGGGTGGTGTACGGCGGTTTCATCCTCCAAGGGGTCGCGCTGGGCGGCCTGTTCGCCCTCTACGCCCGCCGGCGGTGGGGTCACCTGTGGCGCGGCCGGGTGGGCGATGTGACCACCCCCGCTTCCCGTCCCCTCGCCCTGACCGCCGCCGTCGTCGCCCTGTTCCCCGTCGCCGTCCACCTGATGTGGGCCTCCGGCTCGACCGCGGGCCTCGGCGCGGACGCCGTCCGCGACCGCGCGACCGACACCTGCGCCCTCGAGGTGCTGCACGCCCTCTTCCCGCTGACCGCGGTTGCCGGCGTCCTGGTCATCGCCTTCCGTGTGCCGCCCCGGCTGCCGCTCGCCGTACCGCTGGCCCTCGCCTGGGTCGGTTCCGGCGCGACCGCCTGCTGGGGTGCCTGGCTGACGCTCGCCTCGCTCGGCGCCGGGGACATCGCGGAGCGCCCCACCGCGCTGGTCATGCTGACCTACGCTGGGCAGATGATCGTCGGGATGCTCGTGATCGCACTCGGGGTGCGCTTCTTCGCCGCGCGCTCGGCCGTGGCGCACGACAGCACAGCGGTCTCGATCACCGTATGAGCCCTCGTACCGCCGCCGGGGCGCTGCTCGGCCGGACGGCCCGCCTCCGGTGGGTCCATCTGGTCCTGGGCGGCGCCCTGTTGATGCCGTTCTGGCTGGTCGGCGCGCTGGTGGTGCTGCCGCTCGCGGGCGGCGGCGACACACTGTTCCGCGGTTCGGTGCTCGGCCAGTTCGGCGCGTACGCGCTCGCTCTGCCGCCGGCCGCGGTCGTGGGCCTCTTCCCGCTCGTGCGGCCGCTGTCCGTGGCCATGGCGCGGGCGCTGTGCGGGGTCGACGGCG
>NZ_JBEPEW010000263.1:0-5833 GCF_040300965.1 Streptomyces mesophilus | reverse complement strand
GGTCCACGGCTGCCTCGGCGTACATGACCGGCTGCCGGTCGCTGCGCGCGGCCGCCGCGGCGAACGCTCCGGTGAGGGAAGGCAGCAGCGCGGGATCGGGATTGCCGAGCGAGACGTCCCGTACGCCTTCGGGTGCTTCGACCCGGATCGCGTCGCGCGCGGTGCTCGCGGGCCGCGAGCGGACCCGGCTGCCGCGCCTCCCGGCCGTTTCGATCACTCCCCGCTCCCGCAGGGTGCGATACGCCGACGCGACCGTATTCGGATTGACCCCCAGCTCGAGGGCCAACTCCCGCATGGGCGGCAGCACTTGGCCGGGCTCCAGGTCTCCCCTGCCCACGGCGTCCTCGACGCTGGCCGCAATCTCTGCTGCGCGTCGGCCTTCGATCCGATATCCTCCTAGCACAAACATGAGTATGCACTAATGCAATGGAGATCGCAATGAGCGTTGCGCCGGAGACCACGGAGCCGACCACCACCCCGGACTCGTATGCACCGACGGAGCGCACCGTCCCCACCCGCTCCAAGGAGCGCGCGCACTACGACCGGGAATTGGTGCATTCGATACTCGACGAGACCTACCTCTGCCACATGGGCTTCGTCCGCGACGGCGCCCCGGTGGTGCTGCCCACGCTGTACGCGCGGGTCGGCGAGCGACTTTACGTGCACGGGTCGACCGGCTCGCGCCCGCTGCGGATGGCGGGCCAGGCCGACCCGGGCCTGCCCATCTGTCTGACGGTGACGCATGTGGACGGTCTCGTGCTCGCCCGCTCGGCGTTCCACCACTCGCTCAACTACCGCTCCGTGATGGTGCACGGCACCGCCCACCAGGTCACCGATACGCAGGAGAAGCGGCTGGCCCTGGACGCCATCGTCGACCAGGTCGTGGCCGGCCGGGCCGCGGACTCCCGCCCGGCGGACACCAAGGAGCTGGCCGCCACCGCGGTGCTCCGCGTCGACCTGGCCGAGGTCTCCGCGAAGATCCGCACCGGCGGCCCCAACGACGATCCCCAGGAGCTGGAGCTCCCCCACTGGGCCGGCGTGGTGCCGGTGGCCCGCACGTACGGCGCGCCGATTCCCTCCGAGGACCTGGAGCCGGGGGTCGAACTGCCGGAGTATCTGCGCGGCTTGTGAGCGCACGCGTCGCGTGAACACGCAGAAGGGCCGCCCTCCCGTCGAGGGCGGCCCTTGCGCTATGTACGGGCGGCGCTCAGTGATGTACGGGCAGCGCTCCGCGTCTCCGCCACCGCGAGCCCCGCCAGGGCGAGCAGCATCAGCAGGGTGCCCACCACCGTCGCCGCGGTCAGATGCTCACCGAACGCGAGCACCGCGAGGATGGCCGCACTGACCGGTTCGAGCAGCATGATCACGGAGACCGTGGCCGAGCGGACCGCGGCCGCCCCCGCGAAGTACAGGGCGTAGGCCAGCGCGGTCGGTACGGCCGCGACGTACAGCATCAGACCGAGGATCCGGCCGAGTTGATCGGTGTGGGGCAGCAGACCTTCGACGGCCGCGAACGGCAGCAGGCACAGTGCGGCGATCCCGAAGGTCCACACGGTCGTGGTGTGGGTGTCGGCGCCCGAACCGTCCCTGCCCCACCAGCGGGTGAGCAGGGTCATCACGGCGTACCCGGCGGCGGACGCGATCGCGAGCAGGACACCGGCCGGGTCGACCTCGCCCGGACCTCCGCCGCCCTCGCCGAAGACGAGCACGACCAGGCCCGCGAGTGCACCGGCAACGGCCAGGGCGCCGCCGATCCCGAGCCGTTCACCGAGCAGCAACCTGGCCCCCAGCGCGATCAGCACGGGGCCCGCACCGAGCGTGACCACCGTACCGACGGCCAGGCCGGTGGCCGATACGGCGGCGAAGTACGCGGTCTGGAAGACGGCGAGGGCGACACCGAGCGCGATCATCCGCCCCGGCCGCACCTTGGCACGCACCCGGCCGCCGCCGCGCCGCAGCAGCCCGGCCACGAGCAGCAGTACGAGGCCGCCTGCGCAGCGCCAGAACGACAGGGCGACGGGGCGCAGTTCGCTGGACTGGAACACCAGGAGCGCGGCCGCTCCGGCGGTACCCCAGGCGACACCGGCGACGATCAGATAGAGCAGGCCGCGTCCGACGGACAGGGCAGGGGAACCAGGGGCGACGACGGCACCCTGGGTGGAAACAGCATTCGACACGAGGCTCTCCGCACAGGACAGACGAAAAGGACTGTCGTCTGCGGGCAGCCGTCACCGGCCCGGGAACTCCCGGGCGGATCTCGGTGGTTGACTCCGACCGCCCGCGCTAGGCGGCAGGAGGCGGAAGGACAAGCGCTCGTGTGTGCATGATCGCCACCCTACGCTTCGGCCCGGCTCGCGGACAATGCCGTTTCGTCCTGCGGACCGCCCCTCGCGACGGGCTCGGGCGCCGCCTTCACAGGAGTGGCGGACTGGGCGATGAAGGCACCGGTCAGGACGACCGCACCGCCGATGATCTGGGGCGCGGACAGATGCTCGCCGAGCAGGAACCAGGCCAGCACGGTCGCGACGACCGCCTCGAGGTAGGCGACGACTCCGGCCACCTGCGGCGAGAGCCTGCGTACGGAGAGCAGGCCCGTGCCGTACGCGAGCACCGTGGCGATCAGCACCACCCAGCCGAGCAGCAACCATCCCGACACCGCCGTACCGCCCATGTCGGCGCTGCCGGCGAGCACCGACCAGTCCATCTCCCAGGGCCGGGCGATCACCGTCAGGATCAGGGCGCCGATCAGCATGCCGTACGCGATCACGCCGAGCGGGTCCGGGGCCTGTTCGCCCGAGTCGCTGCCGTGGTCGCCGAGGATGAAGTACCCGGCCTGGCAGACCGCGGCGCCGAGACCGAGGAGCACGCCGATCGCGTCGAAGCTGAGCCCCGCCCAGACCTCGACCACACAGGCGAGCCCGCCGACCGCGAGCACCACGCCGACCGCCGCGGCGCGCGTGACGTGCCGGCGCTGGACGAAACGGATCCAGATGAGCACGAGCGCCGGTCCGAGGTACTCGATGAGGAGGGCCACGCCCACCGGGATACGGGAGATCGCCGCGAAGTAGCAGGCCTGGACGCCCGCGACGGCGAACAGGCCGAAACCGGCCAGCAAGGCGGGCCTGCGCACCAGCAGTTGGCGATGGCGCCAGGCCACCGGCAGCAGTACAAGCGCCGCACCCGCCACCCGCAGCCAGACCACATGCAGCGGGTCGAGCCCTGCCGTGATGAGCGGCTTCGCCGCCACGCCGGAGCCGCCGAACGCCAGCGCCGACACCAGAGCGAGCGTCAGTCCGACGCTGCGGCCCCGGTCCCCTTGAATCCCCTTGGACGTAGACACGCGGCCATGATGACAGGCGCCGTCATGAGCGTCACCACCGATACCCCTGACATCTCGGGGAGCGAGACGGGGTCTTCACCAGGTGTCCGAGGGGGATACGTCAACGGCCCGCGCACAGGCGCCGATCAGCCCGTCAGAGGCTCGCCGAACCCCCCGTCGATCCGCTCGATCAAGGTCTGCGGATCCACACCCGACCGGCGCAGGATCTCCACCGCCCGGCAATCGGCATCGGCCGCGAGGGCAGCGAGCACATCGATCCCGTCTGCGCTCTCCCGGCCACCCTCATGGGCGCGCGACCGCGCCAGCTCCATCGCACTCAGCGCCGAGGGCGACCAGCCGGCCCCTTCCCGCGCGCTCCGTTCCCGTACGACCGGAACGGCGCCCGAGTCCTCGACCCTGCCCTGCCAGCGCAGCCCGTAGCCGATGGAGCGCTGCACCAGGAGACCGAGCAGCCGCGCCACCCGCGCACCGTCGTCGAAGACGGCCCGTACCGCCGGATCGGATTCGAGCAGGGAGTGCAGCAGATGGGCCGTGTCGAGCTGGCCGTCTCCCCCGCGCAGGGCACGCCTGCGGGCGCCCGCGATCACCGACTGCAGCTCGGCGTCGAGCTCGCCGTCGGGTTCGGTCCTGGGCGGGCGCGGGTGCGGGAGTCCTTGATCCGCATCCGGCCTGGTGGGGCTGTGCACACCTGCCACCCCATCAGCCCGGCACGCTCCTGGGCATCCCCGCCGGGAAGCATCTTCACGTCCGACACAGGTTGGGGATAGGTGTACGGGTTCTCCTCCTTACGGATGAGATCTCCCCTCCTGGAACGGTGGGGGCGCGCAGACCTTCACCGCACTCCCCCAGCGCAACCATGGACTGTCTGGCTTTCGTCCCCCAGGGCACCCGAGCAACACCAGAGCAGCGCCGCCCAGTTCGCCATCCGGCACGCCCGCCGAAAGGAGTCGTCATGCCCCGAGCCACCCGGCCCGCCCGGCTGCGCGACGCCCCGCCCGAGGAGTGCGGCTGCTGGCTGGTCGCGCTGCCGGCGATCGACGGCAAGCAGTACGTGTACCGGGTCTACGCCCCCGAGGACGCCCTGCCCGCGGACCTGTTCTGGGAGGCGTGGCACTGCCATGATGAGGGCCCGCACCCGCGCGCACTGGATCTCTTCGACGCCGCGGTGATCCGCAGGATCGGCCGCTGAAGCCCTCGGGAGGCAACGGTGAGGGCATCGCCGCGGGTCTCGGAGCACGGGCTCCACAATTTCTGACGAGTCGTCAGTCTTGTAACTTCCCGACTGCGAGGCTACGTTCCGCGACACCGCCGCTGCGCTACCACCGCAGCGCTTGACGAGAAGGGGTGGTCGCATGGCCGAAGTCAGCGCGGAAGCACGCATCGACGCTCCCGCCGAAAAGGTCTGGGAGAAGCTCACTGACTTCTCCGTGTTCGGCGAGTGGAGCGTGACGCACACCGGGTTCCCCAAGGGGGCGCCCGAATCGATCAAGCAGGGCGACACGTTCGAGGAGAGCATGAAGCTCATGGGCTTCCCCGCCGATGCGGTGTGGACGGTGGAGTCCCTCGAGGACGGCCGTTCGTTCACCATCCGCGGCAAGGGCCCGATGGGGGTGAACCTCAAGCAGGCCTACACCCTGACGCCCGACGGCAACGCCACGGTGATGCGTATCGACGGCGAGTTCACGGGTGCGGCCGTGACGCTGATGGCGGGCAAGCTCAAGGACTCGGCGACGGCGGCTCTCAACGAGTCGCTGCGCAAGCTGAACGCGCTCGTCGTCTGAGCCGAGCCCCAAACGACAGGCGCCCCACGCACGTTCGCGTGGGGCGCCTGCCGTTTCACCTGCCGGCCGGACTCAGTCCTCAGCCAGGACTCAGTCCTCAGCCGACCGGACCGGCCTCGGCCGGCCGGCTCAGTCCTCGTCGGCGAGGATCAGATAGAGCTTCTTGCGGGCCTCGTTGACGACCGCAAGCGCCTTCTCCCGCTGCTCCGCGGACCCGGTCTTCCAGACCTGACCGAAGGCCTCCATCAGCCCGAATCCGGCCTGCCGGATCTCATTGACCGTCTCCCAGTCGACGCCGCGGCCGGCATCCTCCCAGGGGGCGTCCGGGCCCTCGTCGGCGGCCGTACGGCCGGCCTCCGTGAGCGAGAACAGCTTCTTGCCGCCCTCGGACTCACTGGTGATCAGGCCCTCGTCCTCGAGCAGCTGAAGGGTCGGGTACACCGACCCCGGGCTGGGCTTCCACGCCCCGCCGCTGCGCTCGGCGATCTCCTGGATCATCTCGTAACCGTGCATCGGCCGGTCCTTCAACAGAGCCAGGATCGAGGCGCGCACATCACCGCGCCGCGCCCGTCCTCGGCCGCCGCCGCGTCCGCGCCCGCCCCAGGGGCCGGGCCCTCCGAAGCCACGGGGGTCGAAGCCGCCGGGCCCGAAGGGTCCGAAGGCACGCCGGCCCTCGCCGCCGCGCGGTCCCTCGAAGCCGCCGCCTCCGGAC
>NZ_JBEPEW010000262.1:0-5856 GCF_040300965.1 Streptomyces mesophilus | reverse complement strand
GCCCGGACGAGAGGCCCGAGTACACGACGGCCTGGGCGCCCGCGGCGAGCGCCGCCCTGGCCGCTGCGGCGAAGTCGCTGCGTTCGGCCGCCACTTGGTGCACGGTCGTGCGACCCTCGGAGGGTGGGAACTCCTTGAGCGCCCGGGCCAAACGCCAGCTCAGCTCGCCGCCCGCACGGTCCTCGACCACCGCCGTCCTTGTGACGGGTTCGACGGCCGACAGGAAGCGAGTCATCGCGCTGACCTGGGTGTTGAGATCCGGGCTGAGCTTCAGTAGCCCTCGGTTGCGGGTCCCGTCCACGTCGCTGCCGACCGGTGTCGTGAGCAGCAGCGGCATGGACACCTTCTTGTACGCGGGGACGACGGCCCGCACGGCGGCCTCGGAGGTCGGCCCGATCACCGCCACCACCCGTTTGTCGGCGACCAGTCGGCGCGCCGTGGCCGCCGCCTCGGTGGGCACGCCGGGGACTTCACGGAGCTCAACACTGAAGGGCCGGTCCTCGCGGGCGTTGAACTGCGCCACCGCGAGCTCCGCACCCCGTACGATTCCGCGGCCGGCCGGGCTCTTCCGGTCGACCTGCAGCCCGATGCCGTACGTCGGCACAGGACCGCTTCCGGTGCCGCCCGCGGTCTCGTCCCGCCCCGACGCCCACCACGCCACTCCCCCGCCCGCGAGCGCCACCGCCCCCGCCGCCCCGAGGCCGAGCAGACGGCGGCGGCCGACCGGCGGCCCGGGCGTGGCAGGCGCCGTGTCCACCTGGGTCGGCTCCGGAACCGGCAGGTCGAGGACGCGGGCCGAACGCTCCGCGATCAGCCGGGGCAGCGCGGGCGGCAGCCAGTCGGCGCCCGCCGCGACGGCGCCCGCGAGGCGCTCGCGTACGGCCGAAGCGGTGGGCCTGGCGCCCGGGTCCTTCGCCAGGCAATCCCGTACGAGCGCGGCCAACGGCTCGGGTACGCCCTCGAGTTCGGGCTCCTCGTGGACCGTACGGAAGAGGATCGTCGCGATCGTGCCCGATCCGAACGGCCGCCGTCCGGTCACCGCGTACGCGAGGACGCAGCCGAGCGCGAAGACATCGCTGGGCGGGCCGATCTCGCCGGCCCGGGCCTGGGCCTGTTCGGGCGAGAGATAGCCGGGTGAGCCGATCACCGAGTCGGCGGCCGTGAGCGCGGTGGCCTCGGCGGTGCGGGCGATGCCGAAGTCGATGAGGCGGGGGCCGTCGGCGGCGAGCAGGACGTTCGCGGGTTTCACATCGCGGTGCACCAGGCCCGTGGCGTGTACATCGGCGAGGGCTTCCGCGAGACGCTCGCCCAGGATGCGGACCGTGCGCAGGGGCAGCGGACCGTGGTCCGCGACCGCTTCGGCGAGCGAGGGCGCGGGGATGAACGCCGTGGCCAGCCAAGGTTCACGGGCCTCGGCGTCGGCCGCGGTCGCGGTCACGGTCCAGGGGCCGGTGATCCGGGCGGCGGCTTCGGCCTCGCGGCGGAAGCGGGCCCGGAAGCCCGGGTCGGCGGCGTGCTCGGCGCGGATCACCTTGAGCGCGACCGGCGAACCGTGCGCGGTGCGCGCGAGATAGACCACGCCCATACCGCCGGCGCCGAGCCGGGCGATCAGGCGGTGCCCGCCGATCTCGGCGGGGTCGGAGGGCTTCAGTGGTTCCACGGCTGCTGCTCCAGGTGTCCACGGCCGCTGGTTCAGTGGTCCACGGCCGCTCATTCCGGGGTCCACGGCCGCTGGTTCAGGGGTCCAAGGCCGCTAGTCCGACGGCGGCGGTGGCACCGCTCCCGCGTACTGGAAGCGCCCGCCGGCCACCTCGTAGCGGTGCACGCTCCACTGCGTGAAGCTGCCCACCTCCGGGTCGAAGCCGTGGGTCTTCGTCAGTCCCTTGTACGTGGACTTCCGCAGCCGGCGCGTCAGGGCCTCGCGGGCGGGCCTCTTGCGCCCGGTCGCCAGGAGACCCTCGATGATCAGGTTCACCGCGTCGTACGCCTCGGCCGCCTGGTAGCCCGGCGGACGCCCGTAGCGCTTGGTGAACGCCTTGGTGAACGGCTCCAGTTCGGGCACGGCGGCCGGGTCGACGAAGGACGCGGTGAGCTGCCAGCCCTCGGCGGCTTCGCCCGCGTCCTTCAGGAAGCGGGGATCGAGCACGCTCTGCGGGGCCAGGCGCAGTCCGTCGAAGCCCGCGGCGGCCAGCTCGCGGGCGAAGACGGCGGCCGCGTCGGGCCCGCCCGCGAACACGAATCCGTCGCAGCCCGCGTCGAGCATGTCGGCGACGACCGGCTCGAACTCCTTGGTGTGCGCGGGGACCACCCGGGGATAGCCGGCGATCTTCGTGCCGCGCAGCGAGCTGGTGGTGATGGCCGCGGTCTCCCAGCCGAGCACCCCCACGGTCCGGTCCTGCACCAGACCGAGCACCTTCACGCCGGCCGCCGCGGCCAGCGCCGCATACGGCTGGGCCACGTGCGCGTCCAGCGGCCTGGCCTGCAACAGGCTCCGGGAGGCGAGCGACGGGACGGTCAGGTCCATCGCGCCCGGGGACACGGCGACTTGGGCGAGATAGCTCTCGTCGTACACCTTCAGGACCGCACGCGCCGTGTCGTCCGTGGTCGGTCCGATGACGGCGAGGATGTCCTGGGCGAGGGTGAAGTCCTTGGCCACGCGGGCCGCCCGGGCCGGGTCGCCGCCGTCGTCGCGCACGACGAGGCCCACCTCGAAGGGCGCCTGCTTGCCGGAACCGGAGTTCTTGCCCGAGTTCTTACGGGAGTTGAACTGCTCCACGGCCAGGCGCGCGCCCTCCTCCTGCGCCCGGCCGGCCGCTTTGTGCGGACCGGAGAGGTCCGCCTGGAGGCCGATATGCCACCGGTCGTGCTCGGGTACGGGGTCCTCGGGGCCGCTGCCCGTGATCGAAGCCGCCCATGCGGCGACGCCACCGCCCGCGGCGAGCACCGCAGCGCCCGATATGAGGAGGAACTTCCGTCTGCTGGAGGGCCGTTCGGCAGAAGGGGCGTCCTGTGTCGGCAGCTCCGAGGCGTCGAGCTGCGTCTGCTCGATACCGGGCAGCGCGAGCAGCGCCGCGGCCCGGTCGGCGACCAGACGGACCACGGTGTCGGGCAGCCAGTCGTCGGCCGGGGTGTCCTCGACGAGGGAGTCGAGACCGGTGCGGTCCGCCGGGTCCTTGGCGAGCAGCCCGCTCAGGAGCGTGTGCAGAGCGGCGCTGACGCCGTCGAGGTCGGGCTCGTCGTGGACGGTGCGGTAGAGCAGCGCGTCGGGGGTGCCGGTGCCGAACGGGGGCCGCCCGGTCGCCGCGTACGCGAGCAGGCCACCGAGCGCGAACGCATCGGCGGGCGGTCCGAGTTCACCGCCCTGGGCCTGCTCGGGAGCGAGGAATCCGGGGGTGCCGACGACCAGATCGGTCGCGGTCAGCGCGGTGTCGTCGGCGTCTGGGCCGCTGTCGGCGGCGCGGTTGCCGTCGGCCGTACGCGCGATACCGAAGTCGATCAGGCGGGGGCCGTCCACGGCGAGCAGCACATTGCCCGGCTTGACGTCCCGGTGGACCAGACCGGCCGTGTGCACGGCGGTGAGCGCCGAGGCGAGCATGGAGCCGAGCGCCCGCACACTGCGCTCGGGCAGCGGCCCGCAGGCCTCGACGGCCTCGGCGAGCGACGGACCGGCCACGAACGCCGTGGCCAGCCAGGGCTGTTCGGCCTCGGCGTCCGCCCCGGTCAGCGGCACCGACCAGCGGCTGGTCACGCGCCGCGCGGCCTCGATCTCGCGCCGGAAGCGGGCACGGAACGCTTCGTCCCGCGCGTACTCGGCCTGGATCACCTTGACCGCGGCGAGCGCCCCCGACTCCGTACGCCCGAGATAGACCACGCCCATGCCGCCCGCGCCGAGCCTGCCGAGCAGGCGGTGGCCGGCGAGGGAGGACGGGTCGGAGGGCAGGAGCGGTTCGACGGCCCGGGTCACTTGTCGCCTCCGAGTTCCAGCTCGGCGCGGACGACCATGGCGCTGAAGCCCTGCTCGACCGCCTGGTTCAGCTCCTGCTCGGTGTGGCCCTTGCCGCCCTTGATCACGGAGGCGATGGTCACCTGGCCAATGCGGGCCTGGGACCAGTTGTACGGGTAGGGGCCGCCGAGTTGCTCGCTGTGGTACTCGCCGTTCTCGGAGATCGAGTCGTCGGCGTACGAGTTGGTGCCCTGCCCGAGCGCCATGCCCTCGGAGAACAGGCCCCTGATCCACTCACCTGCGCGCAGCTCCTGATCAGGGCAGCGCAGCGCCTCCTCCAGGGTGCGGGCCATCTCCCAGTCCGCGCCGTCGACCTCGCGGTGCACCGTGACGACGGAGCTGACGCGCACCGGGCCCTTGCCTTCGGCCGCGGGCAGTTCGCTGTACGTGGTGATGCTCGCGAGCACGTCCTTCGGCAGCCGCTCGCGCTGCCAGACGCACTTCTCGTCGAGCACGGCCCACTGGGCGGGATCACTCTCGTACGGGGAGCGCTTGGTGTATCCCGGCCCGTACTGGTCCGGGCTCGCGGCGACCTTGCGGGCCAGCCGCAGAGCGTCGGCGCGGGTGTGCGGGACGCGGTCCGGGTCCGGCGTGAAGGTGGAGTCCGGGGCCGGATCGGGCCGGCCGCCGGCCTGACTGCCGGACGGGGCAGGGGATTTGGGCGGTCTGGACGCTTGCGGCCCGTCCCCACCGCTGTCACTGCAGGCGGTGAGCAGCAGCGCGGCCACGCACAGCACAGCCGTACACGCCAGTCCTCGGTGCCCCACGAGACCCCCACACGCACACGCGTTCCCCAGTGATGCGGAGATCTTACGTCCGGTTGGTCGAACGCGCCTGTGTACTGCGGTTGTTCAGGAGGTCTTCGCCTCGTCGTACGCGGCCCGCGCCGCGAGCACCTTGTCCACGCTCCGCTCCGACCAGCGCGCCAGCTCCCAGACCTGCTGTGCGGCCTCCCTGCCGAACTCGGTCAGCGAGTAGTCGACGCGCGGCGGGATGACGGGCTGCGCCTCGCGGTGCACGAAGCCGTCGCGCTCCAGGGTCTGCAGGGTCTGGGCCAGCATCTTCTCGCTGACCCCGCCGATCAGCCGGCGCAGCTCGCTGAAGCGGTACGAGCCGTCGAGCAGCGCGGCCAGGACCAGCACGCCCCAGCGACTGGTGACGTGCTCGAGGATCGGACGCGACGGGCACTGCGCGGCATTGACGTCCGGCCGGAGATCCCTCAGGACACTTTCGCTCATGCAAGTACCTTACTTCAAAGTGGGTACTTTCGAAAAGTAAGTACCCGACCTAAGGTGAGTGAAGACCGCAAGGAAACTGTACGAACCTGGAGATTTCAGCCATGAGCCTCGTCGTCACCGGCGCCACCGGAAACCTCGGCCGTCTCGTCATCGAGAGCCTGCTCGACGCCGGGGTCCCGGCCGGACGGATCGCCGCCGTCGTCCGCAACAAGGAGAAGGCCGCCGCCCTCGCCGAGCGCGGTGTCGAGCTGCGGATCGCGGACTACTCGCGGCCCGAGTCCCTGGCCGACGCCTTCGCCGAGGGCGACCGGGTGCTCCTGGTCTCCGGCAGCGAGGTCGGCCGGCGCGTGGCCCAGCACCAGGCCGTGATCGACGCCGCGAAGAGCGCGGGCGTCGCCCTGCTCGCGTACACCGGCGTACTGGGCGGCCCTGCGGCCGACTTCAAGCTGGCCGACGAGCACAAGGCGACCGAGCAGGCGATCCTCGACTCCGGCCTGCCGTACACGTTCCTGCGCAACGGCTGGTACCACGAGAACTTCACGGAGAACCTGGCCCCCGTCCTCGAGCACGGCGCCGTCCTGCAGAGCGCCGGCGCCGGCCGGGTCGCCTCGGCCT
>NZ_JBEPEW010000261.1:0-5976 GCF_040300965.1 Streptomyces mesophilus | reverse complement strand
GCCCGTGCAGGCCGAGCCGCAGGAGCGCGCCGTGCAGGGACTGGTTGGAGACCTGGGCGGGGGCGCCGCCGAGGCCGGCGCCCGCCAGATGGTGCACCCAGTACGTCCAGGAGTCCTGGGGCATGGCCGCCCAGGCCAGGGCGGTCGCGGCCGCGAAGGTGGCGGCGGTGGAGACGGCGGCGCGGCGGCGGCCCGTGCACCACAGGAGCGGCGCGAAGAGGAGCACCGTGGGCTGGAGGGCGGCGGCGATCCCGATGAGGACACCGCCGGCGCGTTCGCCGCGGACGGCGAAACAGCCGAGCAGGACCAGGAGTACGGGGATGATGCTGGTCTGCCCGAGGTGCAGGGTGTTGCGCACCGGCAGCGACACCATCATCAGCACGATCGCGACGGGCGCCCCGAGCAGCGCGGCCCGCCGGGTGACGGGGGCGGGCAGGGCACGGGCGGCGACGACGCCGATGAGCGCGACCAGGAGCAGCGTGCCGAAGGTCCACACGACGCCGAGCGACTGCTCCGCCGACTGCTTCAGCGGTTTGAGGACGAGTCCGGTGAAGGGCGTACCGCTGAACTCCCCGCCGGCATAGAGGGAGCCGCGGACCTGGAGGACCCCGAGCGGGCCGATCCAGTTCTCCAGCTCGATCAGCCGCTCACCGGGCGGCGAGCGCAGGGCGGCCGCGATCTGCCGGGCGCCCAGGACGGCCGCGAGCAGCCATAACGCGACGCTCGCGGCTCCGGTCCGGCCGATCGGGACGCCCGCCCCGAAGACCGACTGCCGCTCGCTGCGCTCCGCGTTCACCACGGTCGCCCGGCCCCCTCCCCCAGCCGCTCCTTCATCTGCGCGTATCCCCGCCTTTGAGAGAAAGACGCCGGTATCGGGGGTCCTGGGTTGCCTCGCGGGGGCTGCGGGTTGCCTCGCGGAGGCTGCGGTTGCGGCTTCAGCGCGCGACAAAGGTCACAAAGCGTGCGCTTATCCACGATTGATCTTGTGTACGTCAGGCCTGGCAGGAGGGGGTTTCCCGTCAGTACGCAAAGGACCGCACACGGCACGTAACCGGGCAAGCGGGTCCTATGGTCGACTCTCATGTCACCCACCACTCTGGACCGGCAACCGTCCGAAACTCCGCAGCCGCCCGTCGGCGACGTCACCGTCACCGACCCGGCGCTCGTAAAGCGAGCGGTGAAGGCGGCCGCGCTCGGCAACGCCATGGAGTGGTTCGACTTCGGCGTCTACGGCTATCTCGCCGTGACGATCGGCCATGTCTTCTTCCCCGAGGCCTCCAGCACCGCCCAGGTGCTCTCCGCGCTCGGCACCTTCGCCGCGGCCTTCCTGGTCCGCCCGATCGGCGGCGCCTTCTTCGGACCGCTCGGCGACCGCATCGGCCGCCAGAAGGTCCTCGCCCTCACCATGATCATGATGGCGGCGGGCACCTTCGCGATCGGTCTGATCCCCTCGTACAACACCATCGGTGTCTGGGCCCCCGTGCTGCTGATCCTGGCGCGCATGGTGCAGGGCTTCTCGACCGGCGGTGAGTACGGCGGCGCGTGCACCTTCATCGCCGAGTACGCGCCGGACAGGAAGCGCGGGTTCTTCGGCTCGTTCCTGGAGTTCGGCACGCTCGTCGGCTATGTCGCCGGTGCCCTGCTCGCGACGGGCCTCACCACGTTCATGGCCGAGCCCGACCTGTACGGCTGGGGCTGGCGCATCCCGTTCCTGATCGCAGGACCGGTCGGTCTGATCGGTCTGTACGTGCGGATGAAGCTGGAGGAGACCCCGGCGTTCCAGGCGCTCGCCGACGAGGCCGAGGCCAAGCAGAAGGCGCTGCCCAAGCCGAAGCTGCGCGAGATGTTCGTGGGCAACGGCCGGGCGATGATGCTGTGCATCGGGCTCGTCCTGGTCTTCAACGTCACCGACTACATGCTGCTCTCGTACATGCCGACCTTCCTCAGCGAGGAACTCGGCTACGACGCCACGCACGGCACCCTGATCCTCATCGGCGTGATGGTCCTGATGATGGCCGTGCAGATCCCGATGGGGCGGCTCAACGACCGCGTCGGCCACCGGATCGTCATCGGCGGCGCCTGCGTCGGGTTCGTGCTCCTGTCCGTGCCCGCACTGCTGCTGATCCGTGCCGGCTCGACCTGGGCGATCGCGCTCGGTCTCGCGGGCCTCGGTCTGCTCCTGGTGGGCTTCACCTCGTCGATGCCCTCGGCGCTGCCCGCGCTGTTCCCGACGAAGGTCCGCTACGGCTCGCTGTCCGTCGGCTTCAACATCTCCGTCTCGCTCTTCGGCGGTACGACCCCGCTGATCGCGGCGGCGCTGATCGCCGGCACGGGGAACCTCATGATCCCCGCGTACTACCTCATGGGCGCGGCCGTGATCGGCGGGATCGCCGCCTGGATCATGCCCGAGTCGGCCGGGCGTCCGCTGCCCGGTTCTCCGCCCGCCGTGGAGACGCAGGCCGAGGCGCGGCAGCTGCGGGCGCTCGCCGGCGGCCCGAGGGCCGCGGCGGACGAGAAGGTCCTGGTGGGAACCGGCGCACGGTAGGCGGCCGTCTGAGCCCGTGAGTCTGCACGGGGGGATGGACGCATGCGCTTCGGGTTCCGGGAACGGCCGGCCACTGTCGGGGACGATCGAGGGCCGGCAGTCCCACTCGGCCGCCGGATCGCCGCGGTACTGCTCGCACTTCTCGCGCTCCAACTGGGGTCACTGATCAGCCCCGCGTATGCCTGCGGGTGCGGGGCGATGGTGCCGGGCGAGGGCTCCTCGATCTCCGTGGACCGCGAGGTGTCGGCCGTGCGCTGGGACGGCGAGCGGCAGGAGATCGCGATGCGTCTCTCGGTGCGGGGAGACGCCCGCGAAGCCGCCTGGATCATGCCGGTGCCGTCACGCGCCGACGTGGAGCTCGGCGACCGTGCGCTCTTCGACGAGCTCGCCGAACTCACCGCGCCCGTGCACAAGGAGCGCCGCTACTTCTGGCCGCGCGAGGGCGACTTCCCGTTCTCGGACCCTGAGCTGCGCGACGGTGCGGGGGCCGGCGCCCCCGAGAGCTCGGCGCCCGTGGGCGTCACGGGACGCGAACGGCTCGGACCCTTCGACGTGGCCCGGCTGACCGCATCCGACCCGGACGCGCTGGCCGACTGGCTGCAGCAGGAGGGCTTCCGGCTCCCCGAGCGGCTGTCGCAGGCGCTGCGCCCGTACGTCGATCAAGGCTGGAGTTACGTGGCGATCCGCCTCGCACCGGACGAGGGCGGCACCTCGACGCTCGGCGGCGCGCTCGACCCGCTGCGGATCTCGTTCGCGAGCGACCGCCTCGTCTATCCGATGCGGCTCTCCCGACTGGCCGCGCAGCCCCAGGCCTTGGACCTGTACGTGCTGGCCGCGCACCGGATGGAGACGCGCTCGGCGATCGGCGGATATCTGCCGGATGTCACGTACGCGGGGCGGCTGAGCGCCTCGCCGGGCCCGGCGCTCGACTCCTTCGCCGGCGGGCGGACGCGCTATCTCACGGCGATCGAGCAGATCTTCCCCGAGCCCTCGGACATCACCGGCGACCACGAGCTGCGCCGGACCGCCACGGACGAGCCGTATCAAGAGGTCGTCTACGACGAGGAGTTGTTGCGCTGGGCGGGGATCCCCGCATGGATCGTCACCGTCGGCGGCACAGCCCTGCTGCTGCTCACCGCCATCGTCTGGCGTGCGGTCGCGCGAGCGCGGCGAACGGTCACCCCGCCCCCGCCCGTATGGACTCCGCCGCCGCTCGATTAGGGTCGCGGGAGATCCGTTTCAGCAGGCAGGGGGGCTTGGGCATGGACACGAGCAGGGACCACCAGGGGACCGTGACGGCGGTCAGCAGCAACGCCACGTACTCGTTCACGAAGCCGAACCGCGACAGCATCACGCTGCTCGCCGGGCTCGGCGTCGAGGGCGACGTCCACGCGGGCGTGACCGTGAAGCACCGCTCGCGGGTCGCCCAGGACCCTACGCAGCCCAATCTGCGCCAAGTGCACCTGATCCACGAGGAGTTGTTCGCCGAGGTCGCCGAACAGGGGCATGAGGTGGTGCCGGGCGCGCTCGGCGAGAACATCACCACCGGCGGAATCGACCTGCTCGGCCTGCCCACCGGCACCCTGCTGCGGATCGGCGCCGAGGCGGTCCTGGAGGTCACCGGGCTGCGCAATCCGTGCGTGCAGATCGACGGCTATCAGGACGGGCTGCTCAAGCAGGTCGTGTTCCGCGACGAGGACGGCGCGCTCGTCCGCAAGGCGGGCATCATGACGGTCGTACGGGAGGGCGGTCTGGTCCGTCCCGGCGATGCGATCAAGGCCGAACTTCCGGACGGACCGCACCGGCCGCTGGAACGCGTCTAGCTCTCGGTGACGGTCCCTCACACCCGATGACGACCCCTCATCCCGGTGGCGGCCCCTCACACCCGATGACGACCCTTCACACCAGGTGACGGTCCCTCATATCTCGTGGTAGAAGCCCACGTTGACCGTACGCGGGCTCGTGCGGTCCTGGATGATCACCTCACCCGAGCCGCCGTGCGGCAGCGCCATCGTGGCCCCGTAGGCGAGCGGCTGCTGCTGCTGCCCGACCCGGACCTGCACCTCGGAGGCCGGATCGGGGTGCGAGCCGAGCAGCCAGGTCACGCGCCAGACACCGTCCGGTCCGCACAGGAACTCCAGATGCGTACGCGAGATGAACAGCCAGTCCTCGGGCGGCGCGAGCCGGCACACCGTACGGTCGCGGCCGACCCGCAGCACCGCCCCCGGGGTGCTGTCCGCGTCCGCCATGGCCATCCCGGCCGTAGCACCTGCGTCCGCCTGCGAGACCGAGGCCATGGTGAGCTCGAGCACCTGCGCTCCTTCAAGTCACGGAACATACGGCGCGGTTGACGCGCGCCGCCGCATCTTAGAGCGCGCCGCCCGCCCGGCCGCGTGACCGAGGCCACACTTCCGGCCGGGACGCTCGCGCGCGCCTTTGCCACACTTGAGCCATGACCGAGCGTAAGCCCCCTGGTGTCAGCTTCGAGTCCTTCGTCGACCAACAGATTCGTGAGGCCGAGGCGCGCGGTGACTTCGCGCGCCTGCCGGGTACGGGCAAGCCCTTGGAGGGTCTTGACCGGCCGTACGACGAACTGTGGTGGATCCGCAAGAAGATGCACGAGGAGAAACTCCCCGGCGCCTTGCCCCCGACCCTCGTGCTGCGCAAGGAGATCGAGGACGCCCTGGCCGCGGTGACCGGCGCCCCCTCGGAGCGGGCGGTCCGCGCCCTGCTCGAACCGCTCAACGAGAAGATCACGGTCTTCCTGCGCCGCCCCCCGCCCGGACCGGCGCTGGGACGGGGCCCTGTGGATGTCGACGAGGCCGTACGGGAGTGGCGCCGGGCGCGGGACGCGGGCTGAACCGGGCGGCCGCGGGGACGGGTCAGTCCCGCTGGCGGTCCCCGTCCCCGACCGCACGCTCGAGGGCGGCCCGCGTGGCCGGACCGTAGACACCCTTGGGGTCCTCGTTCACGCCGTACCAGACCTGGAACATCTCGACGGCCTCCCGGGTCTTGTCGTCGAAGTTCCCGTCCGGGCGGCCGTGGTAGACCCAGACCTCCCGCAGCATTCCCTGCATCCGCTCCACCTCCGGGCCGCTGTCGCCCAGCTGCAGCGTGCCGGCGCCCGTGCCCTGCGGCGGCTGAGACGTCGTCACCGTGCCCGAGGCCTTGAGCGTGGGCGAGGGGGAAGCGCTCGGCGTCCTGGACGGCGAGGCCGAAGGGGATGCCGACGCACTGGCCGACTTGGAGGGCGACGGGCTCGGGGAGGCCGACTTCGAGGCCTTCTCGCTCGGGCTCGGCGCGACACTGCTCGCCGGGGCGCTGGTGGACCGGTCCGGCAGCGCCTGCTCCTTCGTGCCCTCGTCGTCGCCCGAGAAGAACCCGCTGGCCGTGGCCGCCACGGCCACCACGGCGACCGCGGCCCCGCAGAC
>NZ_JBEPEW010000260.1:0-6004 GCF_040300965.1 Streptomyces mesophilus | reverse complement strand
GCCATGATCCACGGGGGCTGCGCCCGCGTGGATGCACCGGTCGACGGTCGCTGCGATCCCCACGCGGGCTGCTGCGCGGCGACCACGATCCCCCACAGGTGTCCCGCGGTCAGCGAGCGCACGGGAACGGCGAGTTGACCGGCGAGGCTGACTCCCCAGGCGGCCTCCAGGGCGCTGACGATCTGGATGAGGGCCATCGAATCGAGCCCGTACGCCTGCATCGGGACCGCCGCATCGAGCGGGTCGTCGCCACCGAGGCCGGGCAGGACCTGGCGCAGGATCTTCTCGAACTTCATGTTCCACGGGGCCTGAGCCATGGGTGGGCTTCCCTTCCGGCAGGCAAGGCGGGCATGCTCCACCGTGCCCGACCCGGCTCGAGCCGCCGTCGACGCTTGTTGGACTCCACCTCCCGATCAGCTTGGACTCCACCTCCCGATCGGCGTGGACTCCACCTCCCGATCAGCCGGGCAGCAGTCTTCTCCGCAATGGCGCCACGCAGTTGCCGGCTGGCGCCATCATCACCACAGCGGACAATGCCGACGTTGGCGTGCGAGGTCCCCCAGGACCCGGCTTGAGCCCCCAAAGCGCGAATGTGCCACAATGGCGCATGCGCGCGCCACAGTGGCGCCATGCGTGTCGAAAGGAAGAACTGTGAACCAGACACCTCCTCCCCCGCACGGCCTGCCCATGGACCGCGACGCAGGACCCTTCGACCCGCCCCGAGCCATCACACGGTTACGCGGGGACCGCCCCGTCAGCCCGCTGACCTTCCCCGACGGCCACCAGGGCTGGCTGGTCACCGGATACAACGCGGCCCGAACACTCCTGGCCGACACCCGGTTCAGCTCCCGCCAGGACCTCGGCCCCCTGCACATCCCGTACGAGATTCCGGGTATGCCGCCTGTCACCGAACCGTCCCCGCAGGAACCGGGCCTGTTCATCAGCATGGACCCGCCGGACCACACGCGGCTGCGACGGATGCTCACGGGAGCGTTCACGGTCCGGCGTATGAAGCAGCTCGAGGAGCACATCGTCGCCATCGTCGAGCAGCGCCTCGATGACATGGCGGAGCTGCCGGGCGAGGCCGACCTGGTCAAGGAGTTCGCCCTGCCGGTGCCCGTCCTGGTGATCTGCGAGATGCTCGGCGTCCCCTTCGAGAACCGGGACAAGTTCCAGGCCGACACCACCAAGTTCATGGAGAAGGACGTGGTGCTCGAGGAGAAGATCGCGGCCTACGTGAGCCTGACAACGTTTCTGGGCGAACTGGTCGCACGCAAGCGTGCCGAACCTGCGGACGACCTCCTGTCCGACCTGGCCGGCCGCGACGACCTCGGCCTGGACGAAGTGACCGGCGTCGCCTTCTTGTTGCTGCTCGCGGGCTACGAGACCACCACCAACATGCTGGGGCTCGGCACCTTCGCCCTTCTCGAACACCCCGCGCAGCTGGCCGAGTTGCGAGAGCACCCGGAACTGGCTCCCGAGGCGGTCGAGGAGCTCCTGCGCTACTGCTCCGTCGCCGACATCTTCTACCGCTACGCGACGCAGGACATCGCGCTCGAGGGCACCACCATCCCCGAAGGCTCCACGGTCGTGGTCTCCCTGCTGGCGGCCAACCGCGACCCCGAGCGGTTCGACAACCCGGACACCCTCGACATCCGGCGCACAGCCCGCGGCCACCTCTCCTTCGGCCACGGCGTCCACCAGTGCCTCGGCCAGCAACTGGCCCGGATCGAGATGCGTGCCGGATTCGCCGGCCTGCTGCGCCGGTTCCCCGACCTGCGCCTCGCCGTCCAAGCCGACCAGGTGCCCTTGCGGACCAACATGAACATCTACGGCGTCCATGCCCTGCCGGTCACCTGGACCCGAACCGCCCCCTAGCCGACGGTGGTTCAGGCCGTACCGGGGAGGAGTCCATCACCTGGTACGGCCGCCGCACGGCTCACGCGCGGCCCGCGACCCGCACCCTGTCCCGCACCCACTCCGTCACCACATGAGTGGGTGTGCCGGGCGTGAACAGAGCGGCCACGCCCATCCGGTGCAGCGCGTCGATGTCGGCCTCGGGAATGATGCCGCCGCCGAACACGGTGATGTCCTCGGCGCCTTCCTCCCGCAGCAGCGTCAGCACATCGGCGAACAGTGTCATATGTGCGCCCGACAGCACGGACAGCCCGATGGCGTCGACATCCTCCTGTACCGCCGTGTCCACGATCTGCCGTGGCGTCTGGTGCAGGCCGGTGTAGATGACCTCAACGCCCGCGTCCCGCAGAGCCCGGGCGATGACCTTGGCGCCCCGGTCGTGCCCGTCCAGGCCGGGCTTGGCGACCACCACTCGAATCGGTACGGCAGGGGTCTCGGTCGGCATCTGAATCCTCAAAGCATCGACGGGATACGGCACGAGCTCAGTACGTGTCGCCGGGGACGTAGGTGCCCCAGATCTCGCGCAGCGCATTGCAGACCTCGCCGACAGTCGCCCGGGCACGCAAAGCGGCCTTCATCGGGTAGAGAAGATTGTCCTCACCCTGGGCGGCCTTCTGCAGCGCGGTCAGGGCCTCGTCGACGGCGGACTGGTCGCGCTGCGCGCGAAGTCGGGCGAGGCGATCGGCCTGCTGGGCTTCGATGGCGGGGTCGACGCGCAGCGGCTCATAGGGCTCTTCTTCATCGAGCTGGTAGCGGTTGACCCCGACGACGACGCGTTCGCCGGAGTCGGTCTGCAGGGCGATGCGGTACGCGTTGCGCTCGATCTCGTCCTTCTGAAAACCTCGTTCGATGGCGGCGACAGCACCGCCCAGATCCTGGACCTTGGCCATCAGTTCGACGACCGCCGCCTCGACGTCATCGGTCATCTTCTCCACCACGTAGGAGCCTGCGAAGGGATCCACGGTCGCGGTGACGTCCGTTTCGTAGGCGAGTACCTGCTGCGTCCGCAGGGCCAGGCGGGCCGACTTGTCCGTGGGCAGGGCGATGGCCTCGTCGAAGGAGTTGGTGTGCAGCGACTGCGTGCCACCGAGAACTGCGGCCAGCCCCTGCACGGCGACCCTGACCAGGTTCACCTCGGGCTGCTGGGCCGTCAGCTGCACGCCGGCCGTCTGCGTGTGGAACCGCAGCATCAACGACTTCGGGTTGACCGCCCCGAACTCCTCACGCATCACCCGCGCCCAGATCCGGCGCGCGGCACGGAACTTCGCCACCTCCTCCAGGAGGGTGGTGCGAGCCACGAAGAAGAACGACAGACGAGGGGCGAAGTCGTCCACATCCATACCGGCGGCCACGGCGGTACGCACGTACTCGATGCCGTCGGCGAGGGTGAAGGCGATCTCCTGCGCGGGCGAGGCCCCGGCCTCCGCCATGTGATAGCCGGAGATGGAGATGGTGTTCCACTTCGGCATCTCGGCCCGGCAGTACTGGAAGATGTCCGCGACCAGCCGCAGCGACGGCTTGGGCGGGAAGATGTAGGTGCCCCGGGCGATGTACTCCTTGAGTACATCGTTCTGGATGGTGCCCGTGAGCTGATCCGCCGTCACCCCCTGCTCCTCGGCGACCAGTTGGTACAGGAGCAGGAGCAGGGCGGCCGGAGCGTTGATCGTCATCGAGGTCGACACCTGGTCCAGCGGAATCGCGTCGAACAGCACGCGCATGTCCTCGATGGAGTCGATGGCGACCCCCACCTTGCCGACCTCGCCGTGCGCGATCGGCGCGTCCGAGTCGTGGCCCATCTGTGTCGGCAGATCGAAGGCCACCGACAGACCGGTCGTACCGTGGGCGATCAGCTGCCGATACCGGGCGTTGGACTCCGCGGCCGTACCGAACCCCGCGTACTGCCGCATCGTCCAGGGGCGGCCGGTGTACATCGACGGATACACGCCCCGCGTGTACGGATACGCCCCCGGCTCCCCCAACTTCGCGGCCGGCTCCCAGCCTTCAAGGTCCTGCGGCCCATAGATCGGCTCGATGGGCAGCCCGGACTCGGATGTTCTGCCTTCACCCATCAGTCATGGCCCCCGGAGCGTCATGCCGGCCGTAGCGCCGCGCCCGTACAGCCTGAGCGATGTCCCTCGAGCGTCACTCGCGTGCCGCCGGGGCCGTGATCCACTGGCGTCCCGCACACCAGGATCCACGGGCCTCCCGCACACCACGGTGCGGTCGATTCCCACGACGGTACGGAACCGAACGGTGCGAAGCCGATCCCCTCCCCCTGGGACACGATGAGGCGCGAGGAGCACCTCGAGCACGAAGGGGCGGGCGGGGAGCGCGGAGCGCTCCAGTTCTCGTTTTCGGAAGGCGGAGCCTTCCTATTCAGATTCAGAAGGCGGAGCCTTCCCACTTCTCCTTAGGAAGGCGGAGCCTTCCCTGCTCCGGAGCGCGGAGCGCTCCTCGAAGGGCACCGCGGAGCGGTGCTGTGAAGGCCGATCCGTCGCGTAGCGACGGCGCTGCGAGTCTGCGGAGCTGACCGCGCGCCAGGTCATGTTATTTACCAGGACCCACGAAACCGGCAATGGACTCGACCGACAGCGCGCGGCGAACCTGCTCCATACGGACGGGCATCGGCTCCCACCCGTGCTGTCCGGCCATCACCCAGTTCAGGGCTCTCATCCCGCGGGCGAACGCCTGCGTCAGGCCCTGAGCCCGCAAGGTGATGCCCGGCGGCCCCGCCTTGGTGGGCACCAAGGTCACCCACAGCCCGGGCTCACCCCCCTCCAGAGAACTGGATTCGATCAACTCCTTCCGGACCGTGAGCCACCGCCGTACGGCCACCCGCGCCCCCTCCCCCATGGCGTACCACTCGACTTCGGGCAGAGGTGCCAGCGCGTCCCGCGCCGAGACGATGCGGCGGTACGTGCCCTCGGAGACCTGCCGGTGCTGGCCCCACAGCACGGATCGCACGGTCGACGGAGCAACACCGGCCGCCTCGGCGATCTCCTCCGCTCGGTTCGGCGATGCCTTCTGCTGCCGGCGGCGCACCGCCACGGCCCGCTCCTCGGGTGCCAGATCCGCGAGCCGCAGGGCCGCGAGTTCACCGGAGCGCGGTGCGGCATGGAGCAGGATCGCCACCATCGCAAGCAGCCGTGCCCGGTCCTCGTACGACAGCCTGATGCCGTCCCGTTCGAGTGGCCCCTTCGCCGCCAGATCTGCCAACCGTCGGTACAACGTGGCCAAGGGTTCCGTGCGAACCGGTGTCTTGAGTTCGGGCTGCTGCACAGACGGCAGCCAGACCTCCCGGCGAGCGGGCGCGGCCAGAGGGGCAAGAATCTTCAGACAGTCCCGCACGATACGAAGCGTCGCCAGAGGCAGTAGCGGATCACGCCCTGCCTCCGGTGCGAGCGTTCTCAGCTCCCCCGCCTCTGCGAGCTCCCAGAACTTTCGCAGCGCACGCGCCGTGAAAAGCTCCGCTGCCGACCGGCGGGCCCGGGCCGGGAACTCGCCATGTTCCACGGCCCGGTCCCACATGGCGACCACCATCCACAACTGCCGGGCCCGGGCTCTGGAGACCTTCGTCGGCAGCCCCAGCGTCCCCGCGATCGGCTTGCGGTCCTCCCAGGCCGCAGAGTCTCTCGGCGCCACCCTCTCCACCACCTCGGCCAACTGCCGTACAGCGACCGCCTTGTACCGATGCACGCTCACCCTGCCCACCCACTCCTACATACGTTGAACGGACCGCCGAACCACACAACAGCGGGCAGGGTCATGTTATTTACGAGATCTCCCTCGTGTGGCCGTTCGCGTGATCCTGCCCCTGATCCCTCCAACAGGACGCGCCCAGGCCCGGATCGGACCGAAGGTGGGCCGGGAAAACCGACCGCGCAGGAGGACAGGGAGTACAGGGAGTACTGGAATGCGGCGTTCGGGACAGCCAACTGCCCCAGCGGATGGCGATGCGGCATGAGGCGGCGCCCTATTGCCGGTAGCGTGCAGGGTCTATGGCGTCGCACCAGGGGGCGCCGGAGTCTGGAGGCACCACCGCATGCTGATCGCTCAGCGCCCTTCGCTGACCGAAGAGGTCGTCGAC
>NZ_JBEPEW010000259.1:3610-6134 GCF_040300965.1 Streptomyces mesophilus | reverse complement strand
CCCGGTACCGCCCGGGCCCGGGCGGTACCGGGCGGGATCGGACCGCAGCGCGGGGCGCTGGGGCGGGCGGGGGCTGGGCGGGGGTAGACGGAGCCCTAGCCGGCGGGGGTAGACGCGTGCCCGAGCCGGCGGGGGCAGACGCGTGCCCGAGCCGGCGGGGGCAGACGCGTACCCGCCGAAAATCCCGAGCCCACCCACGCCACCCGCTGTTACCGTGGAAAACATGGAGATCACCCGCATGCATACGCACACCGCAGCCGCGCGAGCGCCCCGCTCGCCGGTTGCCGCCGCCTGATCTCCTCACTCCTCACACCGCCGGCGACCGGAAACGGATCGCCGGCGCCGCTGTGTCGTACCCCTCGTCAAGCAGCAGCTCTTCGCGCGGTCCTTTCCGGTCACCCCGACCCGAAAGGGCACCCGCCATGCGTACCCCGCAGCACACCCCGCTCACCACCGAGCCGGACCGCAACCCGCAGCACACCCCGCTCACCACCGAGCAGACCGTCGACACCTTCACCCGCTTCTTCCGTGAGCGCGGGCACGAGCTGATCACCGGCAGCACCCTGCTGCCGCCGCCCGGTGATCCGGTCCTGTTCACCACGTCGGGCATGCACCCCCTCACGCCGTACCTGGAGGGCCGCCCCCACCCGCTCGGCCGGCGCCTGGTCAACGTCCAGCGCTGTCTGCGGACGACGGACCTCGACGAGGTGGGCGACAGCACGCACCTCACCGTGTTCGAGATGCTCGGCTCCTGGTCCCTCGGCGACTACGGCGGTCCGCAGAGCCTGCGCTGGGGGTACGAGCTGCTGCACGAGGGTTTCGGCATCCCGCGAGAGCGGCTCCATGTCACGGTCTTCGGCGGCGACGAGCAGGTCGGCGTCGACGAGGAATCACTCGATACGTGGCGGGGGACCGGCCTCCCGGTCGAGCTGACCGGCGGCGACGAGAACTGGTGGTCCAACGGGCCGACGGGTCCCTGCGGCCCCGACTCGGAACTGTTCGTCTGGACCGGCGGGGACGGCACGGAGCCCCAGGGCACGCCGACCACCGACCCCCGCTGGGTCGAGGTCTGGAACCACGTGATGATGCGCTACCGCCGCCACGAGGACGGGGGCCTCACGCCGCTGCGGCAGCAGAACGTGGACACCGGCATGGGCCTCGAACGCCTCGTGACCGTCCTGCAGGGCAAGGACTCGGTCTACGGGACCGACCTCTTCGAGCCGTGGATGCGCCTCGTACCCGGCCTCTGGGACATCGACGAGCCGTCGGACCTCCGCCTGGTCGTCGACCACCTGCGCTCGCTCACCGTGATCCACGGGGACGGCGTCCGCCCGTCCAACACCGGCCGGGGCTATGTCCCGCGCCGGCTGATCCGCCGCACGCTCACGACGCTCTGGCGCGAGGACCCCGACCGCACCCTCGGCGACCTGCCGCGCGAGCTCGTCTCCCGCACGCAGTCCCACTTCGGCCTGCGGGACGACCCGGACTCCGTCCTCACCGTCCTCCACGAGGAGGAGACCCGCTTCCGCCGCCTCCTGCACCGCGGCCGCAAGACCCTCTCCCGCCCCGAATACCGGGACCGCCCCCTGACGGAGGACGACTACCGCTACCTGCATGACACGCATGGGTTGCCTCGGGAGCTGGTCGACTTCAGCCCCGCCGGCGTTTGAGGCGATCCGAACGAAGTTCGGATGAAGGGGGCCGGGGCAAAGCCCCGGTTTCGGGAAGGGGCGGGGTGGGGGAGAAAAGCCCGCACCCGCCCACCCCGCCCCCGACCCCCGCCCCCAGACACAATGACCCCGTGCGGTACCGAATCCTGGGCGTCACAGAGGCGCGAGACGATGTGGGCGCAGTCGTGCCCCTCGGGGGCGCACGGCTGCGTGCCCTGCTCGCCGCCCTTGCCCTGCGCGCAGGGCACACCGCGAGCGTCGAGGCGCTGATCGACGACGTCTGGCACGAGGACCCGCCCCACGACGCCCCCGCCGCGCTCCAGGCCCTCGTCGGCCGGCTCCGGCGCGCCCTCGGCAAGGACGCGATCGCGTCCGCCCCCGGCGGTTACCGCCTCGCCGCCGACCCGGACGACATCGACCTGCACCGCTTCGAAGCGCTCGTACGGGACGGACAGTCCGCCCTCGACCACGGCGACGCGGACACCGCGGCCCGCACCCTGCGCGAGGCCCTGGCGCTCTGGCGCGGTCCCGCTCTCGCCGACCTGCCCGACCGCACCGCCGCCGCCCGCCCCGAGGCCCAGCGCCTGGAGGCGGCCCGTCTGCGGATCGAGGCGGATCTGCGGCTGGGGCGCGGGCGTGAGCTCGTACCGGAAGTGCGGGAGCTCATCGGCGTACACCCGTATGACGAGCCGCTGCACGCGCAGTTGATCCGCGCGCTGCGCGACGCGGGCCGTGGCGCGGACGCGCTGGCGGCGTACGAGGCGGTGCGCCGGACCCTGGCGGACGGCCTCGGCACCGATCCTGGACCGGAACTACAGGCGCTGCACGCCGAGTTGCTGAACACCGGGGCGCAG
>NZ_JBEPEW010000259.1:0-3510 GCF_040300965.1 Streptomyces mesophilus | reverse complement strand
AACCCGAGGGTGCTGAACACCGGGGCGCAGAACCCGAGGGTGCTGAACACCGGGGTGCAGAACCCGAGGGTGCTGAACACCGGGGTGCAGAACCCGAGGGTGCTGAACACCGGGGTGCAGAACCCAGGAGCGCAGAACCCGCGGTCGCCGCACCCTGGATCGCACACCCCTGAAGCCGGGCCCACGCGCGAGCACCCCGACCGCCCAGCCGCCACCGGCAACCTCCGCCCCCGTCTGACCTCCTTCGTCGGCCGCGAACCCGAACTCGCCGCCATCCGTACGGATCTGGGGAACGCCCGCCTCGTCACCCTCACCGGCCCCGGCGGCTCCGGCAAGACCCGCCTCGCGGAGGAGACGGCCGCCGGGCACCCCGCCCCGGCCTGGCTCGCCGAACTCGCCCCCCTCGAGCGCCCCGAGGCGGTCCCGGGCGCCGTGGTCAGTGCCCTGGGGCTGCGGGACACGGTGCTGCGCACGAGCGAGCTCTCGGCCGCGCAGGACGACCCGGTCGCGCTGCTCACCGAGTTCTGTGCGGACCGCGAGCTGCTCCTGATCCTCGACAACTGCGAACATGTCATCGACGCCGCCGCCCACCTCGCCGAGACCCTGCTCACGCACTGCCCGAAGCTGCGGATCCTCGCCACCAGCCGGGAGCCCCTCGGGGTGCCCGGCGAGTCCGTACGGCCCGTCGACCCGCTCCCCGACGAGCCCGCCCACCGTCTCTTCGCCGAACGGGCCGCCGCCGTGCTGCCCGGATTCGACCCGACGCAGGACAGCGAGGCCGTCGCGGAGATCTGCACCCGTCTGGACGGCCTTCCGCTCGCGATCGAACTGGCCGCCGCCCGGCTGCGGTTGCTCACCCCGCGCCAGATCGCCGACCGTCTCGACGACCGCTTCCGGCTGCTCACCTCGGGAAGCCGCACCGTGCTGCCCCGCCAGCAGACCCTGCGCGCGGTCGTCGACTGGTCCTGGGAGCTGCTCGATGAGAGGGAGCGCACCTTCCTGCGCGAGGTCTCCGTGTTCGCCGGCGGCTGGGACCTGCCCGCGGCCGAGGCGGTCTGCAGCGGCGACGCCGCCCTGCTGCTCGGCGCGCTGGTCGACAAGTCCCTGGTCGTCGCTGCCCCTTGCCGCCGCGGGGACGAGGGCATGCGCTACCGCATGCTCGAAACCATCCACGAGTACGCCACGGAGCGCGCCGAGGAGGAGCCGGCCACCCGTGCCGCGGCCCGCAAGCGGCACACGGACTACTTCCTCGCCCTCATGGAACAGGCCGACCCCCTGCTGCGCACCGCCGAGCAACTGCCCTGGATCGGCCGCGTGGAGCGGGACCTCGACAACCTCCGCGCCGTACTGCAGCACAGCGTCACCACCGGCGACGAGCGGACCGCGCTCGAACTCGCCCTCGCCATGGGCTGGTTCTGGTCCCTGCGCAACTACCGCCGCGAGGGCAGCGACTGGAGCGCCGCCGCCCTCGCGCTCGGCAAGGACCCCACGGGCCCGGACGGGAGCCCGACCGGCCCCGAGGCCGAGGCGGACCCGCGTTACTGGCCGCGTATGAAGGTGCGCCTGCTCCAGCTGTTCCTGCTCTCGGACTCCGTCCCAGGACAGCCCCTTGACGATCCGCGGGTGCGGGCCGAACTGGCCCTGCTGCGTGAGGTGTTCGGCCGTCCGATCCCGCAGTCCGCCACGTTCCCCGGCCTGCTGTGGCCCTTCGCCACGTTCGTCCTCGACGGCACGAGCGGCGGCCGCGAGGCGATGGAGACGGCGACCGAGACCTGCCGCAGATACGGCGGCCCCTGGGAGATGTGCGTGGCCCTGCTGTTCCGCGCCCATGTCGCCGTCGACACCCGCGGCGGCCTCGGCGCCGTGGACAAGGACCTGGCGGAGCTGCGGACGCTGTCCCGGCAGGTCGGCGACCGCTGGCTCAAGGCCCATGTGTGCACCGCGGTCGGGGAGGCCGCCATGGCCCGTGGCCGTTTCGCCGAGGCGCAGGCCGAGTACGAGGAGGGCCTGCTCCTCGCGTACGAGATGGGCGTGTACTCCGAGGCGCCGCTCCTGATCGCCCGGCTCGCCGAGATCGCCTACCGCGCGGGCGATCTGCCCCTGGCCAGGCGGGCCATCGTCGAGTCGGACGAGGAAGGCGAGCGCTACGGCGTCCTGGACACCCGCGCGTTCGTCCGCCTGCTCTCCGCGTACGTGGCGCTGGCCGAGGGGGACCTCGAACTGGCCCGCAGCGAATGGCGGTCGAGCATCGAGTGGGCTGCCCGGGCCACGCCCCCGCCGCAGTTCGAGGCGGGCGTCGCGCATGCCGACGCGAAGATGACGGCTCTGGAGTCGGGTCCGGCCGCCGCCCTGCCGAAGGCGGTCGAGGGCCTGCGCGGCGCCGTACGGGACAAGTGCGCGGAGCCGGTCCTTTCCCTGCTCGCCGAGGCGTCGGCCGCCCTCCTGGCCGACCTGGACGACCCCCGGGCGACCCGCGTCCTGGCGGCGGGCATCCACTGGCGCGGCGACCTCCCGATCCCCGAGCCGGAGCAGACGGAGACCACGCACCTCCGCACGAAGCTGCGGAAGCGGCTGGGAGACGAGACGTACGAGCACGAGTGGTCGACGGGCGAGACCCTCACCCCGGAGGACGTCCTGGAGCTACTCGGCCCACCCAGCTCCTGCGGCTGAGCAGACCTTCCAGCACCGCACCCGACCACCCCTCAGCGACAACTGATCCGCGACTGCGCCCAGTCCACCAACGCCGGCGAATCCACCACGGAATGCGGCTCCACCACCAGCCGCAGCGTCTTCCGTCCGGTCAGATCCACATGCACGGGCACCGCGGGCTCACCCCCGCGCACCACGCCCGACTGCCACAGCCGCTCACCGTCCGCGAACACCGAGAACCGCACCGCCCCGTGCCCGAACGTGAGGTCGTCCACCCCGGCGAACGCGTCGTACGCGGTGCACTCACGGTTCAGGTCGATCACCACGGACGAGTACGCATGGACGGTCACCCCGTGCGCGTACCGCTGCCCGGCGATCCCGAGTCCCTGCCGCTGCCAGATCCAGCTGGACTCCCCGAGGCGCACCTCGGGCTGGGTCCCGTCCCCGAAGATCCCGTACTGCAACTCGTTGATGTGATACGCCTCCGGGGCCGGCGGGGGAGGCGGCGGCGTCGGCTTGGGAGCAGGCGGCGTCGGCTTGGGGGAAGGCTTGGGCGGGGGCGGAGGAGTCGGCGTGGGCGTGGGCGTCGGATCCGGCGCGACGACCGGGGGCGCGGGCGGCTCGGGCTCAGGCGGAGGCTTGGGCGCGGGCTTCTGCGGCACCACGGGCTGCGAGACCGGCGGCGGCTTGGGCTTCGGGTCGGCCTTCGGCTTGGGCTCGTCGCCCGCGAGGGCAAGGGCCACCGCGACGCCCGCCGCGACCACCACGGCCGCGGCGATACCGGCCTTCGCCGGCGCACCGAGCCCTTCACCGGCTGCCGCGCCACCCGCGGCCGCACCACCGGAGCCGCCCGAAGCGGCC
>NZ_JBEPEW010000258.1:0-6179 GCF_040300965.1 Streptomyces mesophilus | reverse complement strand
CGTGTGGTGAGTGGAGTTGAGTTGTGTGCTGTTCCGATCTCGGGGTTCGCCGAGCCGGCCCTCGTGGGCGAGCAGCAGGGATTCGGCGTCCTCGATGTCGTAACAGCGCTCGACCCGCACGCCCGCCGCGAGCAGCCGTGGATAGATCCCGAAGGTCGAGCGCCACACCCAGCGGGTCACCTCGGGCCGGCTGCGTACGGCCTCGGCGAGGTCCGGCTCCCGCAGGATCTCGCCGTCCGGGCGGCCGTCCTCGGTCAGCGGGACGAGACGGGCGCCCCCGTCGTCCTCGCTGATCGCCCACCTCCTCGCGTCCATGCCCGCGAGTCTGTCAGCGGCCACTGACAGCGGCCCCTCTCCGCGGCCGGCGCCGGCCCGTCACATCCGCCAGTACTGGCCGGTGAAGTGCCCGCACGGCTTGAGGATCAGGTCGACGTGGACGGCGGGAGGTCCGTTGGTGTCCAGGCAGAGCCCGCTCTCCGTGTTGACGAACCGGCTGCTCGCGGTGTCGTAGCGCCACAGCTGGCCGCTGTAGTGACCACAGGGGTTGAGTACGGCCCTGACGCCCGTGGCGGGCTTCCCGTCCGTATCGAGGCACAGGTCGCTGGGGGTGTTGGTGAGATGCAGTCCGGTGTCGTCGTAGCTCCAGCGCTGGCCGCTGAAGTTCCCGCACGCGCGGAGTTCCAGGTCGAGGCCGGGGCGCTGCGGGCCGTTGGTGTCGACGCACAGTCCGCTGTGCGTGTTCGTGACCGGGCCTGTGGACGGGGAGGGCGGCGCTTGAGCCGGCGGCGTGGTGGACGGGGTCGCCTCGGCCGTGGTCTCCGGTGCCGACGTCGCCGGGGATGAAGGGGATGACGGGGACGACGGGGACGACGGGGGATCCGTGGACGCACTCGAAGGAGAAGACGTGGACGCGGTCGGACCCGATCCCGTCGAGTGGCCGCGATCGGGCAGCACCACCCAGAGGATCCCCACGATCGCGACGACGAGCACCGCCGCCGTCGCCGCGGCGACGGCCCAGGGGGTCCGGGGCCTCGGTGCGGGTGCCGGCATCGGCGGCGGGGCCGGTTCGGGCATCTGCCACGCCGTGGCGAGCACCGTGCTCACGGCATCGACGTCGAGGACCGTCCCGGAACCCTGGGCGTCGGTGAGTCCGGTGAGCAGCTCCCCGGGGAGCGGACGCCGCTCGGGCGACCGGGACAGCGCGGAGGTCAGGAGCGGCCTGAGCCGGGGCGGAACTCCGTCCAGGTCGGGGTCCTCGTGCGCGGTGCGGTGGAGCACCGCCTCGGCCGGTCCGGTGCCGAAGGGCGGCCGCCCGGTGGTGGCGTAGGCGACCGTCAGCGCCCACGCGAACACATCGGCCGGTGGGCCGGCCTGTCCGCGGAGCTGTTCCGGCGCCATGTAGCCCACGGTTCCGACCGCGACGCCGGTGCGCGTCAGCGCCGTTCCGTCAGCGGCCTGAGCGATGCCGAAATCGATCACCTTCGGGCCCCGGTCCGACAGCAGAACGTTGCCCGGCTTGAGATCGCGATGCACAAGGCCGGCCCGATGGATCGCCACGAGCGCCTCGGCGAGGCCGACGGCGAAGCCGTGCGCCATGTCACCGCTCAGCGGCCCGTGCTCGCCCACGTGCTCGGCGAGGGTCGGGCCCGGTACGTACTCCATGACGACGAACGGGCTGCTCGTCTCGACCTCGACGGCCAGCACCCGTGCCGTGCACGTGCCCTGGACGCGCAGCAGGGCCGCGGCCTCACGCCGGAACCGCGTGCGGAACTCGTCGTCGTCGGCAAGGTCCTCGCGCAACCGCTTGAGGGCGACAAGGCCGCCGTCGGCGTCCTGCGCCAGATAGACCACACCCATACCGCCCGCGCCCAGCCGGCCGACCAGCGTCCACCCGCCGATTCGCCGCGGGTCCCCCGCGCGCAGCCCGCTCAAGCTCACCTGGCTCCCCCTGACACATACGGTTCCGGACCGCTGAGCACACGCCTCATCGATGCTGACATCAACCTGCGGCCCAGATCTCTCGAACGCCGCACAGGCAGAGATCTGCGAGGATTTGTCCGTACGGAGAAGCGGAGTCATGCACTCCGTACGCCGGACGTACGCCGGACGTACGCAAGACGAACCACCAGCCCCCAAGGAGCCCCCGACATGCGCGTGGCCCTCGCCCAGACCGACTGCGAGCTCGGCGATGTCGAGAAGAATCTGGCCATCGCGCGTGAACAGATCGAACAGTCCGTGGCCCAAGGGGCGAATCTGGTCGTCTTCCCCGAGCTCAGCCTGCACGGCTACCACCTGGGCGGCCTGAAGCGGGACGAGTCCATCGCGGCGCAGGACCCGCGCGTCCTGGAGCTGAGCACCCTCGGCGCGGACGTCATGGTCGGGATGCACGAGCACACCAGCCTGCGCGCGTACAACACCTCGGCGTACTACAGCGAGGGCGCCCTGGTGCACGCGCACCGCAAGCTCTACCTGCCGAACTACCTGGCCTGGGAGGAGCGCAAGCACGTCAGCCCCGGCCAGAACATGCGCGCCTACGACCTGCCCCGCGGTGTCGGCCGCGCGGCCACCCTGGTCTGCAACGACGCCTGGCAGCCGGTGCTGCCGTGGCTCGCCGTACAGGACGGCGCCGAGGTCATCATCGTGCCGACCAACAGCGCGGCGAGCCTCGACCCGGAAGCTATGGACACGGGCCTTTACTGGGACACCCTGCTCTCGTACACCGCCCGCATGCTCCAGTGCTGGGTCGTCTTCGTGAACCGCGTCGGCAACGAGAACGGCGCCACTTTCTGGGGCGGCTCGAGGGTGGTGGACCCCCGGGGCACGGTGGTCGCCCAGGCCCCGAAGTGGGAGCCCGGCCTGGTCACGGTGGACATCGACGTGCACGAGGCCCGCCGCCAGCGCCGTGCCGTCCCGCTGGTCGCGGAGGCCCGCCTCGGCATGGTCGGCCGCGAGGTCCGCCGCCTGATCGACGAGGGCGGCGACAGCTGAGCCGGCCCAACCTTCGATCGGGGGACCTGTTGTCCAGCGGGAACCCGGACGAACCGGACATTCGCTGGACACTTGGTCCCCCTATCGCACCGCCTTCGCGTATGCCTCCAGCGCCGGCTTCGGGTCCCGGTCGAGGAGGTGGCGGAGGTCGCCGGCGGGCACTCCGGTTCCGTCCAGGAAGCCGGCCTGGATCGCCGAGTACGTGCTGAGCAGCATCGGCACCTGGAACGGCAGCGCCTGCCCGGCCCCTGAGATCGCCGCCCGCGTCGCCTCCAGAGTCGCCGGTTCGTACGAGCCGTCGACGGCGGCCGCCAACTCGGCGCCCCCGAGCGCCACCTCACCCACCAGCTCGTAGGTCCGCCCGGCGTGCGCCGACGCGTCGAGCGCCACCCGCACCGCCACCTCCGCGAGGTCCTCCCGCGCCACCGCCGCGAGCCGTCCGTCCCCGAGCGGCGCCGCGATCGTGCCGTCCGGACCGGGCGCGGCGACGGCCGCGAGGAACTCGGCGTAAAGCCCGTTCCTGAGCACCGTCCACTCCAGCGAGGAGGCGCGAAGCCGGCGTTCGGTCCAGCGGTGGGCCAGTGCGTACGTGAGGTGGTCGCCGTCGCCGCTGAGGCTCGTGTAGACGAGGTGCCGCACGCCGGCCTGCTCGGCGGCGGAGATCACCGCTTCGTGCCGCGCGATGACCACATCGTCCTCGGCGGCGCCCGCGGAGATCATCAACAGGGTGTGGACACCGGAGAAGGAAGCGTCGAGCGAGGCCGGGTCGTCGAAGTCGACCCGGCGCTGTCCGGGCCCCGGGCTGCGGGTGCCGACGACGACGTCGGAGCGGTCCGCGAGCAGCGGGGACGAGGTGACGAGACGGCCGAGAGCGCCCGTGGCGCCGGTGATGAGCAGCATGGGACTTATCGTTGCGGGGGTCCGCCGTCCGCGTAAGGAGGCACTTTCATGTCACCAGGGCACACCGGTGTAACCACCCCTGCCGCCTCTTCCGTCCCCGAAGCCTCCGCCGCCCCCTCCGGCCCTTCCGTAGAGGACCCGGTGATCGTCTGCGAGACCCCGCAGGACGAGTGCGGCGTACGCGATGTCCTGGACCGTCTCGGCGACAAGTGGTCGATGTACATCATGGTCGAACTGACCGCGGGCACCCTGCGGTTCAAGGAGTTGCAGCGGCGGATCCACGGGGACGTCTCGCAGCGGATGCTGACCTTGACCCTGCGGCGCCTGGAGCGGGACGGCCTGGTGACCCGTACCGTCTACGCGACGGTCCCGCCCCAGGTCGAGTACGCGCTCACCGGCATGGGACGCAGCATGAGCCACCTCCTCAAATCCCTCTCCGACTGGTCGATCGCCCACCGCCCGGCCATCGCCGAGGCCCGCAGCGCGTACGACGAGAGCCACCCGTGACCGACGCCGTGACCGACCTGGTGAACCGCGCCTTCAAGGCCGCGCTGTACGCCTCGGACGACACCTCCCTCGACACGGGCGCCGCGCTCCTCGCGGCCGACCTCGCCTCGGTACGGGAGGCACGCGCGCGGGGCGCGGAGTTCGTCACGCAGACGTGGCGGCGCGGATGGCAGCCCGCCGATGTCGTACGGATGGTGCGCCGCGAGCTGTCCGAGGAGCACGCCCGGCTTGCCGCCGGCCTGATCCTCGACGAGACCCGGCGCTACCCGGACGGCCTGCCGGCCCGCTGGGACGACCAGCTCGCCGCGCTGCCCGCGCGGGGCGAACCGTCGGACCGGTTCCTGCACGCCACGGCCCTGCTGGAGCTCTACCGGCTGCTCCTTCGCCTGCCCGCACTCGAACCGGTGGGCCCGGCGCCGGGCGCTCCCGCCCACCTGCCGCCGCCGTCCTCCCACGAGCCGCGCATGCTGACCCGTATCCGCGCGCTGCTCGCGAAGGCCGAGGGGACCGACTTCCCGGAGGAGGCCGAGGCGCTGACCGCCAAGGCCCAGGAACTGATGGCCCGGCACAGTGTCGACGAGGCGCTGCTCGCCCACCGCGAGCACTCGGCCGAGACGCCGGCCGCGTGCCGGATCGGCGTGGACGCCCCGTACGAGACGGCGAAGGCGATCCTGCTCGACGCGGTGGCCACGGCGAACCGCTGCCGTGCGGTGTGGAACGAGTCCTTCGGGTTCTCGACCGTGGTCGGCTTCGCGCCCGATCTGGAGATGGCCGAGGTGCTCTACACCTCGCTCCTGGTGCAGGGCACGTCGGCGATGGCCAAGGCGGAGGCGGCCCAGCGCTCGGGCGGCCGGCGCCGTACGAAGACCTTCCGCCAGTCCTTCCTGATGGCGTACGCGCACCGGGTCGGCGAACGTCTCGCCTCGGCCTCGGACCAAGTCGCCGCCGAGGACAGCTCGTTGCTGCCGGTGCTCGCGGCCCGGGAGGTCGCGGTGACGGGCGCGGTGGACGAGATGTTCCCGTCGACGCAGCGGACGCGGGTACGGGGCGTGGACGACGCGGCGGGGTGGGAGCACGGCCGCGCCGCGGCGGACCGGGCTCGCGTACAGGGCGGCTCCGGGGCGTCCTAGCCCGGCGACCGGCAACGGAACCCGCACTCCCACCCTTGTGCCCGTAATGCCGGATACGCGCCATCCATCCGTATCCTGAACAGGTGAGCTGGCTCAGAGCGCTGAAGGAGACCACCCGCTCGGGCCTGAAGGTCGAGCGCCACCGTCTCGAACCGCTCTTCGCCCTGCGCGCCACCGTCGGCCTCGCGCTGGTCGTCAGCTCGACGCTCGCCCTGTCGGGCCCGGAGGCCGCCGTCTCCTCGGCGTTCGGGGCGTTCCAGGCCGCGATCGCCACCTTCCAGCGCAGCTGGCGCCCGCGTCCGGTGCTCGCCCTCGCCTCCGGCATCACCCTCGCGATCACCACGTTCCTCGGCTATCTCGCCGGTGCCCATCTCGCCGTCTTCATCTCCCTGCTCGCCGTATGGACCTTCGTGGCCGGCCTGTGCTGGGCGCTCGGCCCGACCGTCGGCGTGATCGCCTCGTCGAACGTGGCCATGGTGCTCGTCACCGTCACCCTGCCCACCACCGTCGCCGAAGCGGCGGGCCACGCGTTCGTGATCTTCCTCGGCGGTCTCGTGCAGGCGGCGCTGATCGTCCTCTTCCCCATCCGCCGCTGGGGCGCCCAGCGCGACGCACTCGCGGACGCGCTCGCCGCCGAGGCCGACTACGCGCGCC
>NZ_JBEPEW010000257.1:0-6199 GCF_040300965.1 Streptomyces mesophilus | reverse complement strand
TCCTCGGCGGCCTCCCGGCGCAGCCGTTCGGCCTCGGCGCGCGCGTCGACAAGGGCGGCCTCGGCGGCGGTGATGCGCTGCTCGGCCTCGGTGTGCAGCCGGGTCAGCTCGTCGGCCGCCTCCGACTGCCGCTGCGCCACGGCCCGTTCGGTGTCCTCGCGCAACTTCTGCGCGGCCTGCTCGGCCTCCGCCCTGACGGCTTCGGCGCGCTCCTCCGCCTCGGTGCGGTGCCGTTCGGCCTCGACGCGGGTGCGCTCGAGCGTCTCCTCGGCCTGCTTGCGCAGCGTCGTGGCGCGCTCGATGGCCTCCGTACGCACGCGCTCGGCCTCGGTGCCCGCGGCGCCGCGCAGTTCATCGGCGTCCGTACGCGCCTTCGCGAGCAGCTCCTCGGCGGAGGACGCCGCCTCCTCGATCTGCTGTACCGCCTCGCGCCGCGCCTCGCCCCGGATCCGCTCGCCCTCGGCGACGGCCTCGGCGCGCAGCTGCTCGGCCTCGCCGCGCAGCCGGCGCGCCTCCTCCTGCAGCTCCTCGGTCTTGGCGCGGTACTCCTTGGTGTCGTCCTTGGCCGCGCCCTTGAGCTGCTCGGCGATCTCCTGCGCCTGGCCGCGCAGCCGGTCGGCCTCCGCCTGGGCCTCGCGGCGGATCCGCTCGGCCTCCTCGCTCGCGGCCTTGGTGGTGGCCTTGGCGTTCTCGGAGGCCTTGTTGAGTACGTCCTCGGCGGTCTTGGCCGCCTTGGAGAGCTGGGACGCCGACTCCTCGGCGGTGATGGTGCGGGCCTTCTCGGTGGCCTCCGCGGTGACCTTCTCGGCTGCCGCACGGGCGTCCGCGAGCAGCTGCTCGGCCTGCGTCTTGGCGGCCTCGGCCTCCTTGGTCGCCTCGCTGACCAGGCGCGCGACCTGCTCCTTGGCGGTGCGGGTGCGCTGCTCGTTGGTCGACTCGGCGCTCGTGATCCGCTTCTCGGCGGTCTCCTTCGCCTCGGCGACGACCTTCTCGGCCTCGGCGCGTGCCTCACGAAGCGCGGTCTCGGCCTCCTGCATCCGCTGCTCGGCGGCGCGGGACAGCTCGGTGGCCTGCCGGCGGGCCTGGTCGGACTCGGATGCGGTCGACGTACGCAGCTGCTCGGCGTGGTCGGTGGCCTCCTGCGCCTGCGTGGACGCGGCGTTCAGGAGACGCTCGGCGTCCGCGCGGGCCCGGCGCAGGATCTCCTGCGCCTCGGTACGGGCGGACTCGGCCTCGTCGGTCAGGCGCTGGCGGGCCTCGGCATTGATCCGCTCGGCCTCGGCGCGTGCGGCGGCCAGGGCCTGGTCGGCCTCGGCGCGGGAGTCGTCGAGCAGCCGGCGGGCCTGCTGCTCGGTGCGGGCGCGCAACTGCTCGGCCCACGCCACGTTCTCGTTGACGTGGTTCTCGACGGTCCGGCGGCGCTCGGCCAGCTCCTGGTCGAGCTGCTGACGGCGGGATACGGCCTCGGAATGCAGCTCGGACTGCAGCCGGGCCTGCTGTTCGGCGTGCTCCTGGAGGATGCGCTGGGTCTGGGCGCGCGCCTCGCGCAGCTCGCGCTCGGCGTCGGTGCGCAGCTGGTCGGCCTGGATCTGGGCATTACGGAGCAGCTGCTCGGCCTGGTAGCCGATGTCAGCGGTGTCGTAGGCAGGGCGGCTCGCGAGGCTGCGACGCGCCTCGTGGAGCTTGGCGCGCAACACCTCGACCTGGTACCCCAGGTCCTCGGCGTGCTGAACCGCCTTCTCACGGTCCTTCTTCAGCCGGTCCATCTCGGCTTCGAACCGCGAGAGGCTGTCGGTCTCAGCCGGCCGCCTGTTCTCCTGGCCTTCGTAGCCCCGCACTGCGCGGTCCCATCCGTCCCCTGGTCGCAAGTCTCTCCAACCGAGCCCTGTCCATCCGCCGAACGGGGCTCCCGGGGAATGGTGTCAGATCATCGGCAGGGCAGGGGCGGCTGCCCCGACGCCCGTCCCCCGAAATCGAGACCCCGGCAAGCGGCCGTGCCACACGCACGCACGACCGCCCCCAACCCTACCGGCCCGGATATCGCGAGGTCAGTGGTCCTGGGACTCGGCCGGTGCGGAAGTGACGAGTTCGGTGAGGACTCCGTGACAGTCCTTGGGGTGCAGGAACGTGATCCGCGACCCCATCGACCCGCGACGCGGCTCGTCATAAAGGACACGGACGCCCTTTTCGCGTACGGAAGCGGCGTCGGCGTCGACGTCGGCCGTACCGAACGCGATGTGATGAACTCCCTCTCCGTTCTTGGCGAGCCACTTCGCGACGGTGGAGTCCTCGCGGATCGGCTCGAGCAGCTGGAGGTACGAAGCCCCTCCGTCGGAGGTCTCATTGATCTTGAGCATGGCTTCGCGTACGCCCTGCTCCTCGTTGACCTCGGTGTGGAAGACCTCGAAGCCGTACGTGGAGACGTAGAACTCCACCGTCTTCTCAAGGTCGTGGCAGGCGATCCCGATGTGGTCGATGCGCGTCAGCATCCGTCCAGTGCAGCGCCTCGGGCCGCGATTACGCAACGTGCGCGCGATCACACTCTCAGCCCGGTGACCCGGGCGGGTACTCGTCAGTACATTGCGAGTAAACCCTCGTTCACTCCTCATCTCCTAGGGGCCAAGCCTCATGTCTGGAACTTCTGGAACGAACAGCTCGACCTCTGTGATCGTCTCCGGGGCCCGCACGCCCATGGGACGCCTGCTCGGTTCGCTGAAGTCCTTCTCCGGAGCCGACCTCGGCGGCTTCGCCATCAAGGCCGCGCTCGAGCGGGCGGGCATCGGCGCTGACCAGGTCCAATACGTGATCATGGGGCAGGTGCTCCAGGCCGGGGCAGGGCAGATCCCGGCACGCCAGGCCGCCGTGAAGGCGGGCATTCCGATGAACGTCCCCGCGCTGACGATCAACAAGGTCTGTCTCTCCGGCCTCGACGCGATCGCGCTCGCCGACCAGCTGATCCGCGCCGGTGAGTTCGACATCGTGGTCGCGGGCGGCCAGGAATCGATGACCAACGCCCCGCATCTGCTGCCGAAGTCTCGAGAGGGCTTCAAGTACGGCGCGATCGAAATGCTGGACTCCATGGCGCACGACGGCCTGACCGACGCCTTCGAGAACATCGCGATGGGCGAGTCCACGGAGAAGCACAACACCCGCCTGGGCCTCAAGCGCGCGGAGCAGGACGAGATCGGTGCGCTCTCGCACCAGCGCGCGGCCGCCGCTCAGGCGGGCGGCATCTTCGAGGCCGAGATCACCCCCGTCGAGATCCCGCAGCGCAAGGGCGACGCGGTGATCTTCGCCAAGGACGAGGGCATCCGCCCCGAGACCACCGCCGAGTCCCTCGGCAAGCTGCGTCCGGCCTTCGCGAAGGACGGCACCATCACGGCGGGCACCGCCTCGCAGATCTCCGACGGTGCGGCGGCGGTCGTGGTGATGAGCAAGACCAAGGCCATCGAGCTGGGTCTGGAGTGGATCGCGGAGATCGGCGCGCACGGCAACGTGGCGGGCCCGGACAACTCGCTGCAGTCGCAGCCGTCCAACGCGATCCAGCACGCCGTGAAGAAGGAGGGCATCTCGGTCGAGGACCTCGACCTCATCGAGATCAACGAGGCCTTTGCTGCAGTTTCCGTCCAGTCAATGAAGGACTTGGGCGTTACGCCGGAAAAGGTGAACGTCAACGGTGGCGCGATTGCCCTGGGCCACCCCATCGGCATGTCCGGCGCCCGTATCGTGCTGCACCTGGCACTTGAGCTCAAGCGCCGTGGCGGCGGCGTGGGTGCGGCGGCGCTGTGCGGCGGCGGTGGTCAGGGTGACGCGCTGATCGTGCGGGTACCCAAGGCCTGAGGTCTGGGTCGCCGACCGGTCCTGCCCGCTTTCCGTACGCGTACGAACGAACTGGAGCTGTGATGCACGACGTCCCCTCGCTGGTGGCTCAGGCGCGCGAGGGCCGGCCGCGGGCCGTGGCCCGGCTGATCTCACTGGTCGAGGGGGCGTCGCCGCAGCTGCGGGAGGTGATGGCGGCGCTCGCGCCGCTGACCGGCCACGCGTACGTGGTCGGTCTCACCGGCTCGCCCGGTGTCGGCAAGTCGACATCGACGTCGGCCCTGGTGTCGGCGTACCGGCGGGCCGGAAAGCGGGTAGGGGTCCTCGCGGTGGACCCCTCGTCGCCCTTCTCGGGCGGCGCGCTGCTCGGTGACCGGATCCGCATGGCCGACCACGCCTCGGACCCCGGTGTCTACATCCGCTCGATGGCCACGCGCGGCCATCTCGGCGGTCTCGCCTGGGCCGCGCCCCAGGCGATCCGTGTGCTCGACGCCGCGGGCTGCGATGTCGTGCTCGTCGAGACGGTCGGCGTCGGACAGTCCGAGGTGGAGATCGCCTCCCAGGCGGACACCTCCGTGGTGCTGCTCGCCCCCGGGATGGGGGACGGGATCCAGGCGGCGAAGGCCGGGATCCTGGAGATCGGCGACGTGTACGTGGTCAACAAGGCGGACCGCGACGGCGCGGACTCCACGGTGCGCGAGCTCAACCACATGCTGGGCCTGGGGGAGTCGCGCGGTCCCGGCGACTGGCGCCCTCCGATCGTGAAAACGGTCGCGTCACGGGCCGAGGGCGTCGACGAGGTGGTCGAGGCCCTGGAGAAGCACCGCGCCTGGATGGAGGAGCGGGGTGTGCTCGCCGAGCGCCGTACGGTCCGCGCCGCCCACGAGATCGAGACCATCGCGGTCACCGCCCTCCGCGAGCGGATCGCGGACCTGCGGGGCGACCAGCGCCTCGGCGTGCTGGCGGAGCGGGTCGCCGCGGGTTCCCTGGACCCGTACGCGGCGGCGGACGAGCTGGTGTCGGGGCTCACGGGGAGCTGACGGGGCCCGTACCTGCGGAGGGGGCCCAAGGGGCCCTGAACGCATGGCTTGAGATGAGCGGGGAGGCTGCCGATCGGCCTGGCGGCGTGGGGCGCTTGCGAATCCGCCGCCGATCGCCTTGGCCGTATGGGCGCTTTGCGAAGCCGCCGATCACCCTGCCGCCGCCACGTGGTCGCTCGCGGTGAAGCCGTACGCGAGCTGCGCCTCGACCATGGAGGCGAAGGAGTGCGCCCTGATGGGCAGCGCGCGCAGCCGCGCCATGGTCGCGTCGAAGGCGGCGACGAGCGGCCCGGTGAGCGCGGCCGGAGCACCGGCGTCCAGTGCGGCGCCCAGGATCTGCCCCCGGTACCGCTGCGGGATACAGCGTCCGATCATGACGTCCAGGCGGGCCACGTCCTCGGACGTGGTGGGTGCGCGGCCGGCAGGATCTTCCGCCACGGCCCGTAGTCGGACGGCCTGTTGACGCATGAAGTTCGCCGCATCGCGGCACGACCCCGGGCGAGGATCCGTCCGGGGCAGTACGAGCGCGCTGAGATACCCGGTCACCTCCTCGGCACCCGCGTCCAGCCGGTCGGCCGTGCGCCGGGCCAGTTCGCCGAGCGTGCCTTCGGCGGGGAGCGGCGCGTCGAACGACCAGTGCGGCACCTCGGCCAGCACGGTCAAGGTGCCGTGACGCTCCTGCGCCCAGGCGGCGGCGGAGTTCCCCAGGGGCAGCAGCGTCGCCGGGTCCTCGGTACCGCTCGCCAGCGCCGCGTCCCAGATCGACGTGGGGTCCGGGAAGGCGAAGACGCCGGGCGCGAGGGTCTCGCCCGCCGCGTCCAGCGGCTCGAGTTCCGCGGGGAAACCGAAGCGGCCGGGCAGGTTCGCGAGCGCGCCCGCCAGCCGGGGCGCGTCGCCGCGCAGATACCCGTGCATGCCGTGGAGCTCGCCGTTGTGCAGCGACACCATGGCCGCCGGCCGGCTGAGCTCGATCGCCGTGCGCAAGGCCGCGGTTTCGGGCAGGCGCGCGGCACGGCGCAGGCCGCGGTAGGCGATGGGGAAGTCCCAGTCGGGCCACTCGTCCATGGGCGGCCGGTAGAAGTTCCGGTAGTACGCGGCCATGTCGATGTCGGGCGCGAACCAGGCCTCGTTACGGACATACGCGTCGGGGTCGACACAGAGCACCGCGTCCACGCCGACCTCCCCGGCCAAGGCGTCGGGACGGCGGGCCAGCCGCTCGGCGAGCTCCACCACGGTGGCCACACCCGCGACCTCGTTCGCGTGCGGGCCGGCGTACCAGAGCACCCGCCGGGCACCGGCGCCGAAGCGCACCAGGTGCAGCGGCCGGCCGTCCCGCGAGG
>NZ_JBEPEW010000256.1:0-6299 GCF_040300965.1 Streptomyces mesophilus | reverse complement strand
CAGCGCGTCCAGCCGGCTGCGCGGCCCGAACGCCCCCGCGGCGGCGCCCGATTCGGCCCAGACATCGGCGGCATCCGCGACGGCGGTCGGGTTGGCGGCACTGTGCATCTGCAGTACGGCACGGAAGCGGGCGGCGCCTTCCTGGGGCCCGGGGGCCTCGATCTCCTGCAGCCCGGGCACCTCGATCCGCAGGGACAGGCGCACCCCGGCGTCATGACCCGCGGCCACATCCGCCGCCCAGTCGCGCTGCTCCGGCAGCCGCTGCGGCTCGTCCACGGCATAGGCCGGCTGACCCGCGGCCAGGTGGGCGGCGGGGGAGCGCGGCAGGGTGTCGGCCACGGCGTCCAGGAACTGCCGTACGAGCAACTCCGGCTCGGGCAGCAGGAGTTCATCATCCGACGGCAGAGGCGTGGCATGGGCCTGCGGCGGCATCGCGGCGGACAGGTCGCGCACCAGCTCCAGGTCCTCGGCCGTCAACGGGCCGGCCCGCCAGGCATCCTCGTCCTGCGCCGTGAGACCGGGCAACAGCAAGCCGCGAGCGGCCAGTTGGAGCGCGAACAGGGTGGCCGCACCCCAGAACGCCGCGGCGGGATGGGCCACGTCGTCGGCGCGTGCACGGGCCAGGGCGGGCAGCGCCTCGCGTACGGTCAGGACGCGCGCGGGGACCTGAACCCGCTCCACGCCGCCTTCCTCGCCGGGCAGCGCGACGGTCAGCTCGTCGGCCGCGCCTTCGGGGGCGCCGCCGTCCTCGCTCCAGAACGCGAACCGGCTGGTGCGGGCAGGTGAAGCGGGCAGGAACACCACGGCGCAACGGGTGAGTTGAAGCAGTTCGGCAGAGGTGAGCGGGACGAGCCTGTGCACAGCGATGGCTGATTCCTCAAGTTTGACTAGAGACCGAGCGGCCGAGGGTACCTGAAGGCCGGCCCGTAGCAGAGGCTCGGAGGCGTGACGCCCCTCACAATCGGCGCGCGAGGTGTCGCTGGGTCCACCTGGGACTGGTGGTGGCCCCAGGTCCCCCGGGCGCCACCACCCCTGCGCACACGGGTGGTGGCGCCATGGTCGCAATGGGTGGCCGAAACCTACGTTTAAGCAGGTCAGACCGATCGTAGAAGAGACCGGAGACCTGCCATGACGACCGCCGCACCCGTACGAGAGCGCCCCGCCGCCGCACCACGCGGCAGTGAGTTCGCGCCACTCCTGCGCACCGTCAAAGGGCAGGGTCTCCTGGAGCGCCGCACGGGCTGGTACGCCCGCAGCATTGCCGTCAACACCCTCGCGCTGGCCTCCGTGGTCACCGCCATGGTGCTCGTCGGCAACTCCTGGTGGACGCTGCTGCTCGCGCTGCCCCTCGCCCTGTTCTCGGCGCGCACCTCGTTCATCGGCCACGACGCGGGGCATTCCCAGATCGCCGACAAGCGCCAGGTCAACCGAGTGCTCGGCCTGATCCACGCCAATCTGCTCGTCGGCACCAGCGCCGCCTGGTGGAACGACAAGCACAACCGCCACCACGCCAACCCCAACCACGTCGACAAGGACCCGGACGTGGCACCCGACGTCCTGGTCTTCTCCGGCGACCATGTCGCGGGCCGCACGGGGTTCAAGGCCTGGCTCACCCGCCACCAGGCGTGGCTGTTCTTCCCGCTGTGCCTGCTGGAGGGCATCAACCTCAAGATCCAGGGCATCAAGGACCTGCGCCGCCAGTCCCCGCGTGAACGCACCGTGGAGGGTCTGCTGCTGCTCGTCCACCTCGTCGCGTACGCGACCCTGCTCCTGACCGTCCTGACGCCCGGCAAGGCGCTCCTGTTCGCCTTCCTGCACCAGGCGTTCTTCGGCCTGCACCTGGGCCTCGCCTTCGCGCCCAACCACAAGGGCATGCCGATGCCCGACAGCACCACCGAACGCTGGGGCCATCTGCACCGCCAGGTCCTCACCTCGCGCAACATCCGCGGCGGCCCCGTCACGGACTGGCTGCTCGGCGGCCTCAACTATCAGATCGAGCACCACCTGTTCCCCAACATGCCGCGCCCGCACCTGCGCCTGGCCCAGCCCCTGGTGCGCGCCCACTGCCGCGACCTGGGCATCCCCTATGCGGAGACCGGCGCCGTCGACTCGTACCGCCAGGCACTGGGGCATCTGCGGGAGGTCGGTGAGCCCTTGCGCGTCGAGTAGGGGACTTCTCCGGGACGGACCTCAGGGTCGCGTCAGGGTCCAGACTGGAACCAGGGCGGCGGCGGGCCCGTTCTCCCTTGCAGAGAGCGGCTGCAGCCGCGAAGGAGGCGACACTGATGTCCAGGAACGCGAAAATCGCCGCGGGTGGTGTGGCGGCCGGGATCATCCTGATGATCTGGCTGCCCTGGTGGGCAGCGCTGCTGATCATCCTCGGGGTGCCGACGGCGGCCTATCTGACCCTCGACGAATCACAGCGGCGCCGGCTGCGGCGGGTGTCCCGCAAGGAGCTGGGGCGCTGAGCGCTGCTTTCTTGATGCGCATACGGATACGGATACGGGTGCGGGGCGCGGGCCGTCGAGGTCCGCGCCCTCGGCCGTGCGGGGGCTTGGGGGCCGTCTGACCGACTGCGTGGCGGGGTGGGGGCGGGCGTTAGGGGAGACAGGGCAGGGCGGGCCGTCGAGGTGACAGGGCAGGGCGGGCTTTCGAGGTGACAGGTCAGGACGGCCGTACCGCCATCTTGTCCAAGGCCTCGAGCAGCCCCGGGAGTTCGGGCCCCCGGCCCACCGGCAGCACCTCACCGGGCTCCTCGTCGAGCAGGACGAAGGCGATGTCGTCCGTACGGGCCACCATCGACCACCCAGGGCCGTCGGCCCGCAGCGTCCGCGCCTCGCCCGTGGCGAAGGCGGAGCGCACGCGGCCGAGCGGCGGGGGAGTGTCGATGTAGGCGCGCGCCTCGGCAAGGACGCGGCGGATGGCACTGCCGGAGGCGGAGGCCTCGGATCCGGCGGGTTCGGGCTGGTCGGCGGTGCCTTCGGGGGCCGTGTCGGGTTGGTCGGCGGTGTCCTCGGGAGCCGTATCGGGCCGGCCGGTGGCGTCCTGGGGTGCGTCGGCTTCGTCCGAAGCGTGAGCCTCGTCCGGCGCCGCGTTCTCGTCGCCGGACCGGCTCTCCACGGTGTCCGAAGCAGCGGTCTCTTCAGTGGTCTCCACGTCATCCGCGGAATCGTTTGTGCTGTCGGTCCGGTCGTCCGGGGCATCGGTCTCGCCGGCGTCCGCATCGCCCTCGGGGTTCCCGTCGGCATCGGCGTCAGCGTCCGTGTCGACGTCAGCGTCCCTGTCGACGTCAGCATCAGCGTTGGCACCGGCATCGGACACCGCCCCCTCGGCCTCCGCCGGCCCGCTGCCTTCGGCGACCTCGGACGCCGCCGGTCTCTCCACCGCCTCGGCAGTCTCACCCTCGGCGGCCGAGTCGGAACCCGCTCCGGATTCTGCTCCGGAACCCGCTCCGGATTCTGCTCCGGAACCCGTTCCGGAACCCGCCTCGGAATCGGCCCCCTCCCCGCCCACCACGAACGCGTCATCATCGATCTGCGCCCGCCACATCGCCCACTGCAACGCGATCTCATCGGCGCCGAGCCGCCGTTGAGCCGGCCCCCAGGTGGTGGTGTCCGGTGGCGAGAGGACCAGGCCGTGCGGGTCGTCCGGGTCGGGCTCCGGGTCGTGCGGCGCGGGGATGCCGGGCGCCGCCACGGCCACCGCGAGCGGCCAGCCCGGCAGCGCGCTGACCACCGTGCTGTCGTCCGGCGACAGTTCGTACTCCATGCCGCAGTCCCAGGAGGCGATGGCGACCGCCACGAGCGACACATCGTCGGTCACCACGGTCCAGCGGGCACCCGTCGCGTCCTGTCCGAGCACGAGGCCGTACCCGTCGACGATCGGCACAAGGTCGAGCGCCGCACAGGCCTCCGGGTAGTCGTCACCGAGCACGCTCGGGAACTTCGCGGGTGTCAGCAGCACCGCGGTCAGCACATACAGCGCGTCGTCGTCGACGGCGACGTCCGCGTCGCTCCCGGCCATGGCAGTGCCCTCCCCTTTCGCAAACTTCGTCGGCGCACCCTAACCAGTCGGTAACCGACTCGTCGAGGTCTGGGCGACCTTGAACCGCACGGACGTGCGCGGATACGCCGACGCGCAGGGAGCGGGCAGGTCAGACGGCCGGCAGACCGAGCAGGGTACGGGCCACGTCCCGCGGCGACTCGTCGCGCTCGCGGGCCAGGGCGATCACGGCGCGGCAGGCGAGCTCGTTGATGCCGAAGCACAAGGCCTCGGGCTGGACCCAGCCGGCCGCTTCGTCCTGCTGTTCCTGGTCGTCGTCGATGGACGCGGTCACATAGGCCGCCGCCGCCTCGAAGATGTTGTGCGTGCGGTGTTCCGAGCCGGCCGCCTGTCGCGGCACGGCCTTCCCCGAGGTGGACGGCGGCTCCGTCTCGCCCGGCTCACGGCCGTCCGGCTGGAACAGCCTGCCGATTCTGCGCAGCACCGGATGACGCTCCGACATAAGCGATCACCTTCCCCCTGTACGGCTCGGCCCCGCTTCAGGTCGGTTCCGCGGGCCGATCTTCCAAGTGTGCCGCATCCAGAAGCAGTTGCTCAGACCTCTCGTACGGCCAGAGCGAGAAACTGTACGTCCTCGTCCACGTACGAGATCATCCGCCACCCCGAACCGGCCAGCATCGGCCGCAGATTGGGCTCGGCCCGCAGGTCATCGGGGGTGACCTGGCGGCCGTGCCGGGCCGCGAGGGCCCTGCGGCCGATGGGGTGGAAGAGCGCGAGGTGGCCGCCGGGACGTACCACCCGGGCCAACTCGCGCAGATTCGCGGCGGGTTCGGGCAGATGCGAGATCAGGCCCGCGCCGAACACCGCGTCCAGTGCGCCGTCGCGCAGCGGAAGCCGTGCGACATCGGCGAGCAGCAGTCCGCCGTCCGCGTCCCGTCCGGCCCGCAGCGCCTGCCGCAGCATGGCGGGGGTGAGATCGGCGCCGAGCACGGTGCCCTCTCGGCCGACCGCCGCGCGCAGCACCGGAAGGGCGCGTCCGGTGCCGCAGCCCGCGTCGAGGACCTTGTCCCCGCTCCGCAGTCCGATCGCGGCGACCCCCTGCGCGTACGCGGGTCCGTCGTCGGGAAAGCGGGAGTCCCAGTCGGCCGCGCGGGCGGTGAAGAACTCCTGTACGTCCCTGGGGTCGTTGCTCATGCGGTCCATGATCCCTCACCCGGGTCGCGATGGCCCGAACTGCTCGAACTTCCGCACGGAACGGATTCGGCTTCCGTACGTCCGTGCGGTGCGCATGTTCGAGCGCGTGACGATCGTTCTTGCACATCTCTCTGTCATATTCGGCCACCTTTCGAAGTGCGCCCCCTCTTCACGCCTCCTCCACGACTAGCGTCCCGGAGGCATGGGACACCTGGACCACGCCGCCTTCGGCTGGCTTACACCCGCACTGTCGTATGTGATGGCCTGCATCGGCGCCGCGCTCGGACTGCGCTGCACCGTGCGCGCCCTCACGGCCACCGGAAGGTCGCGGCGCAACTGGCTCATCACCGGCGCCTCCGCGATCGGCACCGGCATCTGGACGATGCACTTCGTGGCGATGTTCGGCTTCAGCGTCACCGGCACGGAGATCCGCTACAACGTGCCGCTGACCGTCGTCAGCCTCGTCGTCGCGATGGCCGTCGTCGGGGTGGGTGTCTTCGCCGTCGGCTACAGCAAGAACAAGGGCCGAGCGCTCTTCCTCGGAGGCCTGACCACGGGAGTCGGGGTGGCGAGCATGCACTACCTCGGCATGGCCGCTCTCCGGCTGCACGGCGAGGTGCACTACGACCCCGCCATGGTCGGCCTCTCCGTCCTCATCGCGGTGGCCGCCGCGACGGCCGCCCTGTGGGCGGCACTCAACATCAAGGCGCCCGTCGCCGTGGCCGTCGCCTCCCTGGTGATGGGCGCCGCGGTCACGAGCATGCACTACACCGGCATGATGGCCGTCAGCGTCGACGTCACGCCCGGAACCGCCGAACTGTCCGGGGCCACGACCATGCAGTTCATCTTCCCCCTGGCCGTTGGCCTCGGCTCCTATCTGTTCCTGACCTCAGCCTTTGTCGCGCTCTCCCCGACCGCCACCGAGCGCGAGGCCTCCGCCTCGGCCCAGCGGCCGCTGGAGAGCGCCCTTCCCTAGCGGTGCGGTCGGGTCGCCCGCCGACCGGCCCGGCTGCACCGCACCGCCCCTGATCCAGAGCGAGGAGGCCATGCGTACATCCCGCAACACCCCAGGCTCCCCGGCCCGAACCGGCCCCGACGCGACG
>NZ_JBEPEW010000255.1:0-6304 GCF_040300965.1 Streptomyces mesophilus | reverse complement strand
GGTTCATCGTTCGACTTGCATGTGTTAAGCACGCCGCCAGCGTTCGTCCTGAGCCAGGATCAAACTCTCCGTGAATGTTTACCCGTAATCGGGTGTCCATCCGCGTTGAGCGGAACCGGAAGCGGAATAAGCTTCCAGTTCTCAGCGTCCTCGCTGATGTGCCTTCCGTAGAAGGACTTTTCAAAGGAACCGCGTCCGACCAAGAATGATCGAGACGGGGTTGTCAATCTGGCGTTGACTTTTGGCACGCTGTTGAGTTCTCAAGGAACGGACGCTTCCTTTGTACTCACCCGCAGAGACATTCTCTGGGGCTTTCCTCCGGGCTTCCCTTCGGTGTTTCAAACTCTATCAGGCATTTTCCGTCTCTCTCACCACCCTCCTGCGAGCACGCAGGAGCGGATCCAGAGTTAGGATCTAGCTTGATTGAGGTTGCCTGGGTCGGGCGCTAGTAGCGCTCCGTCGTCCCGGGCAGGAGTACGACAGTACATCTCGCTTCGGGCGGACGCAAATCGGCGCTGGAAGGTCCTAGGTCCTTTGAACCGGGACGAGTTGTGCGGAAGCGTGACTTCTTATGACTTACGCTTCTGAACAGTGCGCCGTCCAGGACAGGTAGTGACGGCGTGTACAGACTCTCCACCCCTGGGAGGCTCCTCATGACGTCTGTGACGTCCCCCCTCGCCGGCCGGGCCATCGGGCTCGCGGCCGTGCCCGACCCGGTCTTCTCCGGCGCGATGGTCGGCCCCGGTACCGCTATCGACCCCGTGCGCGAGGCCGGCGACGCCGTCTCGCCCGTCGATGGCGTTGTCGTCTCGCTTCACCCCCACGCTTTCGTCGTCGTCGACAGTGAGGGCCATGGCGTGCTGACGCACCTGGGCATCGACACTGTTCAGCTCAACGGCGAAGGCTTCGAACTTCTCGTCAACAAGGGCGACACCGTGCAGCGCGGCCAGGCCGTCGTGCGCTGGGACCCCGCGGCCGTCGAGGCTGCCGGCAAGTCGCCGGTCTGCCCGATCGTGGCGCTCGAGGCCACGGCCGAGTCCCTGGCGGACGTCATCGAGGACGGCGACGTCAAGTCCGGCGACGCTCTCTTCAGCTGGAAGTGACGTCATCGCCGCCCAGGGCGGCAGGTACGACATCCACCGCGGCGGCTCGGACCGTCGCAACTATCGGAGACGGTGAAATGGAGACAACGCTGCGAGGCGTCGGCGTGAGCCACGGTGTGGCGATCGGCGAGGTTCGGCACATGGGCACGGCGGTACTCGAGCCGCCGGCCAAGCAGATTCCCGCGGAAGAGGCGGAGCGCGAACAGGGGCGCGCCCGGCAGGCGGTCGAGGCTGTCGCCGCCGATCTCAACGCGCGGGGCAATCTGGCCGGCGGCGAGGCGCAGGCGGTGCTCGAGGCGCAGGCCATGATCGCTCAGGACCCTGAGCTGATGGCCGACGTGGACCGTCGTATTGCCGTCGGTTCCACCGCTGAGCGCGGTATCTACGACGCGTTCTCGCACTACCGCGAGCTGCTCGCGGGTGCGGGTGAGTACATGGCCGGCCGTGTGGCCGACCTGGACGACGTGCGGAACCGCATCGTGGCGCGACTGCTCGGTGTGCCGATGCCGGGCGTTCCGGACAGCGACAAGCCGTATGTGCTGATCGCCCGTGACCTGGCGCCTGCGGACACCGCGCTGCTCGACCCGGCGCTCGTGCTCGGCTTCGTGACCGAGGAGGGTGGGCCGACCAGCCACAGCGCGATTCTCGCTCGTGCGCTCGGTGTTCCCGCCGTGGTGGCGCTTCCGGGCGCCGGTGAGCTGCCCGAGGGCACCGTCGTCGCGGTGGACGGCAGCACCGGTGAGATCTTCGTCGACCCGACGGCCGAGAAGCGTGCGGAGCTGGAGGCGGCGGCCGAGGAGCGCAAGGCCGCGCTTGCCGCTTCGTCGGGTCCGGGTGCCACGTCCGATGGGCACAAGGTGCCGCTGCTCGCCAACATCGGCGGTCCGGCCGATGTGCCGGCCGCGGTCGAGGCAGGCGCGGAGGGTGTGGGTCTGTTCCGCACCGAGTTCCTCTTCCTGGACGACAGCAAGAAGGCGCCTTCCGAGGAGAAGCAGGTCGAGGCGTACCGCACGGTACTCGAGGCATTCCCCGAGGGCCGTGTCGTGGTGCGTGCGCTGGACGCCGGCGCCGACAAGCCGCTGGACTTCCTGACGCCGGCCGACGAGCCCAACCCGGCGCTCGGTGTCCGCGGCCTGCGTTCTCTGCTCGAGCACCCCGAGGTCATGCAGACGCAGCTGACGGCTCTGGCCAAGGCTGCCGAGGGTCTGCCGGTGTACCTCGAGGTCATGGCGCCGATGGTGGCGGACCGTGCGGACGCCAAGGCGTTCGCCGATGCCTGCCGTGCGGCTGGGCTTCAGGCGAAGTTCGGCGCGATGGTGGAGATTCCGTCCGCCGCGCTGCGTGCGCGGTCGGTGCTGCAGGAGGTCGAGTTCCTCTCGATCGGTACCAATGACCTCGCGCAGTACACGTTCGCCGCCGACCGTCAGGTCGGCGCGGTGTCGCGCCTTCAGGACCCGTGGCAGCCTGCGCTGCTCGACCTGGTGGCGATGTCGGCCGAGGCCGCCAAGGCCGAGGGCAAGAGCTGTGGCGTATGTGGTGAGGCGGCTTCCGACCCGCTGCTCGCCTGTGTGCTCACCGGTCTCGGTGTGACCTCCCTGTCCATGGGTGCCGCGTCGATCGCCTATGTGCGTGCGACGCTCGCCAAGTACACGCTCGCCCAGTGCGAGCGTGCCGCTGCCGCCGCGCGTGCCGCGGAGTCGGCGGAGGAGGCCCGCGCCGCCGCGCAGGCCGTGCTGTCCGGCGAGTGAGCATCGCCTGAGCGTTGTCCCGATGGGGCGTCCCACCGTGCGGTGGGACGCCCCATCGGCGTTTCTCAGTGCGGGTGCCCCTCGAATGGCCCCAGGTCCGGTGCCGCGCAGTAGTCGACGCCCGATTCCGGGGGCAGGGGGTCTCCCGAGTGGATGTCGGTGCAGTACGCGTCGAACACCTCGGCCGCGGTGAGCGGAACGAGCAACTCTCCCTGCAAGCGCCAGCCTTGGACCCGGTCGCGGGCGCCGGGGGTGCTGGAGCGCGCGACCAGGCCGCCCGCGCTCCGGGTCGCCAGGGCGACGGCCAGGACCGAGGCGAACTCCGTGGCCTCCTGCTCGTCGAGATCGATACGTCCGTCCGGGTTCGCGGCGGTGTGCAGGGCCGCGGTCAGGTCGTGCGTGGGCAGGGAGGCGCTGCACACCAAGTGGTGGGCCCCGTGGCCGACGCTGTCGAGGACGCGGGTCAGCAGGCGGGCGGCCAGTGCGAAGGCGGCGCGGCCGATGTCCTCGCCGCACCCGGCGCACTCCCCGATGCCCGCAAGGACGGAGCCGGCGTACTCCCAGGTGGACCGGCGCACCGCCTCTTCGATCAGCGCGGGTACGAGGGTGTCGAGGGGGCTGCCGTCATAGGGGACCGTGGCGCCGGCGGCCGCGAGGTCCGCCGTGAAGCAGGTTCGGTTTGCCGGGCGGTCGGGGTCGAGGTCCGATGCGGCGCAGAACTCCTCGTACTCCTCCGGGTCGAAGAGGGCCAGGGTGGTGTGTCCGCCTTGGGCGTCGCGTGCCTTCAGCAGGGCTTCGACCTGCTGGAGATACTCGCCGTGGTCGTCGAAGACGAAGCTGCGGTACTGCCGCATCGCTTCGAAGTCCACGTCGTCGGCGAGGACGCCGATCGTGCCGGCCACCTCGCGGCGCAGTGCGCGCCGCATCGTGTCCTGCTTGGTGTGCGCCATGCTTCCCCCTGAACACAGTCAGTCAATGCCCACTCACCGTAAGTGGTGGCACTGACAACGGTGATCGAGGGGGAAGCGGTGCAGGTCAGCGGCGTTCGCGGGCCAAGTCGGCGTAGAACTGGAGCAGTTCCAGGCTGTCCACCGAGCCCGGATTGACCGCCTTGTCCAGGGGCGTGCCCTGAAGGAGTCGTTTGACGGGGACCTCGATGCGCTTGCCCGTGAGGGTGTGCGGGACGCCTGGCGCCTCGATGATCTCGTCGGGGACGTGGCGCGGGGAGAGCTGTTCGCGGATGGTCTGCTTGATCCGCGTACGGAGGTCGTCGTCCAGGACCGCGCCGGGCGCGAGGTGGACAAAGAGGGGCATCCAGTAGCCGCCGTCGGGCTGTTCGATGCCGATGACGAGGGATTCGCGGATCTCCGGGAGGCGTTCGACGGCCTCGTAGATGTCGGCGGAGCCCATACGGACGCCCTGGCGGTTGAGGGTCGAGTCGGAGCGGCCGTGGATGACGACCGAACCGCGGTCGGTGAGCGTGATCCAGTCGCCGTGGCGCCAGACGCCGGGGTACGTGTCGAAGTAGCTGTCGTGGTAGCGGGTTCCGTCGGGGTCGTTCCAGAAGCGGATCGGCATGGACGGCATGGGGTTGGTGACGACGAGTTCGCCGACCTCGCCGATGTGGGGCTTGCCCTGGGGGTCCCAAGACTGCAGATCCGTGCCCAGGCAGGGGGCCTGGAGCTCCCCGATGTGCACCGGGAGGGTGGGCACGGCGCCGGCGAAGCAGGAGCAGACGTCGGTGCCGCCGCTGACCGAGGCGATCCACAGGTCCTCGCGCACCTCGTCGTGCAGCCACCTGAAGCCGTCGGGCGGGAGCGGGGAGCCGGTGGTGGCGACGCACTGGATACGCGAGAGGTCGTGGTCGCGGCCGGGGTGGACGCCGGCCTTGCGGCAGGCCATGACGTACGCGGCGGAGGTGCCGAAGAGGGTCGCGCCGGTCTGTTCGGCGATGGCCCACTGGGCGCCCGTCTCGGGATAGCCGGGGCTGCCGTCGTACAGGATCACGGTGGTGCCGGTGAGGAGGCCGGAGACGAGGAAGTTCCACATCATCCAGCCGGTGGAGGTGTACCAGAAGAAGCGGTCCTCGGGGCCGAGGTCGCAGTGCAGGCCGAGCTGCTTGAAGTGCTCGACGAGGATGCCGCCCTGGGACTGGACGATCGCCTTCGGCAGACCGGTGGTGCCGGAGGAGTAGAGGACCCACAGGGGGTGGTCGAAGGGGACCTGCTCGAAGACCGGCTCGGTGTCGGAGGAGGTCAAGGCGGACCATTCGAGGGCGCCTTCGGGGGCCTCGGTGCCCAGGAGCGGGATGTGGACCACCGCGCGCAGGGAGGGCAGTTCGCCGCGGAGTTCGGCGACCGTGTCGCGGCGGTCGTGTTCCTTTCCTCCGTAGCGGTAGCCGTCCACCGTGAACAGGACGACGGGCTCGACCTGTTGGAAGCGGTCGAGGACGCTGCGGGCGCCGAAGTCGGGTGCGCAGGAGGTCCACACCGCGCCGACGGCGGCGCTGGCGAGGAGGGCGACGACTGCCTGCGGGATGTTCGGCAGATAGCCGCTGACACGGTCGCCCGGTTGTACACCGAGGGCGCGGAGTTCCGCGGCGAGGGAGCCGACCTGGCGGCGGAGCGCGGACCAGGACACGGGGGTCTGCTCATGTGTCTCGTCCACATACAGCAGCGCGGAATCGTCGGGCCGGTCCGCGGCCGCGCGCAGCGCGTGCTCCGCATAGTTGAGGGTGGCGCCCGGGAACCACTCGGCGCCGGGCATCGAACGGTCGCCGAGGACGCGCTCGTACGGCGTGGAGAAGCGGATGTCGAACCACTCGACGACTGCCTGCCAGAACGACTCGAGGTCCGTGACCGACCACCGGTGCAGGGCCTCGTATCCGCCCTCCGCGGGTGCGCCGTGGTGTGCGGCGGCCCAGTTCTGGAAGCGGGTGATCCGGGCGGCGGCGATCCGGGCCTCGTCGGGCTGCCACAGAGGGGTCGGTGCGGCGGTGGACATCGTGCGGCTCCCAAGCGGTACGCGGTGTGGACGCGGTGGGCGTGGACCGCACCCGTACCGGGTCGGGCGGAACGATGTGCGGCTGACAGGGACGATGCCACGTGATCGACTTCCGCACCATAGTGGTCTCCCACACGTCCGCGGATTCAGGGGCGCGAGGGGATGGTGATGCGCCACAGCATCGCCACCGGCGGCGGATGCGTGAAGATGTGCTCCCACCCCGGGTGAACGGCAGTTGAACGCCCCCTGTGCGCGGTCGCGGCGGTGGCAGGGTGAGCCGCATGAACGGTCACGATCTGGTGCGATCCGTACGAGCGGTCGGCATGGTGGGCGCGGCGCAGAGCCTGCGGACGGTGCGCGCGGCCTGGCGCAGGCAGCGGGCCGACTCGGCCGGGCTGCCGCGGCGCGGGACGGAGAGGGCACGGGTGCCGGGGCCGGTGACCGGGGTGG
>NZ_JBEPEW010000254.1:0-6520 GCF_040300965.1 Streptomyces mesophilus | reverse complement strand
CCGGCGTCCCCGGTGGGCACGGCGAGGCAGGTCTCGCCGTCGCGCCCGGCGACCTCGGGAATCGCGCCACCCGTGGTGGCGAGCAGCGGCGTGGCCGTGGCCATGGCCTCGGCGGCCGGCAGCGAGAACCCCTCGTACAGGGAAGGCACGCAGGCGACCTGGGCCGACCGCACGAGGTCGACGAGCTCCTGGTCGGAGATGCCCTTGACGAACTCGACCGCGTCCTCGAGCCCGTATCGGGCGATCGCCTTGGCGACAGGCCCGTGCTCGGGCCGTTTGCCGACGACGACAAGATGCGCTTGCGGTGTCTCGGTCCGCACCTTGGCCAGCGCCTCGACCAGGTACACGAGCCCCTTGAGCGGGACGTCCGCGCTGGACGTCGTCACGATCCGCCCGGGCACCTCGGGCACCCTCGGATCGGGCGAGAAGAGCTCTGTGTCGGCGCCGATGTGCACCACGTGGATACGGTCGCCGCGCACCCCGAGATGCTCGACGATCTCGTCGCGCGAGGTCCCGGAGACGGTCAGCACCGACGGCAGCCGCCGCGCGACGCGCTTCTGCATCCGTGTGAAGCCGTACCAGCGGCGCTTGCCGGCCCGCTCGCGCCAGCCCTCGGCGGCGTCGAGCTCCAGCTGCCGGTCGACGGTGATCGGGTGGTGGATCGTCGTGACGAGCGGGGCGCCGATCGCGCCCGGGCCGCCGAGCAGGCCGTATCCGAGCGTCTGGTTGTCGTGGATGACGTCGAAGTCCCCGCGCCGCGCGGCGAGATGGCGCCGGGCCCGCAGCGAGAACGTGAGCGGTTCGGGGAAGCCGCCGGTGAACATCGTGCCGACCTCCACGACGTCGATCCAGTCGCGGTACTCGTCGCGCTTCGGCCTGCGGAAGGGGTCGGGCGAGCGGTAGAGGTCGAGGGAGGCCAGCTCGGTCAGCGATACGCGGCCGGTGCCGCCGTCGACCTCGTCGAGCACGGGATACGGCTGCGCTCCGATGACCTCGACGTCATGGCCGAGCCGGGCGAGCTCGCGCGACAGATGGCGGACGTAAACGCCCTGGCCGCCGCAGAACGGGTTCCCTTTGTACGTGAGGAGCGCGATCCTCAGCGGCCGCTCGCCGCCGTCCGCGCGCTCACCGGCCGGTGGCCGGCCGCCGACGGTACGTATGGCCGCATCAGGGCCCGCGGGACCCGCCTCCATGGCCTCAGCGGTCACTCACGGCCCCCTTCTGACTGCATTGCCCGCGAGATTACGCCGGGACGCTAACCTAGAACAAGTTTCAGACTTGATCGCTTGAAGAGCATCGAATTTACCGGCAGGTAAGCAGACCGGAAGGCCTGGATCAGGTGATTCGCGCCACGACCGAGCCCCTGCCATGCTGTGGCCCCCTCGGGGCTCCCCCACCCAGCCGGATATGGAACGCGGAACGGGACACATGACAGCGGAAGCCAAGGAATCGGATCCGGCGACTCCAGCTCTGACAGAGCGTCAGGAAGCGCGCCGTCGCCGCATTCTGCACGCGAGCGCGCAGCTGGCCAGCCGGGGTGGTTTCGACGCCGTGCAGATGCGCGAGGTCGCCGAGTCCTCACAGGTGGCCCTCGGCACGCTCTACCGCTACTTCCCGTCCAAGGTGCACCTGCTCGTCGCGACCATGCAGGACCAGCTCCAGCACATGCACGGCACGATCCGCAAGCGCCCGCCGGCCGGTGACACGGCGGCCGACCGCGTCGCGGAGACCCTGATGCGCGCGTTCCGCGCGATGCAGCGCGAGCCTCATCTGGCCGACGCGATGGTCCGCGCCCTGACCTTCGCGGACCGGTCGGTGAGCCCTGAGGTGGACACCGTCTCCCGTCTGACGACGGCGATCATCCTGGACGCGATGGGCCTCGACGACCCCACCCCGCAGCAGCTCTCGGCGGTCCGGGTCATCGAGCACACCTGGCACTCGGCCCTCATCACCTGGCTCTCGGGCCGGGCCTCGATCGCCCAGGTCAAGATCGACATCGAGACGGTCTGCAAGCTGATCGATCTGACGATGGACGAGGAGCCGGCGGGTCCGGTCAAGGCGGGCAAGGCGCGACGGGGACTCTGAGCCGCACGTTCGGTGCCGCTCCTCCACACCTTCGCCGATCACCTGCGCAAAGCACGCCCGGCTGCCATGGAGTGACGGACGCATGGACATCCGGCGACCGTTCCGCGATGCGCATGCGCCGGTCGCACGGCAGGTCGCACGAACCTGCGTGTGCGCCCCCGTGCTCCCGCTTGGCCGGTTCTCCGCCCCCGCACCGGGGATCGCGCCGGTTCAATGGTTTGCGCGCTGAGAGCCTGCGAGCAAACCCCCGCCGTTCGCCCGAAGCCGTGCAGGCGGGGATTGCTCGCAGGCTCTGCAGGAAGCAACCGGTGTGCGGGGAGCTGGAGGGGCGACAACGTGATCCGGGTACTTCTGGTGCACGACACCTGTCTGCTGCGGTCGGCGCTCGCCGAACACCTCGACCGCGAAACCGACTTGGAGGTGGTCCATACGGCGTGGCCGGGCGCCGCGGCGCGGGCGCGTACCGCGCGGCCCGACGTGTGCGTGGCGGATCTCGACTGCTCGGACTCGTACGGGATCGCGCCGCTGGCCGATCTGTGCGAGCAGGCCGGCAGACCTGCGACCTGCCGGCTCCTGGTGCTCGCGAGTGCTGAGCGCCCTGGTCTGCTGCGCCGTGCGGCCGAGGCGCAGGCGGCCGGCTATGTGGACAAGGCGAGCACGCCCGACCAACTGGTCAGGGCGATCCGCGAGGTCACCGCGGGGAAACGGTTCGTCGACGAGACGTTGGGCTTCGGCTTTCTCAAGGCCGCGGAAATGCCGCTGACGCAGCGGGAGTTGAGCGTGCTTTCGCTTGCGGCGCGCGGGGCTTCGATCGCGGAGATCGCCCTGAGTCTGCATCTGTCCCGTGGGACGGTCCGCAATTACATGGCGGCGATCACTCGGAAGACGGGGGCCCGCAACCGGGTCGACGCGATCCGGATCTCACAGGGGGAGGGCTGGGTCTGAGCGGCCGCCGCTGCCGTCCGGGCGGCGGAGGCGGCCGCTGCCGTCCGGGCGGGTCAACTCGGCTTCGGTGCCGTCGAGTTCGAGGACGAGGTCCGCTCGTGCGGTCGCACCCGCTCGGTGGGCTACGACCACGAGGGTGGTGTCCGGGCGCCGGCGGAAGGCGCGCTCGGCGCGGAGTTCGGCGGCCGGGTCGAGCTCGCCGGCCGCCTCGTCGAGGAGGATCAGGCGACCGGGGGCCAGATACGCGCGGACCAGAGCGAGCAGCTGGCGCTCGCCCGCGGAGAGGGCCGCCGGATCGGCCTTCGCGTCCAACCCGCCCATGCGGTCGATGAGTTCGGCCGCGCCGATCCGCTCGATGGCGGCCATGGTCTCCGCGTCGCCGGGCGGCCGCGGGCACAGATAGATGAGGTTCTCCCGTACGGTCCCGGAGAAGACATACGCCTCCTGGGGCACGAGCACCCGGTCGGAGACGGCCCGCACCTCTCCCCCGCCGGGAGCGAGCAGTCCCGCGATCAGGGCCGTGAGCGTGGACTTGCCGCTGCCGCTCGGTCCCGTGATCGCGAGGTGCGTGCCGGCGGGGACATCGAGGTCGAGCCCGTTCAGGACGGGCTCGGCGTGCGGCCCGTACGCGAAGGTGACCTGGCTCAGGCTGACGGCATACGGGTCCGGGGGCGCCGCGACCCGTACCGGCTGCGCTCCGGCGGGCTCGGCGAGCAGGCGGCGCAGGACGACGAAGAGCCGGGAGCCGGTGGTGCCGAGGCCTTCCATCAGGCTCTGCAGAGCCGGCAGGAGGGACTGGGTGAGGTAGACGAGGGCGCCGGCCAGGGCGCCCGGGGTCACGCCCTGCCGGAGCAGCCAGGGTGCGGTGACCAGGAGCAGCAGGACGGGCAGCCGTCCGCCGACGGAGACCGAGAGCACCCGGACCCCGGCCCAGCGGGCCACGGACTCGGCGGCCGCGCGCTCGGCGTCCACGGGGACGGCGGCCGCGGCGGCGACCCGGCGCTCGGCGCCGGCCGCGCGGATGTCCCGCAACCCGCCCACCGCGCGGCCGAGTTCACCGGCCACGGCTTCGTCCGCGGCGAGAAACCGTTCCTGGCGGTGGGCCAGGGGGCGCAGGGTCGCGGCGAACAGGACGAGCCCGGCAAGCAGTGGGGGCGCCACGACGAGGAGCAGCTGCGGCGCGAGGACGAACAGGCCGACGAGCGCGCCGATCGCGGTGAACACGAAGGACCGCAGCACGAGGATCAGGCCGGCGAGGGTGTCCCTGGCGATCTCGACCTGATGGGTGAGCCGGGAGACGGCGGCGTCGTCGGGGTCGTCGAGGGCGCGCCGTACGACCCGGCGCACGAGCGCGTCACGGGCGGGCTCGACCAGGGCGGCAACGCACCGGTACACCCGCCCGGTCCCGTACGCGGCGACCCCCACGGCCCCGGCGGCCACCGCGAGCCAGCCGAGTCCGGTCCCGTTGGCCCTCGCGAGAAACCCGTCGTCCAGCGCTCGCGCCAGCGCGTACCCGAGCAGCCATGTCTGCCCGGCTTCGAGCAGTGACCAGAGGGTGAGGAGGGCGAGGTCGCGGGGGTGGGCGGCGAGGTAACGGGTTGCTGAGCGGGTGAGGCTGGAGGAGGTTCGGGGGGAGCGTCGGGGGGTGGCGGTGCGGCTGGTGTGGGGTGGCTCGGTGGAGGGTTCAGGCTTGGGCTTGGGCTTGGTGGGCTTGGGCTCGGAGAGGGCGAGGGCTGAGGGCTCAGGATCGGTGGACTCAGGCTCGGGCTCGGAGGAGGCGAGGGCTAAGGAGTCGCGGGCGGGAGGCTCGGGCTCGGTGGGCTCGGAGAGGGCGAGGGCTGAGGGCTCGGGCTCGGTGGGCTCGGAGAGGGCGAGGGCTGAGGGCTCGGGCTCGGTGGGCTCGGCAACAGCGCGCCTCGCGGTCGGTAGCTGCCCGGCAGGGGCCTCCCTCAACGGGACGGCTGTCTCGTTCGCGCCACCCGCGAACGCGCCCTTGCCGTCGGCCTGTCCGCTCTCCACCGACGCCCCCGCATCCTCCGCCGCCCCTCGGCCCGCCACCTTCGCCGCCCCGCCACGAGCCCGCCGCTCCTCCCCCGGCGCGCCCTCGCCCGGTGCCTCGGCCGTCTCCGCCCGCGACCTTCGAACCCCCCACCGCCTACTCCCCACCCCCGAACACCTCCCGGTACGCCGGATCCCTCCATAGCTCGGCATGCGGACCCACCGCCCTCACCCGGCCCTCCTCCAGCCACACGACCCGGTCCGCGCGGGCGGCCGTTTCCGGGCGGTGGGCCACCACCAGGCGGGCGTGGGACGGGGACGGCCGGAAGAGGACGTCCGAGACGCGGGCCGTCGTGGCCGAGTCGAGACCGGAGAGCGCGTCGTCGAGGATGAGGAGGCGGCCGGGGTGGGTGAACGCGCGGGCCAGGCCCAGGCGTTGGCGCTCGCCGCCGGAGAGCGGGGCCGAAGGACAGGGCGTGGCGTAGCCCGCGGGCAGCCGGCGCACGAAGGCGTGCGCACAGGCTTCGCGCGCGGCCTGCACGACCCGGGCCTCACCGGGATCGCGCACCCCGAGCGCGATCGTGTCGTGCACGGTGGCCCCGACCAGTTCGGGGCGGGCGAACGCCTGCGTGACCGCCGTACGCAGGGCGGTGTGGGTGAGCTCGGACAGGGGGACGCCGTCGAGCAGCACACTCCCCGCGGACGGATCCTCGAGGCGTCCGGCGAGCGCGGCGAGCGAAGATTTGCCGCTGCCGGAGCGCCCCACGACGGCGGTGACCGAGCCACCGGGCAGGCGGAGCACGGGCACGTTCAGGACAGTGCGGCCGCCATGCCGTGCGACCGCATCCCTGAACTCCAACTGCCCTGTACCAGACGGGAGTTGTGAAGATCCATACTGCAGGGCCGGCAGATCGAGTACCTCCTGGAGCCGGCCCGCCGCCCGCCGGGCCCGCACCAGCGCGTTCAACTGCCCCACGAACGCCCCGATCCCGGTCGCGAGCACCGCATAGCGCCACGCCGCGAACAGCCCGCCCACGCTCAGCTCGCCGGCCGCGACCCGGAGCCCCGCGACGGCGAGCACACTGAGCTGGAGCAGCGGAAGCAGCGTCGCGGCCTGCGCGGTGGAGCGCCCCTGGACGCGCCACATCCGCAGCCCTTGGCGGCGCAGCTCGGGCAACGGCGCGAGGATACGGGCGGCTTCACGGTCCCGGGTGTCCGCGGCGGCCACGGTACGGGCTCCCCGTACCGCCTCGACGAGCCGTCCGGCGATCAGCCCTTGCGCGGCCAGATACCGCTCGCTGCTGTCGCCGGAGGCCCGTACGAACAGCCGCAGCAGCAGGGCGAGCAGTGGCATCCCGACAGCGAACGCCACCGCGGTGGTCCAGTCGGTGAGCACGAGCGCGACGAGCGCGCCGGCCGGCAGCAGCGCCCCCGCGGCGAGCGCGACCGCGGTGGCGGGTGCGGCGCCGGCCTGCGCGGCGTTGCCGACGAG
>NZ_JBEPEW010000253.1:0-6623 GCF_040300965.1 Streptomyces mesophilus | reverse complement strand
TGTGGTGAGTGGATTTCAGTGGTGTGCTCTTCCTATCTCGCGTCACCGCGCCATGTCCCCCTGCCACTCCATACGTTGGAGTGGCAGGGGCACTTCGGGAGCGGTACTGCGGAGGGCGTCCGCCCAGTCCCCCGGCCGCGCGGACACCCTCCAGTCAGGAGGCCGCGCGCCCGTCAGGAGACCGCGCGCCCCGTCAGGGCCTGGGCGGCGGCCGGGTCCGTCCGGCGGCGCGGCGTCCACCCCGGCTTCGGGACGGACGCGATGAGGCGTCGCGTGTACGGGTGTTGCGGGTCGGCCAGCACCGTCGCCACAGGCCCGTGTTCGACGACCTTGCCCGCCTGCATCACCAGCATGTCGTCGCTGATGTGCCGGACGGCGCCGAGGTCGTGCGTGATGAACAGCAGAGCCGTGCCGGTGCGGGCGCGGATGTCGGCGAGCAGGCGCAGGATCTGTGCCTGGATGGAGACGTCGAGGGCGGCGATGGCCTCGTCGAGGATGAGGACCCGCGGTTCGGCGGCCAGGGCGCGGGCGATGGCCGCACGCTGGCGCTGACCGCCGGACAGGGCCCTCGGCAGGGCGGCCGCCTGCCGGTCGTCGAGGCCGACCATGTCGAGGAGTTCGGCGACACGGGCACGCAGTCGGTCCGTCGGCAGGCGCCGGTGCAGGGCGACCGCCTCCGCCACGGCGGCGCCGACGCGCTGGCGGCGGTCGAGGGAGGAGTACGGGTCCTGGAACACCATCTGGATCTGCCGGCCGCGGGCGCGGCGCTCGCCGGAGCGCGGACGCTTGTGCCCTGGCCCGCGTTCTTCGCCCTCGACGAGGATGTGTCCGCCGCTCTGCGTCTCCAGGCCGGCGATCATGCGCGCGGTGGTCGTCTTGCCCGACCCCGACTCGCCGACGATCGCCAGGGACCCTCGCTGCGGGAGGGCGAACGTCACGTCGTCCACGGCGACGAAGTCACCGAACTCCTTGCGGAGATTGCGTACTTCAAGCATGGCGGCCCGCCTCCTCGGCAGGGGCGGTGTACGGGAAGTGGCAGGCCGCCGTGGAGTCACCGGCGGCGCTCGGGGCCGGCCGCTCGCTGCGGCACAGGTCGCGCACGCGCGGACATCGGTCGCTGAAGGCGCAGCCGTCGGGTACTTCGAATCCGGACAGCGGCCGGCCGGGGATCGAACGAAGCTCGGTATCGGTCTCGAAGACCGAAGGCCTCGAGGACAGCAGGGCTCGGGTGTACGGGTGGGCAGCACGTTCCCGCAGATGGCCCGCGGGAAGTTCCTCGACCGTCGAACCCGCGTACATGACGACGATCCGGTCGCATACGGCGGCGGCCAGTTCGAGGTCGTGGGTGATGAACAGCAGGGCGAGCCCCCGCGCTTCGCGCGCCTCGGCGATGATGGCCATCACCTCCTCCTGTGTGGTCACGTCGAGGGCGGTGGTCGGTTCGTCGGCGAGCAGCAGGCGCGGCTCCGCGGCCAACGCGGCGGCGATCATGACCCGTTGGAGCAGTCCGCCCGACAGCTCGTGCGGCCGCTGCCGCATCCGCCGCTCGGCGTCGGCGATACCGACCTCCCGCAGAATGCCGGTGACCTTCCTGACGGCGTCGGCGGCCCGGACTCCCCTGGTGAGGGTCAGCCCTTCGATGAGGAAGTCGCCGACGGAGCGAGCCGGGTTGATGTGGGCGCGCGGGTCCTGGAAGACCATGGCGACCTCGCCCGCCCGGAACCTGCGCAGCCGCTCGGGTGCCATCCCCGCCACGGATTCGCCGTCGAAGGCGACCTCTCCGTGGACGCGGGCTCCTGCGGGCAGCAGACCGAGCACGGCGCGCGCGGTGAGGGACTTGCCGGAACCGGACTCCCCCACCAGCGCGACGGCCGCTCCCTCGGGAATGACGACGTCGGCCCGGTGCACGATGGGGCGTGGCTCTCCGAGGAGCGGCAGGTCGATGCCGAGCCCGTCGATCCGGAGCAGAGTCGGTGCGGTGCTCATGTTCGCTCTCCGAGCAGACGGCGGGACAGCCCCGCGCCAAGCAGGTTGAAGGCGACGACGACGAGGAGGATCGCGAGGCCCGCGTACAGGGACTGCTGTGGTGCCCCGGCGAGGATGGAAGGTGCTCCGTTGGCCACCATCAGTCCCCATTCCGGGTCGGGTGGCTGGCTGCCCAGGCCGAGGAAGGAGATCGCGGCGACGTCGAGCAGGGCGTAACCGAAGCCGATCGTCGCCTGGACGAGCACGAGGGGCCCGAGGTTCGGCAGCAGGTGGCGCAGCCAGATGCGTGCGGTGGGCGCGCCGAGGAGTTGGAGCGCGGAGACGTAGGGCAGGTTGCGTTCCTTGATCGCGGCGGACCGTACGACGCGGGTGATCAGGGGGAGATACGCGATCGACAGGGCGACGACCGGTGCGGTGAGGCCGGCGCCGAACACCGCCGCGACGAGGACGGCCATGATGAGTCCCGGGAAGCCGAACACCACGTCAAGGGCGCCGGAGACGAACCGGTCGAGCCATCCGCCGAACCAGGCCGCGACCAGGGCGAGCAGGGTGCCGAGCGTGGTGGACACGGCGATGACCACGGCGGGGGCGGCGAGACTGGCGCGGGTGCCGGCGATCAGCCGGGACAGCAGGTCGCGTCCGCTGTCGTCCGTGCCCAACAGGTGGGTGGCGGACGGTGCGGAGTGCACGTTCAGCGGGTCGACGGCGTTCGGGGCGTGCGGGACGAGCAGGGGTCCGCACAGGGCGAGCAGGACGAACAGGCCGACGACGCAGCCTGCGGCGAGCGTCACGCGGTCGCGCGGGCGTCCGGCGCGTGGCTTGGCCGCGGTACGGGCGAACAGGGCGCTGGTCATCGGGCCCCCTTCTGCGCGGCCCGCGGGTCGAGGGCGGCGCTGACCAGGTCGACGGTGGTGTTGATGACGACGAACACGACCACGAAGATCAGCGACACGGCCTGGACGACGGCCATGTCCTGCTTGGACGCGGCCTCGATCATGAGCGAGCCGAGACCGCCGGTGCCGAAGGCCTGCTCGGCAACGGCGGCTGTCGCGATGACACCTGCGATGCCGACGCCGGAGACGGCGAGGACGGGCCCGGACGCGTTGTACAGCACGTGCCGCCGGATCACCGCATGTTCGGGGACGCCGCGGCTGCGCGCGGTCTCCACATGTTCCGAGCGCAGCTCCGCACGGACGGCGGTCCGGGTCACCTGGGCCACGTATCCGATCCAGGTCAGCGCCAACGCGACGGCGGGCAGCGTCAGATGCTTCAGCGTGCCGGTGAAACCCTCGCCGGACCCGTAGACGGGAAACCAGGGCAGCTGGACGGCGAAGAGCCAGATGAGCAGCACCGCCATGACGAAGGTCGGCACCGCCATCGCACCCGCCGTCAGCGTCGTGACGAGCGTTTCGGTACGACCCCCGCGCAGAGCGGCGACGGTCCCGATGACCGTGCCGGTCACGAGGACGATCACGGCCGCGTACGTGACGAGCGCGAGGGTGTCCGCGGCGCGGGCGCCGATGAGACCGGCGACGGAGTCCCGGTAGACGAGGGACTTGCCGAAGTCGCCCTGGAGGCAGTTGCCGAGCCAGTGCAGATAGCCCTGGATGAACGGGTCGTCCAGGTGGTACTCGCGGTGGATCTGCGCAAGGACGGCCGGGTCGGGATCGCGGCTGCCGCCGACGAGCAGCGTGGCGGGGTCTCCCGGGGTGAGGAACATCGCCCCGTAGATGGCCAGGCTGGAGACGAGCACCGTCACGACCAGCAGGCTCAGTCGCGTGAGGACGAAGCGGAGCCTCATGCGGGCTCACTCCCCTTGCCGGTACGGGCCGGGGGCAGGACGGTCAGACGGAGGCGGGAGGGGTGGGCGGAGCCGGTGCGCAGCTTCTGCAGGCTCGCCTTGGGAGTCGTCGTGTGCCACGGACTCTCCAGGGAGCCGGAGTTGGGCAGGTGGTTCGGGAAGTCGCTGCCGGCGATCATCAGGGCGAGCCGGTGTCCGGGGCGCACCCGGTAGCCGGTGTGCCCGAGGGCGATCTCCAGCTCACCGGCCGTATCGCTCTGGGCGCAGCCACGGACGATCAGGCGCGCGGCGCCGTCCGGGGCCAGATCGAGGAGCCGGACGAAGACGTCGTACGTGGGTGCCGTGCTCTCCACGTGCAGCACCGCGTGTACGGGTCCGGCGAGGTCAAGCGGACGTTCGGAAGCGGGAGTCGTGAAGACGAGCACGTCGTCGCGGTCGAGGGTGGAGCGCTCGTCCACGTGGTCACGCAGCTGCAGAAAGGTGACGGGGGCGGCGGACGGTACGAGGCTCTCCGGGTCGTAGCGCCAGTCCACGTTTTCCGCGGCATCGGCCGGGCTCGGCGCGAGGGTTCCGCCGGGCACCATGCCGGGCGCGGCCGCCGGCCGCGCGAGGTAGAGCTCGGTGGCGGTCGCTTCGGGCGGCGGCCACGCGTCGGACTCGCGCCAGTCCGCGTGCCCGAGCTTCCACCGCACGCGCGGCAGCGCCTGGGGCCGTGCGGTGCCCTTGAGGAAGACGTCGAAGAACGCGATCGCCGGGGCGGTGTAGGAGTCCAGCATGCGGGCGAGGGCGGCATCGTCGGCAAAGTGATCGTTCTCGCGTGACACCGGGGCGTCTTCGAGAACGTAGTTCTCGTGGTCGGTCGTGTCGGCGATCAGATACTGCACCGCACCCCAGCCCGGGCGCCGGGCCAGCTCCGTGTAGTCACGCATGTGCGCGATGCCGAGATTGTCGAACCACCCCACGCAGTGCAGCACCGGCACGGGGCGCGCGTCGTACGGGTGCGGCCCGTTGTACGGGTCGAGGCGGATGTCGCCGACGATCAGGTCGAAGCCGGCCGACCGCCGCCCGATCGCCTCGAACGCCTCCTCGTACGCGGCGATGACCGGACGCCGGGTGAGATCGACGTCGAACTCGTAGCTCTCGCGGTCGGTCCACACCTGCGCCTGATACGTGGCCCCCTCCAGCCATACGGGCTGTCTGCCGGAGCCGGGGTCGTAGGCGGCGATGCCGGGCGCGTTCGTCGTACAGGTCACCCGGGGGACGATGGCGCGCAGGGCGGGGTGCTGGCTGGAGACCGCGGACCACTGGGTGAACCCGTAGTAGGAGTCGCCGAACATGCCCACCGACCCGTCGGACCAGGGCTGGTGGGTGATCCACTCCAGCGTGTCGTAGGCGTCGTCGACTTCCCCGGTCCAGCCCAGAGTCCGGCCCTGCGAGCGGAACTTGCCGCGGACGTCCTGGACCACCACGACGTAGCCGTGCGCGGTGAACCGCTCGGCGATCCTGTCGAAGAACACGTACCGGCTGTTCTTGTCGTAGGGCAGGCGGGCCAGGACCGTCGGCGCGGGCCCTCCGTCACCGGCGCCGTACACGTCGGTCGCGAGCCGTACGCCGTCCCGCATACGCACCATGTGCTGCCGCGCGTCCGGGGGCACCGGTTCCGCGGTGACACGCTGAACGACAAGGCTCATAGGGCCCTCCATGAAGGCAAACCTTTAGACAACATTGTGATATAACAGCGTTGCATTCAGAAGAGTTCAGCGTCAACCCCCTCTGAGCTAGGTTGCTTCCATGCCGATCGACGTCGACGAAGTCCAGCGCCGCGAGGCCATCGCCCAGGCGACGCTCGCGATCGCCGCCCGGGACGGCGCACGGGCCGTCACCATCCGCGCCGTGGCCAAGGAGCTCGGCGGATCCACGGCGATGGTGACGAATTACGTGCCGACGCGGACGGCCCTGATCACCAACGCCGTGCGCGCCGCCGAGTCCCGGTGGCGCACCGATCTCGAGGCCCACGTAGGCGAATTGACCGGCGCCGACCGGCTGCGCGCCACCGTGGAATGGCATCTCAGCACGGAGCCCGAGGACCTGCTGCTTCGCACGCTCTGGGTCGAGATGCTGTCCACGGCCCACATCGACCCGAGCGGCGTCGACCACGAGGAACCCCGCGAGTCCCGCCAGGAGTTCCTCGAAGCCTCACTTGCGGCGGGGGTGCCCGACGCGGCCCTGGCCGCCGACGTTCTGTCCCTGCTCACCCGCGGCTACTACGTCTCCTCCATGGAGGAGCCCGCCCACTGGACGCCGGAGCGAGCCGGCCGGGTGGCCCGGGCAGTCGTGGATGCGTTGATGGCCGGGACGCCGGCCACGCACGGTTGAGACACACCGCACGGCGACCGGAGACCGCCGCCGGAAACAGCTCAACGCTCACCGAGTTCGCCGCGCACCCTGCGAGAGGGAGTGAAGGCGTACAGATCCAGGACGTCGGGCGGTTCGGCGAGACCCGGCCCTCCGGCGCGCACCCAGGCAGTGATGTCCGCGGCGGCGTCCGGGTCGTTGACCTGGCCGAGCCACACCGGGCGGCCGCCCGCCCGCCGTCCTGCGGCGGAGGGCTGGATGACGATGACATTGGCGCGTTCGCATACGTCAAGGCAGTCGCTGCGGCGCACCAGGGCAACTCCCGCCAGCGCTGAGCGCAGATCGGCGGCCTGGGCCTCATGGTCCAGGTAGGGGACCTTGTCCGCGGTGCCGCAGCAGCAGCCTCGGCACACCGTCACGGTGGGCCGCCCCGGTCCGGCCTCGGGGGCGGTCGCGCGGTTTCGGCGGCTCACGCGCCGGC
>NZ_JBEPEW010000252.1:0-6728 GCF_040300965.1 Streptomyces mesophilus | reverse complement strand
CCCGGACTCAGCGCCCCTGCGCGCCGCCCGCCCGGACTCAGCGCCCCTGCGCGCCGCCCGCCCGGACTCAGCGCCCCTGCACGCCGCCCGCCCGGACTCAGCGCCCCTGCGCGCCGCCCGCCCGGCCCCACCAGCCCTACGCGCCGCCTTCCCGGACCGTGAACTGGAAGGAGAACCGGTCGGGTCGGTCCCCCACCATCAGCTGGTGTTCGGGCAGCACGCCGGGGCCGCAGGACTCGGACCCGATGCCCTGCTGCCGCGCGTCGAGGTGGAGCCAGAGCGTGTCGCCCGCGACCAGGTCCGGGCGGTGCCGTGCCGCGTCCAGGTCGGCCGTGGACCAGGGGCGCGCGGTGAACGAGAACTCGGGGCCCGCCACCGTCAAGCGGCGCTCACCGCCGGTGAGTTCGAGCCGGCGCACCTGAGCCCGGGCTCCGTTCTCCTGCGGGCGGACATAGGGCGTCTGCAGCTCGGCCACGCTCGCCGACCAGATCCCGAGCATCGCCGCGGCCCCCGTATCCGGATACGCCTCGCCGGGTCCGGCACCGAACCAGCGCACCCGGTCGAAGGCGGCCGGAAGCCCGAGCCGGACACCGAGCCGGGGCAGCGGCACGGTCCAGTCGCCCTCGGGCTCGACGCATACGTCGAGGGCGAGAGCGATGCCGTCGGAGGTCCAGCGGTACGTGGTGCGCAGGGCCAGATCGCTCGCGGCCGGCGCCACCCTGGTCCGTACGGTCAAGGCGTCGGGCGCCGACTCCACCGCATCCACGCGGTGTTGCATCCGGTCCAGGCCCAGCGCGCGCCACTGCGCGGCGACCGAGGAGCCGGTCACCCAGGACATCCCGTTGTCGTTGTCCGTCGGCGCCCGCCACACATCGAGCCCGAACCCGCTCACCGGGACCCCGCCCACGGCGAGCAGCGTGCCGGTACGGGCGTCGAACGTGCCCGCCCCCAGCGTGATCCGCCCACCCTCGCGCACCGGGGCCGAACCTCCCGGTACGGGCAGCTGCATGCCGTTCTCGACCGGGAGTTGGGCCCACGCCACCAGATGCCCCCGCTCCGCCCAAGCCGTGTCCTTCGCGAGCCGCGCCCGCAGCGTCCACTGCGTCTCCGCGTCGGGATCGCGGCGCGGCGGTGCGGGCAGCCGCACCTCGGCGCTCCCGCCCGCAGGCACGGCGGGCACGTCGAGGACGCCCTCGCGGACCGTCACGCCGTCCTTCTCGTACGACCAGGTGAACTCCAGGTGTGACAGATCCGCGAAGTCATACAGATTCCGCACGCGTACGACCCCGTCTCGGCCGTCCCCGTCCATCCGGACCGGCTGGATCACCGACTTGAAGTCGAGCAGCCCCGGCGACGGGGTCCGGTCGGGGAAGAGCAGTCCGTCGCAGACGAAGTTCCCGTCGTGCAGCTCCTCGCCGAAGTCGCCGCCGTACGCATGGCCGTACTCGGGGTGGGCGAGGCCGTGGTCGATCCACTCCCACACGAAGCCGCCCTGCAGCCGCGGATACGTCTCGAACAGCTCCTGGTACTCGGCGAGTCCGCCGGGACCGTTGCCCATCGCGTGCGCGTATTCGCACTGGAGGAACGGCATGGCGCGGCGACGGGCATCCAACTCGCCGTCGGGCAGCGGCTGTTCCTCGCCGCGTCCGATCGCGGCGACCTCCGCGTGGTCCGCGTACATCCGCGAGTAGAAGTCCGTGTCCTTGCAGGACAGATCGCCCTCGTAGTGGATCGGCCGGGACGGGTCGCGCTCACGGATCCAGTCGGCCATCGCGGACAGACCGTCGCCCGTGCCGCATTCGTTGCCGAGCGACCAGATGACGACCGACGGATGGTTCTTGTCGCGCTCGACCATCCGGGCCGCACGGTCGAGGAGCGCCGGGGTCCAGCGCGGATCGGCGACCGGGTTGCCGCGCCAGTCCACGGCGTGGAAGCCATGGGTCTCCAGATCGCACTCGTCGATCACCCAAAGGCCCAACTCGTCGCACAGGTCGAGGAATACGGGGTGCGGCGGGTAGTGGCTGGTGCGTACGGCGTTGATGTTGTGCCGCTTCATCAGGAGCACGTCTTCGCGCATGGTCTCCGGGTCCAGCGCCCGGCCGGTCTCCGGGTGGAATTCATGGCGGTTGACGCCCTTGAAGAGCAGCGGCCGGCCGTTGGCCTTGATCAGCCCGTCCTCGACCCGCACCGTACGGAAGCCCACCCGCAGCCGGACCCGCTCGCCCGCCGTAACCAACTCGCCCTCGTATAGCCGCGGTTGTTCGGCCGACCACGGCTCCACGGGCACGGTCACGCCCTCGCCGGTGGCCGTGTCGATGCCCAGCTCGGGGATCAGGACCCGGCCCGCCGGTTCGCTGTCGACCCGCAGGGTGCCTTCGCCGCGCGCATGGTCGTACGAGGCGTGCACGAAGTGGTCGCGGACGGCGCCCTCGGCCCGGTGCAGCAGGGTCACATCGCGGAAGATCCCCGGCAGCCACCACTGGTCCTGGTCCTCGAGGTAACTCCCCGACGACCACTGGTGCACCCGCACGGCGAGCACATTGCCGCGCTCGCGCAGCAGCGGCCCCACCGCGAACTCGTGCGGCAGCCGGGAGCCCTTGAACTCGCCGAGTTCGCTGCCGTTCAGCCAGACCCGGGCGCAGGACTCGACCCCGTCGAAACGCAGCACGGCTTCGCCCCCGGCCGGCCAGTCCGGCGGCAGATCGAAGATCCGCAGATGGTCGCCGGTCGGGTTCTCGGCGGGCACGAACGGCGGGTCGACCGGGAAGGGGTAGAGCGTATTCGTGTACGCGGGGGCGCCATGCCCCTGCAGCACCCAGTGACCGGGCACCCTCAACTCGCCCCAGGCGGAGGCGTCATAGCCGTCCGCCGCGAAATCCGTATCCGCGGCCGCGTGCGGGGTGAGCCGGAAGCGCCAGCTGCCGTCGAGGGAGAGCCGGGCCGCGTCCGAGCCCGGGGGCCAGGCGCGCGGGGGCAGGGTGCCGGTGCCGGGGGAGACGTCGACGAGATAGGCGAGGTCGGTCATACATCCGATCCTCACCCGGTCCCTGACCCGCGCGGAAGGGCTCGAGACTTGGATATACGGGGCAATGGTTGGACGAATGCAGCGTCACCGGAGTCGGGGACGGATACCTGCGGATCGCGCCCTGGCATGCCGAAGGGCCCGTCGGACAGGCCGCCACAGCCGGCCGACGGGCCCTTCTACCCCGGTGCCCGGCCAGGCACCGGCTCTACCGGTACGGGGAGTGGTGAACAACAACTCCCCGTACCGGAGCCTGGTTCGACGCCTCCGCGAGGCGGCTCAGTGCAGCTTGCGCCCCTTGGCCTCCATGGCCGCGCGGCCGATGGCGCCCTTCATCTTCCAGTCGCGCCGGATCTCCGCCCGCAGCCTCGCGTCGGTCTTGGCGAGGATGCGCTGGTTCTCGCGGATCAGCTTGCGGTAGCTCTCCAGACGCCGCTGCGACAGCGAACCGTCCTCGAGCGCGGCGAGCACCGCACAGCCCGGCTCCGCCTCATGGGCGCAGTCGTGGAAGCGGCACTGTCCGGACAGCTCCTCGATCTCCGAGAAGACCTGTCCGACCCCGGACTCGGCATCCCACAGACCGACACCCCGCAGACCGGGCGTATCGATCAGGACACCGCCGCCGGGCAGCGCGAGCAGATTGCGGGTGGTCGTGGTGTGCCGGCCCTTGCCGTCCACGTCACGGATGGCCTGGACCTCCATGACGTCCGCACCGAGCAGTGCGTTGGCGAGGGTGGACTTGCCCGCGCCGGACTGGCCGAGCAGCACGCTCGTGCCGCCCGCCACGATGGCACGCAGGACGTCCACGCCCTCGCCTTCGGCGGCGCTGACGGTCAGGACCTGCACGCCGGGGGCGGTGGTCTCGACGTCCTGGAGGAGATACGAGAGGACCACCGGGTCCGGCACGAGGTCGGCCTTGGTCAGGACGATCAGGGGCTGGGCCCCGGACTCCCAGGCGAGCGCCAGGAACCGTTCGATCCGGCCGAGGTCCAGGTCCCCGGTCAGCGGTACCGCGATGATCGCGTGGTCGACGTTGGCGGCGAGGATCTGGCCCTCGGACCGCTTGGACGAGGTGTTGCGGACGAAAGCCGTACGGCGCGGCAGGTAGGCACGCACCAGCGGCGGGTCGGCGACGGTGTCGACGGCGGCCCAGTCACCGGTGCAGATGACCTTCAGCGGGTCACGGGGTGTGACGAGCGCGGTGTCGGCGCGCAGCGTGCCCTCGGCGGTCACGATGTCGCACAGGCCGCGGTCGACGCGCACCACACGGCCCACGACGAGGCCCTGCTCGGCGTACGGCGCGAAGATGCTGTCCCACTCCGTGTCCCAGCCGTACGGGATCAGGGAGTCGGGGAAAGAGGTGGTGGTGTGGGTGGAACGGTCGGACGAGGTCAACTCGGGGGAGCCCTTCGAAAGGGATGGCCCCGGCGATAAGTGTGTTGCGGAGGATCAGCCGGTGGCCACGGGGTGGGTGGAGACGTACATGCGGACAGCTTCCGTCGCGACGACAGTCATCAGGCCCACCTCCCATTGATCCAAAGTGTGTGTGGCGGCCGCGGACCCTGTGGTCCTCGGCTCGACGGATGAAAGGTAACCCGGCGGACCGGTGCGGCGCCAAGTGTTTTTCGCCGCGGCCTCAGAGGGGACGCCCACCCCTCCGGGCAGGGGGAAGCACACGCACCCAGCGCCATGTCCGATTCCCGCCAGCCGGCCCTGCGGGGACACCGCACACTGGAAGCGTGATCGACCAGGAAACGGCCTACGAAGCCGTACGCAGCCGGGACCCCCGCTTCGACGGGGAGTTCTTCTTCGCCGTGGCGACCACGGGCATCTACTGCCGCCCGAGCTGCCCGGCCATCACCCCCAAGCGGCACAACGTCCACTTCTACCCGACCGCCGCCGCGGCCCAGGGCGGCGGCTACCGCGCCTGCCGCCGCTGCCGCCCCGACGCGGTCCCCGGCTCGGCGGACTGGAACGCACGCGCCGATGTCGTCGGCCGCGCCATGCGCATGATCACCGACGGGGTCGTGGACCGCGAGGGCGTCCCCGGCCTCGCGACGCGCCTCGGCTACAGCGCCCGGCAGGTTCAGCGCCAGCTCACCGCCGAGGTGGGCGCGGGACCCGTCGCCCTGGCCCGTGCCCAGCGCGCCCACACCGCCCGCGTCCTGCTGCAGACCACCGTGCTGCCCGTCACGGACGTGGCCTTCGCGGCCGGATTCGCCAGCGTGCGGCAGTTCAACGACACCATCCGCCAGATCTACGCCCGCACCCCGAGCGAGCTGCGCACCGAGACCGGCACCAAGACCGCCAAGGCCGCGGCGAGCGGCGCGGGAGTACCGCTGCGGCTCGCCTACCGGGGTCCGTACCACGCCGCCTGCGTCTTCGACCTGCTCGCCGCCGAGGCCATCGACCGGATCGAGGAGGTCACCGGGGAGAGCGGCGCCCGTACGTACCGCCGCACGCTCCGTCTCCCGCACGGCACCGGTATCGCCGCCGTCGACGAGCACGCCCATGGACCGTGGCTCGAGGCCAGGATCCACCTCACCGATCTGCGCGACCTCACCACCGCGGTGCAGCGGCTGCGCCGGCTCTTCGACCTGGACGCCGATCCGTACGCCGTCGAGGAGCGCCTCACCGACGACCCGCGGCTGGCCGCGCTGATCGCTCGGCGGCCCGGTCTGCGCTCGCCCGGCGCCGCGGACCCCGAGGAGTTCGCCCTGCGCGCCGTGCTCGGCCGCGAGGAGTCGCAGCGGGTGCTCGAGGAGTACGGCACCCCGCTGGCCAACCCCTGCGGCACCCTGACGCACCTGTTCCCCGAACCCGCCCTGCTCGCCGACGAGTTGCCCCTCGCGAAGGCGCTCACCGACGGCTCCGTACGACTGGATCCGGGAGCGGACAGGGACGACGCCGAGGCGGCGCTGCGCGCCGTGGCGGGGGTGGCGCCCCGCACCGCGGCCCTCATCCGGATGCGCGCGCTCGGCGACCCCGATATCGCACCGCCGGACGAACCGTCCGCGGACACCTGGCGTCCATGGCGCTCGTACGCGCACCGCCACCTGTGGACCGACCGTACCGAGAGGGAACCTCAGCGATGACCACCTACTACACCACCGTCCAAAGCCCCCTCGGCGAGCTCCTGTTGACGGGTGACGGCACCGGCGCGCTCAGCTCGCTCTCCGTACCCGGGCAGAAAGGCGGCCGCACCGTCCAGGACGGCTGGGTGCACGCACCCGAGGCCTTCACCGAGGCGGAGGCGCAGCTCGGCGCGTACTTCCGGGGTGAACTCGAGGAGTTCCACCTGGAGTTCCGCACGGAGGGCACGGCCTTCCGCGAGCAGGTGTGGGCGGCGCTCGACGCCGTCCCCTACGGTGCCACCACCACGTACGGCGCCATCGCGCGCACCATCGGGGCCTCGCGTGCCGCCGTCCGTGCGGTCGGCGGCGCGATCGGAGCCAACCCGCTGCTCATCGTGCGCCCCTGCCACCGCGTGATCGGTTCCGACGGCACGCTCACAGGCTACGCGGGCGGCCTGGAACGCAAGGAGCGGCTGCTCGGCCTGGAAGGAGTCCTGTAGCCCCGTGAAGGGACGAAGGGCTCTTCTCCCGGGCCGGGCAGCCGCCCGAGGAGCCGGGGGGCCGGGGCGCCCCCCCGCGCGCCGCGCCCCCCCCCGACAAGGCGGGGGAGATAGGAAGAGCGAACGACGGTA
>NZ_JBEPEW010000251.1:0-6886 GCF_040300965.1 Streptomyces mesophilus | reverse complement strand
CTCGGCGCGGCCGAGCGCGAGCGCCGCGCCGAAACGTCCGCGCCGCGCCTCGAGACGCCGGGCCTCCCAGCGGGACGCCTCGGCGTCGCGGTCCGGCAGATCGGCGAGTGCGGGACCACGCCACAGGGCCAGGCCCTCGTCGAACAAGGCCGTCGCCTTGACCGCATCATGATCGGCCAGCGCACCCGCCGCCTCGGCGGCCAGCCGCTCGAAGCGGAACGCGTCCACGTCGTCCGCCTCGGCCACCAACCGGTAACCACCCGGGCCGAGTTCGACGGCATCGGCGCCGATGCCCCGGCGCAGCCGGCCGACCAGCGCCTGCAGCGCGCCGGCGGCGTCGGCGGGCGGCTCCCCGCCCCAGACCTCGTCGACCAGACGTCCGACCGTGACGGCCCGCCCGGGGGTGAGCGCGAGCACGGTGAGCACCGCACGCAGCCGCGCACCGCCCAAGGTCACGGCGGTGCCGTCGGACTGATGGGCCTGGGTGGTGCCGAGGACGGAATAGCGCACGTGCGCCATTCTCCCTTGTACGGCGCCGAGCCCTGAGCCGACCTCGGCCCCCTTTGCCCAGCCCTTGCCCGGCCTGCGTCCGACCCCGCCCTCGCCCCGTACCCGTCCCTCCCGGCCCGACCCCTGCCCCGCCCTCGCCCCGTCCCCGTCCCTCCCCGTCCGTCCTCGCCCCGCCCTCGTCCGCCAGGAACCCCGCACGCCTACGATCCGTTGCCCTCACGTCACCGATAGCGTCGTACCGTACGCATCATCCGACGGCAGGAGCCCGGCCCATGACCACCGCCATCCGGCGCAGCGACCGGCGGATCAGTCCCGTCTTCCTCGGCATCGTGGCCGTGACGGCCGCGGGCGGCTGGGCGGCATGGACGGGGTTCGCGGACAATCCGGGCGTCGCCGTCTTCGTGTTCGTCACGGGGGCGTGGATCGTCTCGCTGTGCCTGCACGAGTACGCGCACGCGCGGACCGCGCTACACAGCGGCGACATCTCGATCGGCGCCAAGGGCTACCTCACGCTCAACCCGCTCAAATACACCCATGCCCTGCTGAGCATCGTCCTGCCGGTGCTCTTCGTGATCATGGGCGGGCTCGGTCTGCCGGGCGGTGCCGTGTTCATCGAGCGCGGGCGGATCCAGGGCCGCTGGAAGCACAGTCTGATCTCGGCCGCCGGACCGCTCACCAACGTGCTGTTCGCGATCGTGTGCACGGCGCCGTTCTGGCTGGACGCGCTCGACGGCGTACCGCTCGTCTTCCGGTACGCGCTGGCGTTCCTCGCCCTGCTCCAGGTGACGGCCGCGCTCCTGAACTTCCTGCCGGTCCCCGGACTCGACGGCTATGGCGTGATCGAGCCGTGGCTCTCGTACAAGATCCGGCGCCAGGTGGAGCCCTTCGCACCGTTCGGGCTGCTCGCCGTGTTCGGTGTGCTGTGGATCCCCGAGGTCAACGTGGCCTTCTTCGACCTGATCGACTCGCTGCTCGGCGTGCTCGGGATCGAGGAGTTCGAGTCGTACTGCGGGCAGAACCTCTACCGCTTCTGGGCCGAGGAGAACCCCGGGTGCCAGATCGGCGGTTAGCGGCTCCGGCCGGTGACCGACCTGCGGGTCATCCCGCGACGGGCCCGCGCCGCGCCCGTCCCTTCTTGAAGTAGTACCAGGTCATGTTCGAGGACAGACCGGCGATCAGCACCCAGACGATCCCGAGCAGGCTGCCCTGCCAGAAGGAGACGACGGCCGCGGCCACGGCGAGGACGCAGACGATCAGCGCGTACAGAGCGAGGCGGGGCATGGGGACGGCTCCTGTCGGGTGTCACATTCGGTGCTACGCCGACCAGTGTCCCTCATGCCCCGCCCCCCGCTGTCAGCGAGTGGCTCAGACGTCCGTCACCCGCAGTCCGGCGTGGGCCTTGTAGCGGCGGTTCACCGAGATCAGGTTCGCCACGAGCGCCTCGACCTGGCGGGCGTTGCGCAGCCGCCCGGCGAAGACCCCGCGCATGCCGGGGATGCGGCCGGCCAGGGCCTGCACGATGTCGGTGTCGTCGCGTACCTCGCCGAGCACCATCACATCGGTGTCGATCTCCTCGACCGACTCGTCCTGCAGCAGGACCGCCGAGAGGTGGTGGAAGGCGGCCGTGACCCGCGAGTCCGGCAGCAGGGCGGCCGCCTGCTCGGCGGCGCTGCCCTCCTCGACCTCGAGCGCGTACGCGCCCTTCTTGTCGAAGCCGAGCGGGTTGACGCAGTCCACGACGAGCTTGCCGGCGAGGTCCTCGCGCAGCGCCTGAAGGGTCTTGGCGTGGCCCTCCCACGGCACGGCGACGATCACGATGTCGCTGCGCCGGGCGCACTCGGCGTTGTCGGCGCCCTCGATGCCGAGGCCGAGTTCGTCGGCGGCGGTCTGCGCGCGGTCCGCGGCGCGCGAGCCGATGATCACCTTCTGGCCGGCGCGGGCGAGCCGGTAGGCGAGGCCGCGGCCCTGGTCCCCGGTGCCGCCGAGCACACCGACGACGAGGCCGGATACGTCGGGCAGCTCGCGTGGGTCCCTGGCGGGGGCCTTGGCGGGGTCCTTCGCGGGCGCTGCCGCAGGGGCATCATTCGTAGTCATGGCGCTGACGATACTTGCTGGTAACGGCCTGTTCAGTTCCGCCCGTACGTGCTATCTCTTCGGCCCGTATGTGTCACCGCCACGGCCCCGCTACGGCAGGATGCGGGCGAGCGGTATCCGCCGGAAGGTGATCGTCTCGTACGCGCTGAAGTCCCCGGTCTCGTAGAGGAGACCGAGGGTGTCCGCGTCGATCCGTACGAGATCGGAGTACGCGGCGGGGACCCCGCTCACCGTGTGCACGGGCCGCCAGGTGGAGCCGTTGTCGGTGCTGGCGCGGATCGTCATCTGCGCACGGTGGCCCGGGTCGGCGGGGCCGGAGTAGAGCAGCGGGCCGTCCTCGAGCTGGAGCACGGAGCCCTCGACGACCGGGCCGGTGAGACAGGCCTGCGGCCGGAAGGCCTTGACGAGGGTCGCGCCGCCGTCCTTGGACCAGGCCTCGGCGCGGTTGCCGGGTGCGGGCGAGTCGTTGCGGGTGTTGAAGTAGACGAGGCCGTCGGGGAGTTGGGCGGCGGTGGTCTCGTTCACGTTGATCAGGCCGTCGGTGTCGTCGTCGACGTATCCGATCCGCCAGTTCTGTCCGCGGTCGTCGCTGAGCAGGCAGTGTCCGCCGTTGTAGTGCCCTTCTGTGCCGTCGTCGCCGGAGCCGGCCGCGGGCGGCAGCGAGTGGTTGGCGGGGACGACGATCCGGCCGGAGGCCAGTTGGATCGCGTGGCCCGGCGTGGTCGCGTACCACCGCCAACTCGCCCTCTTCACCTGGGCGGTGATCTCCCGCGGGCTCGACCAGGTGAGCGCGTCGTCGTCGGTGTGCATCACATACACCCGGCGGCCCTCGGCGGCGGAGACCTGGCCGCGGCGTATCCGGGCCTCGGTCGCGCCGCCCGCGTTGCGGATGTGGACGAGCAGGACGCGGCCGTCCGCGAGGACGACGGGGGCCGGGTTGCCCGCGAGGTGGTCGGCGTTGCGGGCGACGACGGCGAGCGGGCTCCAGGTGCGGCCGCCGTCGGTGGAGCGCTTGAGGACGATGTCGATGTTGCCGGCGTCGGAGGCGGAGGCGACCCGGCCTTCGCAGAAGGCGAGCAGCGTGCCCGCGCGGCTTGCCACCACGGCGGGGATTCGGAAACTGGCGTAGCCCTCGCGGCCGCCTCGGAACGGTACGGACACCTCGCTCGCCATCAGGCCCCCTGGTCTGTACGTCCGGGGCACCGACGCTCTCAAGGCGAACGGAACGAACGGTGAACGGCCGGAAACCGTACGGGTGTCAGCGGTACACGGCCAGTCGCCCGCACAAGTTCCGCACGAGCGTTGGCCGTACACGGTCAGTTGCACGCACGAGTTCCGCACGCCCGTACGACCCTACGGCACCCGCCGTCGACCGCTCGGGACACAGATAAGCCGAACCCGCCTGCGTCCCACCCCTCTTGGGGCACTATGCGAACCATGGACGCCGTCAGGGTCGCGCTGCTGCGCGAAGTGCTCGCCGGTACGGAGTGGCCGTCCGCCACCCGCCGTTTCGCCGCGTCCCTGCGCGGCTCGGTGGTGCCGCACGGCGGCGGACTGCTCCTTGTCGGCACCGAGGAGTACGAGCCGTGGCATCTGGCCGCCCACCTCGTGGACGAGGCGGCCTGGTCCGGCACGCCGGAGCTGACGCCGACGCTCGTACGGCATCAGGTGCGGGCCTCGGATCCCGCGCATCTTTCGGTGGGCCTGGGGCGTATCGAGGCGGCCCGCAGCGGCGAGACGCTCCTGGTGGTGGCCCCGGACGCACCCGGCGAGGGGCTGCTCTCGCGCGTGCACGACGCGCGGCGGGCTGGGGCCACGGTCCTGGCGCTCGACACGGGCGGGGGCGAACTGCCTTCCCTGGCCCATGAGTTGCTCAGCGTGCCGCCCTCGCGCGAGCTGAACCTGGACACGGTGCAGCATCTGGTCAGCGCGGCCGCGGGCGAGAACTGCCTGCCCTCGGCGGCCCCGAGCCTGCGCTCGGGCCGCCGGCTGCGCGACCGGCTCTCCCGCCTGGCCGACCAGCTGACGGCGCCGCCGCCGGCGCGCTGGTGAGCGCGGACCGGCGGGGCGCCACAAGCACCCCGCCCGCCCCGACTCTCAGGCGCTGAGCGGGAACTCCTCACCAAGGGCGCGGAACACCCCGGTGTTCAGCGCGAAGGCCCGCTTGCACTCGTCGATCACGCGCTGCTTCTCCAGATCGTCCACCGCGAGGCCGTCGAGCAGCTCGCGGTAGCCGCGCTTGAACGCCGCCGGGTTGGAGATCTCCTCGAAGACGTAGAACCGCACGCCGTCGCCCTTGCGGCTGAAGCCCCAGGTCTTCTCGGCCTTGTCGCGGATGATCTGGCCGCCGGACAGGTCGCCGAGGTAGCGCGTGTAGTGGTGCGCGACATAGCCCGCGGGCCAGCTGCGCGCACACTCGGCGACACGCTCCGCGTACACGGCCGTGGCCGCCAGCGGGGCGAGGGTCTCGCGCCAGCCCTCACCGCCGTGCAGATGCGTGAGGTCGCGCTCGAGGGCGGCCGTGCGCATCAGCTCGGGCTGTATGAACGGACCCGCCACCGGGTCGCCGGCGAGGGCCGGTGCCGCGTCCTCCAGCGCCCGGTACACGAACCACAGCTGCTCGGTGTAGCGCGTGTACGCGTCCACCCCCAGCCGACCGCCGAGCAGGTCACTCATGAACGTCGAGGTCTCGGCCTCGGTGTGCTGCTCGTGCGACGCGGTGCGGATGACCGTCGAGAAGGGCGTGACGGATGTGTCCACAGGGACCTCCGGGTCCGAAGAAGCGGGAAACTATGCTGATCCTCGTACTTAGGTTTGCCTAAGTCAATGGGTTCCCGACGGCCTGTCGGGAAAGTTTCCGGACTGGCTGTCGGTAAAACCTCCCGGGCGCAGAAAAACCCTTCCGGGCAACGCGAAGGGCCCGCCGAAACCGACGGGCCCAGCGGGTGCGGGGTGGAGCTCAGGGAAGGGTCAGGATCTCCGCTCCCGTGTCCGTCACCACCAGTGTGTGCTCGAACTGCGCGGTGCGCTTCCTGTCCTTGGTCACGACCGTCCAGCCGTCGTCCCACATGTCGTACTCGTGCGTGCCGAGCGTGAGCATGGGCTCGATGGTGAAGGTCATCCCCGGCTGGATCACCGTCGTGGCGTGCGGCGAGTCGTAGTGCGGAATGATCAGGCCGCTGTGGAACGAGGAATTGATGCCGTGACCGGTGAAGTCGCGCACGACCCCGTAGCCGAACCTCTTCGCGTACGACTCGATGACCCGGCCGATGATGTTGATCTGGCGGCCCGGCTTCACGGCCTTGATGGCGCGGTTGAGGGATTCGCGGGTGCGCTCGACGAGCAGCTTCGACTCCTCGTCGACGTCGCCCACGAAGTAGGTGGCGTTGTTGTCGCCGTGCACGCCGCCGATGTACGCGGTGACGTCCAGGTTCACGATGTCGCCGTCGTTCAGGACCGTGGAGTCCGGAATGCCGTGGCAGATGACCTCGTTGACGCTCGTGCACAGCGACTTCGGAAAGCCGCGGTAGCCGAGCGTCGACGGGTAGGCGCCGTGGTCGAGCATGAACTCGTGGGCGATCCGGTCGAGTTCGTCGGTGGTGACGCCGGGCGCGATGTGCTTGGCGGCCGCCTCCATCGCCTGCGCGGCGATCCGGCCCGCGATCCGCATCGCCTCGATCGTCTCGGGGGTCTGCACCTCCGGCCCGGTGTACGGCGTCGGCGCCGGCTTGCCCACGTATTCGGGGCGCCGGATATTGCCGGGCACGGAGCGGATGGGAGAGAGCTCCCCTGGTACGAGCAGCGACGGGACAGACATGTCAGTGAGTGTAACGAGCGCACATCGGGCACGATGGCGGCGTGGGAGCGCATCAGCCGCCCGCGGGAAGGGAGCCGGGCATGGCCCTGTTCAAGAAGCGCACGGTCGGCAAGCCGGGCGAGTGGTACTACTGCCTGGAGCACAAGAAGGTCGAGGAAGGACCCGAGTGCCCGGGCAAGAACCGCTTCGGCCCGTACGCCACACGGGAAGAGGCCGCACACGCGATGCAGACGGCCCAGGAGCGCAACCTGGAGTGGGAGACGGACCCCAAGTGGCACGACCGCGAGGGGGACGACGACAGAAGCTGAGCTGCGGGGGTGCGGTGCGGGTCTAACCCGCGCCCGGGGGGGTGCGGATGTGACGCGCACCTCCACCGGCCCGCAGCCGCGGAACCGGCGGAAGGGGACGGGGAGGGGTGCCAGTTACACGGGCGCCCCCGACGTCGGCGGCAACCCTTCGCGGGAA
>NZ_JBEPEW010000250.1:0-7047 GCF_040300965.1 Streptomyces mesophilus | reverse complement strand
CCCGCTTCTGACGGCCGCCGTGCCCGATGCCGTCGAGCTCGCCGACGAGGAGATCGCCGAGCTGCTCGGTGAGGCCTCGCGCACCCTCGCCGGCGCCGGTGTCGAGGTGCACTGGCCGCGCGAGCTGGCCCGCAAGCTGACCGCGCGTGCGGTGGTCGGGCCGCCGGACGAGGGGCAGTCCGGCGACGGCGCCCCGTCCATGCTCTCGCCCGACGCGCTGCTCGCCTTCAACTGGCGCTTCGCGTTGGGCGACCAGGAGCTGACCCGCGCCGAACTCGACGCACTGGCCGAAGCACACCGGCCGCTGATCCGGCTGCGCGACCAGTGGGTCCTGATCGACCCCGAGGAAGCCCGCCGCGCCCGCGCCCACGAGGACCGCAAGGTCACCCCGGTCGACGCCCTCGGCGCGGTGCTCACCGGGTCCACCGAGGTCGACGGCCGCCGTGTCGAGGTGACCGCGAGCGGCTGGCTCGCCGCCCTGCGCGACCGCCTGGCCGATCCCGATGCCGCCACCGACGTGGCGCAACCGGCCGCGCTCACCGCGACGTTGCGCGACTACCAGCTGCGCGGACTCGGCTGGCTCGCGACGATGACCGAGCTCGGTCTCGGCGGCTGTCTCGCCGACGACATGGGTCTCGGCAAGACCATCACCCTCATCTCGCTGCATCTGCACCGGCAGCAGACGGAAGGGGCGCGCGGCCCGACGCTGGTCGTCTGCCCCACCTCCCTGATGGGCAACTGGCAGCGCGAGATCGAGAAGTTCGCGCCCGGTACGCCCGTACGGCGCTTCCACGGCCAGGCCCGCACGCTGGACGATCTGGCCGACGGCGAGTTCGTGCTCACCACGTACGGGACGATGCGCCTGGACGCCGGGACGCTCGCCGCCCGCACCTGGGGCATGGTCGTGGCGGACGAGGCCCAGCACGTGAAGAACCCGTACTCCGCCACCGCCAAGCAGTTGCGCATGCTGCCCGCGCAGGCGCGGGTGGCGCTCACCGGCACGCCCGTGGAGAACAACCTCTCCGAGCTCTGGGCCATCCTCGACTGGACGACCCCCGGCCTGCTCGGCCGGCTCGGCACCTTCCGCAGCCGCTACGCGCAGGCCGTGGAGAGCGGCCAGGACCCGGCCGCGGCCGAGCGGCTCGCCAAGCTGGTCCGCCCCTTCCTGCTGCGCCGCCGCAAGTCGGACCCGGGCATCGCGCCCGAACTGCCGCCCAAGACCGAGACGGACCGCGCCGTCTCCCTCACCGCCGAGCAGACCGGTCTCTACGAGGCCGTGGTGCGCGAGACCCTCGCCGCCATCTCGGAGGCGGACGGGATGGAGCGCCGCGGCATGATCGTCAAGCTGCTCACCGGGCTCAAGCAGATCTGCAACCACCCGGCGCAGTACCTCAAGGAGGAACGGCCGGCGATCACCGGCCGCTCCGGGAAGCTCGAACTCCTCGACGAGCTGCTCGACACGATCCTCGCCGAGGACGCGAGCGTCCTGGTCTTCACGCAGTACGTGCAGATGGCCCGGCTGATCGAGCAGCATCTGGCGACCCGGGGCGTGCGCACGCAGTTCCTGCACGGCGGTACGCCGGTGGCCGAGCGCGAGGCCATGGTGGGCCGCTTCCAGGAGGGTGAAGTCCCGGTGTTCCTGCTGTCGTTGAAGGCGGCGGGCACCGGTCTGAACCTGACCCGCGCCGAGCATGTCGTGCACTACGACCGCTGGTGGAACCCGGCGGTCGAGGCCCAGGCCACCGACCGTGCGTACCGGATCGGCCAGACCCGCCCCGTGCAGGTGCACCGGCTGATCGCCGAAGGCACCATCGAGGACCGGATCGCCGCGCTTCTGGAACGCAAGCAGGATCTCGCCGACTCCGTGCTCGGCTCCGGCGAGGCAGCCCTGACCGAACTCACCGATGCCGAACTGGCCGAGCTGGTCCAGCTGCGAGGAGATGCCCGATGAGCACCGGTGACGAGCGCACCTTCGAGCCCCTGCCGCCGGCCCACGGACGCGGCTTCGCCGTGACCTGGTGGGGGCAGGCCTGGCTCAAGGCCCTTGAGGACACCGCCCTGGACAATCAGCAGACCAAGGCGGGCCGCAGGCTCGCCCGGGCCGGCGCGGTCGGTGCGGTGTCCGTGCGACCGGGCCGCATCACCGCGGTGGTGCAGGACAAGGGCCGGGCAGCCTTCCGGTCCGACGTCCTGCTGCAGCAGCTGTCCGATGAGGCGTGGGACCGTTTCCTCGACATGGCGGTCGAGAGCTCCGGGCATATCGCGGCGCTGCTCGACCGCGAGATGCCGCCGCATCTGGTCGAGGACGCGGCCGCCGTCGGGATCGAACTCCTCCCCGGTATCGGCGACTTGGAGCCCGAGTGCAGCTGTGAGGCCTGGGACCACTGCGGTCACACGGCCGCGCTCAGCTATCAGATGGCGCGGCTGCTGGACCAGGACCCGTTCGTCCTGCTCCTGATGCGCGGGCGCGGCGAGCGCGCGCTCCTCGACGAGCTGCAGGTCCGCAGCGTCGCGCAGGCCACGGCGGCGCCACAGGAGAGCGAGGCGCCGGCGCCCGCGCAGGGCGTACGGGCCGACGAGGCGTACGCGATGGGGGCGATCCTGCCGCCGCTGCCCGCGCTCCCGGCCCTTCCCGAGGCGCCGGGGCAGCCGCCCGCGCTCGACACCGAGACGGCGCCCGCGCCCGGACTCGACGTCCTGGCCGTGGAGTTCCTGGCGCACAGCGCCACGGCGCGGGCCCATCAGGTGCTCACCGCGGCCCTGTCCGGCCGGCCCTTCCCCGCGCCGCTGGAGGAGAGCCAGGACGCGGTACGTCTGGCCATCGGCGCCCCCGCCCAGGTCCGCGCACGCCTCGCCGAGGGCACGGGGCGGAGCAGGGACGCCCTGGAACTGGCCGTACAGGCCTGGGAGTTCGGCGGCGAAGCGGGGCTCGACGTCCTGGAGAACGAGTGGGCGCCGGACGCGGACGAGGCGGTGCGCGCCCGGGCCGCGCTGGACGCGGCCTGGGAGGAGGACGAACGTCCTCGGCTCAAGACCTCCGGCAACCGCTGGACCCTCGCCGACGCTCCGGCGCAACTGCGCTACGGACGCGACGGCCGCTGGTGGCCGTACCGCAAGGAGCGCGGCCGCTGGGCCCCGGCCGGTCCGGCGGCGCAGGATCCGGCGGCGGCGTTGGCCTCGCTGGTGGGTGGCGAGCAGATCGCCTAGGGGCGTGCAGTCGCAGTGGCGGGCGGTGGGCGGGAGGGCGTGTTCCCTGTCCGCCGCCCGTCTTCCTTGTCCGGCGCACGTCGTCCTTGCGCCCGCCGCCCGTCTTCCCTGTCCGCCGCCCGTCTTCCTTGCCCGCCGCCCTACTTCCTTGCCCACCGCCCTACTTCCTTGCCCGCCGCCCTACTTCAGCGGCTTCGTGAGCTTGCGGCCGCCCGCCTTCGTATCGCCGGAGAGGCTGCACGCCACGCTGTCGATGCCGGTCTGGAATCCGGTGGTGTCCGGGTACTGCACCAGCGTGCCGCGCACGGTGCCCGCGGGCTGCTTGGCGGCCTTCGTGTCGAGGGGGCCTTGGCAGAGCTTGGACGCGGCCGAGCGGATGGCCTGCTCGGTGCTGTAACTCCCTTCCAGCTCCGCGATCTTCACCACTTCCGCGTCATGGGCCGAGGTGCACGACTTGCGTATCGCGTACCCCTGAGCGCTGGTGCCGACGTCGAAGCAGTCCCCCGCCTTCATCAGGAAGTACGGGGTCTCGTCGCCGGCCGGTGAGGCGAAGTCCGTGGGCAGGGCGGTCGGGAAGTCCGTCGGCAGTCCGGTCGGCAGGTCCGTGGGCAGACCCGTCGGCAGCTCCGTGGGGATGCCGGTGGGCAGTTCGGACGGGATGCTCAGGGACGGGGTCGGCTTCTTCGTGGCGCTCGGGTCGGGGTTCTCGCCGTCGCCGCCGCCGTTTCCGCCACCGGTGGCCACCAGGACCACGGCGGCGATGACGCCCACGGCGACGATGACGGCGAGCAGCACGAGCAGACCGGTCCGCCGCCCTGGACCGCCGCCGTCCGGGGGCTCGCCGGGCGGACCGTAGCCACCGCCGGGCGGACCGTAGCCGCCGCCGTCGGGCGGACCGTAGCCGCCGCCGTCGGGCGGGGGACCGTATCCTCCGCCGCCTGGCGGTTGTCCGGAGCCGCCGGGAGGTCCGTATCCGCCGCCTCCTGACGGAGGCCCGTACCCGCCGCCACCGGCCGGAGATCCGTAACCGCCGCCCGACGGAGGCCCGAAGCCCCCGCCCGACGGCGGCTGGGTCGGCGGCTGTGGCGGCACCGGAGGCATGGCCATACCGTCAAGAGTTACCCCGAATTGCTCAAGAAGCGACCCCTGTACGAAAGTTGGCACCCTCCGTCCGCTTGGCCCGCCTCGTGAGCGGGATCAGCCGCGCGCGGGGCGGCCACGCGCGGCCTCACCCACCCACGGGATCAGCCACGCACCCCGAGCAAATGGTCCATGGCCAGCTGGTCGAGCCGCTCGAAGGCCATCCCGCGCGCGGCGGCACCGTCCACGTCGAACTCCTCGTACGCGCCCTTGTCCGCGAGCAGGCCGGCGAGGCCGTCCTCGGCGGTGGGCCGGGCGAGTTCGTCGAGCCGGGCGTCGAGCAGCGCCTGCTGCACATCCGGGTCGGCGCGGAAGGCGGCCGCGCGGTCGCGCAGGATCAGGTAGTTGCGCATACAACCCGCGGCGGATTCCCAGACCCCGTCGAAGTCCTCGGTGCGCGGCGGCTTGAAGTCGAAGACCTTCGGCCCGCTGTACCCGGCCGACTCGAGCAGGTCCACGAGCCAGAACGCGGCCCGCACGTCACCGACTCCGAAGCGCAGGTCCTGGTCGTACTTGATGCCGTTCTGGCCGTTGAGGTCGATGTGGTAGAGCTTGTCGGCCCACAGTGCCTGGGCGATGCCGTGCGGGAAGTTCAGGCCCGCCATCTGCTCGTGGCCCACCTCGGGGTTGACGCCGAAGAGTTCGGGGCGCTCCAGGCGCTCGATGAACGCCAGGACGTGGCCGACGGTGGGCAGGATGATGTCGCCGCGCGGCTCGTTGGGCTTGGGCTCGATGGCGAAGCGCAGGTCGTAGCCCTGCTCGGTGATGTACTCGCCGAGCAGGTCGAAGGCCTCCTTCATCCGGTCGAGGGCATTGCGCACATCCTTCGCGGCCCCCGACTCGGCGCCCTCGCGGCCGCCCCACGCGACGTAGGTCTGCGCACCGAGTTCGACGGCGAGGTCGACATTGCGGATGACCTTGCGGATCGCATAACGCCGTACGTCACGGTCGTTGGCGGTGAACGCGCCGTCCTTGAAGACCGGGTGCGTGAACAGGTTCGTGGTGGCCGCCGGCACCTTCATGCCGGTGGCGTCGAGCGCCTGCCGGAAGCGCTTGACGTGCGATTCGCGCTCACTGTCCGAGGAGCCGAACGGGATCAGGTCGTCGTCGTGGAAGGTGATGCCGTACGCGCCCAGTTCGGCAAGGCGCTGCACCGCCTCCACCGGGTCGAGTGCGGCCCGGGTCGGGTCGCCGAACGGGTCCTTGCCCTGCCAGCCCACGGTCCACAGGCCGAAGCTGAACTTGTCCTCGGGTACCGGCTGAAACGTCATCGCCCCTGCTCCTTCGTCGCGCGGTGACGCCACCAAGGTCTCGGGTGCGTCACGCCTGAGTCTTGCGCTGTCCTGACTATTTCGTCATGCCGATTGACAAATTAGTATCCGGGGACGCGCCTGGAAACCCCCCGGGCGTTGGGCGGACTATGGACCGCCATCCCGCTGCCCGCACGGAGCCGAACGGAGAGCGTCATGACAGCAGCCGAAGGACCGCTGGTCGTCGGTGTGGACAGCTCCACGCAGTCCACCAAGGCCGTCGTCGTGGACGCGTCGACCGGCCGTGTGGTGGCGAGCGGCCAGGCGCCGCACGCCGTGACCACCGGGGCGGGACGCGAGAGCGATCCCGAGCAGTGGTGGCAGGCGCTGTGCGCCGCCGTCGGCGCCTGCGGTCCCGCGGCACGCGAAGCGGCCGCGGTTTCGATCGGCGGCCAGCAGCACGGCCTGGTCACCCTGGACGCCCAAGGCCGCCCGGTGCGCCCGGCGTTGCTGTGGAACGACGTACGCTCCGCGCCCCAGGCGCAGCGTCTGGTCGAGGCGTTCGGCGGTCCGAAGGTCTGGGCCGAGCGGATCGGCGTGGTGCCCGCGGCCGCGTTCACCGTGACCAAGTGGGCCTGGCTCGCCGAGCACGAACCGGATGCCGTCGCGGCGACGGCCGCGGTGCGCCTGCCGCACGACTACCTCACGGGCCGGCTCACCGGCGAGGGCACCACCGACCGGGGTGACGCCTCGGGTACCGGGTGGTGGGCGGCGCCGACCGGCTCGTACGACGAAGAGGTCCTTGACCTTGTCGGCCTCGACCCCGCGCTCCTCCCCCGCCTCGTGGGGCCCGGTGAGGTGGCCGGGACGGTGCGCGCGCTGCCGGAACTCCCCTTCGCACAGGGCGTCCTGGTGGCCCCGGGCACCGGTGACAACGCGGCCGCGGCGCTCGGCCTCGGCCTGCGCCCCGGCGTACCCGTCCTCAGCCTCGGCACCTCCGGCACGGTGTACACGGTCGCGCGGCAGCGTCCTGCGGATCCGAGCGGCACGGTCGCGGGGTTCGCGGACGCACGCGGCGACTGGCTGCCGCTGGCCTGCACCCTCAACTGCACGCTCGCCGTGGACCGTATCGCCGCGCTGCTCGGTCTCGGCCGGGAGGCGGTGGAGGCGGGCGGCTCGGCGACCCTGCTGCCGTTCCTAGACGGCGAACGCACCCCCAATCTGCCGGGGGCCTCGGGCCTGCTGCACGGGCTGCGGCACGACACCACCCCCGGACAGCTGCTCCAAGCCGCCTACGACGGTGCGGTGTTCGCGCTGCTCCAGGCCCTCGAACTGGTCCTTGCCGTGGACGCCGAGCCCACCGACGAGCCGCTGCTGCTCATCGGCGGCGGCGCGCGCGGCCATGCCTGGCAGAACACCGTACGCAGGCTCAGCGGCCGCGCCGTCCAGG
>NZ_JBEPEW010000249.1:0-7095 GCF_040300965.1 Streptomyces mesophilus | reverse complement strand
GGCCGGGTCTGCCGTGCGGGTGCGGCCGGGGCCCGGTGCGCCGGTGGCGCAGGGCTGTTGGAGCGCGGTCATGATCCCCCTCTTTCTTGACCGATCGGTTCAGTATTGAGGCGTAAGGAAGGGGTGCCGCCGAGGGCACCCCTTTGCTGGCGCGAGACGCGGTTCAGCCGCCGAGCAGCTTCAGCGCCTGCTCTGCCGCGTCCCGCACCCGCCCCGGATCGCTGGACGCCTTGCCGGCCACGCGGATCCCCTGCATCAGGACGACCAGCATCCGGGCGAGTGCGAGCGGTTCGCTGTCCGCGGGCAGTTCACCCTGTGCCCGCGCCCGGGTGAGCGCGGAGTGCAGGGGCGTCTCCAGGTGTTCCCAGCTGCGCTCGACCCTGCGCGCGGCATCACGGTCGTGTGCCGCGAGCTCGGCCGCGGTGTTGGTGACCAGGCAGCCGGCCAGGCGGGTCGTCTTGTCCGCGGCCTCCTCGGCGAACCTCCGCACCACCTCGCGTACGGCAGGCAGTACGGGGCCCGGCTGTGACAGCTCCTCGACGAGCAAAGGGTCCCTTGTCTCGCCGTAGCGGTCGAGTGCCTTCAGATACAGCTCGTGCTTGCTGCCGAAGGTCGCGTACAGGCTGGCCCGGCCGATCCCCAGATGCTCGGTGAGGTCGCTCATCGACGTCGCCTCGTAGCCGCGCCGCCAGAACAGCTCCATGGCTGCCTGCAGCGCCGCGTCGGGGTCGAACTCCTTGGTGCGGGCCATGCCGACGACTCTAGGTTCAATTGGAACGACTGGTCAAGTATTACTTGCCGGCGCCGAAGGAACGGGCGCCTCCGAGCGGAGTGTGTGATTCGTGTGGTGGGAGTGGGAGCGCTCCCGCTACGGTCGTGCCGCATCCTTCAACTCGACGTACAGGGGGGAAAGTTGATGAGGAGAGGGAACAGGAGACCGGTGGTACGGGGGCTGCTCGCGGCCGCCGCGGCGCTGGGGCTCGTCCTCGGGGCGGGTGGCCCCGTGCAGGCGCAGCCCGTGCTCGTGGAGGTCCTGGCGGACGAGCCGGGCGGGCTCTCGATGACGGTCAAGCACGAAGGGCTGGTGCCCAGGCCCGTCTACGACCCCGTTGCCGACTCTGCCGAAGGGCCGCGCAAGTGTCAGCTGAGGTACCACGAGTACTACCCGACCGACGGCTGCGGAGGGTTCACCGTCAGCACCACCCTGCACGGCGTGCGCGAGCTGCCCGGCTATCTCGCGGGGAACCTCGGCAGCGACGGGTTCTCCGCCGCCGCCGACACGGCCAGGACCTTCGGCTGTACCGCGGCCGACGGCAGCTTCGACTGGAGCACGTCCTTCGTGGTGCGCACCACACAGCAGCCGCTCAGCTGGGTGTACTACCACGGTGACGCCGGCTGGGTCGTGAGTGCCCATCGCTCGGATCCGACACGGGAGTTCGGCCCGGGGTTCTTCCTGAACTTCGAGGCCGTCGACTTCACCTGCCCCGAAGGGCGTTCGCGGGTCCAGTACGGACTGAAGGTCAGCAACATCACCGTCTCGACCCCGGAGACGAACGACGTCTTCGGCAAGATGACCTGGCGCGCGGAGGGGCCCTTCTACTGGTGACGGGCCCTCCACGGGTCCTGGTGACGGACCCTCCACGGACCACCGGTGCCTACTGCTGACCCAGTCGCACCTCGTACGCCTGGACGGCGACCTCCTCGTCGTCCAGGCACCGCCCCGACTCCAGGTCGAAGCGCTGCTTCAGGAGGGGCGAGGCCACGAAGGCGCGTCCGGCGGCCGAGCCGATGAGTCCCCGCGACAGCACCGACGCCCCGGTGAACGGATCGCGGTTGTCGATCGCGTACGCCCGTCCCGAGCGGTCGATGAAGAGCGCCGCGTGGCGGCCGTCCGGGAGCAGGGCCGCCACCCCGCGCCCGGGCTGCACCGCGCCGGCCGGGCAGACGGTGAACCAGGCGTCGTCCAGCTTGAGTTGGAGGTTCATCGGGCGGTCAGCGCTCCTTCGGGGATCAGGACCTGGAGGTCCGGCTTCATCTGGTCGCGCTCGGCGACGAACTGGACGGTGGGGTCGGGCGTGCCCGGCGCGTTCACGAAGGACACGAAGCGCGACAGGCGGTCGGGGTCCTGGAGGGTCTCGGCCCACTCGTCCCGGTAGCCCGCGACATGGGCGGCCATCAGGGACTCCAGCTCGTCGCAGAGTCCGAGCGAGTCCTCGACGATCACCTCGCGCAGGTGGTCGAGCCCGCCCTCCAGGCGCTCCAGCCAGCTCGCCGTGCGCTCCAGGCGGTCGGCGGTGCGGATGTAGAACATCAGGAAGCGGTCGATCAGACGGATCAGCTCGGTGTCGCTCAGGTCCTGCGCGAGCAGGTCCGCGTGGCGCGGGGTCATGCCGCCGTTGCCGCCCACGTACAGGTTCCAGCCGCTCGCCGTGGCGATCACACCGAAGTCCTTCGACTGGGCCTCGGCGCACTCACGCGCACAGCCGGAGACCGCCGACTTCAGCTTGTGGGGTGCCCTCAGGCCCCGGTAGCGCAGCTCCAGATCGATGGCCATACGGACCGAGTCCTGCACTCCGTAACGGCACCAGGTCTGCCCGACGCAGGACTTCACCGTACGGAGCGCCTTGCCGTACGCGTGCCCGGACTCGAAGCCGGCGTCCACCAACCGCGCCCAGATGCCCGGGAGTTGGTCGACCCGCGCGCCGAAGAGGTCGATGCGCTGACCGCCGGTGATCTTCGTGTAGAGGCCGTAGTCGCGGGCCACCTCGCCGATCACGATCAGCTTCTCGGGCGTGATCTCACCGCCGGGGATGCGCGGCACGATCGAGTACGAGCCGTTGCGCTGCATGTTCGCGAGGAAGTGGTCGTTGGTGTCCTGGAGCGCGGCCTGCTCGCCGGCCAGGACATAGCCGTCCGCGCCGATCGCGGGGGCGAGCGAGGCGATGATCGAGCCCACGGTCGGCTTGCAGATCTCGCAGCCCTCGGTGCCGCGGGCCGTGTCCCGTCCGTGCTCGTCGAGCAGTCGCGCGTACGAGGTGATGCGCTTGACCTTGACGATCTCGTACAGCTCCGCACGCGTATGGCCGAAGCAGCCGCACAGGCCCTTGTCGCCGCTCTGCGGGAGCAGCTGCAGGATGGTCTTGACGCAACTGCCGCAGCCCGTACCGGCCTTGGTGCACGACTTGACCTCGGGCATATCGGAGCAGGCGGCGATCGCGCCCTTGGTGACGTTGTGGCACGAGCAGACGATCGCGTCGTCGGGCAGCGCGTCCGGGCCCAGCTTCACCGGACCGCCCGCGCCGGCCGGGAGCACCAGCTGCTCGGGGGAGACGGGCGGCACGCTGCCGGTCAGCGGCCGCAGCATCCCGTACGCGTCCGCGTCACCGACGAGCACGCCGCCGAGCAGCTTGCCCTCGGGGTCGATGACCAGCTTCTTGTACGTGCCCGAGCGCGAGTCCGCGTAGACCACGTCGAGGCAGCCCTCGGTCGCACCGTGCGCATCGCCGAACGAGGCTACGTCCACGCCGAGCAGCTTCAGCTTCGTCGACATGTCGGCACCGGTGAACGATCCCGGGAACCCGGCGATCGCGTCCGCCGCCGCCTCGGCCATCGCGTAACCCGGCGCCACGAGCCCGTAGACCTTGCCGTCCACGGTCTGCGCGCACTCGCCGATCGCGTAGACCGCGTCGTCGCTCGTACGGCACTCCTCGTCGACCTTGATCCCGCCGCGCTCGCCGACATCGAGGCCGCAGTCACGGGCGAGCTGGTCACGCGGCCGTACGCCGGCGCTGAACACCACCAGATCCGTGGGGAGTTCGGTCCCGTCCGTCAGGCGCATCCCCGTGACGCGGCCCGCCTCATCCGTCACGATCTCCTGCGTACCCGCTCCCGTGCGCACATCGAGCCCCATGCGCTCGATGGTCCTCAGGAGCGCCGCGCCGCCGCCCTCGTCGACCTGCGCGGGCATCAGGCGCGGCGCGAACTCCACGATCTGTGTGGACAGTCCGAGCCCCTTGAGCGCACCGGCCGCCTCGAGCCCGAGAAGCCCGCCGCCGACCACGGCGCCCTGGGTGGCGTCCTTGGCGTAGGTCTCGATCGCCTCGAGGTCCTCGATGGTCCGGTAGACGAAGCAGCCCTCGGCGTCCTTGCCCGGAACCGGCGGCACGAAGGGGTACGAGCCCGTCGCGAGGACCAGGATGTCGTACGCGAAGGTGCGGCCCGAGTGCGTGCTGACGGTCTTCGCCGCGCGGTCGATGCTCTGCGCCGGCTCGCCGAGGTGCAGCTCGATGCCGTGCTGTTCCATGAAGTCGGCGGGTGTGAGGGAGAGTTCGTCGGCTGAGGTTCCCTCGAAGTACGAGGTCAGATGGACGCGGTCGTACGCGGCGCGCGGCTCCTCGCACAGCACGACCACCTGGTGGCTGTCGGCGACACCGCGCTCGACGAGCGCTTCCAGGAACCGCTGGCCGACCATGCCGTGGCCGACGAGCAGAAGGGTGGGCCGATCGGCGGCCTCGAGGATGGGCGGCATGTCAGAAGCCTCCGTCGTGGGTGAGCAGATGGTGCAGTGATGCGTCCTGGGGCAGCGGCTCTGCGGCATCCCAGGCTTCGGCGAGTGCGCCCACGGCGCCGAGCTCACCGAGCAGCACCCCGCCGACGAGCCGGTCGTCACGGACGACGACCTTGCGGTACGTGCGGCGGGTGGCGTCGGTCAGGCGGATCACGTCGTCGCCCTCGCGGATTGACGGATCGCCGAACGTGGCCAGATCCAGGGGGAGTTGACCCGCGTCGCTGAGGGTCAGACGGGTCAGGGAACGCGTGCCCTCGTAGGTGCTCTTGCCGTGGTGCAGGAAGTCGGCCAGGGCGTCGGCCTGTTCGAGGGCGGGTGTGGCGAGGCCGTACGTACGGCCTCGGTGTTCCGCGCAGTCGCCGATCGCGTGGATCGCGGGGTCGCTGGTGCGCAGCTCGTCGTCGACGACGATGCCGCTCCGGACCTCGAGTCCGGCCTCGCGGGCGAGCTGGGTGCTGGGCCGCACGCCGCAGGCCAGCACGATCAGATCGGTGCCGAGTGCGTACCCGTCGGCGAGCGCGACGCCGACGGCCCTGCCGCCCTGCGTCCGCACTTCCCTCACGCGGCACTCGGTGTGCACCTCGACGCCGCGTAGCTTCAGATGTTCCCGTACCAACTCGGCTGCCTCGGCGTCGAGTTGCCGCTCCATGAGGTGCTCGCCCTGCTGTGCGAGCACCACCTGCGCGCCGCGCTCGGCGAGCGCCTGCGCACACAGCACACCGAGCAGCCCGCCGCCGATGACGACGGCGCGCGCCCCTTCCCGCACCGCCTCGTCGAGGGCGAGGCAGTCGTCCATGGTGCGGAAGGCGTGCACGTTCTCCGGCAGCCCCTGGGCCAGGCCTCGCAGGGCGGGCAGTACGGGGTTGGAGCCGGTGGCGAGGACGAGGGAGTCGTAGGGGAGGGGCTCGGCGTCGGCGAGGTGCACCTTCTGTGCGGTGCGGTCGATGCGCACGACACGGTCGCGGACCACAGGACCTGGGTCGGGCAGCGCCGTCACCTGCGCCGGATAACGGCCCGCGAGCACGTCGGCGAGCAGCACCCGGTTGTACGGGGCGTGCGGCTCGGCCCCGACGAGTGTGACCTCGGCGTCGCTCTTGGCCAACCGCAGGCCGAGCCGCGCCCCGGCGGTGCCGGCCCCGATGACCACGATGCGCTGTCCCATGCCGTTCAGAGTGCGCGTCGGGTGTTGCCCCACCGGATCGTCTCGGTTTCCCGTTGGGAACGGGGAACTCAGCGGGGTGGGGGGTGGGGTGTGAGGTGGGGTGGGGGTGCGTCGTGCTCCATGCTCTTAGGCCGGCCTCCGGCGCCCGATGCGCCGATATGCGGGGACACGACCTCACAGCTCGTTCAGATGCTGATGAGCCGCCCTTCTGAAGGCGTTGAGAAGGAGATCCGCCTGATTGAAGCGGTTCGCAACGAGCTCTTCCTCTTGAGCGTCCGGCGCATACACATCGGGTTCGGCCGCCCGTGGCTCGTACACGGAGGTGATCGTGTCCATGGCCAGGCGGAAGTGCCGCTGGGCTTCAAGCGCATGGTCGGCCACGCTCTGCGGGCCTTCAAGGGATACGAGGGCGGTGGCGTTGATGGCCCGGTCGAGGGCCTTGATCGCAGCTTGCTGAACCTTCTTGAACGCGTCGTGGTCCGAGACGTCGTCGGCCAGAGCCTCGGCGGCCCGCAGGGCGCCGGCGCCGGCCACCATGAAGGCCGCATACGCGTCGCGGCGCGATGCCCGGTGTTGCGCGTCCTTGATCGACTTGCGATTGGTCTCCGCTTCCTCGGCCGCCTGTTCCATCGACTTCCGCGTTGAGCGTGCGGCGATCCATGCGCTGCCCAGCGCGCCGATCAATGCGGCGGTGGCCGTGATGGCGGCGACCATGAGCAACACGCCGGTTGATACGCCTGACTTCATGCTTTCCCCCAAGGCAGGTAGTCGCCTGTGTGCGCAGAGTAGGGGAGCAACGGTGATCGGGTACCGAGGCAGCGGGTACTCCGATGAGCTGTGTCCGACCACGCCGCTGACGTGGCCGGATGGCACCAACCACTGACCGACAGCTGCCTGTCGCGCTTGCTGCTGCGATGGTCACCCGGTTCGACTGTGCCGTCCATGGATCCGAGGGGGAAGCCGGAGCGGAGTTCCCCGATTTCGACGACGTCATCATGGGACTCTGCCGCTGAACCGGCCGACGGCCCGGACGCCGCAGACGCCGGCCGAGCCTTTGCTGTTACCGGAACGGGCGGCCTCTGGACAGGGCCGTGAGGAGGCCGGTTCTTAACCGTCCTTGAGGCCATCCTCAAAGCAACCTTAAGGATCACCGGTAAGGCTCTGACCAGGTGTTTCTTCGGGGCCGGAGCGCCTATGTTCAGGCGCCGTGAGTACTGACGCAGCAGTTGGGGACGTGCCGTTCGCAGACGTGGCGGAGGCGGCCGGGCTTTCCAAGTACCCCGCGCTCGCCGCGTATCTCGAGCAGACCGAGGCGGTGGAGCAGCGGCGCGCGGTCGCCGAGCCGGCCGTGCCGCCGCGCCCTGCC
>NZ_JBEPEW010000248.1:0-7100 GCF_040300965.1 Streptomyces mesophilus | reverse complement strand
GGGTGCAGGGGGCGCAGCCCCCGCCGGGGCGCAGGGGCGGAGCCCCGCATGGGGTCCTGGGGCGCAGCCCCAGAAGAGGACCTCCCCCGCCCCGCGGGGGTCCGGGGGCCGCGCCCCCGGTTTCGGGAAGGGGCGGGTAGGGGAAAACCGCCCGCCGCAGGCGCCACACACCCGCACCCGCCAACCCACCCGCACCGGCAGGCGCTCACCCCCGGCAACCCACCCGCACCCGCACGCCCCCTCACCGCACAACCTCCGCATGCGCAGAAGCCCGAGTAAGCCGCCGCATGGCGTGAGCGAGCAGCACCACCGCCGCACCCCCACAGATCAGCACCGGTACCGCCCCCGGCCCCCACCCGGAGACCACACCCTCGACGGGTGCGGACAGGAAGCCGAAGCCCGGGAGCCGCCCACCGAGCGCCGTGGCGAGCGCAAGCGTCTGAGCCGCGCAGGCCGCCCCCAGCATCAGCGCGCCCGCGTCCGGGAATCCGTGCACCTCGAGCAACCGCGCGAGCAGCAGCAGCGCCCCGAGGGCCACCGCGGGACCCACGCCCCGCGTCCCCTCCCCGAGCACCGCGCCGGACGCGAGCAGCAGCCCGGTCGCCACGGCGAGGAAGACCGCGAGCACCCCGCAGAGCAACGGCCGTACGGCGGCCGCGAAGTCGTCGAGCCCCCGGCTGACGGCCAGCGTCCGCGCGCTCTGCACCGCGAAGACCCGCGCACACCAGGCCGCGGGCGCCACGGCGAGCGCGAGCCCGAGCAGGGGCGCCGTGTGCAACGGCCAGGGCCCGTCGGGCCCACCGGACAGGATGCCGTCGAGCAGCCCTTCACCGATCAGCGCATACGCGAGCAGGAACCCGGTCCACGCCCGCGTGGCCGGCACCTGCCGCCCGAGCACCCGCAGCGGCCCTTGCCGCAGCGCGACCCTGAGCGCGACCCCCACGGCGAGCGCGCCCAGCACACCGGCGAACAGTTTCGCCGACCCCGACGTGAGGTCGAGCGCGGCCACCGCCATGGCGCACACCGCCCCGGGCAGCATCGCGAACGCGGCCCAGCCGACCGGGACTTGAGGCCCGGCGGCCGCACTCTCCACCCGCGACAGAGCGGCAGACGCACCGGACGCACCCGAAGCCGACTCGTCGTCCCGCTCCGCCCGCGCGTACATCTCCTCGGCCAGCGAGAACACATCACGGTGCCGGAAGCGTGCCGCGGTCCGGTCGGTGACGCCATGCGCCTCCAGACCGGCGGCGATCTCCAGCGGGTCCACCGCCCGTTCGCACAGCTCACGGTGACGGTGCATCAGCGCCTTCACCGGATCGACCGCACCCCTGCGGCCCCCGGGCTTGCGCGCCTTGCCCTTGACGGCGGGCACATCCGCCACCCGCGAGCCGGCACGCGCACCGGAACCCGCAGCACCAGCAGTGAGCGCCGAATCGGAGAGCACCTCCTCGGACCGCGTGTCCCAACTCCCAGGACTGGCCGGCGTGATGGGCGCGTCCGGCACACCCTCCTCGGGACCGGCACTCGACGCCGTACGGAATTCGCTCACCGCTCCCCCTCCCCCGCGGCACCGACCCCGACGGGCTCATCGCCCACCGCATCCGGCAAGACCGCATCCGGCAGTCCCGCATCCGCCGCACCCTCGGACGGAGCCTCCGCACCCAGGGCCCACCTCGGGCCCGACGCACCCGGCTCCTCCCGCAGTCCGGACCCCGTCCAGCGCCCCGGCACATACACCTCCGCCGGGTTGGCGAACGGCTGCGGCTCCCCGGCCTCGTCGAGCGCGTCCCGCCGTACGGGATGGTGCGAGACGATCTCGAGGTAAATGCCGCGAAATGCCGCGATGTTCTGGTCCACCGTGAAGAGTTCGAGGGCCCTCGCACGCGCCGCCGCCCCAAGACGGTCCCGCCGCTCGGTGTCCCGCAGCAGCGCGAGACAGGCATCGGCCAGCGCGCGCGGATTGCGCGGCGGCACCACGAGCCCCGTACCGCCGATGACCTCGACCACCGCACCGACATCCGTGGACACGGTGGCCCGGCCGCAGAACATCGCCTCGACCAGGCTGATCGGAAAGCCTTCGACCACGCTGGAGAGCACCACGACGCTGCCGGCCGCATAGGCGTCGGCCAGCTCGGGGACCTCGGGTCCGCCGATCTCCTCGAACGAGACCGGGTTGTCCCCCACCGCGTGCACCCCCTCCGCCTCATCGGGGAAGAGCTGCGCCGCAAGAGCCGTGCAGTGCGCGAGATACGTGGCCGCCTCGGGCCCGTCCGCGGGCGCGCCCACGATCCTGAGCCGCGCCTTGGGCTCCTCCTTGCGGATCTCCGCGAAGGCGTGCAGCAGCGCGATCAGATCCTTGGACGGCTCGATCCGGCCGACCCACACCAGGGTGTCCGGATCGGCGAGTTCGGTGGATTCGCCGACCTCCGCGAAACGCGAGGCCTCCATGCCCGGATATACGGTGCGCAGCTTGGCCTTGTCGGCCCCGCATCTCTCCTGCCAGCGCCGCGCATGGGTGTTGCCGGGCGTGATCAGCGTGGCCTGCCGGTAGACCTCGGTGGCGAGCCGGCCGTGGAAACCCGCGAGCAGCGCACGCGCGGGCGCACTCAGCGCTCCCGCGGCCCCCAAGTAGTGCGCCCTCAGCTGCACTCCGTACTCGGTGACGAGCAGCGGCACTCCGTAGAAGTGCTTGGCGAGCAGGCCCGGCAGTGCGGCCGCGCCCCCCGACGCGGCATGGCACAGGTCGACCGCTCCGAGGCCGCCCTCGACCTCCTCGTACCAGTCGAGCGAGAGCGGTCGCAGGGTGCGCTCGATCAGTCCGGTGACCGTCAGCAGGTCGGCGACCCGCGCCTCGCGTGCGGCCCGCGGCGCTCCCGGCGCCCGGCAGGCCTTCTCCAGCGCGTCGACCGCCGCCTCGGAGCGCAGCGCACGGGCGAGTCCGCCCTCTTCGCGCTCCAGGTCGGCAAGCCCGTACAGCGCTCCGGCGAAACGGTCCTCCGCCGCATCCCCCTCGGCACAGACCGCTGCCGCCAACTCCCCCCAATGTGCGGCGAAGCGGCGCCGCGCCCGCCTCCCGTACACCACTCCGTCGTCCTCGGCGGTCCACAGGGGAGCCGTCCGCACGCGATGCACCTGGGGCGGAAGTTGGATCCACCCCTGTTCCTCCTGGTGCGCGCTGCGGCTGAGCGCGAAAATGTCGAACTCATGCCGGTCGAGCCCCCGCACCAGGCGGTCGCACCAGAGCCTGGCCTCACCCGTCACATACGGATAGCCACCCTCCGTGAGCAGTCCGATGCGCACGAGTACACCCCCGATCCTTCTTCGACTGGGGCTCCGTGGTCACGGGCGCCCCCCGCGAAACGAACGTATGCGGATATGCCGGTGGCGCGATGGACGGTTGTCCATCGCGCCACCAGAAGGGGTGAACGGCCGTAACTTTCCTGGCCGGGTAGCGTTCGATCGCGCTAGGCGCGCGGTCGGTCACGCAAGGTGATGCTCGCGGTACGGGTCAGGCCACCTCCGCCAACTCCCGCCGCTCCGACCGCCGCAGCGCGGCCGCCGACGGATCGAGCGCGGGTACGGCGGCGAGCAGCTGTTTCGTGTACGGGTCCTGGGGAGCGCCGTACACCTCCTCGACCGTCCCCGACTCGACCACGCGCCCGCGCCGCATGACGGCGACCCGGTCGCTGACCTGCCGTACCACCGCCAGATCATGGGCGATGAAGACCAGCGCGAGACCGAGCTCGCGCCGCAACTCGTCCAGCAGAGCCAGCACTTGGGCCTGCGTGGTCACGTCGAGGGACGACACGGGCTCGTCACACACGATCAACTGCGGGGACGGCGCGAGGGCACGGGCGATGCACACCCGCTGGCGCTGGCCGCCGCTGAACTCGTGCGGATAGCGGTCGTAGTGCGCCGCCTCCAGGCCCACGCGGACGAGGAGTTCGTCCACCCGGGCCCGTATGCGCTGCTCGTCCTTCTCGCCGCGCGCCCGCAGCGGGTCGGCGATGGATTCGCCGATCGAGCGGCGGGGGTTGAGCGCGGAGCCGGGGTCCTGGAAGACCATCTGCACATCCGCCGTACGGGAGACGGTGCCGCCGTCCGAGGCGAGCAGCCCGACGAGCATCCGGCCGAGGGTGGTCTTGCCGGAGCCCGATTCGCCGACGATGCCGAGGGTTTCGCCCGCATGCACGGCGACCGAGACCCCGTCGACGGCCGCGAAGGCCTTGGCCCGCTTGCCGTAGACCTTGCGCAGATCCTGGGCCGCGAGAACGGGCGCTCCGGCGGCGGAGGCGTCAGCTGAGCCGCCGTCCGAGGCGGCAACCGAAATCTCGGCCGGGACGACAGCCGATGCGGCAGCCCCGGGCTCGACGCGAGGTCCGGGCACGGACACGCCCTCGGACCCCTCCGCCTCGATCCGCGGCACAGCCGCCAGCAACTCCCGCGTATACGCCTGCGCGGGCGCCGCGAGCACCTCGCCCACCGGCCCCCGCTCGACCACCTTCCCGTGCCGCATCACCAGCACGTCGTCGACGCTCTCCGCCGCCACCCCCACGTCATGGGTGACAAGCAGCAGCCCCATCCCCGTCTCCGTCCGCAACTCGTGCAGCAGATCCAGGATCTGCGCCTGCACGGTCACGTCGAGCGCGGTGGTCGGCTCGTCCGCGATCAGCACCCGGGGTTCGCACGCGAGCGCCATCGCGATCAGCGCGCGCTGGCGCATCCCCCCGCTGAACTCGTGCGGCCGCGAGCGCGACCGGCGCGCGGCGTCGGGGATCCCCACCCGGTCGAGCACCTCCACGGCCCGCGCGCGGGCCGCCCGCCGCGAGACCCGGTGGTGCACGCGGTACACCTCGGCGATCTGGTCGCCGACCGCGTAGTACGGGTCGAGCGCGGAGAGCGGGTCCTGGAAGACCATGGCCGCCTTGCCGCCGCGCAAGGAGCGAAGTTCACCGTCCGAGGCCGCCGACACATCGACGCCCGCGACCTCGACCGCACCCGATACCGACGCGCCCGTCCCGCGGTGCAGGCCGAGCAGCGCGTACGCGACCGTGGACTTGCCGGAGCCCGACTCCCCCACCACACCGAGCGCGGCGCCCGGTTCAAGGGTGAAGGAGACCTTGTCGACCGCCCGTACGGAACCGAAGTCCACGGACAGGTCGGTCACTTCGATCAGGCTCATGCGAGCACCACCCGTCGGTCGGCCACCGCGTACAGGACGTCGGCGACGGTGTTGGCCAGGACGACGAAGAAGCCGATGACGAGGACCAGGCCGACCACCACGGGCAGGTCCACGGTCCGTACGGCCTCGACGAGTTCGCGGGCGAGCCCGGGGATGCCGAAGAGCGACTCGGTGAGGACCGCGCCGCCGAACATCGTGCCGAAGTCGAGCGCGCTCAGCGCGATCACGGGCGCCACCGCGCCCCGCAGGGCGTGCCGTCCGAGGATCGCCCGCTCGCTCACACCGAAGGCGCGGAAGGTGCGGACGTGATCCTCGGCGAGCGTCTCCAGCATCGAACTCCTGGTCAGACGCGCGTACTTGGCGGATTCGAGCAGTGCGAGCGCGAACCAGGGAAGCAGCAGATTCCACATCCACTGCTCGGGGTCCTCGGTGAGCGGGACGTACTGCGGGAAGGGCAGCCAGGCGAGCGTCGAGCAGAACACGATGATCAGAAGCAGCCCGATCACGAAGACGGGAGTCGCCGTGCCGGCCAGCGTGAGCCAGGTCAGGACGCGCTCGGAGAGCCGCCCGCGCCGCCACACCGACAGGACGCCGGTGCCGACCCCGATGATGATCCACAGGACGAAGGCCCCGGACACGAGCGAGGCCGTGACCGGCAGCTTGGCCAGGATCAGCTCGGTGACCTGCTGGTCGCTCTGGTACGAGAAGCCGAGGCAGGGCGCCCCGCAGTGGGCGATCTCGGTGCCGGTGGAGTAGTCGCGGCCGGCCACGATGCCCTGGAGGAAGTGCCAGTACTGCGCGTACACCGGGTCGTCCAGGCGCAGTTGCTGGCTCACCTGGTCGATCTGGGCGGTGGAGCAGCGCGGTCCGCAGGCGATCCGGGCCACGTCGCCGGGGGCCACGTAGAAGACCGCGTAGACGAGGACGCTCAGGGCGAAGAGCACGAACAGCGCCCCGCCCACGCGCCGCAGCAGGAAGCCGGTCATCGCGAACCCCTTGTGCGCTTACGGAACTTGGTCGCGCCGACCCTGAGACGCGACTCCGCCCGTGGATCGAGCGCCACCCGCACGCCCTCGCCGAGGACGGTCAGGGAGAGCACGGTGACGAAGAGCAGGGAGGCCGGGATGAGCAGATACGTGGGCGCGGTGGCGTACCACGTATCGGCCTCGGTGATCATCTGGCCCCAGGACGGCGTGGGCGGCTTGATGCCGATCCCGAGGAAGGAAAGCGCCGCCTCCACCGAGATGTTGGCGGGCACGAGCAGCGCCCCGTACGTGATGACGGGCGCGGCAAGCGAGGGCAGCAGCTCACGGCGGGCGATCCGCCAGGTCGACCAGCCGCTGAGCCGGGCCGCAGCGACATGGTCGAGCGACTTCAGGGCGAGCGCCTGGGCGCGCACCACCTTGGAGGTGCCCGACCAGCCGACCAGGCCCACGACCACGGCGATCAGGACCGGGCGCGGCACCGACTGCGGGACGATCGCGAGCAGCGCGAGCGCCATCACCATCAGCGGCAGCGCGACGACCACGTCCGTGAACCGGCTGATCGCCTGGTCCACCCAGCGGTTGCCGAGCGCGGCCGCGAGCCCGAGCGTGACGCCGAGCGCCAGCTGGACGACGGTCGCGAACAGGGCGACACCGAGCGAGACCCGCGCCCCGTACACGATCCGTGCGAACAGATCGCGTCCGGTGCCGGGTTCGACGCCGAGCCAGTGCTCGGCGCCGATCCCGCCGAAGGACCCGAGCGGTACGCCGCCGGCCGCGGAGTCCACGGCCTCCGGGTGGTACGCGTTGGGGTCCTGGCCCGCGAGCGCGGTGAGCAGCGGTGCGGCAAGGGCCACCAGGACGAGCAGGGCGACGACCACCGCCGCCGCGAGGGCGGCGCGCTGCGTGCGCAGCCGCCGCCAGAACGAGCGGGC
>NZ_JBEPEW010000247.1:0-7228 GCF_040300965.1 Streptomyces mesophilus | reverse complement strand
GGCCCACCTTGTCGGTGGTCCAGTCGACGCCTTCGCCGAGCGCCTTCTTGCCCGCGTCGATGCCGTCCTCTTCGACGGAGTCCCGGCGCACGAGGCCGTGGCCTTCGTACGCCGGAACTATGACCGCCGCGCCGTGGAGACGCCCTGGCAGAAGCGGTACGTCCAGCGGTTCACCGGCTGAGCGGCGGGCCGCTGCCTGCCTGGCGCCGGGCCGTTCACCGGCTCAGCGCCGGGCTGCCCTCCGCGAGCTCCAGGCGGCGGCCCACGAACCGCTCCCGCATCCGCCGGTCGTGCGTGACCACGATCAGCGCGCCCTCGTAGGAGTCCAGGGCCTCCTCCAGCTCCTCGACGAGGGCGGGGGAGAGGTGGTTCGTAGGCTCGTCGAGCAGCAGCAGGTCGACCTCCTCGGTGACCAGGCGGGCCAGTTCGATGCGGCGGCGCTGGCCGTACGAGAGTTCGCCGACGCGCAGCCGCAGGTCGGACGGCGTGAACAGGCCCAGGGACAGGAACAGTTCACGGTGTTCGTCGACCGTGCCGCTGCGGCCGTACGCGAACGCCCGCAGCAGCGGCATGCCGGCGGGCCACGGGGTCTCCCGCTGACGCAGATGACCGACCCGGCCGGGTACGCGGACGGTGCCGGACGACGGCGTGAGCTCACCCGCCAGGACGGCGAGCAGGGTGGACTTGCCCGCCCCGTTCGGACCCGTGATCAGCAGCCGCTCGGCCGGCCCGAGACGCAGATACGGCAGGTCGAGACGGTCCGGTACGCGGACGGCGGTCAGCTCGGCCGCCGACTCGTTCCGCGGGCCGTCCGCTCGCGTGATGTCCGCGGTCAACCGCAGTGGGTCCGGCGGCGGTTGGGCCGGCTCCGACGTCAGGCGTGCCACCCGCTCCTTGGCGTTGCGGATCCGCACCATCGCGCCGTGTCCGCGCCCCCGCGCCCGGAACCCGCCGTGTCCGAAGACCGCGAGCGGGACCTTGCGCGGGATGGCGTCCAGACGCGCGACGTTGGACTCGGCGAGCTTCCGGTTGCGGGCGAGTTCGTCGCGCCAGTGCTCGTACTCCTGGATACGGCGGCGGCGTTCGGCGGCCTTCGCCGTGACGTAGCCGCGGTAGCCGTCCCCGTAGCGGGTCACCTTCGCCTCGTCGACCTCCAGGATCGTGCTGGTCAGGTTCTCCAGGAACACCCGGTCGTGGGTGACCGCGACGACCGTGCCGCGCCGGCGGCGCAGATGGTCCTCCAGCCAGGCGAGGGCGCGGTCGTCGAGGTCGTTGGTGGGTTCGTCGAGCAGGAGCAACTCCGGTTCGGCGGCCAGGGTCGCGGCGAGCGCGAGCCGGGAGCGTTCGCCGCCGGACAGGGTGCCGAGGCGGCGCCCGCGTACGAGCCCGGGCAGGCCGAGGCCGTGCAGGGCGAGGTCGACGCGGGCGTCGGCCTGGTATCCGTCGCGCGCCTCGAAGCGGGCGAGGATCCCGGCGTACGAGTGGAGCGCTGCGTCGAGGTCCGGTCCCCGGAGACCTTCGAGGGCCTCCTCGGCGGTCCTCAACTCCCGTTCCATGGACCGGATGTCGGCGAGTGCCACGTCGACGGCGTCCTGCACGGTGGCTTCGGGCGGCAGGTCCAGGCTCTGTGCCAGATAGCCGACACCGCCGGGGGCGGTGACGGTCAGCTCGCCCGTGGTGGGGGCGAGTTCGCCGGCGAGCAGCTTGAGCAGGGTGGACTTCCCGGACCCGTTGTCACCGATGATCCCGACTTTCTCGCCGGGCTTCACGGTGAAGGTGATGTGGTCGAGGACGGGCTGCGTTCCGGTCTCGTAGCGCTTGGTGACCTCGTGGACGGAGAGCTGGGCTGTCGGCGCAGGCATGCGCGGGCCCCCTTCGGGATCGGACCGCGAGGGGGACGACCTCTGCTCGCGGCGGGTGGGATGACGGCACGGCACGCCGGCCGCGGAGCGAGGCTCTACGCGGCGGCGTCGGCGGTGATCACAGGGAACCCATGCGTATGAAGGTACGGGGTTGCCTTCGATTTGGCAAGACGGTTCGTCTCGTCTCGCTTGATGGGGGCCGGTCTCGGCTGCGTGCTTGACGGGGTCCTTCCCCGCTGCTTGCTCGGTCGTCTCGTCCGGAACGCCTACCCTGCCCCCCATGCCCGCCCTCCGCCGCATCACCCCGGCCGACCGCCGAGCCCGCCTCGCAGTACGTCATCTCCTGCACCCCGCAGCCCGTGCCGCCCGTACCGAGGACGTCGCCGAAACCCTCGTGGGCCTGCACGCCACCGACGCCGCCACGGTCACCCTTTCCGCGTCCGCGCGCCTCGCCGAAGCCGCGTCCGGACCCGCCGACGTCGACCGTGCCCTTTATGAGGACCGCACCCTGCTGCGCATGCACTGCATGCGGCGCACCCTCTTCGTCGTACCCGCCGACCTCGCCCCGGTCTTCCATCACGCCACCCCGAAGTCGATGGCCGCACGTGAACGCGCCACCTTGGTCAAGCACTTGGCGGCCGCCGCCCCCGCGCGCGACGAGCGCTGGCTGGATGTCGCGGCCGCGAAGGCGCTGGCCGCTCTCGCCGAGCTGGGTGAGGCGTCGGCGCCCGAACTCACCGAAGCCGTACCGGAGTTGCAGGCGAAGATCACGCTCAGCCCGGGTAAGCGCTATGCGTCCACCGTGCGGGTGGGCGGTGAGCTGCTCCGGCTGCTCGCCATGGAGGGCAAGGTGAGCCGCGGCCGCCCCGTCGGCGGCTGGACGTCGAGCCGGTTCCGGTACCACCCGGCCCCCGAGCTTCCCGGCGTCGACCCCGCCGCCGCCCAGGCCGACTTGGTGCGCCGCTGGCTCACCGCGTACGGACCGGGTACGGAGGCGGACCTGAAGTGGTGGACCGGCTGGACCTTCCGCGATGTGCGGCGCGCGCTGGCGCGGATCGAGCCCGAAGAGGTGGACCTGGGCGAGGCAGGGCGTGGCTGGGACCTTGATGCGCGCACACCGCGGGAGGTCACCCCGTGGGCCGCCTTCCTGCCGGGTCTCGACCCGGCCACGATGGGCTGGCAGCACCGCGACTTCTGCCTCGATCCCGCGCACCGTCCACTGCTCTTCGACTCGGCGGGCAACGGTGGCCCCACGATCTGGCTGGACGGCCATATCGTCGGCACCTGGGCCCAGCGCCCGACGGGCGAACTGGTCCGACGCCTGTTCACCGAATCCGGGGCCGACGGAACGGCGCTCATCGACGCCGCGCAGGAGAGGCTGCAAACCCTCCTGGACGCCGGTGAGTTGAGGGTCAACTTCCCCGCGCCCCTCACCAAGGAGCTCCTCGCCTGAGCCCTTGCTCCCGCCCCACCTGTCGCTTTCGCCCCGCGTTGCGTACTCATGACCAATCCATTGCGTTGAAGAGCCTTGACAGCGTGCATGCGGTTTCGCGACGTTTGAGCCCGGCAGGGGGCGGGGGAACCGGGGGGCGGCCGCCGCTGCTCAGCATGGCCAAAACGGGCCCGCCCCCGGTCTCACCCGTGGAGGGCGGACCGCGTGGACATATCGATCCACAGACCGCAGGAGCTGAACGACGAGCTCCGCAAGGCCTGGCACAAGGCGATGGACGAATCGCCGCTGTATGCGAACCCCTTTCTGGCACCGGAGTTCGCCGCCGGCGTCGGCCGCCACCGACCCTCCGCCCGGGTCGCGGTGCTGCGCCAGAAGAACGAGCCCGTCGGCTTCCTGCCGTATGAACGCGGCACCTTGGGTGTCGGCCGGGCGATCGGGCTCGGGCTCTCCGACAGCCAGGCCCTCGTCCACCGGCCCGGCGTCACCTGGAACACCCGGCAGCTGCTTCGCGCCTGCGGGCTCGCCGTCTTCGAGTTCGACCATCTCGCCGCCGGACAGCGGCCGTTCGCCCCGTTCGTCACCGGCACCTTCGCCTCGCCCGTCGTCGACCTCAAGGCCGGCGACGGAACGTATGCCGAATGGCTGCGCGCCACCTACCCCGGCCTCGCCAAGACCACTCTCAAGAAGGAGCGGAGGCTCGCGCGCGACCACGGTGAGCTGCGCTTCGTCTACGACGAGCGCGATCCGGTCATGCTGCGGCAGCTGATGGACTGGAAGTCGGCGCAGTACCGCAGGACAGGGCGGATGGACCGCTTCGCCAAACCCTGGATCGTGGCGCTCGTCGAGGACCTCTTCGAGGTGCGCGAGGAGCACTTCACGGGGGTCATGTCCGTCCTCTACGCGGGGGACCGGCCGGTCGCGGTGCACTTCGGGCCGACGTCGCGCACCGTGTTCGCCGCCTGGTTCACCACGTACGACCCCGAACTGCACTACTACTCACCGGGCTTGATGATGCATCTGCGGATGGCCGAGTCGGCGGGCCGCCAAGGTGTGCAGGTCATGGACTTCGGGCGCGGCGACAAGACGTACAAGGACTGGCTGAAGACCCGTGAACTGCGCGTCGCCGAAGGCTTCGCGACCCGCCCGCACCCCGTCGCCGCCGCCTTGCAGACCTGGCGGCGCCCCGTCCGCGGCCTGCGCAACACCGTCAACGCCCACCCCCGGCTGCGCGAGCCCGCGGACCGGCTTCTGAAGGCGGCGGGCTCGCTCAGGACGGGCCGCGGCGCGCACTGAGCTCTGCTCCCCCGAGCGCGGCTGCACGACCCCGTATGCACAGCAGGTTGTACGGAAGGAAGTGGCCCATGCCGTACGGAGCGAGACTCGCCGCCGCGATGACGCGGCGTCTCGGACGGGAGTGCCTGTTCACGCCCTCGGCCCGGCTCGCGCTCTATCTGGCGCTGCGCCGCTGGTGCCGGCCGGGCGACCGAGTGCTGATGTCGCCGGTGAACGACGACGTGATCCTGTTCGTGGTGCTCGCGGCCGGACTGCGTCCCGTGCAGGCGCCGGTCTCGGCGGCGGACGGGAACATCGACCCCGACGCCGTGCCGGAGCCGCTCTGGCGGAGCGTCGACGCGGTCCTGACGACGAATCTGTACGGGATGCCGGACCGCGTCCGCGAACTGCGGGACCGCTGCGAGGAGTTGGGGATCCCGCTCTTCGAGGACGCCGCGCACGCCATCGGCACCCATGTCGACGGCCAGGCGATCGGCACCTTCGGGACGGCGGGCGCGTTCAGCCTCGGCAAGCACGTGGCGGGAAAGGCGGGCGGCTTCCTCGCCGTCGGCGACGCGCGGACCCGGCGTGAACTGGAGCGGCTGCGCGACGACCTGCTGCTGCCCGCGCGGCTGCGCGAGGACGTGGCGACGGCGCTGCTCCCGCTGGCCCGCTCGGCCGTGCGCACCCTGCACCTGGTGCGCCCGGTCTGGCGGGCGGCGCAACGCCTCGGTCTCCTGGAGCGCGAGGGCTACCGGATGCCGCTCGAGGCCCCCCGCCTGGCCGTGTCCGGGACCCGGGCGCCGAACCTGTCCGCGTACGACTCCTGGTTACGTGTCGATCTGCACAGCTGGCGCCACCGCCACGGGCCGCTGGTGCGCGCCCAGTTGGCGGCGCGGCTCGCCGCCCTGGACGGGAACCTGGCCCGTCGCCGCGCGGGCGTCACCGAGCTGACCGGCACCACCTGGGCCTCCCCGGCGCTGCGCGACCGCCTCGCCCACGAGGGGCCGGTCGCGCTGTTCCGGGCCCCGCTCCTGGTCCACGACCGCGACGTCCTGGTCGACCGCCTGGTCGGCCACGGCCTCGTCGTGGGCTACCTCTACGACCCGCCCCTGGACGACTACGCGGGCCTGGAGTTCACCGACCCGTCCCCGTCGCCCGAGGCCGCGCGCTGGTTCGCGGCACACGTCCTGCCGGCGGACCCGCTGCAGTCGACCCGCATCATCCGGGCCCTGCACCACGAGGGCGCCCGCAGGGCCCGCTTCACCCCACCGCCGCCGGACGGGCGCTCGCACAGGCTGGGGGTGTCGCCGGACGAGCGGGCATCGTAGGGGCCCGACGAGGGTCCGCGCCGGACGAGGCGCCTGCGTTGTCAGTGGGTGCCGATAGCCTTGGAAGGGCTCGTCCCCCGGGAGGGAGGGGTCTGTCCCCTCACCCCCACGCCCGCACCACCCCGTCGTACTGCCGCCGGGCCTCGGCGATGCGTCCCGTCGCCATGAGCGCACCGCCGAGACGGGTACGGATATCCATCTCGAGCCAGGCGTAACTCGGTTCGGTCAGCGGGGAGAGCAACTGCAGCTGGAGCAGGGCCTGTTGGTGCAGCAGGATAGCGGCGCCGGGGTCGCCCCGGCCGTGCACCGCCGTGCCGAGCCGCGTCAGGCTCCGGGCGCCCAGGAACACCTCTCCGCCCTGCTCCACCAGACGCACCGCCTCCGTCAGGAGCCGGACGGCCTCGGCGTACCGGCCGTGGCGCAGGTGGATGTCGGCGCTGGAGCTGAGGATGCGGCCGAGCATGCGCGGGCGGCCGTCGGCCTCGGCGTGGCGGCGGGCCTCGGTGAAGCTGGTGAGCGCCGCGTCGCCGCGTCCCGCGAACTGGTGCGAGAGGCCCTGGATGAGCAACGCCATCGACCCGAGCCAGTGGTCTCCCCCGGCCCGGCACAGCTCGGCGGCCGCGGTGACGTGGGCGAGGGCCTGTTCGCCCTCGCCGACGCTCAGCGCGGTGGCACCGAGACCGGTCAGTGCGCGGGCCTCCTCGCCGGGGAAGCCGAGCCGGCGGGCGCGTTCGAGCGCCTCCGTGCACAGCGCGCGGGCCTGTGTGTAGCGGCGCTGGTGGATGGCCGTGTAGCCGAGGCAGGCGCGCAGGGCGAGCGGCATCCGCGGATCGCCGGACCGGTCGGCGTGGGGGAGCGCCAGCTCGAGCGCGGTCTGGCACTCGTGATAGCGCCCCTGCCGTACGAAATAGTCGGTGTACGCCTCCGCGATCCAGCACGCCAGGCCGTACTCCCCGAACGCGACGGCATGCCCGACGACATCCGGCAGTTCACCGCCGAACGAGTCCAGCCAGCTCTCGGCCTCGCGCCAGTCGTCGAAGCGGCCGGGGGAGGGGGTGTTCCCGTGGGGCTCGAGGTTGGCGATTGGGGTGTCCCCGTGGGCTTCGCGGTCGGCGATTGGGGTGTCCCCGTGGGCTTCGCGGTCGGCGATTCGGGTGTCCCCGTGGGCTTCGCGGTCGGCGAAAGGGATGGCGCCGATGGCCCCGTCCTCATGCGAAGGTCCGCTGGGAAACCCGGCAACCCCCCAGTCGCTCGCCGTCCGCGCGGCCGCCAGATGCAGCCGCAGCGCCCGCGTCCGCACCCCGGCGGCC
>NZ_JBEPEW010000246.1:0-7293 GCF_040300965.1 Streptomyces mesophilus | reverse complement strand
CAGCGAGGTCGTGACGCGGAAGGCGGGGCGGTCGGCCAGCGCGGTGGCCAGGGCGCGGGCCTCGGTGGTGCCGCCGAGGATCAGCACGTGCGTACTCATAGCGGCACCGAGTCAATCACGGCCCCGCCGGGGACGGATCCCCGGCGGGCCGCCGTGCGCTCAGCGCAGCGGTGTCCCGCGGACCTCCAACTCCCGCAGCCGTCCGGTGTTGTCGAAGGAACCGAAGCCGACCCGGCCCCCGGGGAGGGTCTTGTCGACCGCGGTCATCAGCGGATCACGCGCACCGTCCACGTACACCGCGATCTCGCCGGACTCGGCGCAGTGCACCACCTTCACGTCGTGCCAGGCCTCGTCGGTGACCGCCGGGGGTGCGCCCTTGGCGCCGTTCCACTGGTGGTCGAGGCGGAGCCGGTCGGCGTCATCGACGACGAAGATCCCGTTGTGCGGATAGATGGTGTTGTCCTGGGACAGATGGGCGTAATAGAACTCCGTGTCCGACTGATGGCCGAAGACGATGATCACGTCCCGGTTGCTCACGGACACCGGAGTGTCGAGCCGCACCTCGCCCTCGACCGTCACCGAGCCGAATGCGGGCCCCGTGCTCAGGACCGCGTACTCGAACGGCCGACGGGGTCCGGGACGGGCCGCTCCGGCCTCGGCGAGGATCGCCTCATGGCCGGGGAACTGCCACTTGGACGGCGTGACGGGCGCCCAATTGCCGCCGTCCATCACATGGTTGAGCTCGGTGCCGTTCGTACGGCAGTCGGCGAAGCGCTTGGTCCCGACGACCTTCCAGATCTTGCCGTTGGCCTTCGCGAGCAGATACAGCTCGCCGCGCGCGTCCTGGCTGAAGCGCAGATCGACCCGCTTGTCACCGGCGAGCTCCGGCATCGTGGTGCGCTTGCCGGAGGTGTCGTAGACCATCAACTGGTCGATCCGCGCGGGCTCGTGGCCGCGGCGCATCGCATCGGACTCGGTGAAGAAGACCCGGCCGTCGACCAGATCGTCGAAGAGGTACTTGCCGCGCAGCTCGGGCACCTCGGCGCCGCGGTAGACGAAGCCACCCGCGATGGCGCGGCCCACGTCCGCGGTGCAGTTCCAGCCGGGCGGCGGGTTGTGGTCGTAGGCGGCGACGGGATACGTGTAGCCGTACTTCTCGTCGTCGGCCGGCAGCGGCAGGATCCGGTGGCACGGGTTGGCGGCGTTCCGGTCGAAGACGAAGGCGCCCTCGCGTTCGCTCCAGCCGAGGTTGTCACCCGCGCGCACCTCGTAGACGGCCTCGATGGCGTGCTCGCCGATGTGCCCCAGGTACATCTTGTGGCCGCGTCCGCTGTCCCAGCTGAAGCGGTGCGGGTCGCGCATGCCGTACGCGTAGATCTCGCCGAGCGCGCCGGGCTCGCCCACGAAGGGGTTGGGCTTCGGGATCCCGTACCGGCCGTTGATGCCGTCGGTGCCGCGGGGGTCGATCCGCAGGATCTTGCCGTGCGGCAGCGAGAGGGTCTGGGGCTCGGCGTTGGACTTGCCGGTGCCGCCGTCGCCGACCGCCGCGTACAGCAGGCCGTAGTCGCTGTCGCCGGGGCGGGCCGTCGGGTTGAAGTCGATCTGCTGGATGCCGTGCACCTGGCCGTTGAAGCCGATGCGCAGCACCTCGCGCCGGGTGCCCTCGAAGGTGGCGGCCGAGGGGTCCTGGGCGGTCCACTCGGTGATGACGCCGTGGTACGTGGAGGACGCGGCCTGGCGGAAGTCGGGGACCGCGGTCGTGGCGGAGGCCGCCTCGGTGTGGACCGTGTAGAAGCGGCCGTTCTTGCGGAAGCCGGGGTCGAAGGTCACATAGCCGAAGCCCTGGCCCATCCCGCGGCTGGCGAAGAACTGCGGCGCGAAGGTCTTGGCGATGTCCAGGTAGAGGTGCGGCTGTTTGCCGTCCTCGACCAGGTACAGCTGCCCGTTCAGGTCGGGTACGGCCTTGCGCTTGGTGCGGTCGGGGAGTTCGACGAGTGCGTTGATGCGGGCATGGCGCATCAGACGCGCGTCGGTGACCGGTCCGGGTACGGGTTCGGTCTTCGGGAACTGCGCGTACTCCTCGAGCACCAGGCCTAGTCCGGACTGCACGGGCTCGGGCATCGGGTCGAGGATCGGATCGGCGGCCGCAGGCGCGGCGGCAACGTTGTCAGCGGCCCGGACGGGGGCGGCCCAGAGGGTGGAAAGCAGCAGGGCCAGCGCTATGAGCGGGGCCAGGGGCAGTAGCAGCAGCGGGCTGCCGCCCCGCCGACGTGCGAGCACGTACATGCCAACTCCATTCGAACCGGACGGCGTTGAGCACCGCCCTCGACGGTCAGCGGTCACGGGGTTTCCGGGGACTCCTATGCGTTCGCCCCCGGCAGCAAGCGCTTTCGGGAGCGCTTGCGTACTATGTGCCACGTCGCAGGAACTGCACAACGGCCTGGCAACTACCAGTTCACAAGCCCCAGTTCAGAGGCGGTGACGGATGCCCCGACCCTCCCGACCACGCTCACCTCTGCGCCTTGCCGACGTGGCGCAGCGCGCGGGTGTCTCGCTGGCAACCGCTTCCCGGGCGCTCGCCGGGCGCGACGGGGTCCGCGAGGAGGTGGCGGAGCGCGTACGCAGCGTGTCGCGCGAACTCGGCTATGTGGCCAACCCGCATGCCCGCACCCTGGCCGGCGGCGCCACATCCACGGTGGGCCTGATCGTGCACGAGATCGACGACCCGTACTTCTCGGAGATCGCAAGCGGCGTGATCCGGGCGGCCGGTGAGCGCGGCCTCATCGTCCAGATCTGCACCTCGGCCCGTGAGCCGCACAGCGAGCTGCGGCAGGTACGGCATCTGATCGCCCAGCGCGTGGGGATCATCATCATCGCGGGCTCCGGCTATGTGGACCCGAGCCTGGAGGCCGCGGCCAAACGGGAACTCGCCGCCTTCCAGAGCGCCGGCGGCCGCCTCACTGTCATCGGCCGCCATGCGCTGAGCGCGGATGCGGTGCGCCCGGCGAACAAGGAGGGCGGCAAGGCGATCGCGGACCATCTGCTCTCGCTCGGCCACCGCAGGATCGCGGTCGCCGCAGGGGACGCGAAACTCTCGACGGTGGTGGACCGGCTCGCGGGGGTCGCGCACGCATGGGAACGCGCGGGCCTGTCCATGGCCGAAGTCCCCGTGATCCACGCCGAGTTCACCCGCGACGGCGGCCATGACGCGGCCGAGCGCATCCTGCGCGAACACCCCGGCACGACGGCGATCATCGCGCTCAACGACGCCATGGCACTCGGCGTACTCTCCGCGCTGCGCGCCGAGGGCGTCGCGGTACCGCAGCGCATGTCGGTGGTCGGCTTCAACGACGTCTCGTACGCGGCCGACCTCGCCCCCGGCCTGACCACGGTCCGGCTCCCCTTGGCCCGCATGGGCCAGGAGGTCCTCACCCTCGCGCTGCGTCCGCCTGCCGGCCGGCCACGACGCAAGCCCACGTCGTACGAGCTGATCGTGCGCGCTTCGACGGCGGAGCCTTACGCATGAGGTCGGCGGCGGAGCCATACGCGCGAGCAGGCGCCGGGGCAAACCTGATGGATGCCCCGGCGCCCCGTCAGCGCTCGTCCTTCACCGCCACCTTGACGCTCTGCTGCGGCACCGTGGGCCCGTCGTCGAGGAAGCCTCCGGACTGGTGCAGCCAGAGCTTGGCGTATGTGCCGTCGGCGGCGAGGAGCTCCTGGTGGGAACCCTGTTCGACGATCCGGCCGTGATCCAGGACGACCAGCCTGTCCATGCCCGCGACCGTGGACAGGCGGTGGGCGACCACCAGGGCCGTGCGGCCCTCCATCAGCCGCCACAGCGCCTCCTGCACAAGGAGTTCGCTCTCCGAGTCCAGGGCGCTGGTCGCCTCGTCGAGCAGCAGGATCGGCGCGTCGCGCAGGATGGCGCGGGCGAGCGCGACGCGCTGACGCTGCCCGCCGGACAGCTTGACGCCGCGCTCGCCGACCAGCGTGTCGAACCCGTCCGGCAGCGCGTCGGCGAACTCGGTGACATGCGCCGCCTCGGCCGCCCGCCGGATCTCGGCGTCGGTGGCGCCGGGCCGGGCGAAGGCGATGTTCTCACCGAGCGTGCGGTGGAACATGGCCGGATCCTGCGGTACATACGCGATCAGGCTCCGCAGATCGGCCTGGCGGACCTTGCCGATGTCCTGGCCGCCGACCAGGATCCGGCCGCCGTCGATGTCCGTCATCCGCAGCAGCAGCCTGGTCAACGTGGTCTTGCCGCCGCCCGAGCGGCCGACGAAGCCGACCCGCGAGCCGCCGGCCACCTCCAGGTCGAGCCCCTTGAACAGTCTCGGGCCGCCCGCGTACGCGAAGGACACCTCCTCGAAGCGGACCCCGGTGCTCCCGGTGCCGGGCAGCAGGGCCTGCGGCGACGGCGGGTCGAGGACGGTCGGCTCCTCCATGAGCAGCTCGGTGAACTGGGCGGCCTCCGTCATCGAGCTCTCGATACGGCGGTAGATCTGGTTGAACTCGAACATGATCCGGGTCGCGTTGGCGTAGTACGTGAAGGCGACCACGACGCCCTCCACCCCGTGCGTGCTCCCGAGGGTGACGGCGAGCAGCAGGCCGAGTGCGTTGGTGGCCACCGACATGGGTGCGACCAGGGTGTCGATGCGCAGATTGCCGTAGTCCCATGAGCGCAGCATCAGGCGGCGCGAGTCCGCGACCCGCGAGCGGTGCTCGGCGGCCTCGCGCTCCTCGGCGGCGAACGCACGGACCGTGTCCATGTTCGCCAGGCTGTCGGCGACATGGCCGGAGACCCGGGCGATGGCAGCCTCACGTTGGGCGACAAGGCGTTGCCGGCGGCGGATCAGCGGCACCACGCAGGTCGCCGTCAACGCGATCATCGTGAGGAGGCCGACCACGAGCAGCGGTTCGTACGTCCACAGCACGACCGAGCCGAAGACCAGCGGGACGATCCTGCCCACCACGTTGAAGGTCAGGGTGTCGACGAACTCCTCGAAGCGGGCGGCGAAACTGAGCACCCGCTTGGTCAGCGAGCCGGCGAAGTTGTCGTGGAAGAACGCCGCGTCCTTGGCGTACAGCGCGTCCATGCCCGTCGCGTAGAGCCGCTCCACACCGAGTGCGTCGAGCCGGTTGAGGCAGTGCAGGCCGACCCGCCACAGCGCCTCCGACAGGAGCAGCACCGCGGCGAAGCCGAGCACGTACGGCATGACCGCGCCGGCCGAGGAGTCGCCGCCGTCGGCGATGCGCCCGGCGAGCTTGGCCACCACCAGCGGCGCGATGTAGTGGGTGCCGATATTGCCCAGCGCCGGAAGGAGCAGCGCGGGGATCGTGAATCTGCGGAGCCTGCCCAGCTCTCCGCGGTAGTGACGCAGCGCAAGAAGGACCGCACCGCTGCGCGGGGCGGCCTTGCGTAATTCAGGTGCTTCCATTCATCCCGTCCTGTCCGGTCCTGTCCCCGCTGGAAACGAGGGAGCAGTGTCCCGCGACGGGTCCGGCACCGTCCAAGCGTTATTTCCGGCCGGGAGCACGAAAAAGGGCCATCCGAAGATGGCCCTTCACTTGCACCGATCACTCACTGCAACCGACGCAATGCGTCGGGACGACAGGATTTGAACCTGCGACCCCTTGACCCCCAGTCAAGTGCGCTACCAAGCTGCGCCACGTCCCGGTGCTCGCTGACCTGGGCTTTCGCCTGGCCGAACGCGCACGGAAACAATACCGCACTTGGACCGATGGTCGTGAACCCGTTTTATCCGGTGGACACCGCCGGCCCGCCCGCGAGTGATCTACTCCACGGCCACTCTCAGCTCGGGGTGCAGCTCCAGAAGGCGCGGCGGTGCGGCCTGCGACCAGGAGTCCGTCAGGATCGCGCGCAGTTCGTCCAGGTCGTCGAGCGCGGCCAGGCGGACCCGCACCCATGCGAAGGACGCCTCGTGGTCGGCGATCCAGAACTTCTCCGGTTCGGCCAGGACCAGCTCGTCGCGCTCCTCCTTGGGGCACCGCACCGCGAGGGAGGTCTCCTCCTCGGGCAGCGTGGCGAACATCTTCCCCGCGACCCGGAAGGTCGGCATCGACCAGGCGATCTTCTCCGTGGTCTCCGGCAGGGCGAGTGCGATGGCGCGGACGTCGTCCGATGTGGGGGCGGCGGATGCTGCGGTCATGGCAAGACGGTACGACATGGCCGGCCTGCGGGTGGGCGCCTTCCGGGCCTGGATCCGGGTCTGGATCCGGGTCTGGATCCGGGTCTGGATCCGGGTCTGGATCCGCCGTTGGATCTGTCGCTGGATCCGCGTCTGGATCGGCGTTGGTTCCGCCTCTGGATCCGCGGGCCCCGGTGGCAACCGCGCCCTCCCCAATTCCCTTGCTCCACCGCCCCGTACAGGACTCCGATGCGCCCTGGCACCAGCGGTTCCGATGAGCCGACCGAGTGGTCTTGCGCCTGATAGTCGTACCGGCGGCACCGGGGCGCCGCCAGGGCGACGCACAGTGTGCGGGTGACCGGCAAGACGATCAAGACTCTGCGTGCCCTCGGCCATCGGCCGGCCGCGACGGGACTGGCCTGTGTGGTGGTCGCGGCCGTGACGGCCGGGCTGCTCTCCCTGTCCCCCGACGCCCCACCGCCTCCCGTTCACGGGAATCCGGCGACCGCGGCCGGCGCGCAGGACGTGCCCGGGCAGATCGAGGCCCGGCGGGCCTGGCTGCGCGAACACCCCGACGACGGGACGGTCTGGGCGGGCCTGGCCCTCGGATACCTGGAGCAGGCCAGACGCACCGCCGACTTCTCGTACTACGGGAGAGCCGAACAGGCCCTGAAGCGTTCGCTCGCGCTGCAGCCCGGCAATGTCCCGGCTCTGGTCGGCATGGGCACGCTGGCCAACGCCCGGCACGACTTCGCCGCCGCCAAGCGCTGGGGCGAGCAGGCGCGGCGAGCCCAGCCCGGCAACTGGACCGTGTATCCGGTCCTTGCCGACGCGTACACCCAGCTCGGCGCCTATCCGCAGGCCACCGCGGCCGTGCAGCGGCTGCTCGATCTCAAGCCGGGGGTCGCGGCGTTCACCCGGGCCGCCTACGAGCTGGAGATGCAGGGCCGGACCGGGGCGGCCGAGGGCGCGCTGCGCCGGGCCCTGGAGGACTCGGCCGTGCCTGCCGAGCGTGCCTTCTGTCTGCACCGTCTCGGCGAGCTCGACTGGGACCGCGGCCGCCCCGAGCAGGCCCACACCCACTACGAGGAGGCGCTGCGTGCCGACCCCGGGGCGCACGCCGCCCTGGCCGGGCGCGCCAAGG
>NZ_JBEPEW010000245.1:0-7517 GCF_040300965.1 Streptomyces mesophilus | reverse complement strand
CGGGCGGCGGGGTGCTCGGCGGCCCGGCCGGAGGCGGCGGGGTCGCGGGCTGGCCGGCCGGGGGCGGCGGGGTCTGCGGGTAGCCGTAACCGGGCTCCTGCGGCGCGCCGAAACCGCCCGGAGGCGGGTCCTGGGGTGCGCCGAAACCGGGAGGCTGGTCGTTGGCACCGTCGTGGGGTGGCTGGGGCGGCTGTGACATGGGGATCTCTACCTCTGGTGATACGGGAAGTCGGGGAGGGGACTGGTGCTGAGGCCCGGCCGTGTGAACGACCGGGTCCGGGACGTCACTTGCCGAAGGACAGCATGCGGGCTTCCTCTTCGCCGTCGTCACCCATGAGACGTGAGGACGTCATGAAGAACCGGCCGTCGGCATAGGCGATCGGTCCGCTGAACATCGAGCTCTCCACGGACTGCGCACCGCTCGAGTGCTTCTGCAGCACCGTCGGCTTTCCGCCGGTCGGCCCGAACTTCACGATCTGGCCGCCGGTGTCGTAGGTGGGGTCCACGTAGCCGATGAGGTCCGAGCCCACCACCGTCAGCGGGAGCACCTGGCGATTGTCGACCTTGGAGCGCCACTTGGGCTTGCCCGTGGCGAGGTCGAAGGCTACGACCTCGTTGACGCGGTTGTAGTCACCGGACTTCTTCGGCTCGGTGGCCATGTAGAAGGTGTCGCCGCCGGCGACCATGCCGTCGCAGCTCTGCGAGTTCTCGCTGCCGATGCCCAGGCCCCCGCACTGCTGACGGAAGCTGTCCTTGCCGCCTTGCAGCTGCGAGCGGAGCTTGCCGGCGTCGGTGAACGCGGCGATCGACCAGGACTTGTCCTCGTCGTTGGTGAGCGAGACGACGATCGGAGACTCGGAGTAGACCCGGTTGACGCTCCAGCCCTTCTTGATCTGATAGCGCCACTTCACCTTGCCGGTGACGGGGTCGTACTCCTTCAGACGCTTGTGCTCGTTGGGCGAGTTGGCGCCGCAGCTGTCGACACCGAGCAGCTTCTTGCCGCCCGCGTACGCGGTCGGGAAGCAGACCCCGGAGTCCTCCTTCTTCGCCTGCCAGATCTCCTTGCCGTCACTGACGCGGTAGGCCGTACCGGACAGATCACGCCCGGCGAGCAGGGTGTCCCCGGAGATCACCAGGTCGAGCGTGATGACGCTGTCGAACGCGCCGCTCGGCTTGACCTCCTTGGTCCAGCCTTCCTTGCCGGTCTTGAGATCGATCATCAGCAGCTGGTTGCACTTCGCGCGGTCGCTGGTGCCGGACTTGTGCGCGATGACGACCTTGCCGTCGGGCGTCTGGTGCTTCGGGGTGTCACACACCTCGAAGGGCAGCTCGACCGACCACTTCTCCTTGCCGTCCTTCACCGAGAACGCGGTGACCTCGCGGTAGGCGGCCTGCACCACGACATCGCCCTGGGTCCAGATGTCGAACAGCTCCGCACCGTTGCCCGGTACGTCCTGGCCGTTCATCGCGAGCCAGGCCGGGACCTCGCCGTCCTTGATGCCGTCGTTGATCGACGCGTCCTGCTTGCCGGTGCCCTTGCCGTCGCCCTGGTCCACGGACTCGGACGGCTTCGGGTCCTTCTTGCCGTCCGCGCTCGGCTTGGCGACCGGCTCCTCGGTCTTGCCGTCGTCGCGCACCAGGAAGAACACACCGCCGCCGATGACGAGCAGCCCGGCCACGGCCGCCGCCACGATCGCCCCGGGCTTGCCCTTGAAGAACCGCCCGAAACCGCCGCCTTGACCACCCGGCCCGCCCGGTCCGCCGGGCGCGGGCGCACCGGGGTACTGGGCCTGCTGCGGGTAGCCGTAACCGGGCCCCGGCTGCTGGTACGGGCCGACCGGCTGCCCGTAGGGGCCCGGCTGCTGGGCATAGGGCCCGGGCTGCTGGGCGTACGGTCCCGGCTGCTGCGCATACGGCCCGGACTGCGACGGGTCGGCGGGCGGGCCCTGCGGATATCCGTAACCGGGCTGAGCGGGGGGCTGGCCCGCGGGCGGCGGCGGAGTGCCGGGCTGCTGCGGCTGCTCCGGCCCCCCGAATCCCCCGGGGGGCCCGGACGGTGGTCCTGGCGGCTGGGGCGGCTGGCTCATCGTTCGGACTACCTCATCACGCGGAACCCGCTGCCCGACCGGCCTCCCCCGCAATTCCGTTGGCGGTCTCAAATCCCCCCGGAAAGGAGCGAATCGGGCATGGTTCCCGCAACTCTGCTTCACTTCGGCGGGAGTTCTTTCTATCACCCGGCCGCAGTACGCCAAGGGCCGGTCGCTCCCCTGTTCCCAAGGGAGGACCGGCCCGTGATACGGCTGTTACTGCGGCGGTGAAGGCCGTGCGGACGTCTCTACTGAGCGTCCTCCGCCAGCTCCAGCCACTTCATCTCCAACTCCTCGCGCTCACCGGCGAGTTCCCTGAGCTGGGCGTCGAGGTCGGCGACCTTGCCGAAGTCGGTGGCGTTCTCGGCGATCTGCGCGTGCAGCCTGGTCTCCTTCTCGGAGATCTTGTCCAACTGCCGCTCGATCTTCTGCAGCTCCTTCTTGGCCGCACGCTGGTCGGCGGCCGACTTGCCGGGCGCCGGCGCCGCGGGGGCGGCCGGGGCGGCCGCGGCGGTGGCGGCCGTTTCCATGGCGAGCACCCGCTGCCTGCGCTCCAGGTACTCGTCGAGCCCGCGCGGCAGCATCCGCAGGGTGGCGTCGCCGAGCAGCGCGTACACCTTGTCGGTGGTCCGCTCGATGAAGAACCGGTCGTGGGAGATCACGATCATCGAGCCCGGCCAGCCGTCGAGGAGGTCCTCGAGCTGGGTGAGGGTCTCGATGTCGAGGTCGTTGGTGGGCTCGTCGAGGAAGAGGACGTTGGGCTCGTCCATGAGCAGCCGCAGGATCTGCAGCCTGCGCCGCTCACCACCGGACAGGTCCCCGACGGGGGTCCACTGCTTCTCCTTGCTGAACCCGAACTGCTCGCACAGCTGGCCTGCGGTCATCTCCCGGCCCTTGCCGAGGTCGACGCGGTCACGGATCTGCTGCACGGCCTGCAACACCCGCAGCTCGGGGTCGAGTTCACCGACCTCCTGCGAGAGATACGCGAGCCTGACCGTCTTGCCGACGACGATCCGTCCGGCCGCGGGCTGCGTCTCGCCCTGCGTACGGGCGGCCTGGGCCAGCGCGCGGAGCAGCGAGGTCTTGCCCGCGCCGTTCACGCCCACCAGACCGATGCGGTCGCCGGGCCCGAGCTGCCAGGTGATGTGCTTCATCAGCATCTTGTCGCCGGCCTGCACGGAGACGTCCTCGAGGTCGAAGACCGTCTTGCCGAGCCGGGCGCTCGCGAACTTCATCAGCTCGCTGGTGTCGCGCGGCGGCGGCACATCGGCGATCAGCTCGTTGGCGGCCTCGATGCGGTAGCGCGGCTTGGAGGTACGGGCCGGGGCGCCGCGCCTGAGCCAGGCCAGCTCCTTGCGCATCAGGTTCTGCCGCTTGGTCTCCTCGGTCGCGGCGATCCGCTCCCGCTCGGCGCGCGCGAACACGTAGTCGCTGTAGCCGCCCTCGTACTCGAAGACATCGCCCTTCTGCACATCCCACATCCGCGTACAGACCTGGTCGAGGAACCACCGGTCGTGGGTCACGCAGACGAGCGCGGAGCGGCGCTCCTGCAGATGCCGGGCGAGCCAGGAGATGCCCTCGACGTCGAGATGGTTCGTGGGCTCGTCCAGGACGATCAGGTCCTGGTCGGCGATGAGCAGTTTGGCCAGCGCGATCCGCCGGCGCTCACCACCGGACAGCGGCCCGATCACGGTGTCGAGGCCCTGCGGGAAACCGGGCATGTCCAGGCCGCCGAACAGTCCCTGCAGTACGTCACGGATCTTGGCGCTGCCCGCCCACTCGTGGTCGGCGAGATCACCGATCACCTCGTGCCGGACGGTCGCCTCGGGGTCGAGCGAGTCATGCTGCGTGAGCACGCCGAGCCGGAGGCCGCCGCTGTGGGTGACGCGGCCGGTGTCGGCCTCCTCCAGCTTGGCGAGCATGCGGATCAGGGTGGTCTTGCCATCGCCGTTGCGCCCCACGACGCCGATCCGGTCCCCCTCGGAGACGCCGAGCGAGACACCGTCGAGCAGGGCACGGGTGCCGTACACCTTGCTCACGGACTCGACATTGACCAGATTGACGGCCACGTTCACTCCTGTACCGGGGGTTCGACGATCGACTTCCGCGACCGACCTACCAGGGTAGTCGCCACACGGAGCGCGCTATCGTTCGGCGATCTCCCGGGGGGGCGGGAGCACAAGGGCACAGGGGCGGGAAGCAGCGACATGCGCAGTGCGGTGATACGAGGAGTCCTGGCGGCGGCCGTGATGGCGGGGCTGGTGGCGGGGTGCTCGGGCGGTGGGGACGGGAAGACTTCCGGGGCTTCCGGCAGCAAGGCGCCCGGCGCCGGGAAGTCCGACGGCTCCGGAAAGTCCGACGACTCGAAGAACGGCGACGCGGACACAGGCGGTGCGAAGGGCAACCCGCCCGCCAAGTCCGGCGGCAGCGTCGGAGCGGCCGGTTCGGCGTGCAAGCTGCCGGTGACCTTCGGAATCGCGGCCAAGTGGGAGCCGACAACGGTCGATATCGACCCCGACTCCAACGATCTCGCCGATCTCCTGCGCCAGGGGCCGGTGGTCATCCGCTGCGAGGTCAACGGCAAGAAGGCGGATTCCATCGCCTTCATCCGGGCCCACCTCGAGGAGTCCCCGGCAGGGGGCAGCCCGCGCAAGGTCCTCGAGGGCTACGTCGCGGCGGACGAGGACCCGAAGGGCGCCACGTACACGACCTTCGCGGCCGGGGGCGAAACGGCCACGGAGGTCGTCTACACCACCACGAGCAAGCTCCTTGAAGAGGAGCGCAAGGCCCGCGCCTTCGCCGTGGGGACCCCGGACGGGGTGGTCCTCGTGTCGCTCGGCGGCTTCGACTCGGAGGAGCCCGAGGTGCTCTCGGCGTACGAGCTGGCCAAGCAGACGCTCAAGGTCAACTGACGGCCCGTACAGGCCGGGTCGGCGCACCGCCCCGGCCCGCCCGCTCCACCAGAAGCCAGCCGCCGAGCGCCATGGCGACCGCGACGGGAGCCGTGATGCGGAACGCGATCAGCATCGCCGAGTGGCCCTCCAGAAGGTCGCCGTAGCCGACCATCGACAGGCCGAGCACGCCGAACAGGCAGAGGGTGATGCCGAGCGCGGCGAGCGGACCCGAACCGCCGGTCCGTGCGCTCGGGCCCGCGGGGCGCGGGCTCGGGCCGGACGGACGCCGGCTCGGGGCCGGGCGCACGGCCGCGGGACGCTCGAAGCCGCGGAACGCCGCGACGAGCACGGCCGTGAGCACCGCCGCCGCGAGCAGCCGCACGGGAACCTGGGCCCACCAGGCCGCGGTCGCCGGAGCGGGCAGCGTGACGTCGAGGCCGAGCAGCACCCCGTACACCCCGAGCATGGCCGTCAGATGCCACAGGAACGCGGTCATCGAGATCCCGTTCGCGGCGACGACGGTCCGCCACACCTTGGGCTGCCGCAGCCACCGCGCCGCCGGCCGCCGCACCAGCTCGACCGCGCCGACCAGCCACAGGCCGTGGCAGAGCAGGGCGAAGGTGGGCGGCGCCATGTTGGAGACCTTCTCGCCGGGCATCCCGACCATGCTCAGCGGATACGGGCCGAAGGCCACGAGCGCCGAGGCCCCGAGGACACCCGGGGCGGCGAGCAGGGACGGAAGGCGAAGGCGGCCGTCGGCGCGCAGGAAGCCGAGCTGGTGGACGGCGAGCCAGACGAACGCGAAGTTCAGGAACTCCACGTACGGGACCCCGGCGGCGAACCGCAGCAGATCCACGGCGGCGGCCGCGGCGACGAGCCCGCCGAAGGCGCCCCACCCGTACCGCTCGTGCAGCTTGAGCAGCGGCGGGGTGAAGGCGACCATCGCGAGATAGATCCCTATGAACCACAACGGCTGTGTGATGAGCCGCAGCGTGATGTCGGCCAAGTGCGGGCTGCCGCCGATCAGTTGGAGGATCAGCGCCGCCGCTCCCCACACCAGGATGAACACCATGGTGGGGCGCAGGAGCCGCTGCAGCCGGGCGCGCAGGAAGGCCGCGTACACCGAGGAGCCGTCCTCGGACTTCCGCTCGAGGGAGCGGTAGGACAGCGCGTGCGAGAACCCGCCGACGAAGAAGAACACCGGCATGATCTGCCACGCCCAGGTGAGCAGCTGCAGTTGGGGAACCTCGGCGAGCAGGTTGCCGAGCTGGACCTGCCCCGCCGCGTCGGTGCTCACGGCCGCCATCAGCCAGTGCCCGAGCACCACGGTCCCGAGCGATGCCACTCGGAGCAGGTCCATGTACCGGTCCCTGGTGGCCGGTGTGTTCTCCGCGAGTACGCGCACGTCTGATGCCATGCGGATACGGTCGCGCGCGGCGGGGGTGGCCGATCAGGGCTCAGGTACTCAAATCGGGGCTGAGTATCCGGCCCTGTCAGACGGCCGGAGCCACCACGGTCGCGCCGTCGGCCGGTCCTGACGCCAGCCGCACCGCGCGGCAGGTCCCCGAGGCGAGCAGCGCCGAGGCGATCTCGTCCGCGGACCCGGCGGACTTCGCCAGGAACGCCGTCGTCGGTCCCGAGCCCGACACCAGCGAGGCGAGCGCCCCTGCCTCGGAGCCCACCGCCAGGGTCCGCGCCAGGGCAGGGAAGAGCGAAAGGGCCGCGGGCTGAAGGTCGTTGACCACGGCCTGGGCGAGCGAGGTCGCGTCGCCGTCGCGCAGCGCGGCGAGCAGTGCCGGGGACGCGACCGGTTCCGGGACGGCGGCGTGGGCCGTCAGACGGTCGAACTCGCCGTACACCGCGGGCGTCGAGAGGCCGCCGTCCGCCAGCGCGAACACCCAGTGGAAGGACCCGCCCACCGGCAGCGCCTGGAGCAGTTCACCGCGGCCCGTGCCGAGCGCGGCGCCGCCGAGCAGCGAGAAGGGCACGTCGCTGCCCAAGTCGGCGCAGATGGCGAGGAGTTCCTCGCGGGACGAGCGGAGGTCCCAGAGGGTGTCGCAGGCGAGCAGGGCGCCCGCGCCGTCCGCCGAGCCGCCCGCCATGCCGCCGGCGACGGGGATGTCCTTGGCGATGTGGATGTGGACGTCCGGGGACAGACCGTGCCGGGCGGCGAGCGCGATCGCGGCCCGGGCCGCCAAGTTGGAGGTGTCGAGCGGGACTTGATGGGCGTCGGGCCCCGAGCAGGTGATCTTCAGAGAGGCAGCCGGGGTGACCGTGACCTCGTCGTAGAGGCCGACGGCGAGGAAGACGTTGGCCAGGTCGTGAAAGCCGTCGGGGCGCGCGGCGCCGACCGCGAGCTGGACGTTGACCTTGGCCGGCACTCGTACGGTGACACTCACGCGCCGGCCTCCACGACCTGCTTGTTCTCGGCGATACGGGCGAACTCCTCGACGGTCAGCGCCTCCCCGCGGGCCTGCGGCGAGATGCCCGCCGCGACGAGGGCCGCCTCGGCGGCGGCGGCCGAGCCCGCCCATCC
>NZ_JBEPEW010000244.1:0-7522 GCF_040300965.1 Streptomyces mesophilus | reverse complement strand
GGGGGGGTTGATTTGTCATTCGGGCGCCCCCGACGTAGGCGGCGTCCCTTCGCGGGAACGGTGCCATTGCCCGAATGAGCAAGCACCCCACCCCGGCCCCGACCCACGACGAAACCGCAGGCGACAGCGCACCGGCGGAAAGCCGCCCACGAAGCGGCCCCACAGCGAATCCGCACGCACCGGCGGAAAGCCGCCCACGAAGCGGCCCCACAGCGAAACCGCACGCACCGGCGGAAAGCCGCCCACGAAGCACCCCCGACGAAAACCACACGCGCCGCCGCACGCACCGTCGGAAACCCGCCCACGCCCACGAAGCCCTCAACGGCACCGCACGCGCAGCACACCCCAGCCGAATCCCGCACACGAAGCCCCCCGACGAAACCGCACGCGCACGAGCCCCACGACGCAGAACACCCAAGAAGGAGCGCTCCCGGACAGCTGTGGCGTGGGGACGCAGGGCGAGCGGGGCCCCGGGGGCGGGGTCCCCGGAAAAGGCATGGCACTCTTAGTCCTGCGCAAACAGAACAACACACACAGGTTCGGCGAGGAGCAAACACCGTGCAGCGCTGGCGTGGCTTGGAGGACATCCCCCAGGACTGGGGGCGCAGCGTCGTCACCATCGGCTCCTACGACGGCGTACACCGCGGTCACCAGCTGATCATCGGCCGCGCCGTCGAGCGCGCCCGTGAGCTGGGCATCCCGAGCGTCGTCGTCACCTTCGACCCGCACCCCAGCGAGGTCGTCCGCCCCGGCAGCCACCCCCCGCTGCTCGCCCCGCACCACCGCCGCGCCGAGCTGATGGCCGAGCTGGGTGTCGACGCCGTGCTGATCCTCCCGTTCACCGCGGAGTTCTCGAAGCTCTCCCCGGCCGACTTCGTCGCCAAGGTGCTCGTCGACAAACTGCACGCCCGCGTCGTCGTCGAGGGCCCCAACTTCCGCTTCGGCCACAAGGCCGCCGGCAACGTCGAGTTCCTCGCCGAGCAGGGCCGTACATACGACTACGACGTCGAGGTCATCGACCTGTTCGTACGCGGCGAGGCAGGCGGCGGCGACCCGTTCTCCTCCACCCTGACCCGCCGCCTCGTCGCCGAGGGCGACGTCGAGGGCGCCGCCGAGATCCTCGGCCGCCCCCACCGCGTCGAGGGCATCGTCGTCCGCGGCGCCCAGCGCGGCCGCGAGCTGGGTTTCCCCACGGCCAACGTCGAGACCCTGCCGCACACCGCGATCCCCGCCGACGGCGTCTACGCCGGCTATCTGCACGTCGACGGCGAGGCCATGCCCGCCGCGATCTCCGTGGGCACCAACCCGCAGTTCGACGGCAAGGAGCGCACCGTCGAGGCGTACGCGATCGACCGCGTCGGACTCGACCTGTACGGCCTGCACGTGGCCGTCGACTTCGTCGCGTACGTACGGGGCATGGCGAAGTTCGACTCGCTCGAGCAGCTGATCCAGGCCATCGCGGTCGACGTCCAGCGCGCGAAGGCACTGCTCGCGGCATAGCCGAGCCGCACAGCCCGCCGAGCCGCACAGCCCGCCGAGCCGCACAGCCCGCACAGCCCGCCGGACCTCACAGCCGGCCCGGACCGTAGAGGCCGCCGGGCAGCACAGCCGAAAAACGCGAAGGGCCCCGCACGAACGCGGGGCCCTTCGACGTGCATCAGCGGGAGCTCAGCCCGAACTCACCCGAGCCGCAGCCCAATGGCAAGCCACCTGCCGCTCCCCACCCCCCGAAAGCACCGGCAGCAAGGTGGTCCGGCAGTCCCCGGCGACGCCCGCGCGCTCGGCCTCGCCGGACGCGAGCACCTGGCAGCGGGCGTGGAAGCGGCAGCCGCCCGGGATGCGTGAAGGGTCCGGTGGCTCGCCGGTGAGGACCACCGGATCGCCCGGGGCCTCCGGAAGGACGGACAACAGGGCTTGTGTGTACGGGTGTTGGGGTGAGGTCAGGACCTCCTCGACCGTTCCCGTCTCCACGATCCGGCCCAGGTACATCACCGCCACCCGGTCCGCGATGTTCCATGCGAGGCCCAGGTCATGGGTGACGACCAGGGCCGAGAGCCCCAGCTCCGTCCGGAGCGAGAGCAGCAGCGCGAGGATCTCCCCGCGCACGGAGGCGTCGAGGGACGCCACCGGCTCGTCCGCGACGATCAGTTCGGGATCGAGGACGAGCGCGCCCGCGATGACGACGCGCTGCCGCTGGCCGCCCGACAGCTCGTGCGGATAGCGCAGGAAGAAGCGCTCGGGCGGGCGAAGCCCGGCCCGCGACAGGGCGCCTGCCACCGCCTCGCGTTCGTCCCCCGCGTATCCGTGGATGCGCAGCCCCTCCGCGACCGCGTCGTACACGGTGTGCCGCGGGTTCAGCGAGCCGCTGGGGTCCTGCAGCACGAGCTGTGCGCGCTTGCGGTACGTCTTCAGGGCCTTCCCGCGATACGTCAACGGGGCGCCGTCGAAGAGCACTTGACCGGAGGTCGGCGGGACCAGGCCGAGCAGTGAGCGGGCGAGGGTCGTCTTGCCGCAGCCGGACTCGCCGACAAGCGCCACGATCTCGCCGCGCCGGATGTCCAGGTCGACCCCGTCCACGGCCCGCGCCTCGGGCGCGCCGCGCCGGCCGGGGAAGGTCACCCCGAGGCCGGCGGCACTCAGCAAAGCACTCATCGTCCACTCCCCACCGAAGCGTCCTCGGCACCCCTCGGGGCCCCCACGTGTACACAAGCCGCCCGCCGCAACTCCCCGGCGTCGACCAGTACTTGGTCCTCCACCGCACACGACTCCAACGCCACCGGACACCGCGGATGGAAGGTGCACCCCGTCGGCAGATCGGAAGGATCCGGCGGATCCCCGGGCAGTCCTCGCGGGGCGAACCGCGAGGACGGATCCCCGATTCGCGGGAACGCCGCCGACAGCGCCTTGCCGTACGGGTGCTGGGCGTCCTCGTACACCTGCTGAGCGGGTCCCTCCTCGACCACGCGCCCCGCGTACATGACCGTCAGGCGGTCGCAGGTGTCGGCGAGGACCGCCAGGTCATGGCTGATCATGATGAGACCGAGGCCCTGCTCGGCCACCAACTCCTCGATCAGGCGCAGGATCTGCGCCTGGATCATCACATCGAGCGCGGTCGTCGGCTCGTCCGCGATGATCAGGTCCGGTGCGCACGCGAGCGCCATCGCGATCATCACGCGCTGCCGCTGCCCGCCCGACAGCTCATGGGGATAGGCCTCGGCGCGCGCGGCCGGAAGACCCACGTGTTCGAGCAGTTCGGCGACCCGTTCCTTCACCTTCCCCGCGGGCGTCGTCCGGTGAAGCCGGATCGGCTCGGCGATCTGGTCGCCGATACGGTGCACCGCGTTCAGCGAGTGCATCGCGCCCTGGAAGACGATCGACGCCCCCGCCCAGCGCACCGCCCGCAGCCGGCCCCACTTCATCGCGAGGATGTCCTCGCCGTCGAGCAGGATCTGCCCGGTCACCTTGGTGCCCGCGGGCAGCAGACGAAGCAGCGCGAGGGCGAGCGTCGACTTGCCGCAGCCGGACTCGCCCGCGATGCCCAGCTTCTGCCCGGCGTCCACGGTGAGGTCGACGCCGCGTACCGCCTGGGCGCCATTCGCGTACGTGACATGCAGATCACGTACCTCCAAGAGGCTCAACGGGCCACCCCCAGCCTGGGATTGAGAACCGATTCGACCGCGCGCCCGCACAGCGTGAACGCCAGCGCCACCATCGCGATGGCAAGTCCGGGCGGCGCGAGATACCACCAGTGTCCGGCGCTCACGGCGCCCGCCTCACGTGCGTCCTGGAGCATCCCGCCCCACGAGGTGATGGTGGGGTCGCTGAGCCCGAGGAACGCGAGCGTGGACTCCGTGAGGATCGCGCTGGAGATCACCAGCGTCGTCTGCGCGAGGACGAGGGGCATCACGTTGGGCAGCACGTGCCGCAGCATGATGTGCCCGTGCCCGCCGCCGAGCGCGCGGGCCCGCTCGATGTACGGGCGGGACTCGACGGCCAGGGTCTGGGCCCGGACGAGGCGGGCGGTGGTGGGCCAGGTGGTGACGCCGATCGCGAGGATCACCGTCCACATGGAGCGGTCCATCACGGTCGCCAGGGCGATGGCGAGCACCAGCGTCGGCATCACCAGGAACCAGTCGGTGACCCGCATGAGGACGGTCGCGAACCAGCCCTTGAAATGCCCGGCGACGATCCCGACGACGGTGCCGATCGCCACGCACAGGAAAGCGGCGAGGAGACCGACCGTCAGGGAGACACGGGAGCCCCAGACCAGCAGGGCCAGGACGCTGCGCCCGAACTGGTCGGTGCCGAGCGGGAATTCACCGCTCGGATCCTCCATGGCCTGGCCCGGAGCATCCGTCACGGACTCCGAGTCCGCGCCCACCAGCAGCGGCGCGCCGAGCGCGATCAGAGCGATGAGCGCCAGGGCGGCGAGGCCCCAGAGCCCGCTCCTGTGGGTGCGGTACTCCTTCCAGAACCGTACGAGCGACTGGCGCATACGGGCCGCCTTGAGCGCCCGGGGGCTCTTCGCGGCGACGGCCTTGGTCAGGGTTTCTGCCGGGACCGGGGATTTCGTGGTCAGCGGCGGTTCTGCGGTCATCGGCCCACCCGGGGATCGAGCAGCGGATACAGCACATCGGCCAGCGTGTTGGCCAGGATCACCGCGGCGGCGAACAGGAAGAACAGCGCCTGCACCAGCGGCAGGTCGGGGCCCGCGAGCGCCTCGTAGAAGAGACCGCCGAGCCCCGGCCAGGAGAACACCGTCTCGACCAGGATCTGCCCGGCGACCACATGTCCGAGGTTCACGAACATCAGCGTGAACGTGGGCAGCATCGCGTTCGGTACGGCATGCCGGCGCCGTACGACATCGTCGCGAAGTCCCTTGGCCCGCGCGGTCGTCAGATAGTCGCTGCCCATCTCGTCGAGCAGCGAGGAACGCATTACGAGCAGGGTCTGCGCGTAACCGACCGCCACCAGGGTGATGACCGGCAGGACCATGTGGTGCGCGACATCGACGATGTACGCGAACCCGCTCTCGCTGCCGGATTCGAGACCGCCGGTCGGGAAGAGCCCGGGAATGGGGCCCACGCCGACGGAGAACACGATGATGAGCAGCAGCCCGAGCCAGAAGGACGGTACGGAGTACAGCGTCAGGGCCAGGGCGCTGTTGAAGCGGTCGCCCTTCTGCCCGTGCCGCCAGGCCGACCGCGTCCCGAGCCACAGGCCGAGTGCGGTGAAGAGGATGAACGCGGTACCGGTGAGCAGCAGCGTCGCCGGCAGCGCCGCCGTGATCTTCTCCATCACCGGTGCGTGGAACTGGTACGACATTCCGAAGTCGCCCGACAGCGCATCCCCGATGTAGTCCAGGAACTGCTGCCACATGGGCTGGTCGAGGCCGAACTCCCGCCGCAGGTTCTCCAGTTGCTCACTGGAGACCGGGCGGCCGCCCGTCATGTGCTTGACGGGATCGCTGGGGATCAGCCGGAAGAGGAAGAAGCTCGTGACGAGCACGGCGAACAGGGAGATCGCGGCCCCCACGATCTTGCCCGCCGCATAGCGCAGATAGGCCTTGGTGTTGCGCGCGCGTGGTCCGCGGCCGGCCGACGGCCCGGCATCTGCCAGGCCGTCGGCTTCCGCGCTGTGCACGAGCGCCGGAGTGCTCTCAGCTGTCATAGGACTCTCGTTACTCGTGCGGTTCGCTTACCTTGAGTCGGTCCTTGCCCGTCAGGGCTATTCGCGGTCGTCCGCCGTGGCCGCGCGCCGCCGCGTGAACAGGAACACGGCACCGCCAAGCACCAGCACACCGATCACGATGCCGATCACGACACCGGTCGAGCCGGAGTCGTCACCGCCGTTCCCCGAGTCCGCGCCGGCGCTGCCCGAGCTCGCCGGAACCGCCGACCACCAGCTCCAATACCCGTCCTGGCCATAGATGTTGCCGGAGGCCTCGGGCATGGTCTTGATGGACTTGATCTGGTCCGTGCGGTACGCCTCGACCGCGTTCGGGTACGCGATGACGTTCATGTACCCGGAGTCGTACAGCCAGGACTGCATTTCCTTGACGGTCTCGGCGCGCTTGGCCGGGTCGTATTCGGCGGCCTGCTTCTTGTACAGGTCGTCGAACTTCTTGTCGCAGATGAAGTTGTCGGTGGCCGCGCTCTCCTTCGCCTTCTCCGGCAGCGCCGCACAGGTGTGGATACCGAGCACGAAGTCCGGGTCGGGGTTCACGGACCAGCCGTCGAAGGCCAGGTCGTACTCACCCGCGTACCAGGGAACCGAGACATCGTCGAGGCACTGGACCTCGAGCCCGATGCCCAAGTCGCCCCACCACTCCTTCAGATACTTGCCGATGGCCTTGTCGTTGGGGTCGGTGGCGTGGCACAGGATCCGGAAGTCGAGCGGCTTCCCGTCCTTGCCGACGCGCTTGTCGCCCTTCAGCGGATATCCGGCCTCGTCGAGCAGCTTGGCGGCCCGCTCCGGGTCGTACGCGAGCTTCTGATCGCCCGCCGGCTTCCAGAAATACGATTCGAAGCGCGGCGGAATGTAGCCCTCGCCCTCGACGGCGTGCCCCTGGAACACCTTGTCGACGATGGTCTTGCGGTCGACGGACAGGAACAGCGCCTGGCGCACCTTCTGGTCGAGCAGCGCCGGGTGCCCGTCACCGAACTTCTTGCCGTCCTTCGTCTGCGCCCCCGGGTTGGTGGCGATGGCGAAGAAGCGGCGGCCCGGCCCCTCGTTGACCTTGATGTTCTTCTCGCCCTTGAGGCTCGCGGCCTGAGCGGGCGTCAGCGCGGGCGAGCCGGCGACGAAGGACACCTCGCCCTTCTTGAGAGCGGCGACGGCGGCGTCCTGGTCCTTGTACGTACGGAAGACCAGCTCGTCGAACTGCGGCGCCCCGCGCCAGAACTCCTTGTTCGCCTTCAGCTTCACGTACTGATCGGTCTTGTACTCGGTCAGCGTGAAGGGGCCGTTGCCGACGATCGGGAACTTCTCGTCGTTGTTGAACTTCGAGTAGTCCTTGACGTCCTTCCAGATGTGCTCGGGCACGATCGGGACGTCCAGGGAGACCATCGTCGCCTGCGGCGTCTTGAGCTCGATCACGAGCTCGGTGTCGCTGGGCGCGGTGACCTTCTTGAAGTTCGAGGTGAAGCTGCCGTTGGCCTGCGCGGCGTTCGGGTCGCTCATCATCTTGTTGAACGTGAACGCCGCGTCCTTGGCGGTCGCCGGCTCCCCGTCCGACCACTTGGAGTCGCCGCGGATCGTGTAGGTCCACGTCAGCTTGTCCGACGAGGACTTCCACTCCGTGGCGAAGCCCGGAATGGTCTTGTTGTCCTTGGGGTCGTAGTTGGTCAGGTACTCGTACATGAGCCGGTGGATGCTCGTGCTGACCAGGCGCTGAGCCAGGAACGGGCTCAGCGAGTCGACGCTCTGTGCGAGCGCGACCGTGAGGGTCTTGCCGTCGGCCTTGGCCTTGGCCGGCTGGGCCTGTTGCGCCTGGGCCGGTGCCGCGGCAGGCGCCGCGGGC
>NZ_JBEPEW010000243.1:0-7815 GCF_040300965.1 Streptomyces mesophilus | reverse complement strand
CGCCCCTCGCCGTGCTCGCCCACCGCGCCCTGGCGGCCCGCCGGGCCCCGCGCGCCGTACTGGCCGGCTGCGGGCTCTACCTGGGGATCGCCGCGCTCACCTACACCCTGCTCGCCGCGTTCTGGGCCTTCGCCCTGACCCTCATGGCCCTCACACTCCTGCGCCGCCGCGGACCGCGCGCCCTCCTGCTCAGGCTGAGCGCGGTGGCGGCCGTCGCCCTGCCGCTCGCACTGATCGTCTGGGGCCCCTATCTGGCCGCCGCGCTCCCCGCCGGAATGCCGCCCAACCCCGCCCTGCGCTACATCCCGGTGCAGCAGACCTCCTTCCCGCTGCCGATGACCGAGCCCTCCGTCACCGGCGCGCTCTGCCTGGCCGGCACCGTCTGGCTGCTCGCCCGCGCCCACCGCGACGCCCTCGCCCGGGCCCTGCTCACCCTCGTCGCCGCCTGCTATCTGTGGTGCCTGCTCAGCCAGTTGGCGGTCCTGGCCGGCGCGAGCCTGCTCTCCTTCCGCGTCCATCCCGTGCTCTTCGCCGCGCTGTACGCCGCGGGCGTACTCGCCGCGGCCGAGGCACTGCGGTGGCGGCGCGAACGGGTCAGGCCCGCGGTGGTGGCCGCCGTCGCGGCGGTCCTCGCCCTCAGTGCCGTCCAGACCGTCCCGGACGCCCTGCGCCACGAGTTCGACACCGCCTACGGCCCGCGCCCGCCCGCCGACCTCATCCGCACCATCGCGCGCGAAACCGGCCGCCCGGCCCAGGAACTGACCGTTCTCACCGACAACTGGCGCCTCATGTCCGGCGCCGCCTACCACGGCTACCTCACCGCCGAACCCGTCTACGCCCACCCGCTCGCCGACTTCGCCGGCCGCACCGAGGAGGTCCGGGCCTGGTCCCGCCTCACCGACCCCGCCGCCTTCACCGCCCGCCTCGACCATGGCCCGTACGACGCACCCGATGTATTCGTGCTGCGGCGCGCCCCGCATACGGACGAGCCCCCACAAGCAGACAAGCCCCTGCATGCGGACGAGCCCCCGGCCGCGTACGCGATCAACCTCGGCCGCGACAACTATCCGCACCAGCCCAACCGCATCAACCTGCCCACGACCCTGCCCGCCGAGCTCTTCTCCCCGCGGGAGTTCGCGCGCCGGGACGTCGGCCCGTACACCGTCCTCGCCCGCAGGGACGGGGTGCACAAAGCAGCCGTCCGTCCGGAAGGAAGTGATCCATACGTAGGGGAAAGGTGACACCCGGTCCTGGGACCACAGGCGATGGGGCAACAATGGGGGAATGAGCGACAGTCCAGCCCCCCTCGCCGATCCGCATCTCGTCTTCGATCCCGTCTCCCTCGAAGACGGAGCACGTGAGCTCGCGATCCTCGGCTCCACCGGCTCGATCGGCACGCAGGCCGTCGAGCTGGTCCTGCGCAACCCCGACCGGTTCCAGGTCACGGCCCTGTCCGCGAACGGCGGCCGGGTCGGACTCCTCGCGGAGCAGGCCAGGAAGCTGCGCGTGAAGACGGTCGCCGTCGCTCAGGAGACGGCCGTGCCCGCGCTGCGCGAGGCGCTCGAGGCGCAGTACGGCCCCGACGCGCTCCCCGAGATCCTCGCCGGCCCCGACGCGGCCACCGAAGTCGCCTCGTCCGCCTGCCACACCGTGCTCAACGGCATCACGGGCTCCATCGGACTCGCCCCGACCCTCGCCGCCCTCGAAGCGGGCCGCACCCTCGCGCTCGCCAACAAGGAGTCGCTGATCGTCGGCGGCCCGCTGGTCAAGGCGCTCGCCGAGCCGGGGCAGATCATCCCCGTCGACTCCGAGCACGCGGCCCTGTTCCAGGCGCTCGCCGCCGGCACCCGCGCCGACGTGCGCAAGCTCGTCGTGACCGCGTCCGGCGGCCCGTTCCGCGGCCGTACGAAGGCGGAGCTCGCGGACGTCACGCCCGAGGACGCCCTCGCGCACCCGACCTGGGCCATGGGCCCGGTGATCACGGTCAACAGCGCGACACTCGTCAACAAGGGACTCGAGGTCATCGAGGCCCATCTGCTCTACGACATCCCCTTCGACCGCATCGAGGTCGTCGTCCACCCGCAGTCCTACGTGCACTCGATGGTCGAGTTCACCGACGGCTCGACCCTCGCCCAGGCCACCCCGCCCGACATGAGCGGACCGATCGCCATCGGCATCGGCTGGCCCGAGCGCATCCCCGACGCCGCGCCCGCCTTCGACTGGACCAAGGCCTCCAGCTGGGAGTTCTTCCCCCTCGACACCGAGGCCTTCCCGTCGGTGGGGCTCGCCCGACATGTGGGGGAGCTCGCGGGCACGGCTCCGGCGGTGTTCAATGCCGCCAACGAGGAGTGCGTGGAGGCCTTTCTCAAGGGCTCACTGCCGTTCAACGGCATCATGGAGACCGTCACGGAGGTCGTCGCCGAACACGGCACACCCCGATCGGGAACTTCCCTGACCGTCGCGGACGTCCTCGATGCGGAGACCTGGGCACGCGCCCGGGCCCGTGAACTGGCGGGACTCACCTCCCGTACGGAGAACAACCAGGCGACCGCGGAGGCTCGTGCATGACGACCTTGATGATGATCCTCGGCATAGTCGTCTTCGTGATCGGGCTGCTCTTCTCGATCGCCTGGCACGAGCTGGGGCATCTCTCCACGGCCAAGCTGTTCGGGATCCGCGTACCGCAGTACATGGTGGGCTTCGGCCCGACCATCTGGTCCCGCAACAAGGGCGAGACCGAATACGGCATCAAGGCCATTCCGCTCGGCGGCTACATCCGCATGATCGGCATGTTCCCGCCGGGCCCCGACGGGAAGCTCGAGGCGCGGTCCACGTCGCCCTGGCGCGGAATGATCGAGGACGCGCGGTCGGCCGCCTTCGAGGAGCTGAAGCCGGGCGACGAGACGCGGCTCTTCTACACGCGCAAGCCCTGGAAGCGCGTCATCGTGATGTTCGCCGGGCCGTTCATGAACCTGATCCTGGCCGTCGCGATCTTCCTCGGCGTCCTGATGACCTTCGGCTGGAACGAGCAGACGACCACGGTCAGCAGGGTCTCCGACTGCGTGATCTCGGCGAGCGAGAGCGTCAAGCGCGACACCTGCCGCAAGACCGACAAGGAGACCCCCGCCAAGGCCGCGGGCCTCGAGGCGGGCGACAAGATCGTCGCGTTCAACGGCGTCCCCGTGAACGAGTGGTCGGTGCTCCAGTCCAAGATCCGCGACACGATCGGCCCGGCCACCATCACGGTCGAGCGGGACGGCGCGAAGAAGGAACTGCACGCCACCCTGATCAAGAACCAGGTCAGCAAGACCGACGGCGACGGCGGCTACGTCGAGGGCAAGTACGTGGACGCCGGCTTCCTCGGCTTCACCCCCGCGTCCGGCATCGTCGAGCAGTCCTTCGGTGAATCCGTGGACCGCATGGGCGAGATGATGCAGAACGGCGTCGAATCGCTCATCGCCCTGCCCTCCAAGATCCCCGACCTGTGGGACGCCGCCTTCGGCGACGGGGAGCGCAAGCAGGACTCCCCGATGGGCGTGGTCGGCGCGGCCCGCGTCGGCGGCGAGGTGTTCACCCTGGACATCCCGCCGGAGAACCAGATCGCGATGATGCTCTTCCTGGTCGCGGGCTTCAACCTCTCCCTGTTCCTGTTCAACATGCTCCCGCTGCTGCCGCTCGACGGCGGCCATATCGCGGGCGCGCTGTGGGAGTCGCTGCGGCGCAGGCTGGCCAAGCTGTTCAAGCGGCCCGACCCGGGTCCGTTCGACGTCGCGAAGCTGATGCCCGTCGCCTATGTGGTGGCCGGGATCTTCATCTGCTTCACGCTCTTGGTCCTTGTGGCCGACATCGTCAACCCGGTCCGGGTCGCGGGCTGATCACAGCCGGAACGGGAAACAGCGCGTCACCCTCGTCACCCACAAGGGTGGCGCGCGGCCGTTCCGGCCCGCGGGTGATCAAGCGCGGTCTACGTTCCCCTGGTCACGGATGACCCCGGCGGTGCTGGAACACCCCGGGGCCTGGCCAGTCTGGAGGGACTGACATGTCGCACGATACCGGCGTGCCCGCGTACGCGGAACGCGCATCCAGCCTCAACGCGGCTTGGTATGTACGGGTGTCCACGGGGGAGCAGCGCAACGGGTACGGGATCGCCGCCCAGAAATCGGCGATCGAGCGATTCGTTGCTCATGAGCCGGGGCTGACGCTCGTCGGGGGGTAGGAGGACGAAGGGGTCTCAGGGGCGGAGTACCACCGTCCAGGGCTCACACGACTACTCGACGCGATCACTGCCGGTCGGATCGACGTCGTGGTGGTGCACCGCCCGGACCGGCTGGGACGGACCGTGCGAGCCATCTGGCGCTGCCTCTGGCAGATCGAGGACTCGGGTGCCGAGGTGATGACCTGCGCGGAGACACTCTCCGGTGGTGGTTCTGCCGATCGGCTGCTCCGCACTGCTCGGCTTGCTCGGGAAGCCGAGGTGGACGCGCAGGGGATTCGTGACCGGACTCAGGGCGGTAGGCAGCTCAAGGCACTTGCGGGCGGCTGGGCCGGAGGGCCGCCGCCTTTCGGGTACCGGATCAACGGTGCGGAACTGGAGATCGATCCGGCGGAGGCCGCAGCGGTACGCGTCATCGCCGAGCTGCTGGCCCGGCCGGCCCTCACCTTCGAAGCTGCGGCGGACGAACTCAACTGCCTGGGTCTTCGCACGCGCAGCGGTCGCCCGTGGACGGGCTCGAACCTGGCACGACGCGTTGGGAGTGCGGCCTTCACCGGCGAGGCATTGTTCCGAAATCCGTCCAGGCAGTGGGGTGGGCACGCCACGAAACTTCGCGAGGACGGCACCCCGGTCTTCGGGGACACCGTTGCCATCAGTGTTCCGCCCATCATTGACGCTGAGCGGATGCTGGCTGTCCGTACGGCGCGGGGCGAGCTGTCGCGGGCGAGGAGAAATCCGATCTCCGACTACCCGTTGACAGGGAGGATTCGGGGAGTTTGCGGTCGCGCTTACGTGGGCTGTCTCCGTTCCAAGGAGATGCTGCGTACCTACCGCTGCTCTGGGGTGCAGGGGAAGGACTCCTGCGGTTGCGTTTTCCTTCCTGCGGACGTTGTCGAGACAGCGGTCTGGCGCCTTCTGGACCAACTACTTCTCGAGCTGCCGGATGGCCATCCGGCGATGCTGCCCGGCGTGCGGGTGACCGGGTCCTCCGCACGCCTGAGTGCCGACCGGGTGAAGCGGCTTCAACTGGTCGTCTCCCAGTACGAGCGAGCATTGGACTCCCTGGCCGCATTGGGGCCGGGCGATGCCGCGCAACTGATCGTGAGCACGACCTCTCCTCGCCTGGAGGCCGACGTCGCGTGTCTGCGCGATATCGAAACCGAAGCGAGTGCCTGGCTCGCCGAGCTGGAGGGTGTCTCCCCGGGGATGAACCCGGCGGGTCAGCCGCTTTCCTCGGACATGCTGTCGCTACGCGAGATGCCCCCGGAACAACGGCGAGCGCTGGTCGCCAGTGCCAACGTATGCGTGCGCCTTGTGGACCCTGCGTTTCGCTACCGGGAGGGAACGAGATGCCGCACGATGCTCTGGCATCTCCGGACCGGCACCCTTGTGCCTCCGGACCCGTCGGACGCGCAGTGGCAGCAGGTCGAGTCGCTGCTGCGGGAACGGCACGGGAATCATCATTTTCGGACGCCTCTGGACCTCAGAGCCGCCTTCCTGGGGATGCTCCACCGGCTCCGTACCGGCTCCATGTGGCGGGAACTGCCGGAGCGCTTCGGGCCGTACGGCAAGGTCCGGCTGCGTCAGATCACGTGGCTCAAGGCGGGCACATGGGAAGCGATCATGGAAGTCCTGGGCGCCGCTTCCAAGGGAACCCCAGCACAGGCCTGGCCTGTGTTGCCACCCTTCACGGTTCACGTCGGGTTCCCCGGTGCGATCGGTGGCAGGAGAGGGCGCGATACCTGGGAGGGATGTGCTTGAGAAGTGCCCTGTGCCGTAATCTCGCACATTGGAGCCCGCCCATCCCGGGACCATGATCCACACCTCCACACCTTGGGGTTGCACAGCAGATGACTGCGATTTCTCTGGGAATGCCGTCCGTACCGGTCACTGTCGCCGAGCGCCGTCGCTCGCGGCAGATCCAGGTCGGCACCGTGGCAGTCGGCGGTGACGCCCCTGTCTCGGTGCAGTCGATGACCACGACGCGCACCTCGGACATCGGCGCCACGCTCCAGCAGATCGCCGAGCTCACCGCCTCCGGCTGCCAGATCGTGCGCGTCGCCTGCCCGACGCAGGACGACGCGGACGCGCTCGCCACGATCGCGCGCAAGTCGCAGATCCCGGTGATCGCGGACATCCACTTCCAGCCGAAGTACGTCTTCGCGGCGATCGAGGCCGGCTGCGCGGCGGTCCGCGTGAACCCGGGCAACATCAAGCAGTTCGACGACAAGGTCAAGGAAATCGCCCAGGCGGCGAAGGACCACGGCACCCCGATCCGCATCGGCGTCAACGCCGGTTCGCTGGACGCGCGCCTGCTGAAGAAGTACGGCAAGGCAACCCCCGAGGCGCTCGTCGAATCGGCGCTGTGGGAGGCCTCCCTCTTCGAGGAGCACGGGTTCCAGGACATCAAGATCTCGGTCAAGCACAACGATCCGGTCGTGATGATCAACGCGTACCGGCAGCTCGCCGCCCAGTGCGACTACCCGCTGCACCTCGGCGTCACCGAGGCGGGCCCTGCCTTCCAGGGCACCATCAAGTCGGCCGTGGCCTTCGGCGCGCTGCTGTCCGAGGGCATCGGCGACACGATCCGCGTCTCGCTCTCGGCGCCTCCGGCCGAGGAGGTCAAGGTCGGCCTCCAGATCCTGGAGTCCCTCAACCTCAAGCAGCGCCGCCTGGAGATCGTCTCCTGCCCGTCCTGCGGCCGCGCCCAGGTCGACGTCTACAAGCTCGCGGACGAGGTGACCGCCGGCCTCGAAGGCATGGAGGTCCCGCTGCGCGTCGCGGTCATGGGCTGCGTCGTCAACGGCCCGGGCGAGGCCCGCGAGGCCGACCTCGGCGTCGCCTCCGGCAACGGCAAGGGCCAGATCTTCGTCAAGGGCGAGGTCATCAAGACCGTCCCCGAGTCGAAGATCGTGGAGACCCTGATCGAGGAGGCGCTGAAGATCGCCGAGCAGATGGAGAAGGACGGCATCCCCTCGGGCGAGCCGTCGGTCTCGATTGCGGGTTGAGTTTCTGTCGATCGCGGGCTGAGTTACTGCCGATTGCGGGCTGAGATTCTGCTGTCTGCTGTCTGCTGTCTGCTGTCTGCTGTCTGCTGTCTTGCGTCTGGCGTCTGCGTCGGCTGTCTGGCGTCTGCTTTCTGCTTTTCCGCTTACGCCCCGTGGGACTTGGTCCTGCGGGGCGTTGGTGTGTTGCGGGCGGCGGGAGCGGCGCTGCCTCGCGCCCACATTTCGTTTCGCTGAGCGACGCGCTCAACCATGCGGCCGCGGGCCGCTGCGACGTGCTGCCGGCGGGGCGGCTGCGGGGCCGCACTCCGCATGCGGAGACAGTCCCCTCCCGCCCGGGGGCCGAAGCCCTTTCCAGGCTATCGGCGCCCACTGACAACGCCGGTTGGGACGGGCATCACGCCGTCGCGGAGCGGCGAAGCAGCCCGGGAGTGTCAGCCCCGGCACCCGGGGGCGTCAGCCCCGGCACCCGGGGGTGTCAGCCCCGGCATCCCCGGGGTTGTCAGCCGCGTAGTTTCCCGTCGCGGAGCGGCGGAGCCGGGGGGCCAGGGGGCGCAGCCCCCGGAGAGGGGCGCCGCGGAGCGGTGGCCCGAGGAG
>NZ_JBEPEW010000242.1:0-7880 GCF_040300965.1 Streptomyces mesophilus | reverse complement strand
CGGGGGCCGAGGCGTACTGGGCGGCGGGCGGCAAAGGCGCGGGTCCCGTCGGGGACAGGGGCGCGGGCTGCGAGGGGATCGCGGGCATCCCGCCCGGGCCGAGTGCCGACCCCGAGCCGTTGGCGGCCGGCCCCGAGCCTTCCCCAAGCTCTCGGCTTCGCTCGAGCAGGGGAGACCCCACTCCCGATCCCAGCGCGAGCGTGCCGTTGCGACGCGCCTTGCGGCCCACAGGCTCGGCCCGCACGCCCAGCCTGGAGACCTCGCCGTCCTGCTCGCGGAACAACTCCGTGTCCGTGACGCGCACTTCGGACCCGAACAGCGTGGACAGGGCGGGCCGCGGCCGGCCCGTCTGCAGCGAGACGACCTCGCGCAGCACACCCGTCAGCTGCTCGGCCATCTCCTGCGCCGAGGAGAACCGGCGGGCCGGATCGGGGTCGGTGGCCCTGACGAGGAGCCGGTAGAAGGACTCGTACTTGCGGAAGACCTCGATGTTGTCCGGGTCGGGCAGCGAGTCCACGAAGACGTTCGTGTAGCCCTGGAAGTCGAAGGTCAGGACCGCGAGCGTGCGCGCCACCGTGTACAGGTCGGAGGCGATCGACGGGCCGACCTCGGCGACCTCGGGCGCCTGGTAGCCGACCGTGCCGTAGATGGCCGACTCGTCGTCGTCCATGCGCCGGACCGCGCCCATGTCGATCAGCTTGAGCTGGTCCTCGGTCTGGATCGCGTTGTCGACCTTGAAGTCGCAGTAGAGCAGATTGCGGCTGTGCAGATGCCCGAGCGCCTCGAGCGCCTCGATGCCGAACGCGCAGGCCTGCTCGACCGGCAGCGGGTCGCGCTTGCCCTGGGGCGTACGCCGCTCGTTGGCGATCTCCTTGAGCGACTTGCCGCCCACGTACTCCATGACGATGTAGCCGTCGAGGGAGCCGGTGCGCTGGTCGAGGTGCTCGACGAAGTTGTAGATGCGGACGATGTTGGAGTGCTCGATCTCGGCCAGGAAGCGCCGCTCCGAGATCGCGGCCTCCATCGCGTCCTGGTCGCCGGTGTCGAGCAGGCCCTTGAGGACCACCCAGCGGTCGGAGACCGCGCGGTCGACCGCGAGATAGACCCAGCCGAGTCCGCCGTGCGCGAGACAGCCGACCACCTCGTACTGGCCGTGCACGATGTCGCCGGCGCCGAGCTTCGGCACGAAGGAGTACGGGTGGCCGCACTTCGTGCAGAAGCCCTCCGTACGTCCGGGCCGCTCACCGCGCGAGCGGCCCACAGGGGCGCCGCAGTCGGAGCGGCTGCAGAATCGCTTCCTCTCCGGAACCTCCGGGTTGTCCTGCACCATCTCGCGGGGATCGGGCCGCGGCACCTGCGGGACCGTGACCAGACCGACGCCCAGCCGGCCGCGCCCCGAGGACCCGCCCGTCGCACCGGTCGACCGTACGGAGACGCTGCGGGTGGACGAACTGCCGCGGGACAGGCTGCGCGACAGCCGGCCCGAGACCGAGCGGCGCGACTGCGAAGAACGCGAGGAGCGGGACGACGAACGGCTGGAGGAGCGCGAACTGGACGAGGAGCTGCTGCCCTTGCCGCCCCCGGTGATCCCGGTCGGCGGCGAGGACACCATGCCGTTCGGCGAGACGACGGGGGCGAGCCCGCACATGTCGCAGTACAGCTCGCCGCCACCCATGTCCTCGTATGTGCCGGTGCAGTTCGGTCGCTGGCACTTGGTATCCACGGTCAGTCCCCCCTACGGTCCGGCCTGGGTGTGTGGGTATCCCGGGGTTCCCGGGGGCTCCTGTTCGTCGCCCCCGGCGGCGGCGGCTGTCCCTGGTGCGGCACGCGCGGTGCGAGCACCTCGGCCGCCGCATGCTGATAGCGCAGCACCGCCTGCTCGGCCACGCGCAGATCGCAGGGCGCGCTCCACAGCATCCGGCGTGCGGCGTCATAGCGCTCGATGAGCAGCGGGTCCTCGGCGGCTCCGTGCCGGGCCACCTTCGCGCGGTAGGCGTCGAGCCGGCCGCGCAGCTCGGCGCGCACGGCGAGCGGCTGGGTCACCTTCTCCAACGACTCGCGGGCGCGCAGGAGTTCGGTCTCGGCCCGCTGCTCCAGGGATTCGAGCAGCGGCGAGAGCCGGTGCCACTGGGCGCTTCTGCGGTACTCGGCGGCGGTCGCCAGCTGCTCCTGGAGCACGGTGGGCGGTCCGCTGACCGCGGGCACCTCCGATGCGGCGATCTTCGCGAGGACCTCGCCGCGGGCGGCGCGCGCCTCGGCGAGCGTACGGTCCGCGCGTGAGAGCAGATCGCGCAGCTTGCCGAGCCTGAGCTCCGCGTCCTGGCGTACGCCGAGCACCGCGTCGATCTCGCGGCGCACCTCCTCGAGGGCGCGGGCCTCGCGGTCGTAGCGCTCGGTGTCGGGTCTGCCGCCGCCGGGCGCCGAGGAGCCCGGCGTGGGCCGCCAGAACGTCAGCGGGTCGGAGACCACCTGGGCGCGCAGCGCCGTCAGCTCACCGGTGATCCGGTCGAGATCGTCGCCCGCCGGGTGCTCGCCGGGGCGTACGCCCACGGACTGGGCGAGCTGGCGGGTGCGGGCCAGCTCGGCGGAGAGCAGATCGATACGGGCGGGCAGCGCGGACCAGACGGCGTCGGCGGCGACGACCATGTCGAGCGAGGACGCGTACAGCTCGTTCATCCGCTCCACGAGCGCGCTCAGCGTGAACTGCTCGGTGAGCCTGGTCGGACCGGTCAGCGAAGCGGGCGCCCCGGTGGCAGGGGCGCCCCCTGCGAGGGTGACGGACTCGCCGCGGAGGAGCTCGGTGAGCTCCACCAGCTCCTCACGGCTCGGCCAGCGCCGCCGGGCGCGCAGCTCGCGGGCGCTGGTGAGGGCGTCGGTGTACGCGTCGAAGTACGCCCACAGACGGGTGATCTCCTGCTCCGCGGCAGCCCAGCGCTCCTTGGTGGTGCCGGTCAGTTCGGCACCTTCGAGGAGTCTGCGCCCCGCGTGGTCCTGCAGCGCGAGCAGTGAGGTCTCGATCGCCTCGTGCTCGGCGCCAAGACGTGCCAGCGCACGGTCCACCTCGTCCCGGTCCATGACGGGACCGGCGGCTCCCGTGACGCCCATCCGTGTGTCGCCTCTCTGCTGTGCCGGTGTGGCCGGCCGTCTGTGTTCTGTTCCGCCTCTGCCCCGTCAAATGCCCTGTCAGTCGCTGTAGTTGGGGACAGGCGGCTTGGCCTTGGCGTCGGGGTCTCCCAGCGGGACCGCGAGCCACTTGGTGTACGACTTCTTCCAGCCCGCCGGGTCCTTGCGCCACTGGTCGAGTTCGTAGTTGACCCGCCGCACCAGGTCCTCCGCCTTCGGGTCCTTGCTCATCGCGATGCCGTAGTACTCGGTGGCCAGCGGGTCGCCCTTCAGCTCGACCGTCGGATCCTGGGCGGCCTGGCCGGCGGCGAGCGCGCTGTCCGTGACCACGCCGTCCACCTCACCGAGCTGAAGCCTTACCAGGCAGTCGAGTTGGTTGGGGACCACGAGAGGTTTATCGGCACCGTAGTCCTTGTCCTCAAGTGCTCCCTGGGCGGTGGATCCCGCGGCGACGCAGAGCTTCTTGCCCTCGAGCGAGGCGTCGAAGCCGGTGATCTTCGAGTTGTCCGGGGCGAGGACCTGCTGGCCCGTGGCGAAGTACGCGGTGGAGAAGGCCACATCGGCCTTGCGCTTGCAGCTGATGGTCATGGTGCGCACGATCATGTCGACCTGGCCGGACTTGATCATCGGGATGCGCTGGTTGGTCGGGACGGCGCGGAAGACGATGTTGACCTTCTCGTCGCCGTTGTCGTCCGTGTACGTGCCGAAGATGGCCTTCGCGATCGCGTTGGCCAGATCGATGTCGAAGCCTTCCAGGTTCCCGTTGTTGGGGTTGCGGTAACCCCACAGGTAGCTGTTCTGGTCGATGCCGACGACCAGCTTGTTCTTGGGCTTGTCCGTACGGTCGCGGATCTCCTCGATCTTCGGGCCGTCGTCGATGTTGCGGGCGTCCAGGCTCGCATCCGGCTGGGCGTCGTCACACGCCGGTGCCGCGGGGGCGAGCGCCTGCCGGGCGTCCGCGACGCCCTGGCTCCCCGTACCGGAGGGCCCCTCGCTCACGTGGTGCAGCGGCAGCAGCGCGAAGGCCGCGGTCAGCACGCACGCCAGTGCCATGGCGGCCACCCCGCCCCAGCCCCGCAGGCGGGAGAGCGGTCCTGCCACGGCCATCGCCCGGATGCGGGCCGCATACCTCTGGCGGTCTGTAGCGCTCATGATCTCGTCGCCCCCTCTCACCGGTACTCCGACAGCCTGCGCCCGATACCGAGCACGGCACCCGTCGCTCCGAGCACCGCGAGCACGGCGGCGCCGACCGGCAGTCCGGTCATCGCGCCGCGGCCGTCCTCGGCCGCGCTCCTGAAGTCCTGCTGCTCATGCGCGATGGCCTTGTCCAGTGACTTGTCGGCGAGGTCGAAGCAGTCACCGGTGGCCTTGCTCTGGTCCCCGTTCTCACCGATCACGCCGGCAAGGGCCGCATCGTAATTGCCCTGGTTGTCCAGGGTGCGGGCGGCCGTGTGGCGCTTCTTCCACTCGGTCACCGCGAACACGGTCCTGTCCACAGGAGCGTCGCCGGCCTCGTCCTCGGAGAGCTTCCAGGCCGCCCCGAGGGTGCCCTTGGTCTTGTCGCCGAGGGCAGCCATCTGCTTCTGGAACTCCACGTCGTAGAAGTCCTCGCCGGCCTTCGGCTTTCCTTCGGGCACGGTCACGGCGCCGCGCGAGACCAGGGTCAGGTTCTCGCTGCTGCGCGCCTGAAGGATGGAGATCCGCGCGTCGTTGAGCGCGTTGAGCGAGCGGACCCCGTCGTCGTACGACCCGGACAGACCGCTGTAGGCGAAGGTGTGCCCGACCGCGAGCCACAGGAGCACCACGGTGCCGGCCGCGGTGGCGACCACCATGCCGTGGTTGAACACCCGGTTCGTACGCCGGTAGTTGCGCCGCTGCGCCCACACCAGACCGCCGATCGCGACCACGCCGAGTGCGATCGCCCCCCAGGGGTACGCCTTGGCGTCCGCGTAATCCGCGTTGAGCTGCTTCTTCTCCGCTTCGTAGAGATCCTCGGCGGCGGGCAGCATCTCGTTCTGCATCAGGTCATTGGCATTGCGCAGATACGCGCCGCCCAGCGGCAGGCCCTGGCGGTTGTACGTGCGGGCCGACTCGATGCGTTCGGCGAACTCGGGAAGCAGCTTGTTCAGCTTCTCGATGTAGCGGGCGGACTGGCCCGAACCACGGCTGGCCCCCGCCGCCGTGCTCAGCTTCTCCGCCGCCATGTCCAGATCGTCCTGATAGCGCTGGCGGAGCTTCGGCGACTCCTCGTTCGCCGCCAGGAACCCGCTCGCCGCCGCCGTGTTGGCATCGGCGAGCGACCGGTAGATGGCGGCCGCGTCGGAGGACAGCGGCGCACTGCGGTGCAGCACGTCATCCGCGGCCGAGGACCGCTCGGCCATCTGCCAGGCCGTCACCGCCCCGAACGCGATCACGAGAACCGCGATCACGGCCCCGATGATCCGCAGCCGCCCCGGCTCCGTGGTCGACGCGCTGCGCAGCCGGTCGGTCAACTCGGCTCGCGCGCTGCGCCGTTCCGGCATCACCGCAGGTCCCGGCGGCGGCGCGCCCTGGGGCGGCACGGCGGGCAGCGTGGGCGCGGCCGGGCTCGGCGGCGCCGCGCTGCCGTTCGGCAGGTATGTCACGCTTGACCTCCCCCTTGGTCATCCGTGGTCTTCCACGCGCAAGTATGGCCGCAGGGACTGACATCCGCGCCATCGTTTACACGATCTTGTTCGAATCGGTGGAGAGCTGTGCACCAAGTCGGCTGAGAGCTGTGTATCAGGCGCAGCCCGAAGTGCCGCACCGGCCCCCGCCATTAATACGCCGCGAGGAGGGGTTCGGTTCCCTCGCGGGCCCTGCGAATGCCGCCGGAGGGCGCACGTACGGGAGGTTCCTGTCCCGGATGCGGGAGTTCCTGTCCCGGACGGCACAAAAGTGCCATGGCAGATAGTCGCCACTCCCGACTCTGGCGCAACTCCCGCCCCAGCCGCACCAATGGACCCCGAGGCCGGATGCGAAGGCCACGGCGCGTGTGAGGGGTCGGGATGGCAAGACGGACACGTTACGCGGGGGTGGTGGCGGCCATAGCCGTCGCGCTGCTCGCGACCGGGCTGCCCCAGGCGGGGGCGGCACCGGGCGGCGAAGGGGCCGCGGTGAACCCGCGGGACTTCCTGCCGCCCGCCACCAAGACGGTGACGCTCCTGAGCGGCGACAAGGTGTCGCTCACGGGGAGCGGTGAGGGGCTCCAGGTCACGGCGGTGCAGCCGGGCGAGGGGCGGGAGCACATCGCGTTCTCGCGGGCGCGGGTCGAGGGTCATGAGTACGTCATCCCCGTGGACGCGACCGACGCGCTGGCCCAAGGGCGCCTGGACAGGGCGCTGTTCGACGTCACCGGGCTCGCAGCCGAGGGGTACGACGACGCCTCGCGCAAGACGATTCCGCTGATCGCGACCGAGCGGACCGCGCTGGCGGGCGCCTCCCGCAAGGCCACCTTCGGCGGGCTCGGTCTGACCGCCCGTACGGTCAAGAAGTCCGAAGCCGCCGGCGTATGGCGGGACTTCGTCAAGGAGGCGGCAGGCAAGAGCCGCAGTGCCCAGGCCGCCAAGCTGTGGCTGGACGCCAAGGTCGAGGCGAGCCTCGACAAGAGCGTGCCGATGACCGGAGCGCCCGAGGCATGGAAGAGCGGCCTCGACGGCAAGGGCGTGCAGGTCGCCGTGCTCGACTCGGGCGCCGATGCCACGCATCCGGACCTCGCGGAACGGGTCGTCGCCCAGAAGGACTTCACCTGGGACGAGAGCCCCGAGGACTTCAACGGTCACGGCACGCACGTCGCCTCGACCGTCGCGGGCGGCGGCCAGGCCTCCGGCGGTCGCTACAAGGGTGTCGCACCGGGCGCCGAGCTGATCAACGGCAAGGTGCTCGACGGCGGCGGCAGCGGGTACATCTCCTGGATCCTCGACGGCATGCAGTGGGCCAAGGACCAGGGCGCCGACATCGTGTCCATGTCGCTCGGCTCCGACGTGCCGAGCGACGGCACCGACCCGCTGTCCCAGGCGGTCGAGCAGCTGAGCGCCGACGGCGGACCGCTGTTCGTGATCGCCGCAGGCAATGCGGGCAGGCCCGGCACCATCGGCTCCCCGGGTGCCGCGCCGAGCGCCCTGACGGTCGGGTCGATCACCAAGCAGGGCGGGATCTCGGAGTTCTCCTCCCAGGGCCCCTCGCTGATCGACGCCGGCGTGAAGCCCGAGATCACCGCGCCCGGCAGCGAGATCCTGGCCGCGCGCGCCAAGGGCACCCACGAGGACGCCTCCGGCAACGAGGACTACGTCACCCTGAGCGGTACGTCGATGGCCACCCCGCACGTCGCGGGGGCCGCGGCCATCCTCAAGCAGGAGCACCCCGAGTGGGACGCGCAGCAGCTCAAGTCCGCGCTCGTCGGCAGCGCCGACGCGGTGCGCGACGCCTCCGTGTTCGAGCAGGGCGCGGGCAGTGTGGACATCCCGGACGCGCTCGACGCGCGCGTCACGGCGTCCCCGGCGGCCGTCTCCGCGAAGCTGGCCGGCGATGCGGCTGAGGACGTCACGCGCGAGGTGACGTACCGCAACTCCGGTACGAGGGACGTCCGTCTGAGCCTGGACGTCGACGGGCAGGCACCCGTGAGCCTCGCCGGGCGCCGGGTGACCGTGCCCGCCGGCGGCAGTGCGAAGGTCGCGGTCCGTATCGACGCCGACCGCGCGGAGACCGGCACGTCCAGCGCCTGGATCACCGCGCGCGGC
>NZ_JBEPEW010000241.1:0-7904 GCF_040300965.1 Streptomyces mesophilus | reverse complement strand
GGTGCGTGTGCGGGTGCGGGTGCGGCTGCGGGGTGCGGGGGCGGGCCGCGGGGTGCGGGGCGGTGGGGCGCGGGCGGTGGGGGTGGCGTGGCGGGGCGTCGCCTAAGGGCGGGCTCGCTCGGCCCCTGCGGGCCGCGCTCCCCGCGGGGCGGTTGCGGTTGTTCGGCGGCTGACGGTGGGTGCGTTTTCGGGGTGGCCGAGGTCTCGTGGATCGATTTCGGTGCGTCGCGGCCGGCGCTTCATTCGCTGGGATGGTTGCGGTGCGTGCATGGTTGCGGTGCCTCCGCCCGTCCGCTGTCGACTGCCGCGCCACGGGGCTTCCTTTCCCCAATTGCTCTCAGGGATGGCGACGATGACGATGGCGGTGGCGATGGCGGTGGCTAGTTCGGGCTCGCGAGTCAGCCAACCTGCGCGCGGTGGAGGGAAGTTGGGTGATCGGGGGACCATTCGTTCACTCCGCTGTCCGGTTTGCCGCATTCGGCGTAAACAGAAGGTCCCCCAATGGCTACGGACGGGGGACGGGGGACGGCGGATGGCGGACTGGGTGTGATGTGCCGTTCGCTGGCCTCAATGGGGGAAAGGAAGCCCCGTGGTGCCGCGGGCGGCAGTGGGCGGGCGGAGGCACCGTAACCGGCCACCGGAGCGCAACCATTCAGCGGATGAAGCCCCGGCCGCGACGGACCGAAGGGGATCGACGAGACCTCGGCCGCCCCGAAAACGCACTCACCCGATAGCCGCCCCACAGCCCGCACCCCCCGCGGGGAGCGCGGCCCGAAGGGGCCGAGCGAGCCCGCCCTTGGGCGGTTCCACCGGGGGTGCCCCGACCCCTGAAACTCACCGCCCGCTCAACCGGTCGGCAAACCGCGCCAGTCGGTCCGTAGTAGCGGAGTGGGAGGACGCCTCGCGGCGGTCCGCCGCCCGGTACGCCGCGTACAGACCATGCACGCCGATCCAACGCGCCGGCTCCGGCTCCCACTTGCGGACCTTGTGGTTGACCCAGGGGAGCGCGGTCAGTTCCGTGGGGCCCGCCTGGCCCGAGTCCTGTTGGACGAGGTCGCGCAGGGTGCGGCCCGCGAGGTTGGCGGTGGCCACGCCCGAGCCGACGTAGCCGCCCGCCCAGCCGAGGCCCGTGGAGCGGTCGAGGGTGGCGGTCGCGCACCAGTCGCGCGGGACGCCGAGCACCCCGGACCAGGCGTGGTCGATCCGCACGCCGGCCAGGGAGGGGAAGAGGCGGACGAGGATCTCGCGCAGTGCGTCGACGGTCGCGGGCTGCGTGCGGCCGTCGTTGTCCGTCTTTGAGCCGAAGCGGTACGGGACCCCGCGCCCCCCGAGCGCGATCCGCCCGTCCGCCGTGCGCTGGGCGTACATGTACGCGTGCGCCATGTCGCCGAGCGCCTCACGGCCCGCCCAGCCGATGCGTTCCCACTGCTGCTCGGTGAGCGGTTCGGTGGCGATCATCGAGGAGTTCATCGGGAGCCAGGAGCGCTTCTCGCCCTTGAGAGCCGCCGTGAACCCCTCCGTGCAGCGCAGGACGTACGGCGCACGCACCGTGCCGTACGGCGTGACCGCGTGCTTGGGGCGGATCTCCGTCACGGGCGTGGACTCGTGGATCACCACGCCCAGTTCCTCGACCACGCGCGCGAGCCCGGTGACCAGCTTCACCGGGTGGATGCGCGCGCCGTGCGGCGTCCAGGACGAGCCGACGGCGCCGGCTATGCGGATACGGGCAGCCGTCTCGCGGGCGCCGAGCAGCAGCCGGTCCTTCTCGCCGTACGCCAGCTCTGCTTCGTGGAAGGCCTTGAGGCGAGCCAACTGGGCGGGCGTATAAGCCACTTCCAGTACGCCGCCGTGGTGGATGTCCGCGTCGATGCCCTCGGCCGCGGCCGTATCGACGACCTCCGTGACCGTCGCGTTCATGGCCTCCTGGAGCCGCGTCGCGGCCTCCTTGCCGTGCTTGGCGGCGTACCGGTCGCGTCCCGCGATGCCGTTGTAGAGCCAGCCGCCGTTGCGCCCGGAGGCGCCGTAACCGCAGAACTTCTGCTCCAGGAGCGTGATGCGGAGAAAGGGCGCGGCCTTCTTCAGGTAGTACGCCGTCCACAGCCCCGTGTATCCGCCGCCCACGATGCAGACGTCGGCGCTGGCGTCGCCGGCGAGCGGTTCGCGGGGGGAGGGCGCGGGCTGGTCCGCGTACCAGAAGGAGATGCCGCCGTTCACCGTGCTCGCTGCTGACGCGTTCATGGCCGGAAGGTAGCGGACGCGGGCCGGATGGCGGCAGGGCGGGGGACCTTTGACCCGTAACGGGGCCGGGCCGCGGCCCGTCTTTCCTCCGGAACCGTCGCCCCGGAGGTCTGGATCATGCCCGTACGCAGGAACGCAGGCGCAGAGCCCGTACGCAGGAACGCAGGCGCCCAGTCCGTGCGCAGGTACGGCCGCGCGCTCGTCACCCTCGCCGCCGTCGCCGCGCTCGGCGTCTCCGCGGCGGCCTGCTCGTCCACCGACAGTGGCGGGACGGGCGCCGGCGCCGCCCTGGCCGCCAAGCCCGCCGCCGACGCCGAGCTCTTCGCGGACCTGCCCGCAAAGCTCGCCGCCGACGGCACCACGGTCGTCGTCGGCAAGGCGGACGCCCCGCACACGGTGAAGGTGTACCTGGACCCGCAGTGCCCGTTCTGCGCGAAGTTCGAGACGGGCGGCGGCGAGGGTCTGGCCAAGGCGATCCGCGACGGCAAGGCGAAGGCCGAGTACACGGTCGCGTCCTTCCTGGACCAGGGCGCCGACGGCCCCTCGACCCACGCGGCCAACGCCCTGCGGGCCGCGCTCGGCGAGGGCAAGTTCGCCGAGTACCACGCCGCGCTCTATGCGAGCCAGCCCGAGGAGGGCTCCCCGGATGCTTACAACACGGACCATCTGCTGAAGATCGCCGACCAGGTGAAGGGGCTGCGGAGCGCCGCCTTCGACAAGGCGGTCAGGGACATGACGTACAAGGACTGGGTGAAGAAGTCCGAGCAGGCTTTCGAGGCCAGTGGCGAGCGCGGCACCCCGGCGGTCCTGATCGACGGCAAGAAGATCGACACCCGCGAGGGGCTGTTCACGGCGGACGGCTTCACCAAGGCGCTGGGGTCCTGAGCCTCGTACGATCTCCGGGCCCCGACCCTCGTACGATCTGGGAATGATCGAGGTCCCCGAAGAGCTGGCCACCACGCAGATCAAGTACAACGGCGAGGCGGGGCGCGCCTTCATCGACGCGCTGCCCGAGCGGGCCGCCGAGTTCCTGGAGCGCTGGGAGCTCAGGCGCACCGGCCCCTCGATGTACGGCATGGCCTCGCTGGTGCTCCCGGTCGAGCGCGCGGACGGCACCCCGGCCGCCCTGAAGCTCCAGCTCCTCGACGAGGAGAGCGAGGGCGAGCCCGTGGGGCTGCGGACCTGGGACGGCGACGGGGCGGTCCGGCTCCTCGGCCATGACGCCGCGACGGGCACCATGCTGCTCGAACGCCTCGACGAGAAGCGCCACTTGTCGGCCCTCGACGACTCCCGCGAGGCCACCCGTATCCTCGCCGAGCTGCTCGCCCGCCTCACCGCCGTCCCCGCACCGCCCGGACTGCGCACCCTGGAGACGATCGCGCGGGACATGCTCGACGAGACGCCCGAGGCCGTACGGGAACTGGCCGAGGAGGACCGGCAGTTGGTCCTCGCCTGCGCCGCTCAGGTGCGCGAGGTGATCGACGAGCCCGGCGACCGGCTGCTGCACTGGGACCTGCACTTCGACAACGTCCTCGCCGCCGAGCGCGAGCCGTGGCTGGCCATCGACCCCAAGCCGCTCGCCGGAGACCCCGGATTCGATCTGATGCCGGCTCTCGACAATCTCTACGATCCGGCCGAAGTCCTGTGGCGTTTCGACCTGTTGACCGAGGCGTGCGGGCTCGACCGGCAGCGGGCCGCCGCATGGACGCTCGGGAGGGTGCTGCAGAACTCGCTGTGGGCGGTGGAGGACGAGGAGTTCTACGAGACCGAGTTCCAGTCTCAGCAGCTGGAAATCGGACGGCTGCTCCTGGACCGCCGCGTTACCGTGCGCCCATGATTCGCACCGCGACCCCCGCCGACATCCCCGTCATCCACCGACTGGTCCGTGAACTGGCCGAGTACGAGAAGGCCCCCGACGAGGCCAAGGCCACCCAGGAGCAGCTGCACACCGCGCTCTTCGGCGAGCAGCCCGCCGCGTACAGCCTGATCGCCGAGAACGAGGCGGGCGAGCCGGTCGGCTTCTGCGTCTACTTCCTCAACTTCTCGACCTGGCGCGGCGTGCACGGCATCTACCTCGAGGACCTCTACGTACGCCCCGAGGCGCGCGGCGGCGGTCACGGCAAGGCGCTGCTCACCGAGCTGGCCCGGATCTGCGTGGAGCGCGGCTACGGCCGCCTGGAGTGGTCGGTCCTCGACTGGAACGCGCCGTCGATCGCCTTCTACGAGTCCCTGGGCGCGCGGCCGCAGGACGAGTGGACGGTGTACCGGCTGACGGACGAGGCACTGGAGAAGCTCGGGAGCTAGACGAGGCGCTGGAGAAGCTCGGGAGCTAGACGAGGGGCTCTCGTCCAGCCCGGGAGTCAGAGGATCACGCCCGTGTTCGCCTCGGCCTCCGCGTGGCCTTCCGCCGGAGTGTCGTGCCGGGGCGCGCGGGCCGTGACCATCAGGCCGGCGACCACCGCGCCGAGCAGCATGATCCCGGCCGCCCACCAGATCGCCACGGTGTAGCCGTGCACGATGCCCTCCGCGCCGATCAGCTGCTTCATCTGGTCGGTCGGCGGCTGGCCGCTCTCGCGGGCCGCGTCGGCCATGTGCGAGGTGATGTACGTCGCCGAGGTGCTGGTCGCGATGGTGTTGAGCAGCGCCGTGCCGATCGAACCGCCCACCTGCTGCGAGGTGTTGACGGTCGCCGAGGTGACACCGGAGTCCTGCGGCGCGATGCCCTGCGTGGCGGTCGCCATCACCGGCATGAAGACCAGACCCATGCCGAGGCCGAGCAGCAGCATCGCCGGCAGGACGTGGGTGGCGTACTCGGCGTGCACGGTGAGGCCGGTGAGGATGATCAGGCCGAGCGTCGCGAGGATCATGCCCGGCACCATCAGCAGGCGCGGGGCGACGTGGTGCATCAGACGGGCCGAGATCTGGGTGGAGCCGATGATGATCGCCACCGTCATGGGCAGGAACGCCAGGCCCGTCTTGACCGGCGAATAGCCGAGGATGACCTGCAGGTAGTAGGTCATGAACAGGAACAGACCGAACATGCCGATCGTCGCCAGGCCCATGGTCAGGAAGCAGCCGGCTCGGTTGCGCTCCTTGATGATGTGCAGCGGAAGCAGGGGGTTGGCGGCCTTGGTCTGCCACCACACGAAGACCGCCAGCAGTGCCACACCGCCGATGAGCAGCGCGAGCACCAGGGAGTCGGACCAGCCGCGCGGCTGCGCCTCGCTGAAGCCGTAGACGATCGCGACCAGACCGCCGCAGCCGAGCAGCACGCCGGGCACGTCCAGCTTGGCCTCGCGGTGGCCTTCGCGGTCGTGCAGGAACATGAACGCGCCGATCACCGCGATGACGGCGATGGGGACGTTGACGAGCAGGCACCAGCGCCAGTTCAGGTACTCGGTGAGCAGACCGCCCGCGATCAGACCGATCGCGCTGCCGCCGCCCGCGATGGCGCCGTAGATGCCGAAGGCCTTGCCGCGTTCCTTCGGGTCCGTGAACGTCGTGGTCAGCAGTGAGAGCGCCGACGGCGCGAGCACCGCGGCGAACACACCCTGGAGCGCGCGGGCCGCGAACAGCATCCCGGAGCCGGTCGCCGCACCGCCGAGCGCCGAGGCTGCCGCGAAGCCGATCAGGCCGATCACGAAGGTGAGCTTGCGGCCGATGAGGTCCGCGATCCGGCCGCCGAGCAGCAGCAGACCGCCGAACGCCAGGGTGTACGCGGTGATCACCCACTGCCGGTTCGCGTCCGACATACCGAGATCGGCCTGCGCGGAGGGCAGCGCGATGTTCACGATCGTCGCGTCGAGCACCACCATCAGCTGCGCGAGGGCGATGACGACGAGGCCCCACCAGCGGGTGGGGTCGGGCTCCTGAACGGGTATCGCGGGTCCGCGTTCGCTCGTGCTCATAACCTCCAGAACAGCACAAATGGGCTAATCCCGCGTCTTGTGCGCCGGGGCCTGCCGTCACCGCGTGCGCCGATGTCACATCCCGCCCACCCTCATCCGTCGGTACGTGAGGACAGCAACCGCGAACAGGGAGAGTGCAGGTCATGGGCAGGGACGGCATCACCATCATCGGCGGCGGGTTCGCCGGACTGACCGCCGCGATCACGGCCGCCGAGGCGGGCGCGCGGGTCGTCGTGCACGAGGCGCACCACACGCTCGGCGGCCGCGCGCGTACGACGGAGACCGGGCAGTACCGGACCAACGAGGGCCCCCACGCCCTCTACAACGGCGGCCCGCACTGGACCTGGCTCAAGCAGCGTGGACTGCTCGGGCCGATCGCGTCGGTGCCGCCGCTCGAGGGCGCACGCTTCCGTTTCCGGCACGGCGGCGCCCTGCGCCGTACGCCGCCGTTCGCCATGCTGAAGCTGCTGCGCCGGGGCGTCGAACAGGCCCCGGTGGAACGGGACTTCCTCTCCTGGGCCGTCGAGCAGGTCGGCGAGGAGGGCGCCCGTGCCGCGGCCCGCTACACGGCGGTCGCGCTCTTCCACCACGACCCCGGCGCGCTCTCGGCCCGCTTCGTGCACGAGCGCCTGCGCCGCGCGGCCAAGCTGCCCCCTGAGGCGCACTACCCGGTCGGCGGCTGGTCCTCCGTCATCGACAGGATGGCCGCGCACGCCTGGGACCTCGGCGTACGCATCGAGACGGCCTCACGCCTCGCCGAACTCCCCGAGGACGGACCGGTGATCGTCGCCACCTCCCTGGACGCCGCCCGCCGCCTGCTCGGCGACGACTCCCTGCGCTGGGAGAGCGGCCGCACGGCCCTCATCGACCTCGGTCTGCGCACGCGCCGCGGTGACGCGTTCATCGTCTCGGACCTGGACGAGGCGGGCTGGATCGAGCGCTTCACGGCCCAGGACCGCTCGCTCGCGCCCCGCGGCGAACAGCTGATCCAGGGCCAGATCCCGCTCGCCCCCGACGAGCCCCGCGCGGCCGCGATCGCCCGCGCCGAGCGGCTGCTCGACCTGGGCTTCCCGGGCTGGCGCGAGCGCCTGACGTGGCGCCGCGAGGCCCTCGCCGCAGGCCGCACCGGAGCGGTCGACCTGCCGGGCACGACCTGGCGGGACCGCCCGGCGGTGGACCGGGGCGACGGGATCTACCTGGCGGGGGACCAGGTGGCGGCGCCCGGGGTGCTGTCGGAGGTGTCGTTCACGAGCGGGGTGGAGGCGGCGACGCTGGCAACCCGACGGCTGGGCGTACGGCAGCTACGGGTGGCGTGAGCGGATCCTTCGCCCCCTGCGTCAATCCCGGCCCTTGCGTCAATCCCAGCCCCTGCGGCGATTGAGCAGATCCGAACGAAGTTCGGATGCGGGGGTCCGGGGCGGAGCCCCCCACGCGGCGGAGCCGCAAATGTCACAGGCGGGAAGGGGCAGGTAGGGGAATCCCGAGGCCTTGACCTCAACCAAACTCGAGGTTGAACAGTGGAGCGCAGCACAAGCCCGACGCCAGCCGACAACCAGGGGAGCCCCAAAGTGCACGCCATCCGCCTCCACACCTTCGGCCCCGCCGAAAACCTCACGTACGAGAAGACCGAAGACCCGGACCCGGCCCCGGGCCAGGTGCGGATCGCGGTCCGCGCGGCCGGCGTGCACCTCCTGGACACGGCCCTGCGCGAGGGCATCCAGGGCCCGGCCCCCGCGCCGGTCGAGCTCCCGACCATCC
>NZ_JBEPEW010000240.1:0-7937 GCF_040300965.1 Streptomyces mesophilus | reverse complement strand
CCCCCCAGGCCGGCGCCTGCGTGGCCGCGGGCCGGGCCTGTGCACCCCGAGCGCTTGGAGGGGACCTCTGCGCTCGGGGGTGTCCGGTCCGCGGCACGTTCCCGTCCGGCTCCCCCTCACCAAGGCCGGCTTCCTCCACTGCCGTCGGCCACCCGCGGTTCCACGGTGCGCAGTTGCGCGCCGGTGAGGCGGCCGGAGAGACGCTCGGTGAGCACACCGCCGACCCGTTCGGACCCCTTGCGAACCGTCTTGCCCTGGTCGAGCAACAGCTCGGCGTACTGCGGCAATTGGTTCGCGTCCGGGTCGGTCCGTGGCGGGTTCCGCACTGGCTTCTTCGACCAGCCCCCGCCTGCGCCAGGTCCCTGATCCACCGTCGAGTACAGCGTCTTGCCGAGACGTACCGAACGGATAACCGTCCGACCCGAGCCGAGAACGGCCGTCGCCGCACGCCCCGACCCCCGCGCATCACACGGACCCCTCCCCCTCGCGCAGCAAGCGGGGTCACGCTACGTCACTGCCTCACAGGCCCCGGGCGGCCTGTGACTGTTATCACCGCCACAGTGTGATCTGCGATTTAGGGACCAACGTCCCTCGGCGATAACCTGCGAGACGGACATGCCGCGTCCACGGCCACCGTGTACGCCTCCCTCAGTGACAGCGCCGTCACGTTGCCCTTCGCGGCACGCCCATGCAGACGCAGACATGCAGACGCAGCCCGCAGACAACGAACGCGACAGACGCGATCGCGATCAAACGCGACCGACGCGACACGGAAAAGGGACGGACGCGCGTGGACCTGTTCGAGTACCAGGCGAGGGACCTCTTCGCCAAGCACGGTGTACCGGTGCTGGCCGGTGAAGTCATTGACACGCCTGAGGCCGCGCGCGCCGCGACCGAGCGCCTCGGCGGCAAGTCCGTCGTCAAGGCCCAGGTGAAGGTCGGCGGCCGCGGCAAGGCCGGCGGCGTGAAGCTGGCCGACAACGGAGACGACGCGGTCGAGAAGGCCGGCCAGATCCTCGGCATGGACATCAAGGGCCACACGGTCCACAAGGTGATGATCGCCGAGCTGGCCCCCGAGATCGCCGAGGAGTACTACGTCTCGTACCTCCTCGACCGAACCAACCGCACCTTCCTGTGCATCGCCTCCGTCGAGGGCGGCATGGACATCGAGGAAGTCGCGGCCAACCGCCCCGAGGCGGTCGCCAAGATCGCCATCGACGCCAACGACGGTGTGAACGCCGAGAAGGCGCGCGAGATCGTCACGGCCGCGAAGTTCCCGGCGGACGTGGCCGAGAAGGTCGCCGACGTCCTCCAGGTCCTGTGGAAGACCTTCGTCGCCGAGGACGCGCTCCTCGTCGAGGTCAACCCGCTCGCCAAGGTCGCCTCCGGCGACATCCTGGCCCTGGACGGCAAGGTGTCCCTGGACGCCAACGCCGACTTCCGTCAGCCCGAGCACGAGGCGCTCGAGGACAAGGACGCAGCCAACCCGCTCGAGGCTGCGGCCAAGGCCAAGGGCCTCAACTACGTCAAGCTCGACGGTGAGGTCGGCATCATCGGCAACGGCGCGGGTCTCGTGATGAGCACCCTCGACGTCGTCGCGTACGCCGGTGAGAACCACGGCGGCGTGAAGCCGGCCAACTTCCTCGACATCGGCGGCGGCGCCTCCGCCGAGGTGATGGCCAACGGTCTCGAGATCATCCTCGGCGACCCGGACGTCAAGTCCGTGTTCGTCAACGTCTTCGGCGGCATCACCGCCTGTGACGAGGTCGCCAACGGCATCGTCCAGGCCCTGGAGCTCCTCAAGACCAAGGGCGAGGACGTCACCAAGCCCCTCGTCGTCCGTCTGGACGGCAACAACGCCGAGCTGGGTCGCAAGATCCTCAGCGACGCCAACCACCCGCTGGTGCAGCGAGTGGACACGATGGACGGCGCGGCCGACAAGGCCGCCGAGCTCGCGGCCGCGAAGTAAGGGACGAGGTCAGACACCACCATGGCTATCTTCCTCAACAAGGACAGCAAGGTCATCGTCCAGGGCATGACCGGTGCCACGGGCATGAAGCACACCAAGCTCATGCTCGCGGACGGCACCAACATCGTCGGTGGCGTGAACCCGCGTAAGGCGGGCACGTCGGTCGACATCGACGGCACCGAGATCCCGGTCTTCGGCACCGTCGCCGAGGCGATGGAGAAGACGGGCGCCAACGTCTCCGTCCTCTTCGTCCCGCCGGCCTTCGCCAAGGCCGCCGTGGTCGAGGCGATCGACGCCGAGATCCCGCTCGCCGTGGTCATCACCGAGGGCATCGCCGTCCACGACTCCGCCGCGTTCTACGCGTACGCGAAGTCGCAGGGCGACAAGACCCGCATCATCGGCCCGAACTGCCCCGGTCTCATCACCCCGGGCCAGTCCAACGCCGGCATCATCCCGGGCGACATCACGAAGCCGGGCCGCATCGGTCTGGTCTCGAAGTCCGGCACGCTGACGTACCAGATGATGTACGAGCTCCGTGACATCGGCTTCTCGTCCGCCGTCGGCATCGGTGGCGACCCGGTCATCGGTACGACGCACATCGACGCGCTTGCCGCGTTCGAGGCCGACCCCGACACCGACCTGATCGTCATGATCGGCGAGATCGGCGGTGACGCCGAGGAGCGCGCGGCCGACTTCATCAAGGCCAACGTGACGAAGCCGGTCGTCGGCTACGTCGCCGGCTTCACCGCGCCCGAGGGCAAGACCATGGGCCACGCCGGCGCCATCGTCTCCGGCTCCTCCGGCACGGCCGCCGCGAAGAAGGAGGCCCTCGAGGCCGCGGGCGTCAAGGTCGGCAAGACCCCGACCGAGACGGCCAAGCTCGCCCGCGCGATCCTCGCCGGCTGATTGCTGCTCGTAGCTCGTAGCTCGTAGCTCGTAGCTCGTACGAAGGCCCGTACCCCTCCTGCCAGGGGTACGGGCCTTCGGCGTGCGGGTCGGTCCGGCTGCGCGGACCGCGCGTTGTCAGTGGGCGCCGATAGCCTTGACAGGGCTCGGCCCCCGGGAGGGAGGGGTCTGTCCGGGCAACGGGCCAAGGGCCACAGGAGCTACTCGGCCAGCGGATGGACCCGCTCCGGCCCGGCACCCGGCTCGTTGCGCAGCTTCTCGCGGAGCTGCTTGTCCCGGTGGTCGAGGATCTGCGGCCCGGGCCGCGCCGGCACACCGGTGATCTTCTGGCCGGGGGCCTGCTTCGGCTCGTAGTCCTTCGCCGAGGTGATCCAGGTAATCGCCGACGCCCCGATGATCAGCGTCGTGAACGCGATCGCCGCCCGCGTCCAGAACCGCACCCGTCGCTCGCCCTCGCCCCGTACGGCCGTCGCCTTGCCCGTGCCGAGCTTCTCGGCGCAGGCCAACTCGTCCAGCCTGCGCTGGAGTTCGGCCGGGTCGGACAGCTCGGGCAGCTTCTCGGCGATCGCCTCGCGCGCATGCACGAGACGGTTCGCCGCGGCCGGCGTGCTCGCCTCGGTCTCGGCCGCGGTCTCGGGCAGATCGAGCCCGACACCGTCGTACAGGACGAGCGTGCGCCGGTACGAGGGCGGCAGGCTCAGGAGCGTGTCGAGCAGCTTGCGGTCCTCGGGCTCCGCCGGCGGGGCGTCCGGGTGGCGGTGGCTGCGGCGGAAACGGTGCCAGGGCGAGAGCGCGTATTCGTACGCGACCGCCCGCACCCAGCCCACGGGGTCCCGGTCCTTGGCGACGTCGGGCCACTGCTCCCACGCCTTGTGGAACGCCCGCTCCACCGCCTCCTTCGCCAGCGCGCGCCGTCCGGTCAGCAGATACGTCTGCCGTACGAGCCCGGGTGCGGTGAACGCGTACAGCGCGTCGAAGGCCTGCGCCGGCGTGAGACCCGTGGGCTCCTCCTCGGCGTGGCCGTTCCCCGGCCCGGGCGACCCGTCTCCGGCGAGTCCTCCGTCGGGGGTCTCGTCGACGAGGGCTGTGGCCTGGGCGGCTGAGGGCTTCGGTGCGGTGTCGCCGGGGCGGGCGCTTCGGCCGTCCGCGCGCTGCGCCGCAGTGCCGTTGTGCTCACCGTGGTGGTCGCCGCGGGGCGGCACACCGCTGTGCTCGTCGCGCGAGGGGCCGGTGCCGGCCGGTTTGGCGGCCCGCTTGGCCGCGGCCTTGGGCCGGGTCCGGGAGCCCTTACGGCCCTTACGTCCCTGCTCCTTGGAGAGGTCGACGAGCTGAGTGCTGACGGGGGCGGCGGCCTCGGCGGCCCCGGCGGACTGACTGAGCTCGGCACGCGCGGCGAGCTCGACGGGCTTCACAGGCATGAGGTGCTCGACGGCCTTTGCAGATTCGGAGGGCTGGGGGGAGGGTGCGGGGTTCGGGTTCGGGTTCGGGTTCGGGTGCGGGGCGTTGGTGGGCTTGGGGGTGGTCGGGGCTGCGGCCTCGGCCGGTTCAGGGATTGCTGAGGTGAGGGCCGCGGTCTCGGTCAGTTCAGGGGTTTCTGAGGTGAGGGCCGGGGTCTCGGTCGGTGAGGTGTGGGCCGGGGTCTTGGCCGGCTTGGGGGTGGTTGGGGTGAGAGTCGGGATCTCGGTCGGTTTGGTGGTGGCTGAGGTGAGGGCTGCGGCCTCGGTCGGTGAGTTGTGGGCCGGGGGCTCGGTGGGGCTGGACTTTGGTGCGGATGCGGATGCGGATGCGGTGGCGGCCGGGGCTTGGGGCGGCCTGGGGGTGGTTGAGGTGCGGCTCGGGGCCTCGGTCGACTCCACGGCGATGTCGGCCGGCACGGGGGCTCCGGTTTCGGTGGGGCCGGGAGCGGCCTTGGCGTTCCGGCCGGCCTCGTTCCTGGCGGGCCGGGACGCGGCTGCGGGGTCGGCTGGGCGTGCGGAGTCCGCCGGGGCCCGGGTGGGGGACCCCGGGGCCGCTTCTGCCGGTGAGGTCGCTGCGCGCGAGGGGGTAACCGGTGAGGTGTCGGGCGCGGCTGCGGTTGCGGCTGCACGGACCGACTGCTCGGTCGTGGACGTGACCGGCCGCGAGGTGTGTACGGGAGCGGTCGTCGAGGTCGCCGTCGCCGAGGGCGCCGCTGCCGAGGGCGGCGAGGCCGCGGGCTTCGGTGGAGCGGGCTTGGGGGGAGTGGGCCTGGGCTCGGCGGTCTCAGCGGGTGCGGGCAGCCCGGGTGCCGAGGACCCCGCCGCCCCGGACTCTGCCTCGGACCCCGCTGCACCTGATCCGGCTGCACCCGACATGACTGCACCGGGTCCCGTCGCACCCGCCCGGGTCGCGCCCGACCTGGCCGTACCCGACATCGCCGCACCGGACCCGACCGCACCGGCCCCTTCTCCTGCTCGTTCGCCCGCCCCCCGCCTGGCGAACTTGGCCAGCAGGGCAGGCGTGGGGCGAGCCGGCGTCGGGCGGGCTGCTCCGTCAACTTCTCCCTTGCGTCGCTCACCCCCCGTACGCCCGTCCCCGTCAGACGACTGACTCCCCGTCAGTGCCCGCCTCTCGCCCGTCCGTTCCTCACCCGAATCCCGCCGTTCCCCGCCCGAATCCCGCCGTTCCTCACCCGAGTTCCGCCGTTCCCCGCCCGAGTTCCGCCGTTCCTCACCCGAGTCCCGCCGTTCCCCGCCCCGAAGATCTGCCACTTCACCCAGCCGCCGCCCACCGGCCCGCGACGCACCTGAGCCCAAGTGACCGGCCCGCGACTCACCGGAGCCCAAGTGACCGGCCCGCGACGCACCGGAGCCCGGCCCAGCGGCCCGCGCGTCACCGACCTCGAGCCCACCCGGCTTCCCCCCGCCAACCCCGAGCCCACCCGGCTTCCCCCCACCAGCCCAGAGCCCACCCGGCTTCGACCCGCTCCAACTCGCCAGCAACCCCGCGTACGTCTCCCGCGTTCGTCCCCGGGGGTTCGTGCGGCCCGACTCCCAGGAGCGGACCGTCTCGCGGGTGACGCCGACCAGCTCGGCGACCTGGGCCTGGCTCAGGTCGTTCGCCTCACGCAGCCGACGGCGCTCCTCGGGGCCGGGCAGTGGGGCGGCGGGGCTCTGCGTCATGTCGGACTCTCCACACCGTGGGCTGTGGGACCGGGGCCCATGGCAGGACGGTGCCCCGATAAGTACATAAACGTATATTGGGCGACACTTCGGGCATTCGCCTGTTACGCGAAGAGCGCGCGTGTCGTTGGGACCATGGCGGGCGTGACGCACACGACCGACCGCAGCGCGCAGCCGGAGGGGCCCGCGGTCACGCCGCAGGCCCTGCTCAATGCCCTTGCCACGCGCCGCAGATCGTCGGCGCTCGTGCCCTGCCTCCTCGGCGGCGCGATCGCCGCGGGGCTCGGACTCGGGGCGCTGGCCGTCCTGGTGATGGCGTTCTGGATCTCGTCGCCGTACCCGGACAGCGGCCCCGGCGCGGCACTCCACGTGGCCGCGGGACTGTGGCTGCTCGCCCACGGCACCGAACTCGTCCGGCCCGACACCCTCACCGGCGTACCGGCCCCGGTCGGCATCACGCCGCTGCTGCTGCTCGGGCTGCCCGTGCTGCTCGTGCACCGCGCGGCCCGCGACGCGGCCGACGCGGCGCCGGACGTACGGACCGCGCTGGGCGGGGTGGCCGGCGGCTATCTCCTCGTCGGAACCGCCGCGGTGCTCTATGCGAGGGGCGGCCCGCTGTCCGCGGATCCGCTGAGCGCCGCCGTCCATCTGCCGCTGCTCGCGGGGGCCGCCGCGGCCGCAGGGGTGTGGACGGCGTACGGCCGGCCACGCGGTCCGCTGCCCTCCTTCGCGTACCGCCTCCAGGACACTTCGCCGGTACGTGCTCTCCTGGACCGCAGGGACCAACTCGCCGCCGCCGTGCGCTCGGCGACAGCCGGTGTGCTGGTCCTGCTCGGCGGCGGTGCGCTGCTCGTGGCCGTGTCGCTCGGGCTGCACCTCGATGCCGCGCAGGCCTCGTTCCTGCAGCTGACGGGCGCGTGGTCCGGCCGGGTCGCGGTGCTTCTGCTCGCCGTGGTCCTCGTACCCAACGCCGCCGTGTGGGGCGCCGCCTACGCACTCGGCCCGGGCGTGCTGCTCGGTACCGGACTGGTCGCCTGGCCGCTCGGGACCCCCGAGGGCGGTCCGCTGCTTCCGTCCTTCCCGCTGCTCGCCGCGGTGCCTTCACCCGGGCCCGGCACACCGCTGACCTGGGCCTGCCTCGCGGTGCCGGCGCTCGCCGGGCTGACCGTCGGATGGTTCGCCGTGCGGTCGGCGGCGCCGGCGAAGGGGGAGCGCGAGGAGGTCTGGAGCCGGGGTGCGACCGCGCTGGCGATCGGGCTCGCGGCCCTGCTCACCGGCCTCGCGCTCGCTCTGCTCGCCGCACTCGCCGGCGGCCCGCTCGGCGTGGGCACGCTGGCGTCGTTCGGTCCGGTGTGGTGGCAGGCCGGGGGCGCGGCCTGCGGCTGGGTCCTGCTGTGCGGGATGCCGCTGGCTCTGGGCGTACGAGGGTGGCGGGCGCGCACGCCCAAGGTGGCGTCCGCCGAGCCGGTGGCCGAGCCCGTCGAGTCCGTCGACACCGCCGTATCCGCCGAGCCCGCTGAACCGGGCGGGCGGCGGGCTCGGCGGCTGCCCCGGTGGTGGCCGCGCCGGGGCGCGGCGGCCGATGAGCAGGTGCCGGATCCCGCGCCCGTCGCTCCGGCTGCCGAGTCGCCCTTCGAGCCGTACGACTTCCTCGACTCGTCCTGGCATGACACGGGGTCGCGAGCGACGCGGTGGGCTGCGCTGGGGAAGGTCTCGGAGGCCGCGCCGGTGGGGCCTGTGTCGCTTGTGAAGCGGGAGCCTGGGGTGAGGGTGGAGCTTGAGGCCGCGTCGGCGCCCGAGGTGAGGTCGGAGCCTGGCGGGGGCTTGGAGCCCGGCGCATCGTGAGTGGGGGGGGGGGGGGGATTCATTCCCCCACCCCGCCCCTTCCCGAAACCGGGGCTTCGCCCCGGACCCCGGCATCC
>NZ_JBEPEW010000239.1:0-8225 GCF_040300965.1 Streptomyces mesophilus | reverse complement strand
CCGAGCTGCGGGGCGCGGCGGCCGACGCCACCGACCGGCTGCGGGAGATCATCGGGCTGCTCCGGGAGGCGGGGGAGCCCGCGCCTTTGGTGCCGGCCGGGGAGACGGTCGAGGCGCTGGTGACGCGTGCGGGGGCGTCGGGCCTCGACGTGCGGCTGCATACGGAAGGGGAGCCGGACGAGGCGCTGCGGGAGCGGACCGTGCACCGGGTCGTTCAGGAGGCGCTGACCAACGCGGTGAAGTACGCGCCCGGTGCCGCCGTCGCCGTGGAGGTCGTCCGCGGGGACGCGGGCACCTTGGTGAGCGTGACCGACGAGGGCGCCCCCGGTCAGCGGCCGCAAGGTCAGGACGGCACCGGTCTGGTCGGGCTGCGCGAGCGCGTGCTCGATGAGGGCGGGACCTTTCAGGCGGGGGAGCACGGGGACGGTTTCCGCGTGCGGGCCTGGCTGCCCGTCGAGCCCGCGGCGCACTGGGACGCGGGGCCGCCCGCGTCCCAGGTGATGATCGGGATGAGCCGAAGGACCTGGGTGCCGTTCGCCGTCGCCGGAGTGGCCGGGGTGCTGCTCGTCGCGGGGACGTTCGCCTGGTACGCGTACAGCAAGACGCACTCCGTGCTGAGTCCCGCCGCCTATGCGCGGCTCGAGATCGGCGCGAGCGGGACCGATGTGGAGAAGGCGCTGCCGGAGCGCGAGGTGGCCGATCCACCGGAGGACCGCGCCCCCGCGCCGCCCGCCGGTGCGGACTGCCGCTACTACCGGGCGAGCGGCCAACTCTTCGTCTCCGTCGAGCACTTCAGACTCTGCTTCGAGGGTGACCGGCTGGTCGCGAAGGATGCCGTCCCCGCCGCTGGAAAGGACCGTGAGTGATCCGCGTACTGCTGGCCGACGACGAGGCCATGATCCGGGCGGGCGTACGGGCGATCCTCGCGCTCGCCCCCGATATCGAGGTGGTCGCCGAGGCCGCCGACGGGCGCGAGGCGGTGGAGGCGGTCCGCGCGCACCGGCCCGCCGTCGCGCTGCTCGACATCCGGATGCCGCGGCTCGACGGGCTCGCGGCGGCCGAGGAGATCGTACGGACTGTGCCGGACACGGCGGTCGCGATGCTGACGACCTTCTCCGAGGACGCGTACGTGGCCCGCGCCCTGACCGGCGGCGCGACGGGGTTTCTGCTGAAGTCCGGCGATCCCGAGGAACTCCTCGCCGGCGTACGGGCGGTGGCCTCCGGCGCGGCCTTCCTCTCGCCGAAGGTCGCACGGCAGGTCATCGAGGGGTACGGGGGTGAGCGCCTGAGCCGTGCGGCGGCGGCGCGTGAGCGCACCCGGCTCCTGTCGCCGCGCGAGCGCGAGGTGCTCGGGCTGGTCGGTGCCGGTCTGTCGAACCCCGAGATCGCGGCGAAGCTGCATCTGGTCGAGGGCACGGTGAAGGCGTACGTGAGCGCGGTCCTCGACCGGCTGGAGGTCAAGAACCGCGTTCAGGCGGCGATCGTCGCGTACGAAGCGGGACTTGTGGGCCCCGGCTAGGCATGGCGGGCTGGGCGGGTCCTGGGGGGCGGCCGCGCAGGTGGCGTGCGGGGCCTGGCGCACGGCCGCGCAGGTGGCGTGCGGGTCCTAGCGGACGGCCGCGTAGGCGTGGGCCGCCGGGCCCGGGCCCACGCACCAGCGCACGGCGGCGTTCGGCGAGGTGCGCATCGCTGTGACCAGGCGGGCCAGGGGCGGGGGCAGGAGCCGTATGACGAGGAAGGCCACCAGCGCGCCGAGCGCGAGGCCCACCGCCACGTCGAAGGGGTAGTGCACGCCGACGAACACCCGCGAGAACGCCATGAGCAGGGCGAGCGGCAGCGTAAGCCACCCGAGTCCGCGCCAGATCAGCGCGAGCGCCACGGCCGAGGCGCCGGCGATCGTGGCGTGGTTGCTCGGGAAGGACCAGTCGCCGTGCGGCGGGCATTCGGCGAGGGAGCGCACGGCCCCGGACACCGCGCGGCACGGCCGCTCCTCGTCGACCACCGACTTCAGGAGCTCGCTGATCACGTACGCGAGCGCGGTGGCGAGCGGGGCGAGCACCGCGACGGCCAGCGCCCGGGAGTCCGCGCGCCGGGCCCGCCACCATGCGGCGGCGAACAGCACGCCGAACAGCAGCAGACCGAGCTCGGTCCACACCTCCAACAGGTGCTGCAGCCACGCCGGTGCGTCGTGCGCGAAACCGGTGATGTCGCGGTAGAGCCCGGAGGTGTCGACGGGCGGCGCGGACGCCAAGAGGGCCGGGGAGGTGGTCGCTTCCATGATCTGGACAGTACGGCGCGCCTCGTGCGCCCCACATCCGGCTATCGGCCACCACCGCACCTGACGATCGGCAGGGGTGCGCGGCCGGGACCTAGGGCCCGGGGCCAACGGCCCGGCGGCGGCCGCAAAGAACCCATACCGCCGCCGAACCCCCGTTCCCGGAATGATGATCCGGAAAAGTTGCGCTCCGTGGCGGCGGGTGGGGCGGGAGTTGGGCACGATCTCTCGTACAGTTTGCGCCGTGGGATCTCTGCGCAATCCGGTCGGGCCGCTTCCCTCCTCCATCTACTGGCGACGGAGGGCGGCGCTCCTGACCGTGCTCGGGTTGCTGGCGCTGCTCATTTTGTGGGCCGTCACGTCCGGCGGCGGAGGGGGCAACGGCAATGGCGCCGACGGCAAGAACCCCGCACCCTCCATCACGCCAGGACCCGACTCCTCGGGTCCCGCGATCAGTGAACCGCCGGGCGGGCGTGACGAGTCGGGCGACTCCTCGGGCGCGGACTCGGGCGGCGGCTCCGGCGAGGACGGCGGTACGGGGGAGGACTCCGGCGGTACGGACGGGGCGAACGGCACGGGTGGCGGCGCCGGTTCCGGCGGATCCGTGGGCGTGGGAAGCAGTTCGGGCGCGGGTTCGGGCTCGGGCGAGGAGGTTCCCGCCGGCTCCGCGCTCCCCAACTGCCGTGCCTCCGACCTCGAGTTGACCATCGAGAGCGCGAAGAACCGCTACCAGCCGGGCGAGAAGCCCAAGGTGGAGATCGTCGCGAAGAACGAGGCCGGCGCCGACTGCAAGTTCGACCTGGGCCCGAAGGAACTGGTCGTCACGATCACCAAGGCCGGTGACGACTCCCCGTACTGGAAGTCCTCGGACTGCCCCGCCACCGCCGGCAGCCTGCTCTATCGCGTGCCCGGAAACAGCGCCATCACGTACACCCTGAATTGGGACCGTAAGCCGAGCGAGGCCGACTGCGCCTCCCCGGGCCCGGGTTCGGCCGCACCCGGCACGTACCTGGTCGAGGCGAAGGGCGAGGGCACGGGGACGCTGCGGGCCTCGTTCGTGCTGGACGAGGCGTAGATAGGCGGCCGGGGGACCGTTTGTCGCGCGTGAACCCGGCAAACCGGGCACTGCGCGCGACAAACGGTCCCCCGTTCCTATACGTACCGTTCCAGGATTGAGCTCTCCGCCAGGCGGGAGAGGCCCTCGCGGACCGATCGCGCCCGGGCCTCGCCCACGCCGTCCACCGTCTGCAGGTCGTCGACGCTTGCCGCGAGCAGCTTCTGGAGTCCGCCGAAGTGCTCCACGAGACGGTCGATGATCGCCCCCGGCAGGCGGGGGACCTTCGCGAGGAGCCGGTAACCGCGCGGCGACACCGCCGAGTCGAGGGCCTCCGGTGAGCCGGTGTAGCCCAACGCCCTTGCCACGACGGGCAGTTCGAGCAGCTCGGTGTGCGACAGGGCGTCCAGCTCGGACAGCGCCTCGTCCACCGTGCGCGAGCGCTTGGCGGTCGGCTCCGGCACATAGTCCCGTACGACGAGCTCGCGCTCGGGCTCGACGCCCGCGATCAGCTCGTCCAGCTGAAGCGCGAGGAGACGGCCGTCGGTGCCCAGCTCCACCACGTACTCGGCGATCTCGGTGGCGATCCGGCGGACCATCTCCAGACGCTGGGCCACGGCCGAGACATCGCGGACGGTGACCAGGTCCTCGATCTCCAGGGCGGAGAGCGTGCCGGCCACCTCGTCGAGGCGGAGCTTGTAGCGCTCAAGGGTCGCCAGCGCCTGGTTCGCCCGGGACAGGATCGCGGCCGAGTCCTCGAGGACTCGGCGCTGCCCGTCCACGTACAGCGCGATGAGCCGCATCGACTGCGAGACCGAGACGACCGGGAAGCCGACCTGCTTGGAGACGCGGTCCGCCGTGCGGTGCCGGGTGCCCGTCTCCTCGGTGGGGATCGTGGGATCCGGCACGAGCTGCACGCCCGCGCGCAGGATCTTCGAGAGGTCGGAGCTGACAACGATGCCGCCGTCGAGCTTGCACAGCTCACGCAGCCGCGTGGCCGTGAACTCGACATCGAGGACGAATCCGCCGGTGCACATCGACTCGACCGTCTTGTCCGAGCCGAGCACGATCAGACCGCCCGTATTGCCGCGCAGAATCCGCTCCAGGCCGTCACGCAGCGCCTGGCCGGGCGCGACCGCGCTCAGCGCGGCGCGCATCAGCACTTCGGAACCGACGCCCGAGCCGCCCGTCCTGCTCGGAGCCGCGGCCTTGTCCTTGCCGGGATTCGCTCCCCGGTCGCTGGCTGCCACTGCTCTCCTCCGGGATCGGGGATCTACTCCACGCCCTGGTCTCCTGGTGGTCTCGCACGTACGTCAGCGGGCTTGCGTCGCGTACGCATGGGGCCCGTGTTTCGTACGGACGGGCGAGACCGGGGCAAAGTCTACCGGCGGTCGTCGTCCTCCCGTGGGGCCTCTCGCCTACGCGACCTCGGCAGGACCCGCAGCGCGTCTCCCATATCGGCCACTTCGGTGACCCGCATGCCCGCCGGGATCTTCCCCGGATCGCTCGGTACGAGGGCGTGGGTGAACCCGAGCCGATGGGCTTCGGCCAATCTGCGCTGGACGCCCGTGACCCTTCTGACCTCGCCCGCGAGCCCCACTTCGCCGATCGCGACGAGGTTCTTCGGCAGCGGGGTGTCGCTGGCGGCGCTGGCGAGCGCGAGGGCGATCGCGAGGTCCGCGGCCGGTTCGGAGAGCTTCACCCCGCCGACCGTCGCGGAGTAGATATCGCGCTTGCCGAGGGCGGTGATCCGGCCGCGCTGCTCCAGAACGGCCAGCATCATCGAGACACGGGAGGTCTCCAGGCCCGAAGTCGTCCTGCGCGGCGAGGGGATCTGCGAGTCCACGGTCAGCGCCTGCACCTCGGCGACCAGCGGCCGGCGGCCCTCCAGGGTGACGGTGAGACAGGTGCCGGGCACGGGCTCGTCGCGCCGGGTCAGGAAGAGGCCGCTGGGGTCGGCGAGTCCGGTGATCCCCTCGTCGTGCAGCTCGAAGCAGCCGACCTCGTCGGTGGCCCCGTACCGGTTCTTCACTCCCCGTACGAGACGCAGGCGCGCATGCCGGTCGCCCTCGAAGGAGAGGACGACGTCCACCAGGTGCTCGAGCAGCCGCGGGCCCGCGATCGCGCCGTCCTTGGTGACATGGCCGACCAGGAGCGTGGACATGCCGCGCTCCTTGGAGGCCCGGATCAGCGCTCCGGCCACCTCGCGGACCTGCGCCATGCCTCCGGGCGCGCCGTCGATCTCGGGCGAGGCCACGGTCTGGACGGAGTCGAGGATCAGGAGCGAGGGCTTGACCGCGTCCAAGTGGCCGAGGACGGCGGACAGATCGGTCTCCGCGGCCAGATAGAGGTGGTCGTCGATCGCCCCGATGCGGTCGGCCCGCAGCCGCACCTGGCTGGCGGACTCCTCGCCCGTCACATACAGGGTCCGGTGGTCGTCACTGGCCGCCTTCGACGCGACATCGAGCAGGAGCGTGGACTTGCCGACGCCCGGCTCGCCCGCGAGCAGCACCACGGCGCCCGGTACGAGCCCGCCGCCGAGGACGCGGTCGAGTTCGTCGACCCCGGTCGAGCGTGCGGTGGCCGTCCGTACGTCGACTTCGCCGATGGGCACCGCGGAGCTGGTGACCCGGCCGGGCGCGGTGGTCCGCACGGCGGGCGCACCGTACTCCTCGACCGTGCCCCAGGCCTGGCACTCGGGGCAGCGGCCGAGCCACTTGGCCGTCTGCCAGCCGCATTCGGTACAGCGATAGGCGGGACGGTCCTTCGATTTCGTACGGGCAGCCATGCGCGAACCGTAGCGGGCGGCACTGACATCCGGGTCAGGCGGCGGCCCGTGCCAGTGCGGGGTAGTCGTTGTAGCCCGTCTCCCCGCCCGTGTACATGAGGTACTTGTCCCGTACGGGATTCAGCGGCGCACCCACCCGGAGCCGCTCGACCAGATCGGGGTTGGCGAGGAAGCCGCGGCCCAGCGCGATGAGATCGGCGCCGGCCGCGTGCAGCAGCTCGCCCTTGCGGAGCCCGCCGTCGCCGGCCACGTCCTGGCGGGTCAGGACCGGGTTGCCGATCAGGGTTCCGGGCCAGATTCCGCGCAGCTCCTTCAGCAGCCCGGGGTCCTGATCCGCGTACACGATGTGCAGATACGCGAGTCCGTCACCGGCCAGCTCGGTCACGAGCGCCCGGTAGATCGCATACGTATCGCCCTCGGCCATCCCGTTCACCGTCACGTCGGGGGAGATCCGCAGCCCGACCCGCTCGGGCCCGATGGCCTCGGCGACCGCGCGGACGACCTCGACGGCGAAGCGGATGCGCTGCTCGGGGGCGCCGCCGTAGCCGTCGGTGCGGCGGTTGGTGTTCTCGGCGAGGAACTGCTGGAGCAGCTGTCCGTTGGCGCCGTGCACCTCGACGCCCTCGAAGCCGGCGGCCACCGCGCGGCGGGCGGCCGCGGCGAAGTCGGCGACCGTGGCGCGGATGTCCTCGGCCGTCATCTCCCTTGGTACAGGGGCTGGTCGGGGTCCGCTCGGCGTCTCCACGTCCTCGGGGAGCGCGATCGGGGAGGGGGCGACAGGGACGTGTCCGCTGGTGTCCGGATGCCCGTTGCGGCCGCCGTGCTGCAACTGGAGGAACATCCGCCCGCCGCGCGCCCGCACCGCGTCGGTCACCCGCCGCCAGCCCGCCTCCTGGGCGTCGGTGTGGATGCCGGGGATGTTCGGGTAGGTCTGGCCGACGGCGTTCGGGGTCGTGCCCTCGGCGATGATCAGGCCGGCCGAGGCGCGGTCGGCGTAGTGCCGCACCATCAGCTCGGACGGAACGCCGTCGGCGTGCGCGCGGTTACGGGTGAGCGGGGCCATGACCAGGCGGTTCGGGAGGTCCAGGGTGCCGATACGGGCCGGGGTGAAGAGCGAGTTCTGCGCGGAGTTCGTCACGGAGTTCGTCATGGCCGTACCGTAGAAGCTGACATCAGTGTCAGATTCAAGTCCCGGCAGTTCGTACGGGCCGGTGCTTCAAGTCTCTTCGGCGGCGGGTGTGATGACAGATGCGGATCGGTGAACTGGCCGCGCGCGCGGGCGTGAGCGAACGCTCGCTGCGTTACTACGAGAAGCAGGGGCTGCTGTCCTCCGACCGCACCCCGGGCGGCCACCGCGAGTACCTGGAGCAGGCCGTCGACCGGGTCGTCCTCATCCAGGCCCTGTACGCGGCCGGCCTGCACAGCCGCAAGATCGCCCAACTCCTGCCCTGTATGCGGGATGCGGACGGCGGCCCGAACGAGATCGCCACCCCGCGCCTGGTCGAGGAGCTGACCGAGGAGCGCGAGCGGATCGACGGGATGATCGCCGATCTCATGCGCTCCCGCGGAGTTCTCGACCAGATCATCGAAGTGGCCGCAGAACGCGTGGAGTTGGGCACCCCGTAGGCGTCGACGCGATCGGGAAGGGGGCCGGAATCGACGGTTCCTGTCCCCTTTTGAGGGATACGTTCACCCGTATGAGCTAAAGGTATGCAAGGGGACGGACGGGCACTTACCCCGGCACCTACGGTCGCACGGGTGACGACGAGCAGCCCGGAACACTCCACGCATACCACCGGCGCACACCGGGCGCACCGCCGTGCGCACCGGGCGGACCGGACCGTTTCGCACACCCCGCCGACGCGCTATGAGCCGTATCTGGACGGGCTTTTCACCTACTGCCTGTCCGTGCTGTGCGATCACGACGCGGCGACCGGCGCCCTCGGCGATGTGCTCACGCTCGCCGAGCGCAGGACCGGCCGCGGCCCGGTCAGCCACCGCGACCGCAGGGCCTGGCTGTACGCGCTGGCCCGCTGGGCCTGTCTGCGCCGGCTCGCCGAGGCCAAGCGCAGACGGCAGGGCGCGCACGCGGGCGGCCGGGACGCGGC
>NZ_JBEPEW010000238.1:0-8277 GCF_040300965.1 Streptomyces mesophilus | reverse complement strand
GCATCCGCCGCACCCGGCGCCCAACCCCCCGGCGAACGCGCCCAGTCGGCGAGCACCGCCACCGCGGCGCGCAGCACATCCTCGGGCACCGGCCCGTCCGGGGCCTGCTCGGCGAGCAGCGGCCGCAGCCGGTTGCCCCAGCCGATATCGGACAGCCGGCCGAGCGCCCGCCCGGTCGAGCACTGCTCGCCCGCCGGGATACGCCCCTTGAGCTCGACACCGAGCGCGGCCATCCCCGTGGGCCACATCTTCCGCGGCTCGACCTCCACTCCGGGCCGGTCGAGCTCCTTGGTCGCGCCCTCGAGCGCATCGCCGGACACGGCCGCGTCCACCCAGGGCCCGGCACAGTTGTCGCACCGTCCGCAGGCGGTCGCGCCCTCGTCGTCCAGCTGCCGGCGCAGGAACTCCATCCGGCACATGGAGGTGGTGACGTAATCCCTCATGGCCTGCTGTTCGGCCGCGCGCTGCTTGGCCACCCAGGCGTACCGCTCGGTGTCATAGATCCAGTCGGCGCCGGTGGCGGTCCAGCCGCCCTTCACGCGCCGTACCGCACCGTCCACGTCGAGCACCTTGAGCATGGTCTCGAGCCTGGTGCGCCTGAGGTCCACGGAGGCTTCCAACGCCGGTACGGAGAGCGGGCGGCCGGCCGCGGCCAGGGCCGACAAGGTCTGCCGTACCTGCTGTTCGGGCGGGAAGGCGGTGTCGGCGAAGTACCGCCAGATCGCCTCGTCCTCCTTGCCTGGCAGCAGCAGCACGTCGGCGTGCTCGACACCGCGGCCCGCACGGCCGACCTGCTGGTAGTACGCGATGGGCGAGGACGGCGAGCCCAGGTGGACCACGAAGCCGAGGTCCGGTTTGTCGAAGCCCATGCCGAGCGCCGATGTGGCGACCAGGGCCTTCACACGGTTGTTGAGAAGGTCCTCCTCGGCCTGCAGCCGGTCCGCGTTCTCCGTGCGCCCCGTGTACGAGGACACCGCGAAGCCGCGTGCCCGCAGGAAGGCGGTGGCCTCCTCGGCGGCGGCGACCGTCAGCGCGTAGACGATCCCGGAGCCCTGCAGCTCGTCGAGATGCTCGGCGAGCCAGGCCAGTCGGTGTGCGGCGTCCGGCAGTCGGACCACGCCCAGGCGCAGGCTCTCGCGGTCCAGCGGCCCGCGCAGCACCAGCGCCTCACCGCCCCCGGTGCCCAACTGCTCGGCCACATCGGCCGTCACCCGGGAATTGGCCGTCGCCGTGGTGGCCAGGACCGGGACACCCTCGGGCAGTTCGGCGAGCATCGCGCGCAGCCGGCGGTAGTCGGGGCGGAAATCATGGCCCCAGTCGGAGATGCAGTGCGCCTCGTCGACCACCAGGAGACCGGTGGTGGCGGCGAGGCGGGGCAGCACCTGTTCGCGGAAGTCCACCGAGTTCAGCCGCTCGGGGCTGACCAGGAGCACATCGGTCTCGCCGCGCTCCACCTCACCGTAGATGGCCTCCCACTCCTCCGGATTGGCGGAGTTGATGGTGTGGGCGCGGATACCGGCCCGTGCCGCGGCCTCGACCTGGTTGCGCATCAGCGCGAGCAGCGGCGAGATGATCACCGTCGGTCCCGCGCCGCGCCGCCGCAGGAGCGCGGTCGCCACGAAGTAGACCGCCGACTTGCCCCAGCCGGTGCGCTGCACCACCAGAGCGCGTCTGTGGTCCTTCACCAGGGCCGCGACCGCCTGCCACTGGTCCTCGCGCAGCCGCGCGGAACCGCCCGCGTCGCCCACGAGTTCGGCGAGCACGGCATCGGCTTCGGTGCGCAGGTCCCCGAAGTCCCCGCCCACGGGAGCCGCCGCTTCGGCGCTCAGGTCCACTTCGTCGTCTCGGTGCATCCCCCCATGCAACCGGACACCACTGACATTCGGCGACCTCATCCGGTTTACCTTCGGTAAGCGTCGCTCGGGGCGTTGCCGTACGGCCCTCGGGGAAGGGATATTGACGGCGCACGCGTCGATTTCGGTCAGCAGTGTCAATTGCTCGTTGCCTACCGGCCGATACGGCGGCGAGAATTGGAGCGCTCCCGCACGGCTCGTACGTATCCGGCAGTGCTGTGCCGCGGTGCGCTCCCGCACGTCCGACTTCGCCCGCCTCAGGCGGGCGCGCAGCCGAAGGGAGGACCGTGACCTTCGGATTCACTCCGTCCGCCGATCCGACGAGACTCGCATCCGTGTCACCGCCCGCCGATGCGTCCACTGCGCTGGGGCGGCTGCTCGAGCCCGCCGAGTGGTCCGCCGCCGGTATCCCACTGCTGCGCAATCCGCGCGAGGTCGTTCGAGGCTTGTACGAACGGCACCGACCCACCCGCGAGACCGCCGTGGTCGCCGTGCTCGACCAGGAGGAACGTCTCAAGGCCAGCGCCTCGTTCGCCCGCCGTTCCACCCCGGTGGACGGCTGGGTGTTCCGCAACGCACTGCTCGCCCAGCTGCGCCGGGTGATCCCGCACGATCTGCGCCGCCGTACGCCGGTGCGCACGGCCGTGCTGCTCTACTGCCGGGACGGCGCGGAGGGCTGGACCGAGGAGGACGGCGCCTGGATGTGGGGGCTGCGCGACGCCTGCACCCTGCACGGGCTGCGCTGCGGCGCGTACATCACGCTGACCGCCGGCGGCTGGCAGGTGCTCGGCGAGGGACGCGGCGGCCGGCAGCCGAGCGCCTCCCGGGTGAGCGCGATGAGCACCGTGGCCAACGGGACCGACGCCCCGTATACGGCGAACGGCCACGGCGGCATGGAACTGCTGCGCCGGGCCGCCTCGCTCTGAGCGCCGCCGCACGACGGGGGTCCACCTCAAGGGGTGGGCCCCACTCACCTCGTACGAAAGGGAAAGCAGCCCAAGCACCGAGGCAAGCAGCCCGAAGCGCCGAAGCAAGCAGCCCACAGCCCTCAGCCCACAGCCGCGAGGAAAGCGGCCGAAGCCGCCCGCCCTCAGACTCCCGCGCCCAGCACCGAGTTGATCCGCTGCGGATCGCCGCACACGATCAGCAGCGCACCCGCACGGCCCATCGCCAGCGGCAGCGCGGTCGCGGCCTGGGCGTCCGTGCCGCCGTTGAGCGCGACGACCACCACGGGGCGCACCGCCGCACGGGCGGCGTCGTCGGCCGAGGCGTAGAAGACGTCGTCGCCGGCTTCGTGCTGCGCCCAGTAGGCGGCGTCGCCGAAGCTCAACTCATGGGCGGCCCACGGGTGCTGCTCCCCGGTGGTGAGCACCAGGATGTCGCCGGGCGCGCGGCCCGAGTCGAGCAGCAGGTCCACCGCTTCCTCGGCCGCGTCGAGCGCGCCCTCCACGGAGGCGGGGATCAACTGGATCTGCGGCGCGGACGGCACAGCAGCCGGCGCGGACGGCACAGCAGCCGGCGCGGGCTGCTCAACAGCCGGTCCGGCAGCGGGCGTCGGCGTGGGCTTGGCCGCGTCGCGCGGCGTGCGCTGAACCGGCGGACCCGGCCGGGCGGAGCCGGGACCGGGGCGTCCGGGACGCGGGGCGGCCGCGGGACGCGGACCGGGTACGGGACGAGGGGTCGGCGCAGTGCGGCCGGCGGCCGAAGTGGCGCGGGGACCCTGGACACTCTCGTGAATCTGAGGCTCCTCGGGAAGGAGAGGCATGACTGGATGTCTATCAAACGCCGGCACGAACCGTAACGGCGGGTGGCACATGAGTACGACCGGCAGGGCAACGGGCCGGGCCGGACGCCGCGAGCGGCATGGTGTCAGAAATCGAACCCGAGTTGCCCCTCGATTTCCGGGACCGGGACACCGAGCACGGGGGCGCGGGTCTTCTTGAGGTGCCGCCACTTCGGCAGCGCGTCGAGATACGACCACGAGAGCCGGTGGTGCTCGGTCGGCCCCCGCTCCTCGAGCGCCGCCTTGTGTACGGGGGACGGATAGCCCGCGTTCGCCTCGAAGCCGAACTCGGCGCAGGCCGCGCCCAGTTCGGCCATCATGGCGTCGCGTTCCACCTTGGCGAGCACGGACGCGGCGGCCACGGCCACGCAGGACTGGTCGCCCTTGATGACCGTACGCACCTGCCAGGGCGCGCCCAGATAGTCGTGCTTGCCGTCGAGGATCACCGCGTCGGGCCGTACCGGAAGAGCGTCGAGCGCCCTGACGGCGGCCAGCCGCAGCGCGGCCGTCATCCCCAGGTCGTCGATCTCCTGCGGTGTGGAGTGTCCGAGCGCGTGGGCCGTGACCCAGTCGCCGAGCTCGAGTGCGAGCGCGTCGCGGCGCTTGACGGTGAGCAGCTTGGAGTCGGTGAGGCCTTCGGGCGGCCGGCGCAGACCGGTGATCGCGGCGCAGACCGTGACAGGTCCCGCCCACGCACCGCGTCCGACCTCATCGATACCGGCGATGATCTTCGCGCCGGTCTTCGCCCGGATCGAGCGCTCTACGGTGTGGGTGGGTGCTTCGTACGGCATGGCGATGCCAGCGTACGCCTGCGGGAGGGCGGCAGGACACCCCCGCCCCCGTCGTCACGCCTCGCGGCGCACCAGCGGGACGATCAGATCGTCGATCATGCCGGCGATCTCGGCGGGCGACCATTCGCTTCCGTACACCTTGGCGCGGTACATCATCATCGCGGGAATGGCCTCGCAGACATGATCGTTCAAGGCCGCGGTGCGCACCTCGTTCCGGCGTACGCCCCGGCTGAGCACCTCACGGATCGCCTCGATGGCGGGCTGCATCACACGACCGAAGATCACCGCCTGGAAGCGTTCGGCCACGCTGCCGTCGCATTCGTGAAGCACCGCGCGCAGGGCGAAGCCGGGCCGCGAGTACATCGCGTCACGCATGGCCAGACAGAGCGTCAGGAGGTCCTCGCGGACGCTTCCGGTGTCGGGCGCAGGGGACAGCGGAGGCATGCCCGACTCGAGCGCGTCGGCGACCAGGTCCTCCTTGGAGGGCCAGCGCCGGTACACCGCCGCCTTGCCGGTCTGGGCGCCGGCGGCGACGCCTTCCATGGTCAGCCCGTTCCAGCCGACCTTGCTGAGCTGCTCGAGCGCGGCGTCGAGGATGGCGCGTTCGAGCACGGCTCCGCGGCGCCGCGGAGCCACCACCTGGGGGACACAGGCCTGGGCGGGAGCGGCCGTCCAGCGCGAAGTAGCCATGTTTCTCTCTCCGTTGAGACCGGTCGCGCCGCGCCGGGAGGCAGAGGCGGTGCGTGGGGGCGCACCACGGGGAGTCTCCGCTTCCGGTACTGCGCGGGGTCCTTACAGGATCGCAGGCGCGCGGGTCGCTCGCGACAGGTCGAACGGCACGAATCACTCGCCCTCGGGCATCGGCCCGCGGCCGGTCAAGGAACGCCCAACTCCCCAAGAATTTCCTTGTGTTCAAGATGAACCGCTCGCTAGGGTCGCCTCTAGTGAACGCTGTCGTTCACTAAGACGCCCAGGGGAGCATCAGTGTCACAGTCACACGAGGACATACGCGTCGCGGAACCGGATCCGGTGCCCGGCGCGACCACCGCCAAGTCGCCCCACGCCGGGATAGCCCTGTTCATCATCGCGGCCTGCCAGCTGATGGTCGTCCTCGATGCCACCATCGTGAATATCGCGCTGCCGCACATCCAGGACGCGCTCAAGTTCTCCACCACCGACCTGACCTGGGTCGTCAGCGCCTACACCCTCACGTTCGGCGGCCTGCTGCTGCTCGGCGGGCGCGCGGGCGACATCCTCGGCCGGCGCCGGGTGTTCATGTTCGGCATCCTGCTGTTCACGTTCGCCTCCCTGATCGGCGGCTTCGCGCAGGAGCCCTGGCAGCTGCTCGCGGCGCGCGCCCTGCAGGGCGTCGGCGGTGCGATCGCCTCGCCGACCTCGCTCGCGCTGATCACTTCCACGTTCCCCGAAGGCCCGGAGCGCAACAAGGCGTTCGGTGTGTTCGCCGCGGTCTCCGCAGGTGGCGGTGCGGTCGGTCTGCTGGCCGGCGGCATGCTCACCGAGTGGCTCGACTGGCGCTGGGTGCTCTTCGTCAACGTCCCGATCGGTGTACTGATCGCGGTGCTGACGCCGAAGTACATCCAGGAGTCGGAGCGCCACCCCGGCCGCTTCGACTTCGCCGGCGCGATCACTTCGACGCTGGGCATGGTCGCTCTTGTCTACGGCTTCATCCGCGCGGCCGGCGACGGCTGGAAGGACGGCCTGACGGTGGCCTCGTTCGGCGCGGCCGTCGTGCTCCTCGCGGTCTTCATCTACATCGAGACCAAGGCCAAGGACCCGATCACCCCGCTGAAGATGTTCCGCGACCGCAACCGCTCGGGCACGTATGTGATCATGCTGAGCCTGGCCGCCGCGATGTTCGGCATGTTCTTCTACATCGTGCTCTTCGTTCAGAACGTGCTCGGTGACACCCCCATCGAGGCCGGTCTGAAGTTCCTGCCGGTGACGGTGGCGATCGTGTTCGGCGCGGGTCTGTCACAGGCGCTGCTGCCCAAGCTCGGCCCGAAGCCCTTCATGGTGGTCGGCTCGTCGTTCGTGATCGTGGGGCTCGGCTGGCTGACCCTGATCGACACCAGCAGCTCGTATCTCGGCGGCGTTCTCGGTCCGATGCTGCTCTTCGGCTTCGGCATGGGTCTCAACTTCGTGACGCTGACCCTCACCGCGGTCTCCGGCGTCGCCCAGCACGAGGCGGGCGCGGCCTCCGGTCTGCTCAACGCGACCCAGCAGGTGGGCGGTTCACTCGGCCTCGCGATCCTGACCACCGTCTTCGGCACGGCCAGCCGCGACGAGGCGAAGATCCAGGTCGCCGACTTCATGGCGAACGCGACACCCGAGCAGCAGGCGGCCTTCGCCAAGACCGGGGAACTGCCCAAGGGTTCGCCGTGGGCCAAGGAGATCCTCTCGGAGGGCATCTCCACCGGCTTCATCCCGGCGGTCGCGATGGCGGTCCTCGCGCTGATCACCGCGATCTTCGTGATCAGGGTGCGCAAGAGCGACCTGGACGCCCTCAGCGGGACGTCCACACCGGTGGCTCACTGATCTTCCCGGGTACGGAAAAGGGGCGCCCCTCGCGTGGAGGGGCGCCCCTTCCTGTCGGCACCGCACGTCGCCGCTCAGTACTCCGAGCGGTCCGTACCCGTGTCGATCACATCCAGGTCGTAGCAGTTCACGCCCTCGCGCAGCGGACGCTCCTCGATGATCGAACGCGCCCGGTGCTCCCCGTAACTCATCGCGTACCAGGGCGCCCTGTCCTCGCCCAGCGATTCCATCAGCGGCCTGAGCGCACAGGTGCGGACGGGTTCGGGCAGCTTGTCGAGCGCGGGTACGGCGTCGGCCGAGAGCCCGGACACGTAGTCGACGTCGAACTTCTTGGTGTCCTGGTAGCGCTGGACGTTCTGCTCGGCCACCATCCCGTCCGGCGAGACAAGGCCGAAGACCAGCACACCGCCCGCCGCACTGGCGATCACGGCGCGGGGCAGCCAGCGTGCGCCCCACACCCCGGCCGCCATGATCAGCACGATCACAAGGCCGAGCCAGAGCTCCATGGCGGTGACGGAGATCCTGAGCCTGGTGAGTCCGTACGCGTCGACGTACATCTGCATCCGGCGCAGCGCGGACGCGACGACGATCAGGGTCAGCACGCACAGGGTGCCGAGCACGGCGCGTACCAGGGTGCGGTCGCGCCGCCCGTCGCGCGGCGACCAGCGCAGCGCGAGCGCGATCACGCCGAGGGTGAGCAGAGTGGCGAACAGGAGCTGCCAGAAGCCCTGCCGGGCGTACTCGGAGTAGGTGAGACCGTCCTTCAGAGCCGCCTCGTAGCCGCCGAAGAGCACGGTCAGCTGGATGAGGTTGAAGACGGCGAAGAGGAGGTTCAGGACGACCAGCGGCAGGGCCCATTCGACCCGCCCGCGGGCCCGTCCCGGCGTCACCTCGATCTTGTCCCAGCGCAGCGGGGCCGCAGCCGTGTACGCGGCCGCCACCGCGCCGAGCACGCCGAGCGCGAAGAGCAGGAACCGCACCGGTCCGTCGGACAGGTCGGAGTCCGGAAGCAGACTGCCGAGCAGATCGGCGAACGTGGAGTCCGCTGCGGCGAACAGCCCGCCGAAGACCAGCAGCAGCACGATGGCCACGGCGACGGCGCGCACGATCGGCGCAAGCGAACCGCGCGCGCCGCCGGTGCGCGCACGGACCCCGCGCCAGGCCCAGACCGCGCCGGGCCCCACGGCACCGACCAGACCGAGCGGGTTGAGCAGGACGCCCGGCCAGCGGCGCGTACCGTGCAGCGCGAGCGAGCCGAGGCCGAACGCGGCGGCCACCGCGAGGAACGACGGCC
>NZ_JBEPEW010000237.1:0-8363 GCF_040300965.1 Streptomyces mesophilus | reverse complement strand
CCTCGGGGCCGCCGCCGCGCTCGGCGCGTACGGTGCGGCCGTCGACGACTCCGCCGCACCCTGGCGCACCCGGGCGCTGACCCTGCTCCTGCCGCAGCTCGGCGGTGCGGTCGGGCTCGCGCTCGGCCGGCTCACCCACGGCGAGGCCTGGGCACAGATCCTGCTCGTCACGGTGGTCGCGCTGATCAGCGGTCTGATCTCGACGATCGGCCGGATCAGCGACATGGCCACGCTGGTCCTGCTGCTCGCCACCGCCATGGGCCTCGGCCTTCCGGCCACGGCGCCGTGGTGGCAGGTGCCGCTGCTGTTCCTGCTCGGCGGCGTCCCGCTGATGCTGCTCTCCCTCGGCCAGGCCCTGCGCCGCCCCGACCTGGGGGAACGGCAGGCGGTGGCCGGGGCGCTGCACGCCGTCGCGGACCTCCTCGACGCCACGGCCGACACCTGGGCCGAGCGCCGCCACGCGGTGACGGAGGCGATGGACGCGGCCTACGACACGGTCCTCGTACGCCGCCTGTCCGCACCCCGCCCGGGCACCACAACCGCCCGCCTCACCACCGACCTCGACCTCTTGGTGGAGGTCATCGCGGCGGCGCCTGCGGTTTTGGGGGTGGGGGGTGGGGTGGTGTCGGGGGGTGGACTGGCGTCGGGAGGTGGAGTGGCGGCTGGGGTGACCGGGGTGGCTGGGACAAGCATGGCGGCTGGGGTGGCTGGGGTGGCTGGGGTTTATGCGGAGGCGGTACGAGGAGTGGCGGGGGTGGTTTTGGAGAGTGGAGGTGGGAGTGGGGGTGGGGTGGCTGAGGCGGGGGTGACTGGGACGGGGACAGGGACGGAGGAGGCTGAGGCGGAGGAGGCACGTACGGGGAAGGAGGCGGCCAGGGCAGGGACGAAGGCGGCCGGGACGGAGGCGGCCGGAGCGGGGACAGGGACGGAGCAGGCTGAGGCGGAGGAGGCACGGACAGGGAAGGAGGCGGCCGGGGCAGAGACGAAGGCGGCCGGGACGGAGGCGGCCGGAGCGGGGACAGACGTAACCGGGACCGGGACGGGGGTGGCCGCGGCGGAAGTGGGCGGGACGGAGGCGGCCGGGACGGCGCTGCCGCCGGAAGCGGGGCCCGCCGAGACAGTGCCGCTGCCGCCGGAACCCCACGACCCCGCCGCCCGCACCCTGCACACCGCGGTCGCGCGTCTGGCCGCGCCCGCCGCGCAGCGGCCCACCGGACCACCGCGCCTCGTCCCGCCGCCGCCCGCTCCCCTCCGCCGCCTCGCCACCGCCCTGTCCGGCCGCCTGCACGACGCCGCCGCCCGCCGCTACGCCCTGCGCCTCGCGGTCTGCCTGGGCCTGGCGCAGACCGTCGCCTCCTTGAGCGGACTGCCGCACTCGGGCTGGCTGGTCCTCACCGTCGCCCTCGTCGTACGCCCCGGTCTCGGCACCGTGCCCGCCCGCCTCGTCCTGCGCGCCGCCGGCACCGTCGCGGGGGTCCTGCTCGGCCTCGCCGCCATCGCCGTCTTCCCGGCTGGCTGGTGGCGGATCGCCGTCACCGTCGTCCTGACCGGTCTGCTCCAGGCGTACGCCCGCCGCAACTACGCCCTGCAGACCCTCTTCCTCACCCCGGTGATGCTGCTGCTGGCCGACCCGCTCGGCCAGGCCGGTTCCGCCGTCCCGGAGGCCCGCCTCCTCGACACCGTGATCGGCTGCGCCGTCGCCTTCCTCTGCGGCTACCTGCTCTGGCCCGAGGACACCCGCGCCCGCGTCCCCCACCGGCTCGCGACGGCCCACGACTCCATCGCCGCGTACGCCGACCACGCACACGCCCACCCCGACGACACCGAAACCCTGCACGCCCTGCGCCGCCGCGCCCACGCCGAACTGGCCGCCGTACGCACCGAACTGACCCGCCTGCACACCGACCCGCGCCACCACAGGACGCTGCGTACCTGGCGCGACGACCTCACCTACGCCGAATCGGCGATGGCCCGCCTCTCCACCTCCGCGCTCACCCCCCACCCCACCGCTCCTCCCCCTCCCGACCTCGCCACCCACCTCCGCCACCGCGCAACGAGGCTCCGCCAGGGCTCGTAGGGCTCCCCCACCGGCCGTGCCCACATCCGCTACCCTGTCCAGAGCCGCCCTTCGGGCCGGCCCAGACCTTGCGGACAACACGGCAAGGCCCCGCCTTCGTAGCTCAGGGGATAGAGCACCGCTCTCCTAAAGCGGGTGTCGCAGGTTCGAATCCTGCCGGGGGCACCAGCGCAAAGGCCCCGGACCGATCATGGTCCGGGGCCTTTGACATCCACATCTGACATCAACCGTCATGGTCATTCACGACCGGGGACGCCTCCTGAGCAGCCGGTCCATGTGACTCATGGCCTCGCCCTGGGTGTCCTGGACGATGTGTGCGTAGATGCCCATGGTGATGCCGATCTGGCTTTGCCCGACGATCTCACCCCGGTGCAGCCCCATCGCGATCGCGAGGACGAAGGCCGCGTACAGCGGGTCGTTCCGGGAAGCGGCGAGGATCGAGCGTCTCGTCCAGCGACCAGGGGGACAGCTCTCGTGTCTCAGCACGCGGAGGCTCAACGAGCAGACCAAGTTGCCAACCAGCGTACGGCCCCCTGGTCATGCCCGACCCCAAATCAGGCAGGACACCGGCCAAAGCCGTTCCACCGACCTCAGCGGTCGGCAACCAGCCGCCTGTTCAGTTCTCACGGGCAAAGCGGACCCACAAAAAGGTGCAGATCGGCAGCGCTAATTGCGCAGCCAGCGAGAGCCAGAGGTGGTGGGTCCAGGCCAGCCATACCAGCGTCACATGAACCACCAGAGCCACCATGACCATGACGCCGAGGAGCACCCATTCACAACCAAGGGGCCCGCGGCCTGAGTTCAGCGAAACACCAAGCGACTGAGCGAACGCCTTCACGACTCGCACCACGACCAACACCCACATCAGGGCGAGAGCGACAGTGGCCGCAACCGCCAGGCCGGCGTCCACGATTAGTTCAGTCTGCGTCCACCCCACACCAGGAGTCTGTGGGATCGCGTGGCATGGAGCCTGAGTACAAGTACTCATTACCTGGCGGAAGGTTTCCAGATGCGTACTCCGTAACAAGCCCGGGCCATGATCACTCGTCCCAAGCAGCTCCAGCCCAAAGCCGCTCCACCGGCCTGATCAGCGCATGCGCGCATCAACCGATCAGCTGACACGAGAAGGGGCTTTGGCCCTCAAGAACTGAGGGCTGAGGCCTCAGTATCCACAGGCCTGAGTCGCCCTAACGTGGCCTTTTATGGCTGATTCACCCTCTAGGCGAAGCAAGATCCCTTTCGCATTGCATCTGGTCCTAACGATCATCACCGTCGGGGTGTGGGGGCTGCTGGTGTGGCTACCGTTGACCTGGTACCACGCCTCACCCGCCAAGCGGAAAAAGATCACGGACTGGATATGGGACCTCGCCAGCGTCGCGCCATAGGCCGCGCCCAACGAGGAGCTCAGCTTGACTGACTCGCCTATTAAGACTCCGTCGACCGCGCACGATGGCGCAGACGATCTTTGGGTCGCCATGAGCTCGACTTCGGCCGATGTTGTCGAAGCGTCAATCGAGTTGTCGGAACACTTGAGCCACCCTTTCGTTGAATTGCGCGTAGAGCTCGTCGAGGCGCAGATTCGACTGCTCGGCTGCTTCCAGCGTCGGAGCTCAAACGAACTCCCTCGCCGCAGAGCGGGTTTCACGCGCAAGTGTCCGCAGATCGCTATCGAAGACTCGGGCGCGGGCGACCTGTAGCCGGATCTCGGCGTCTGACCAACCGACCGCGGTTGGCGTCTCCCACTGCCGCGCCGGCCAGACAGATACTTCAGCCATCCGCTCCAACTGCCGATCCTGTTCGGCGTACACGGCTTTAATCATGTCTGCCACTGCGTCCTGAAGGGCTGTGATGCTCTCGCGCTGGAAGGCGTCGCGCCGTGCCCGGCTGGCTTCAACACGCTCATACTCACGTGCCTCGCGTTCGCGTCTGCCCACCAGTTGTACCTGGTACACGGCGACGACGGACGTCGACACCGACCCGAGCAGGACACCGACAAGCCCGAAAACCGCCTCAGACGCCATGCCTTGATTCTGAAGCAGGGCCATGAGGCCACCAGCTCATTCCGGCAGATCCGGTAGCCGACGGATCATTGCTCTCCGCTACTGAACGCAGCTCCTTCCGCACGGCCGACGATCGGGCCTGTGTCGTGACCGTGACCTTTCATCGCCTGAACAGGCCCATTTCGTCGGTAGCGCCCATAGACCGGCAGCGCACCAACTTACCGATGTCGATTGCAGTGCCTGTCGAACACGTGTCGACGTTGCCAATCCGGCAGCAAGGCGAACGAGCCTCCTTGCAGGTCAGAGGTCTGCAGTCATGGAAGCGGATGGGGCCCTTCTAAGCGCGTGGTCGGCGCTGTCAGGTCTGACTCTTGGCCATCAACAGAGCCTGCGTCGCCGGTTAGGCCGCGGGCTGGTTACCGGACCACCCCCAGGCAGACCAGGGATGCAGCTGCACTGCAGAGTTGGATACCCCGGGTGCCGACCACGCGCCGCCGAGAGTACTTGTCAGCGCTGACAATCATCCCCGACCTTGGGGTACAGCAGCGAAGTACAGCAACCACAGCAAACACCCCGGTGCGGCAGCGGTCCCCATGGACTCAACTTCGGCCGGTATGGCGCCTGATGGACTCCCCGGTCGAGCTCCTCAAGCGGGTGTCGCAGGTTCGAATCCTTGCATACGGGCATTGGCCTGGAGTGACAGCTTGGCCCACTGCTTCCGCAGGTCTGCCGCAAGGCGGCTGTCCCCGGATCGGGAGCAGGTGGGCTCACGAATGATCTCCATCGCCTGACCATCGCGACCGAACCGATCCGCCCACGCCTGCACTTCAAGGAAGCCCCCCTCTCTTTCATATTCATGCCGCGAGCGGAGAAGAACAAGACTGTGATTCTTTTCGCGAGGGGACCACCATATTGGGCATGACCTTCGCATTCTCGGATGCCGAGAGCTGTCACGGTCTCGCAGACCGTCTCTCCCATGTGCGCTGGATTGCCGGGGGCGCCGGCAGCGGCAAGAGCACGCTGGCTCGGTTACTGGCCGACCGGTACGACGTCGAGATCTACTGCGGTGACCGCGCAGAACATGCCTGGCTGGAGCGGTGCACACCGCAGCTTCACCCTCGCCTCGCCTCGCTTCGTGGCCTGGCACCCGGCGCCATGTGGCGCGAGCGCACGGGGCGTCAGGTGTTCCAGGAAATGCCGAGCCTGTACGGCGAGACCATCGGGTTTCTCGTCGAGGATCTCCTGGAGCGCCCGGACGAACGCATCATCCTGGTCGACTACTTCGGGACCCTGCCACGGGATCTGGCGCCGCTGTTGCGCCGGCCCGAGCAAGCCGTCTTCCTGGTCCCCACGCCCGAGTTCAGGCATGACGCGCTGTCCGCCCGGTACGCGGATCGCGCCCGCGCTCAGGCCAATTGGGGCGGTGAGGACCCGGCGAGCACGCTCGCCGAACGCCTGGCGCGTGACGCTCTCTGGGACGAGGAAGTCCGCAGGCAGGCCCCGGTGCACGGGCTTGCCGCCCTCACGGTCGACGGGTCGACGCCTGCCTCCGTCCTCGCCGACCGGATCGCCCTTCGGTTCGAGTTGGGGGACCATCACCCTCGGTAGGCCCGCGGCGAGTTGGTCATGGAGCGCCCGCTCAGCCCAGTTGCTGCGCCAGTCCGATGATGATGCCCTCCGGGCCGCGGACGTAGCAGAGCAGGTAGCTGTCCTCGAAGCGGGCGAGTTCGCCGAGGAGTTCGGCGCCGTGTGGGCGCAGGCGGGCGACGGTGGCCTCGAGGTCGTCGACGGCGAACATGACGCGGTGCGTGCCCAGGATGTTGTGCGGCTTGTCGCGCGGGCCCTCGCCGGTCGCCGCGGGGGTGCGGTACTTCGACAGTTCGAGCCGGCTGTGGCCGTCCGGGGTACGGAGCATCGCGATGTCGCAGTGGACGCCGTCGAGTCCGGTGCACTGGTCGGCGACGAGGCCCTTGACCTCGGCCCTTCCTTCGAGCTCCATCCCGAGTTCCACGAAGAACGCGATGGCGGCGTCCATGTCCTCGACGACGATGCCCACGTTGTCCATCCGCTGAATCGCCATGGCGGTTTCTCCTTCATGTCCGTGCGGTCGGTGGTGCTTGCGCGTGCGGCCTGTGGTGGCCGCTGATGGTCCTGGGACGGAGCCGGTGACGCGTTCTCGACATCCGCCGGCCGCCGGATTTCCGGGCGGACTGTCCCTGCGGGCGTGGGGACCGAAACGTCACGGAGGCGTCGCGTCCCTGGCGAACGCCCGAACCAGGAGAATCCCATGTCACCGCAGGACCTCGTGATCGACAGCTCCGACCCTTCGGTCGCGGAGCACGTGCGGGCCGCCACATCCTCGTGGCCTCGGGCTCGGCCATCACCCACACCCATCCCCACTGGTACCTCAACTTGGTGGCTGAACCACAGGCGCAGGTCCAGATCCTCGGGGAACGGTTCGCCGTCCGGGCACGCACCGCCGAGGGTGCGGAGCGCGAGCGGCTGTGGCGGCTGATGACAGAACTGGCCCCGGTCTACCGCACGTACGAGGCCAGGAGCCGGCGGACCATTCCGGTGGTGGTCCTGGAGCGCGTCGCGACCGGGAAGGAACCCTCGTAGCGGATCAGCCTTGTCGCCGGCCCGGCTCGGGCGCCGGACTGTTGCCGGGCGGGACCGGGGGCGAGGCGTACTCCAGGGCGGTCGAGAGGTCGGACAGGGAGGTGAGGAGGAGGGTGCCGGTGCGGTGCACCATCTCGGACGTGGCACCTTCGCCGTGCCAGTCGGCGAGGGCGGCGCGGACCGGTTCCCAGGTGGGGACGCGGCGGTCGCGTACGGCCTGGGCGGCGGCGTCCGCCGACTGTTGCAGGGCCTCGGCCAAGGCGGCCGCGGCGGGAACGGGCGGAGCTCCGGGCGCGGGGACGTGGGCCTCCAGGAGCATGGTCACGCGGGCGGCTTCGTAGAGGGCGCGTTCGGCGCCGTCCTGCGCGGTGTGGGACAGACCGCGGTCGCGTACCGGCTCCTTCGCGGCCAGGGCCACCGCGTCCCGCCAGGCGAGTAGGGCGCTGCGGGCGGTCAGGACCGCCTCGCGCGTCTCGCGGGCGGCGGGTCCGGTCGGCTCCGCGTAATGGCGTACGACCGTGGCGGCATAGCCGAGGTCGGCGTGGATCCAGTCGGCGAGGCGGGTGCGGAGCCGGGGGGTCTCCCAGGAGGGGTAGAGGGCGTACGCCAGCATCGCCAGGCCGCCGCCGATCAGGGTCAGGACGAGACGCGCGGGCACCGACTGGTCCAGGCCCACGCCCGCCATGCCGAGCGTGAAGACGGTGTACCCGGAGGCGGCGGCCTGGACGGGGGCGTATCCGGTGTACATGAAGAGGAGGATCAGTCCGCCGCACACGACGGACAGGACGGCGGCCAACGCCTCGCCGGGGTGGGCGAGTTCGACGATCGCGCCGGCGATGACGAGACCGAGGACGGTGCCGCCGAGGCGGGCGGCCGCCCTGCTGTACGTCTGGGAGAACCCGGGGCGCAGGATGAGAGCGCCGACCAGCGGGACCCAGTAGCCGTGCCCGAAGGGCAGGGCACGGCCGATGAGATCGCCCACGACCACGACCGCCGTGAGGCGTACCGCGTGCCGGAACACCGGGGAGTCGCGGTGCAGTTGGCCCCGGACCGTGGCGAGCGCGCCCCTGAACTGGTCGGCCGCCGAAGGGAGTTCGAGCGCTCCGGCGCGGACGGCACCGGCTCGACCGATCCCGACCGGCCCCTCGCCGTCCTGCTCCCCACGAGGCCCGCCCCCGACCGGCCCGTCGCCACCCTGATCCCCACCATGCCCGCCCCCGACCGGCCCGTCACCACCCTGATCCCCACCATGAACGCCCCCGCACCCACCGCCCCCTCCGTGTCTCCCGCCCGCCGTGTCGACCACGTCGTGCAGCAGAGCGCGCAGTCGGCCGGCCGCCTCGTGGGCCGGGCCGGTGAGTACGGGGCCCGCCGAAGGGATCTCGATGGCGGCGAGCGCCTGCGGCGGCAGTTCGGCCGGCCGTCCGTGGCGGATCGCGTCGGCCGTGGCGTCCAGGAGGGTGGCAGCCGCGGCGAGCAGTTCGTCGACGCGTTCGCGGGCGAGGCCGGGGCCGGTGACCGAGGGGTCGGCGAGGGTGCCGAGCACGGGGCGGATCTGCTCGGCGAGCCCGCGGGCGCCGTGCAGTTCGGGGCCTCGACGAGGTCACGGACCACGGGCACTGCGGTGTGCTCGACGCAGAGGGCCGGGTCGACAACGACGCGACGCT
>NZ_JBEPEW010000236.1:0-8555 GCF_040300965.1 Streptomyces mesophilus | reverse complement strand
CCGCGAGCTGCGGCTCGAGATCGCCCTCGACTTCGCGCCCCACCTCGCCGTTCGGCGGGCTGCCGGCCGCCACGCCCGCCGCGTTCCCGGGCCTGCCCGCGTTCCCGGCCGCACCCGCCGCGATCCCGGGTCTGCCGCTCTTCCCGCCGTCGCCGTTCGGCGGGCTGCCCAAGTTCCCGTGATCCGGGCGGAGTCCGGGCCGGCCCGTTCAGGCCGAGCCGGTCCGGACTGCGCTCCCGCAAGGTTCCGCCTCCGCTCTCCCCTCTGAAGTTCCCCCGCTCCACCCATCGAAGATCCGCGCTCACCCCCTGAAAGGCACTCCCCATGCGACTCAACAGGACTCTCACCGCGCTCGCCGTCACCGTCGCCCTCTCCGCCGGCACCGTCGCCGTCGGCGCCGGCACCGCGTTCGCCGCCGAGGGCGGGACGTCCGCGTCCGCGCCGATCGACACCGAGGCCGAGCGCCGCGTCCAGCGCAGCCTCGACAAGCTGTACGCGGCGATCGACGAGGCCGCGAAGAGCGGCGCCGAAGGCACGTACGACGAGAGCCACCGGACCCTGCTCGACACCGCGGTCAGGGAGCTGATCGCGGCGACCGAAGCGGTGGACCCGGAGCCGGTGGCCGAGGCGCCGGCGCCCGCCAAGGTCGACCCGAAGGAAGCGGTCGAGGACGCGACGAAGAAGCTCGAGGCCCAGGTCAAGGTGATCGTGGACGCCGCCGCCAAGGGCGACCTGGCGAAGCTGACCGCTTCGGTGGAGCTCTCGACCAATGTGGTCGTGGATCTCCTGATCAAGGTCGGGCTCGGCCCGATCCTGGAGAAGCTCGGCCTCGGCGACGTGACGAAGCTGCTGCCCGGCCTGACGGACCTGCTCCTCAAGCCCGCCACTCCGCCGGCCGGCCTGCCGACGGGCGCCGTGCCGCCGCTCCCGCTGCCGCTGCCCCTGCCGGTGCCGGGTCTGCCGACCGGACTGCCGACGGGTCTGCCGCTCGGAGGTCTGCCGACGGGTGCCCTGCCGCTGCCGTTCGGCAAGTGACACCTGTTTGACGGCACCTGCCTTACGCACAGCGCACCCCGTTCCGCCGATCGAGGCGGGGCGGGGTGCGTCGCGTTCACCTTCGGCTTCAGGCCGTACGGAACCCCACCACGTCCAAGCCGCCCGCCGCCTTCCGGTCGAGCAGCACGACCGAGGCGCATCCCGGCGGCAGCTCCCCCTTCTCGGCATCGCGGACGAGGCGGCCCACCGCGCCGCGGTGGCGGGTGAACGCATAGCGGGACACCCCGCGGCCGCGGTCGCGCTGGCCGGCCAGGGCCATGTCGGGGTCGACGTCGAGCAGCAGCAGATGCAGCGAGGTGCCGCGGCGGTGGGCCTCGCGCGACAGCCAGCGGCGGACCCAGGCCTGGGTGCCGCAGTCGTGCACGACGGCCTCGGCGCCCGAGCGCAGGATGCGGCGCAGCCGGGCGTAGTGGGCGAGCCGGACCAGGGGCCGGTAGACCGCGTACGGAAGGAAGCGCGGCATGAACGCGGACCAGCGGTCGCGGGAGTCCTGGGAGTCGAGGCGGGGTGCGCGCACCGCGCGCTGGATCAGCGTGGTCTTGCCGCTGCCGGGCAGCCCGGAGACGACGACGAGGTCACCGGGGCCGAAGAGCAGACGGTCGGGTGCGGTGCGGCCGCGCAGATCGCGCACGACCGCCGGTTCCGTATCGCGGACGACCGCGAGCCGTCTGGTCGGTCCTGCCTGCTGCGGGATCGCCACGCCATTGCTGACGTATGCGCTGCTGTGCTGCACGGTGATCGTCCTCCCCCTCGGTCGACTGGGGCCTGCCCTCCACGGATCCGGTTATCCCTTCTCAGCCGACTCCATCGGGACCGAGAGGCAGTCCTCGCACTCTGCCCTCCCGAGTGTAAAGAGTCGGTAATGCGAGTGAACCTGGTTTGTCACGACCGCATTCCGCATCCCGTCTCGTATCCCTCCGGGGGCAGCTCCCGCGCACCCGTCGTACGGGTGCCCATGGACGTGCAATGATGTGCGCGCCAACTGCATACCGGCCGTTCGAAGCCACGCGGGAGAGTCCTGGATGCCCAGCATCCGGGCGCCGAAGGAGCAAGCCCCTCCCTTGAATCTCTCAGGCCCCGTACCGCGTGGACGAGGCAACTCTGAAAAGCGAGCCGCTCCTTTGATGTGCGGCTCCACCCAAGGTGCAAGCCACATCCGGCGATACGCGGGAGCGTGGTGAACCTCTCAGGTTTATGACAGATGGGGAGGATCCTCCTCACCAGTCATGCCCTGGGAGCCCTTCTGATGAGCAACGCCCCCCGCCTCACCGCCCTCGACGCCCTGCACAGGTCGCTCGGCGCCACGATGACCGACTTCGCCGGCTGGGACATGCCGCTGCGGTACGGCAGCGAGCGCGACGAGCACACCGCCGTACGTACGAAGGCCGGTCTCTTCGACCTCTCGCACATGGGCGAGATCGCCGTCACCGGCCCCGAGGCCGCCAAGCTGCTCGACTACGCGCTGGTCGGCAACATGGGCTCGATCGGTGTCGGCCGCGCCCGCTACACCATGATCTGCCAGGCCGACGGCGGCATCCTCGACGACCTGATCGTCTACCGCCTCGAGGACCAGGCGTACATGGTCGTCGCCAACGCCTCCAACGCCCAGGTCGTACTCGACGCGCTGACCGAGCGCCAGGCCGGGTTCGACGCCGTCGTGCGCGACGACCGGGACGCGTACGCGCTCCTCGCCGTACAGGGGCCGAACTCGTCGGCCATCCTGAGCGCCGTCACCGACGCCGACCTCGACGGCCTCAAGTACTACGCGGGTCTGCCCGGCACGGTCTCCGGCGTCCCCGCGCTGATCGCCCGCACCGGCTACACCGGCGAGGACGGCTTCGAGCTCTTCATCAAGCCGGAGCACGCGGAGCAGGTCTGGGTCGACCTGACCGAGGCGGGTCAGGACTACGGCCTCATCCCCTGCGGCCTGTCCTGCCGCGACACCCTTCGCCTCGAGGCCGGTATGCCGCTGTACGGGCATGAGCTGACCACCTCGCTCACGCCGTTCGACGCGGGCCTGGGCCGGGTCGTGAAGTTCGAGAAGGAGGGCGACTTCGTGGGCCGCGAGGCGCTCACGGCCGCCGCCGAGCGCGCCGAGCAGAACCCGCCGCGCAAGCTCGTCGGCCTGATCGCCGAGGGCCGCCGCGTCCCGCGCGCCGAGATGCAGGTCGTCGCGGACGGCGAGGTCATCGGCTCCGTCACCTCCGGCGCCCCGTCCCCGACGCTCGGCAAGCCGATCGCGATGGCGTACGTCGACGCCGCGCACGCCGAGCCCGGTACAAAGGGCGTGGGCGTGGACATCCGCGGCACGCACGAGCCGTACGAGGTCGTCGCCCTGCCGTTCTACAAGCGCCAGAAGTAGTCCACTCAAGCCTCTGCGGTAACTCCGTAACCCCTCATCCCCAGCACTTTCTCGCGTACAGGAGAATTCAGGCCATGAGCAACCCCAAGGAACTGCGGTACAGCAAGGAGCACGAGTGGCTGTCGGCCGCCGCGGACGGCGTCTCGACGGTCGGCATCACCGAGCACGCGGCGAACGCGCTCGGTGATGTGGTCTTCGTGCAGCTCCCCGAGGTCGGCGAGACCGTGACCGCCGGTGAGACCTGTGGCGAGCTGGAGTCGACCAAGTCGGTCTCCGAGCTGTACGCCCCGGTCACCGGCGAGGTCGTCGAGGCCAACCAGGACGTCGTGGACGACCCGTCGCTCGTCAACTCGGCCCCGTTCGAGGGCGGTTGGCTGTTCAAGGTGCGCGTCACCGCCGAGCAGGACGACCTGATGTCCGCCGACGAGTACACCGAGTTCTCCGGAAGCTGAGGCGCTGCACGTATGTCTTCTCTGAACCAGTCGCTGCATGAGCTCGACCCGGACGTGGCCGCCGCGGTCGACGCCGAGCTGAAGCGCCAGCAGTCCACGCTCGAAATGATCGCCTCGGAGAACTTCGCTCCGGTCGCCGTCATGGAGGCGCAGGGCTCGGTCCTCACCAACAAGTACGCCGAGGGCTACCCGGGCCGCCGTTACTACGGCGGCTGCGAGCACGTGGACGTCGCCGAGCAGATCGCGATCGACCGCGTGAAGGAGCTGTTCGGCGCCGAGTACGCCAACGTGCAGCCGCACTCGGGTGCTTCGGCCAACCAGGCCGCGCTGTTCGCGATCGCCTCCCCCGGCGACACGATCCTGGGCCTGGACCTGGCGCACGGCGGTCACCTGACCCACGGCATGCGCCTGAACTTCTCGGGCAAGCAGTTCAACGTGGTCCCGTACCACGTGGACGACTCCGGCCTGGTGGACATGGCCGAGGTCGAGCGGCTCGCCAAGGAGCACCGCCCGAAGGTGATCATCGCCGGTTGGTCGGCGTACCCGCGTCACCTGGACTTCGCCGAGTTCCGCCGGATCGCGGACGAGGTCGAGGCGCTGCTCTGGGTCGACATGGCGCACTTCGCCGGTCTGGTGGCCGCGGGTCTGCACCCGAACCCCGTTCCGTTCGCGGACGTGGTCACGTCCACCACGCACAAGACCCTCGGCGGTCCGCGCGGCGGCATCATCCTGTCCCGCGACAAGACCTTCGCGAAGAAGCTCAACTCGGCGGTCTTCCCGGGCTTCCAGGGCGGTCCCCTGGAGCACGTGATCGCGGCCAAGGCGGTCTCCTTCAAGGTCGCGGCCTCGCCGGAGTTCAAGGAGCGCCAGGAGCGCACGATCGAGGGTGCCCGTATCCTCGCCGAGCGTCTGACCTCCGAGGACGCCCGCGCGGCCGGGGTGAACGTGCTGTCCGGCGGTACGGACGTGCACCTGGTCCTCGTCGACCTGCGCGACTCCGAGCTCGACGGCCAGCAGGCCGAGGACCGTCTCCACGAAGTCGGCATCACGGTCAACCGCAACGCGGTCCCGAACGACCCGCGGCCGCCGATGGTGACCTCCGGTCTGCGGATCGGTACGCCGGCGCTCGCGACGCGCGGCTTCGACGCCGAGGACTTCCGTGAGGTCGCGGATGTCATCGCCGAGGCGCTGAAGGCGTCGTACGACGCGGAGTCTTTGAAGGGGCGTGTGGCCGCGCTGGCCGCGAAGCACCCGCTGTACCCGTCGCTGTAGTTCCACCCGCGAAGGGCCCGGTCCGTGGTTATCCACAGGCCGGGCCCTTTGCCGTGACCTAGGGCCCGAGGGTGCGGGCCCGATGCGCGCCACCACCCCAAGCGTTCGCAAATACGGTCGGGATAAGGCTTGGTTCCGGGACACCCCTCCAGGGGTCGCCCGGTCGACTACGGACGGATCTCAGACCCATGGACATGAGCGCGGGCAACCGCAAGGGGCTCAGCCTCTTCGCCCTCATCATGATCGGCCTCGGCTCGATCTTCGGCTCCGGCTGGCTCTTCGGCGCGGGCCAGGCCGCGGCCGTCGCGGGCCCCGCCGCGATCATCGCCTGGGTGATCGGCGCCGTCTTCATCGGCATGATCGCCATGTCGTACGCGGAGGTCGGTGCCGCCTATCCGCTGCCGGGCTCCATGGCGCGCTTCGGCTCGATCTCGCACGGTCCCGTGCTCGGCTTCATGACGGGCTGGGCCTGCTGGATCGCCATCGCGGCGCTGATCCCGATCGAGTCGATCGCCTCCACGCAGTACATGTCCTCGTGGAACTTCGGCTGGGCCCGCGGGCTCGTCGAGAACGGCGGCCTGACCACCTCCGGCATGGTGATGGCCTTCGCCCTGACCGTCCTGCTCTGGCTGGCCTGCTACTGGTCGGTGGCGCTGCTCGCCAAGGCGAACAACCTGCTCACGCTGGTCAAGTTCGCCATCCCGGTGCTGGCCGTCGTCGCGCTCATCGCCTCCGGCTTCCACACCGGCAACTTCACGAACCACGGCGGCTTCGCGCCCAACGGCTGGTCCGCGGTGATGACCGCGGTCACCACCTCCGGTGTGGTCTTCGCGTTCAACGGGTTCCAGGCCGTGGTGAACCTCGGCGGCGCCGCCAAGAACCCGGGCCGCGCGATCCCGCTGGCCCTGGTGGGCGCCCTGTCCCTCGGTCTCGTCATCTACCTGGCGCTGCAGGTGGCCTTCATCGGTTCCGTACCGCCGGAGCAGCTCGCCTCGGCCGGCGGCTGGCACGGGATCAACTTCGCCTCGCCGTTCGCCGACCTGGCCAAGATCCTGGCGCTGCACTGGGTCGTGATGACGCTGCAGTTCGGCGCGTTCATCTCGCCGTCCGGCGCCAACATCGGCAACGTGGCCTCCGCCTCGTTCATGGCGCAGAACCTCGCCGACACCGGCTTCTTCCCGAAGAAGATCCGCGAGGTGCACCCGAAGTACGGCACCGCGCGTCCCGCGATGTGGCTGAACCTGGGCTTCTCGCTGATCCTGCTCTTCACCGTGGGCCACAGCTGGGAGGCGCTGGCCGCGGTCGTCTCCGCCGCGATGGTGGTCTCGTATCTGATCGGCCCCATCGCCGTCGGGGTCTTCCGTGAGACCAAGCCCGAGCTGCCGCGCCCGTTCCGGCTGCCGGCCGCGCGGATCCTGTGCCCGCTGACCTTCGCCTTCGCGGCCTGCGCCCTGTACTGGACGAAGTGGCCGGACACCGGCAAGGTCGTGCTGCTCACGCTGGTCGCCGCCCCGATCGCGGCGGTGGTCCTCAAGCGCAAGGGCGAGAAGAATCTGCGGGCGCAGTTCGCCCCGGCCTGGTGGCTGATCGCCTTCCTCCTGTGGCTGGGCACGCTCTCGGCGATCGGCGGCGAGGAGTTCGGCGGCGCCGGGTACATCCCGGGCGGTGTGGCCATCGCACTGGTCGGCGTCTCGGCCCTCGGCTTCTACTTCTGGGCCGTACGTTCCGGCATCAAGGCCCACATGGCGGGCCTTCCGGGTCCGGACCCCGTGCTGGACGCCCCTGTGGAGGAACCCGTGACGGAAGCGTCCGTCGAGCGCGAGCTCGTCAAGACCTGACGGCAGCTGTGACCCGATGGTCACCTCCGGCAGGCGAGTGAGACGCCATGGCGCGTTAGGCTCGTCTGTCGGACACAATCCGCACATACGCACCTCGTACGCACCCGCATACGCACCGCCCTCGTACACCCCACGAGCAGACAAGGGAGTCCGCCACCGTGGCAATCTCCGTCTTCGACCTCTTCTCCATCGGCATCGGCCCGTCCTCCTCGCACACGGTCGGCCCGATGCGGGCGGCCCGTATGTTCGTGGGCCGGCTGAAGAAGGACGGTCTGCTCGCCCAGACCGCCTCGGTGCGCGCCGAGCTCTTCGGCTCGCTCGGCGCCACGGGGCACGGGCACGGCACCCCGAAGGCGGTCCTGCTCGGTCTCGAGGGCCACTCCCCTCGTACGGTCGACGTGGAGAGCGCCGACGACGAGGTCGAGCGGATCCGTACGACCGGCAAGCTGCGGCTGATGGGCGCCGAGATAGGCGATGCCCATGTCATCGACTTCGACGAGCCGAACCAGCTGATCCTGCACCGCCGCCGCTCGCTGCCGTACCACGCGAACGGCATGACGCTCTTCGCGTACGACGCGACCGGCGCGCCGCTCCTCGAGAAGACCTACTACTCGGTCGGCGGCGGCTTCGTCGTGGACGAGGACGCGGTCGGCGAGGACCGGATCAAGCTGGACGACACCGTTCTGAAGTACCCGTTCCGCTCCGGCGACGAGATGCTGCGTCTCGCCGGCGAGACGGGTCTGTCCATCTCCTCGCTGATGCTGGAGAACGAGAAGGCCTGGCGGACCGAGGAGGAGATCCGCGAGGGTCTCCTGGAGATCTGGCGCGTCATGCAGGCCTGCGTCTCGCGCGGCATGTCCCGCGAGGGCATCCTGCCGGGCGGTCTGCGCGTCAAGCGCCGCGCCGCGGCCCAGGCGCGTCAGCTGCGCGCCGAGGGCGACCCGATGCTGCACCGCGGTGAGTGGACGACGATCTACGCGATGGCGGTCAACGAGGAGAACGCGGCGGGTGGCCGCGTCGTCACCGCCCCCACCAACGGCGCGGCAGGTGTGCTCCCGGCCGTCCTGCACCACTACATGAACTTCGTGCCGGGCGCGGACGAGGACGGCGTGGTCCGCTTCCTGCTCGCCGCCGGCGCGATCGGCATGCTCTTCAAGGAGAACGCCTCCATCTCCGGCGCCGAGGTCGGCTGCCAGGGCGAGGTCGGCTCGGCCTGCTCGATGGCGGCCGGCGCGCTCGCCGAAGTCCTGGGCGGCAGCCCGGAGCAGGTGGAGAACGCGGCCGAGATCGGCATGGAGCACAACCTCGGCCTGACCTGCGACCCGGTAGGCGGCCTCGTCCAGATCCCGTGCATCGAGCGCAACGGCATGGCCGCGGTCAAGGCGGTCACGGCGGCGAAGATGGCCATGCGCGGCGACGGCTCGCACAAGGTCTCCCTCGACAAGGTCATCAAGACCATGAAGGAGACGGGCGCGGACATGAAGGTCAAGTACAAGGAGACGGCGCGGGGCGGGCTCGCGGTCAACGTCATCGAGTGCTGATCGAACTCGCCCTGACCTGGGAGGTCTTGCGTTT
>NZ_JBEPEW010000235.1:0-8640 GCF_040300965.1 Streptomyces mesophilus | reverse complement strand
GGAGAAGCCCGCGGCCGGCTTGGGTGCTGCGGGGGCGGGACGCGGACCCGGCTGTGCGGGGGCCGCGGGCTTCTCCGCCGCAGGCTTGGGGGTGACCGGCGCAGGCTTCGGCGCGGCAGGACGTGCTGCCGGGGTCGCCGGGGCCGATGCGGCCGGCTTGGCGGCGGCCGGCTTCGGCGCCGCGGGCTTGGCAGGGGAGGCCTTCTTGGCGGCGCCGCCGCCACCCGGACCCTGCAATGCGTCAGTCAATTTGCGTACAACGGGCGCCTCGATCGTCGAGGACGCCGAACGTACGAATTCACCGAGTTCTTGGAGCTTGGCCATGACGACCTTGCTCTCAACTCCGAACTCCTTGGCGAGTTCGTATACCCGGACCTTAGCCACTTCGCTCCTTTTAGGTCCGGGTTACGCCGGACCGTCGCTACTTCATGGGCGTACTCATCGCGTGCTCATCGAGTGCTCATCGCAATCTCGACCTACTTCCAACTCGCGGGGGTACCTGGACCGCACGGGGCTCCGTGCGGCACGTCTTCTTACGGTTGCGCCTGCTCGACATACCGGCGCAGGGCCGCGGTGTCGAGCGGTCCTTCGGCGCGCAGCGCCCTCGGAAACGCCCGGCGGCGGACCGCCGTGTCGATACAGACCAGGGCGGGGTGTACATACGCACCCCGGCCGGGCAGCGTACCGCGCGGGTCGGGGGCACATTCACCCTCGATCAACACGGTCCGCAGCAGATCGTGCTTGGCCGCTCGCTCCCGGCATCCCACACAGGTTCGCTCAGGGCAGGCTCGGGCGTGCGTCCGGCCAGACACCGTTAAGTCTACCTCCCCGCACCGACCTCACCCCTTTGGGGCAAGATTCGAATGGCTGCGCGCTTCAAATACGGCGCGATCTTTGCGCCGCTGCCGGGCTGCCGGCTCGTCCGGAGGCAGAGGCTGTAACGCCTCCGTGCCCCCTCGCCTATTCCCCTGACTGCTCCGTGTCCGGCCGGATGTCGATCCGCCAGCCGGTCAGGCGCGCGGCGAGGCGGGCGTTCTGGCCCTCCTTGCCGATGGCGAGCGAGAGCTGGTAGTCGGGGACGGTCACCCGGGCCGAACGGGCCGCCAGGTCCACGATCTCGACCTTGGAGACACGGGCCGGGGACAGCGCGTTGGCCACCATCTCGGCCGGGTCGTCCGACCAGTCCACGATGTCGATCTTCTCGCCGCCGAGCTCCGCCATGACCTGGCGCACGCGGCCGCCCATCGGGCCGATGCAGGCACCCTTGGCGTTCAGGCCGGAGCGCGTCGACCGTACGGCGATCTTCGTGCGGTGGCCGGCCTCGCGGGCGATCGCGGAGATCTCGACGCTGCCGTCGGCGATCTCCGGGACCTCGAGTGCGAAGAGCTTCTTGACCAGGTTCGGATGCGTACGCGAGAGCGTCACGGACGGACCGCGGACACCCTTGACGACCCGTACGACATAGGAGCGCAGGCGCTGGCCGTGCGGGTACTCCTCGCCGGGGACCTGCTCCTGCACCGGCAGGATGGCCTCCAGCTTGCCGATGTCGACCAGGACGTTCTTCGGGTCGCGGCCCTGCTGGACCACGCCCGTGACGATGTCGCCCTCACGGCCGGCGTACTCGCCGAGCGTCGCGTCGTCCTCGGCGTCGCGCAGCCGCTGCAGGATGACCTGCTTGGCGGTGGTCGCGGCGATCCGGCCGAAGCCCGAGGGGGTGTCGTCGAACTCGCGGGCCTCCTGGCCCTCCTCGAGGTCCTCGGCGTCTTCCTTCGCCCACACCGTCACATGGCCGGTGTTCTTGTCCAGCTCCACCCGCGCCCGGCGGCGGCTGCCTTCGGTGCGGTGGTAGGCGATCAGGAGGGCCGACTCGATCGCCTCGACGAGAAGGTCGAAGGAGATCTCCTTCTCCCGGACCAGACCCCGCAGGGCACTCATGTCGATGTCCACGGCTACGCCTCCTTCTTCGCGTCAGCATCAGCGTCGACGTCTGCGTCGTCGACATCCTTGTTCTTGCGGTTGAACTCGATCTCCACGCGCGCCTTGGCGACGGAGTCGAAGGAAAGACGGCGCGAGGTGGGCTTACGGCCCTTCACGCCCGGCACTTCGAGGTCCAGGCCCTCGTCGTCCACCTTCAGGATGCGGGCGATCAGCTCGCCGCCTTCGGTCAGCTGGAACTTCACCAGGCGGCCCGTGGCACGCACATAGTGGCGGTGCTCGGAGAGGGGACGGTCGGCGCCCGGGGAGGTGACCTCCAGGACGTACTCGCCATTGCCCATGGCGTCCGTCTCGTCCAGCTTCTCGGAGATCTCCCGGCTCAGCTCGGCACAGGTGTCCAGCTGTACGCCTTCGTCGGAGTCGACCACGACACGCAGCACACGACGCTTTCCGGCGGGAGTCACAGTGATCTCTTCGAGATCCAGATCCTTGGCGCCGACAAGCGGTTCAAGCAGACCGCGCAGCCTTTCGCTCTGGGTGGTGCTCATCCGGGTGACTCCTCGGCCGCGTGTGCTGTTGTGGGTTTCTCGCGTGTCAGGTCAAAGGGTATCCGGTCGCGGGAGGTGTTGCTGCCCACCGGTCGCCCGCCACCACCCCTCTGACGAGCGCTTCGCGCGCCCCCTCCACCTCGGGTGGCGGCACCCAGGAGCTGTTGGGGGCATGACCGGCGCCGTGGGGTGTCCCGCTCACCGGTCCCGAACCCTTGCGCGGGTACGGTGATCACTGCCTCGTACTCCGAGGAACCAACGCCCCCGCACCTTGACCGCCCCGAGGACGTCTGCCGTGCCGTACGACGAACCCCTCCCCCGGCCCGCCCGTACCGGGCCGCGCCGCAGGAGTCTGCTGACCGGGGCCGTGACGGCCGCGGGCGCCGCACTGCTCGCCGCCTGCTCGGACGACGGCTCGGACACCGGCTCGTCCGGTGCCGCGGGCCGCCGGCCGAGCGCCGCGCAGGTGCGGGCCACGATCGCCAAGGACAGCTCGGGACTGCTCGCCGAGTACGAGGCGGCGATCACCGCGCATCCCCGGCTCGCGGACCGGCTCGGGCCGCTGCGCGACAACGTACTGGCCCATGTGAAAGCGCTCGGCGGCGCACCGAAGGCGAGCCCGAGTCCCGCGCGGAGCGCGCCCGTTCAGGCACCGCTCGGCGAGAAGGTGACCCTGCGCCGCCTGGCCGACGCCGAACGGGCGCTCGCCGACAGTCGCCGCGGTGCGCTGGCCGATCTGCCCGGCGAGGACGCCAGGCTGCTCGCGTCGATCGCGGCCGCCGGAGACGTACACGCGTATCTGCTGAGTGAGGCGGGGCGATGAGCAGGAACGAGCTGAGCGGGACAGGGCGATGAGCGACAGCGACAAGACCGCGGAACTCGCCGCGTACCAGGCGGCCCTGCGGGCCGAGCACGCGGCGGTCTACGGGTACGGGGTCGTCGGCGGGCGGATCCGCGAAGGGCGCCGGGACGAGGCTCGGGCCGCGTACGACGCGCACCGTTCGCGGCGGGACGAGCTGCAGCGCACGCTGCGCGACCTCGGCGCCCTGCCGGAGCAGGCGGCGGCCGCCTACGCGCTGCCGTTCCCGGTGCCGGACTCGGCGGCGGCGACCCGGCTCGCGGCGGAACTCGAGGACAAGATCGCGGGCGTGTACGCCGATGTCGTACGGGCCACCGAAGGCGAACGCAGGCGGTCCGCGGCGGACGCGCTGCGCGAGGCGGCGGTCCGTGCGGTGCGGTGGCGCGGCGGCAGCGTAGCCTTCCCTGGTCTCGCGGAACGGTCGGTGCCGGCCGCGGGGGCCACGGCGACGAAGCCGCGGACTTAGTTCTCACAGGGGTAGGGGCGGCAAGGGGGCCGCTCGGCAAGTGCGCGTGGCAGGCCGCAGACTTGAGGGGCGGCCGCAGGCCGCACACAGCAGGGCGAAAGGACACACTGGCGCATGGCTTTCGAAGCGCCGACACGGCTGGTACGGGCGCTCGGCGAGAGCGTCCGGGAGGCCGACGACGGCTGGCTCGACGCACTGCCGCGGCTCCTGGAGACGGCCGTCTCCGAGGGCGGACTCACGGTGGAGCGGCTGCAGTTGCCGGGCGGCCGCTCGAGTCTGGTGGCGCTCGTACGCGACGCCGCAGGCACCCCCGCGGCGCTCAAGCTGGCGCCGCCCGGGTCGCGCCCGGCGGCCGAGGCCGCGGCGCTCGCGCACTGGGACGGGCACGGTGCGGCACGGCTGTTGAGCCCTGCCGACCAGGCCTCTTCCGGGATGCTCCTCGAACGTCTCCATGCCGATATGTCGGTACGTTCGCTGCCCGAGGCCAAGTCGATGCTGGAGGCGGCCGGAGCGCTGCGCCGGCTGTGGGTGGAGCCGCCGGCGTTCCCGTTCGAGACCGTCGCGGAGCGGACCGGGCGGCAGGCCGAGGCGATGCGCGCGTGCCTGACGCCGGGCGATCCGGTGGAGCCGCTGGTCACGGAGGCCCTCGCGGCCCGCGACGAGCTCCTCGCGACGCCGCCTCAGGAGCGGCTCCTGCACGGCACGTACCGGCAGAGCAAGGTGCTCTCGGCCGAGCGGCTGCCGTGGCTCGCGGTCGGGCCCGATCCGGTGGTCGGTGAGTGTGCCTTCGATCTGGCGCGGCTTGTGCGCGACCGGGTCGAGGACGTGGTCGGGTCGCCGTCGGGCTCGTCGATCACGCGGCGCCGCGTCAAGCGCCTCGCGGAATCCCTCGATGTGGACGCGACGCGACTGCGGGGCTGGACCCTGTTCCGGGCCGTGGAGTCCGGGGTGCGGGCCCGGCGGGTGGGCCGGGTGGCGGACTCGGAGCTTCTGCTGGAGTTCGCGGCCTGGTTGTAGGCGGCCCCCCACGTGCGGAGACAGTCCCCTCCCGCCCGGGGGCCGAAGCCCTTTCCAGGCTATCGGCGCCCACTGACAACGCCGTTGGGACAGACACAGGGCGGGCCTGAAGGAACGTTGTGCTCCTTCCAGGCCCGCCCTGTTGACGTTCTCTCGTGGCCCGGTGTCAGCCGACCAGTCGCGCCACGGCCTCCGCCACCGGAAGCTCCTCGCGCTCACCGGTGCGGCGGTCCTTGAGCTCGACGACGCCCTCGGCCGTACGACGGCCCGCCACCAGGATCTTGGGCACACCGATCAGCTCGGCGTCCGTGAACTTCACGCCCGGCGAGACGCCCGCGCGGTCGTCGACCAGGACCCGCAGACCCTTCTCCTTGAGCTGCTCGGAGACCTCGAGCGCCAGCTCGATCTGCGCGGCCTTGCCCGCGGCGACCACGTGCACGTCGGCGGGGGCGACCTCGGCGGCCCAGCACAGGCCCTTGTCGTCGGCCGACTGCTCGGCGAGCGCGGCGACGGCACGCGAGACGCCGATGCCGTACGAACCCATCGTCACGCGGACCGGCTTGCCGTTCTGGCCGAGGACATCGAGCTGGAAGGCGTCGGCGTACTTGCGGCCGAGCTGGAAGATGTGGCCGATCTCGATGGCACGGTCCAGCTTGAGGCCGGTGCCGCACGCGGGGCAGGGGTCGCCTTCCTGGACCACCACGACGTCGACGTAGCCGTCGACCTCGAAGTCACGGCCCGCGACGACGTTCTTCGCGTGCTTGCCCTCCTTGTTGGCACCCGTGATCCACGAGGTGCCGGGGGCGATGCGCGGGTCGGCGAGGTAGGTGACCTTCTCCAGGCCCTGCGGGCCGACATATCCCCGTACGAGATCGTCGCGGCCCTCGAAGTCCTCGGCCGTCACCAGCTCGACGGCCGCCGGCGCGAAGTGTGCCTCGACCTTGTCCATGTCGACCTCGCGGTCGCCCGGGACGCCGATGGCGACGATCTCGCCGTCGACCTTGACCAGGAGGTTCTTCAGGGTCGCGGAGGCCTCGACGCCGAGGTGGGCGGCGAGAGTCTCGATGGTCGGGGTGTCGGGGGTGTCCAGCTCCTCGACCGCGGGGACGCCGTCGGCGTCGACCGGCTTGAGCGGGTACGTGATCGCCTCGGTGTTCGCCGCGTAGTCGCAGTTCGGGCAGTCCGCGAAGGTGTCCTCGCCGGCCGCGGCCGGGGCCAGGAACTCCTCGGACTTGGAGCCGCCCATGGCACCGGCGGTCGCGGCGCAGATGCGGTAGTCCAGGCCCAGGCGCTCGAAGATCTTCTGGTACGCGGCGCGGTGCAGCGCGTACGACTCGGCGAGGCCCTCGTCGGCGGTGTCGAAGGAGTACGAGTCCTTCATCAGGAACTCGCGGCCGCGCAGCACACCGGCGCGGGGGCGGGCCTCGTCGCGGTACTTGGTCTGGATCTGGTAGAGGATGACCGGCAGGTCCTTGTAGGACGAGCACTGGTCCTTCACCAGCTGCGTGAAGATCTCCTCGTGCGTGGGGCCGAGCAGATAGTCGGCGCCCCTGCGGTCCTTGAGGCGGAACAGCTCGGCGCCGTACTCCTCCCAGCGGCCGGTCGCCTCGTAGGGCTCCTTGGGCAGGATGGCCGGGAGCAGCACCTCCTGGGCGCCGACGGCGTCCATCTCCTCGCGCACGATGCGCTCGACGTTGGAGAGCACCTTCAGACCGAGCGGCAGCCAGGACCAGACACCCGCGGCGGTGCGGCGGACGTAGCCGGCGCGGACGAGCAGCTTATGGCTCAGGACCTCGGCGTCCGCCGGGTCGTCGCGCAGTGTCTTGATCATCAATTTCGACATGCGCGTGACCTGGGCCATGGTTCTGCTCTCCTGCGGGTTTTTTCGTGGGTGTGCGTCGGAGGTTATGGGTGTGCCTCGGAGGTTATCCGGGCGCGGGGGGTCGGCGGTAATCCGTTTCGGGTTCACCGGTCCGCACAGTGAGCTCGCCGCGGCGTCCGCGCCTTCGCCGCGGTGTCCGCGCCTTCGCCTCGGTGTCAGTGCAGTGCGCTCGTCTCTTCGTCAGTGCGCTCGCCGCAGGGGCAGCGGGGCGCCCATCACCGCGTACGGCTTGGGGGCGCTGGGGAAGAGGACCTGGCGGGCCAGGTCCTCGTAGCCGAGGGAGCGGTACAGGCCGCGGGCCGGGCTCTCCCAGTCGATCGCCGAGAGGATCGAGCGGGGCTGGGCCGCCGCGTCGGTGATCGTGGTGATCAAGGTGCGGCCGATGCCCTGGTTCTGGTGGCCCGGGTCGACGTGGAGTTCGGTGATGACGAAGGAGTCGTCGAGCCAGAAGTCGAGGTCGCGGCTGCGCAGATACGGCTCGACCACGGTGGACCACCAGTGGCTGCGGTCGTTGGGCATGCCGTAGACGAAGCCGACCAGACGGTCGTCCGGAGTGGTCGCGCCGAGTGCTCTGGCACCGGGGTAGCCGAGGTGGCGCAGCACGATCTGCCGGCGTACCGCGATCTCGTCGTCGCTGAGTCCGAAGGCCCGGGCCTGCACGGCCAGCGCCTCGTCGACCCGCAGCGCGAGGTCGATGGCCCCGATCACGACGTCGTCTGTCATGCGGGAACCCTAACGCCCGGCGGGCGCGGTCAGAACAGCTTGTTGCTCGAAAGCCCGCTGCTGAGGGGCTGGTTCACGGGATGGTGCAGGGCCGGACAGGAGCTTGGTTCAGGAACTTGGTTCAGGAACTTGGTTCTGAAGCTTGGCTTGGTTCTGGAGCTTGGTTTGGTTCTGGAGCTTGGTTCAGAAGAGCACGCTCATGAAGGCGCCGACTTCCTGGAAGCCGACCCTGCGGTACGCGGCCCGTGCGGGGGCGTTGTAGTCGTTGACGTACAGGCTGACGACCGGTGCGACGTCGGCGAGCGCGTAGCGCAGGACCGCCGCCATGCCCGTGATGGACAGGCCGCGGCCGCGGTACGCGGGGTCGACCCAGACGCCCTGGATCTGGCAGGCGGTGGGCGTCGCGGCGCCGATCTCGGCCTTGAAGACGACCTTGCCATCCTCGATCCGGGCGAAGGCCCGTCCGGCGCCGACGAGTTCGGCGACGCGCGCCTGGTAGAGCAGTCCGCCGTCGCCGGCGAGCGGCGAGACGCCGACCTCCTCGGTGAACATGGCCACGCACGCCGGCATGATCACGTCCATTTCGTCCTTACGGATCCGGCGGACGTACGGGTCGGGGGTGATGTCCCCGGGCATGCGGTCCGTGACCATCAGGGGCTGGTGGCCGCGGACTTCGCGAGCCGGGCCCCAGCCGGGTTCGAGCAGCTTCCACAGGAGCGCCGTGGACTCGGCCGGGCCGACGATCGAGGAGCAGCGGCGGCCGGCCCTGCGGGCACGGTCGGCGAAGGCGCGTACGGCTTCGGGGCCCGCGCAGATGGGGACGAGGTTGGCGCCCGCGTAGCAGAGGGAGCGCAGCTTGCCGCCCTCGTACCAGCCCCACATCTCGCCGCCGAGGCGCCAGGGGTCGAGGCCGGCGGCCTGGACCCTGCTGGTGACGAAGGCGTTGTGGACGGGCTCGCGCTCCAGGATCTCGAGCGCGGCGTCGAGATCGCCGGGTTCGAGGACCCTGGTGGTGGTCTGGGTCAACACTGTTCGCGGAAGCCTCACCGTACGGGTTGCGGATCTCCGCACTGTACCTGGGCCGCTTGCGGGTTGCCCCTTGCGTTTCCGGCCCCGGTCGGGTGGGGCCTTGGGGCTCCCGCCCCTGGCTGCTCCGCCGCTCCGCGACGGGGTTCCGGCCGGGGCTGACGGCCCGGCTCCTCGGGCCACC
>NZ_JBEPEW010000234.1:4359-8814 GCF_040300965.1 Streptomyces mesophilus | reverse complement strand
GAACGAAGTTCGGATCCGGGGTCTGGGGCGCAGCCCCAGTTTCGGGAAGGGGCGGGTAGGGGAAAACCGCCCGCCGCAGGCGCCCACCCGCACCCTGCAACGAGACCGCACCCCATCCGCAGCCGCCCACCCCCAGCGCATCCCAACAGACCGGCGCACCCCAGCGCACCCAAACAGACCGGCGCACCCCAACAGACCGGCGCACCCCACCCTCAAGCCGAAACCCGCACCCCCACCCCATCCGCAATCATCCGCCGCGCGCTGGGCCCCACCAGTACCGCCCACACCCCGCTCCCCTCCTCCAGCCATCCCGCCAGCGCGCGGGCGAAATCGGGGCGGGTGTGGGACAGGGAGACGAGGCGGCGGTCGAAGGACGCGGCACCCTCGGGCGTACGGACCAGGAGCAGGCCGCAGCGGCGGACCAAGTCGCGTGTACGGGGCCAGTCCGCACCCCCGGTGCGTACCGCCACGGTGAGCACCTCGTCCAGGACGGCCGGCTCGTGCTCCAGCTCGAGCAGCACGTCGAGCAGCTCCGTGCGCAGCGCCCGCGCGGAGGGCCCGCCCCTGCCCGGCGCCGCGAGCACACCGGCCAGAGCCCGGCGGACCTCTGGCGGTCCGTTCTGCAGGAGACCGGTGACCAGCGGAAAGAGCGTCGCCCGAGCCTGGGCCCCCTGTTCCAGGCGGCGGTCCACATAGACGCCGGCCTGCGCGGCCGCCTCCGGCCGGAGGTCCAGGAAGTCGCGTACGAGATGAGTCACCCGGCGGGCGACCGCCGGTGTGGTGACCCCGGCGAGCGCCTCGAGGACCTCGGCGGACCCCGCACCCGGTTCGCGCAACCGGCCCCGGAACGCGCCGAGGACAGGTTCGGGATGGGTCGTGAGGGCCGTGGCGAGGGCGGCCGATGAGAGCTGGGGATCGCCGGCCGCGTACCGCTTCAGGGCGAGCGGCAGATGACGGGCCCGGGTCAGCGGATCCCGTACGAGGAGGGAGAGCGCCGCACCGTGCAGCGCGCCGTCCTCGGGCCGGGCGAGGAGGGCGAGGGCCGCGTAGCGGAGCAGGGTGCGGTCCGCCTCCGTATCGAGGGACAGGACGACGCGCAGACCGTAGGACGCGGCCGCCACACGGCGTTCTGCGCGGTCGTCGTGGGCCCAGCGGTCGACCGCGCGGCACAGGGCGGAGGGCTCCTCCTCGGCGAGCGTGGCCAGGAGTTCATCGCCGCGGGGGTGGCCGCAGTCGACGAGGGCCTCGGTGAGGTCGTCGAGCGCACGGTGGCGGTGGGTGTGCAGCAGGGCCTGGGCGGCGTCGGCGACGGTGGCGGCCGGCGCGGAGGACAGGGGGCGGTCGTCGGTGAACCAGCGGGCCAACAACGGCTGTACGACGGCCGGTTCGGCCTTGAGCAGAGCGGCGACCGTGTCCAGACAGCGCTCTTGTCCGGGCCCGGCATCGGCGACCACCAGCCGCCGCAGCAGATCGAGCCGCTCCTCGGCGGGCAGCGGCAGGGCCCGCCAGAACCACGGGCCGATCCCCTCGTACACCCGGCACACCCCGCGCCCCGCCCCGCCCGCGAGGATCCGGTCGGCGAGCAGCCGCAGGACGGGCATGTACGGGCGGGCGTCGGGGACCCGGAGCAGGGTCTCGGTCAGCAGGTGCACGGCCCACCAGGCCGCGTCCGCGGGGTTCCTGCGGCTGCCGGCCGCCCAGCTGGGGACGGGGTGCAGTCCATGGCGGGCGAAGTGGTCGGCGGCGAGGGTGAGTTCGTCGAGGCGGCGCCGGAGCTGATCGGGGCCCTCCTGCCGCTCCAGGAGCAGCAGGGCCTGGAGGACGGGGCCGATGCGGTGCCGCGGTACGGGCAGGGGGCGTACGGGCTCCGTATCGGCGGTGGCCCTGCGCGGGCGCCGGCGCGGGCTCTCCACGCGCGCGGGCAGCCGGGCCGGGCCCGGCGCGCGTGCCGAGACCGCATCGGGGTCCTCGCGCCAGCGGTGGACGAGGGCGAACAGGGCCGCGTCCAGGTCGAGATGGGCCCCCTGGATCCAGTCGGCGAGCTCTTCGTGCGCGAACCGGTAGCCGGCCCCCGCAGGCACCAGCGCGCCCTCGGTGAGCACGGCGGAGGCCCATCCCGTCGCCCATGGGAAGACTTCCTCGAAGGCCTCCCGGTCCAGCTCCCCCTGCCCGGGCCCCAGACACCGCCGCGCGGCCTCGTGCAGCCGTCCGGCCACCTTGGCCGCGAGCCGTCGTACGGCCGCGCCTCGTACGTCCTGCAGAGCCGCCAGTCGTACGGCGATCCGCAGACAGAGCAGATCCAGATACGCGGAGAAGATCTCGGACCGGTCCGGGCACCCTTCCACCGCGTCCCCGAGCGCGGCCCGCACCTCCCCCAACAGCCGTACCGCCAGAGGATGTTCGGCGTCCCACGCGACCAGCGCGCCGTCGGGCACCCCGTACAACCCACGTACCCATCCCGCCTGCCGCTCCCCCAGACCTCCCAGGCGTACGCAGGCAGGCAGCAGCCCGCCCTGCGTGGAGCCGTACAGGGCGCTCCCGGGGAACAGCGCCCCGGCCTGCTCCCAGTACTCCGGCCGGCAGGCCACCACCAGACGCGCCCCGGTCCCCCGCAGCCACTCCCCGGTCCCGGCACTCCACTCGGCGAGCCGGTGCGCGAGCTGCGGCGGCATCTCCTCGGGCCCGTCCAGGAGTACGAGCAACGGCCGCCCCGCATCCCGTACGAGCCGGGCGATCCGGTCGGGCCCGATGTCCCCGAGCTCCCCTTCCTGTTCCTCGTCCGCCACCGGCACCCCCTCCGACGCCGCCACGATCCGCCCGGCGTGCGCGAGGGCGCGCCCGACCGCGTCGGCGATCGAGGTGTCCTGCGCCCGCAGGGAGGCTCCGCGCAGCCACACGGTCGGGGCCGGTGCGCCACCGCGTGCGCGGCGGCGGGCGAGGGCGCCCAGCTCGGTGGTACGTCCGCTGCCGGGATCCCCGACGAGCCCCAGCACATACGAGGCCGACCCCAAAAACTCCGCGAACTGGCGCCCCACCTCCTCGCGTTCCACCGGCTCGCGCTCCTCGCGCGGCAGATCGGACCCCACCGAGATCGCGCTGAGCTGCAGCGCCCCGGCCAGATTGAGATCGCGGCCGTACGCAGGGACGCTCGCGGCGTTGCGCGTGAGCAGGGCGTCGAGCGTGCCGCCGGTGTCGCTCCGCGCGGCCGCCCGCAGCGGCACCGCGTAACCGGCCGCGCGGTGCCCCGCGTCGAGCGCCGTGCCGAGCACCCCTAGCACGGCCCCGGTCACGGTGTCGACGACCGGACCACCGGCCGCTCCCCCGCCGAGCTGCAGCGCGTCGGCGGCATCGGTGCCGACGGCCAACTCCAGTACGCCGCCGAGCAGATGGAACCGGTCCGTCGCGGTGTACGTCACCTGCGCACCGGCATCGAGCACGCGCGCCTCCCGCCAGCCGAGCGCGGCGATCCGCACGTACGCGCCGGGCTCCACGTGCTCGCGTACGGACAGGGGCAGCGCGCGCAGACCGAGCCCTTCGGTGCGCACGAGCGCGAGATCCGCCTGGGGGAACGAAATGACGGCATCGGCCCCGACCACACACGTACGGCCGCCGCCCGCGTGCAGCACGATGCGCGCGAGGCCGTCGATGGCCTCATGACTGGTGATGACGGTGCCGTCCTCGTCGGCCGCGAAGCCGGTACCGCGGGGGCGGCCCGCCAGATCACAGATCCGGACCAGTTCCTCGCGACCCCCGGCCATCCTCGTCCTCCCCGCGGCGCTCTCCTACGACCGTAGGGAGACTTGATCCGCGACGGGCCCCGCCAACCGGATGCGCCCCCTGTGTACCGTCGCTGCGCTTCGAGCGCCTGCCTGAACGGGTGAACGACGTTTGCAGCGGAGCACTGGGGCGGTGCGGGTGCCGTCCGGTGGGGGGCGCGGTCTCATTGCCGGGCGCGGCTGGGTGGCGCCTGCGGCGGGCGCCTTCCCCCCCTACCCGCCCCTTCCCGAAACCGGGGGCTCCGCCCCCAGGCCCCCCGAATTCTCGGGCCCTTGGGGTGGGGGCAAGGGGGCGAGTGGGAGGGGGGAACAAGCGGGGCGAGTGGGAGGAGTTGAGGTTTGGGGGAGCGGGTTGTGCGAGGCGGGGTTGGGGGGAGCGAGTTCTGCGGGGTGGGGTTCGAGGGGAGCGGGTAGTGCCGGGTGGCGTGTTGGCGCGGGGCCGTAATGGTTGCCATGCCGTGCCGCTCTGGCGGGGGCTCCGCCCCCTGCACCCCCGATGCGCGAACGAAGCGGCAGCCGCGCGTCAGCGGATGGCCCCAACACGCAGGCCAGAACACCCCACCAACCCGCAGCCGCCCGCCAACGGATGGCCCCAACACGCAGGCCAGAACACCCCACCAACCCGCAGCCGCCCGCCAACGGATGGCCCCAACACGCAGGCCAGAACACCCCACCAACC
>NZ_JBEPEW010000234.1:0-4260 GCF_040300965.1 Streptomyces mesophilus | reverse complement strand
CCGCAGCCGCGTGACGGCGGTTAGCCCCGACGCGCAGGGCGGAACACCCCACCGGCCGTCAGCCGCGTGACGGCGGAAGGGGACGGGGTGGGGTGCATTGTCATTCGGGCACCCCCGACATAGGCGGCAACCCTTCGCGGGAACGGTGCCATTGCCCGAATGAGCAAGCACCCCACCCCGGCCCCGACCCACGACGAAACCGCAGGCGACAGCGCACCAAAGGAAAGCCGCACCCGGCAAAAGCGGGGGCCTGGGGGCAAAGCCCCCAGCGGGGGCCCGGGGGCAGAGCCCCCGTGAAAGCAACCCACCCAGCGCCTCAGCCGAAAACGGCCAGGCTCTTGGCCTTGCCCTTCAGGTTCTCCACGAGCGCCACGAACCGCCCCTCGGCATCGAAGACCGCAACGGACTCCCCCGCCCCATACTCATCCGGCATCTCGATCCGCACCCCGTTGAGCAACAACCGCGCCCGCTTCTCATCGACATCCCACCGAGGAAACGCCGCAGCCGCCGCCTCAGCCACCGGCATGACCGCAAGCGACTCCTGATGCGACTCCAGCGTCCGGGCCGCATCGAGCCCGTACGGCCCGACCCGCGTACGCCGCAGCGCCGTCAAATGCCCGCCGACCCCGAGATCCGCCCCCAGGTCCCGGGCCAGCGCCCGGATGTACGTGCCAGAGGAGCAGACCACCGACACGACAAGATCCATGACCGCGGTGCCGTCCTCGGCGACCGCGTCACGCACGTCGTACACCGTGAACGAGGAGACGCTCACCGGCCGCGCCGGGATCTCGAAGTCCTCCCCGTCGCGCGCCCGCTTGTACGACCGCACCCCATTGATCTTGATCGCACTGACCTTGGACGGCACCTGCATGATGTCGCCGGTCAGCTTCCCGATCGCGGAGTCGATCGCGTCACGGGACACCCGCGAGGCATCCGCCGACGAGGTGATCTCCCCCTCGGCGTCGTCCGTCACGGAGTTCTGCCCGAGCCGGATGGTGCCCAGGTACTCCTTCTCCGTCAGGGCGAGATGCCCGAGGAGCTTGGTGGCCCGCTCCACACCGAGAACGAGCACACCGGTCGCCATCGGATCGAGCGTGCCGGCGTGCCCGACCCTGCGGGTCTTGGCGATGCCGCGCATCTTGGCAACCACGTCATGCGAAGTGAAGCCGGACGGCTTGTCGACGATGACAAGGCCGTCCGGCGTCTGCTGCTGCTTGCTCATTCGGAAGCGTCGTCCTCTTCCGGCTTCTTGTACGGGTCCGCCTCACCGGCGTACGTGGCGCCCGAGGACGCCTGACGCACCTGCGCGTCGGAGGCGCGCGCCTTGTCGAGGAGGTCCTCGATGGTCTTGGCGGTCTCCGGAAGCGCGTCGGCCACGAAGGTCAGCGTCGGCGTGAACTTCACACCCGCCGCCGCACCCACCGCCGACCGCAGCACACCCTTGGCGCTCTCGAGCCCTCGGGCCGCGTTCTCACGGTCCTCGTCATCGCCGTAGACCGTGTAGAAGACGGTCGCCTCCCGCAGATCGCCGGTGACCCTCGTGTCGGTGATGGTCACGTGCGAGCCGAGGCGAGGGTCCTTGACCCCACGCTGCAGCTTCTGTGCGACCACTTCCCGGATGAGGTCCGCCAGCTTCTTCGCCCGCGCGTTGTCGGCCACTGGTCCGTCTCCCTCTACTTGCTTCTTCTTACGTTCCTACGTGCATCAATCATCGTCGCCGTGCAGCCGTCTGCGCACCGAGAGCAGCTCCACCTCGGGCCGGGCGGCGACCATGCGCTCGCACCGGTCGAGCACCTCCGCCAGATGGCCGGTGTCGCCGGACACCATGGCCACACCGATCTCGGCCCTGCGGTGCAGGTTCTGATCGCCCACCTCCGCCACGCTCACGGCGAACTTCCGGTGCAGTTCGGCGACGATCGGCCGGACGACGGAACGCTTCTCCTTCAGCGACCGTACGTCGCCGAGGAGCAGATCAAAGGACAGAGTCCCCACGTACATGTGTATCCGGATGACCCGCCGGTACGGGTTCGAGGGCCCTGCTACCGCGGGCCGGCCGCAAGGGCCGCCTTGGCAGGGACACCGGAACCGTACACGCAACGGCCGGGGCCGATCGACGGAATTTCCCCGTCGACCGGCCCCGGTTCACGCTGCTCGATCAGTGCGCGGCATCAGCCACGCGGCTTCTCGCGCATCTCGTACGTCGCGATGACGTCGTCGATCTTGATGTCGTTGAAGTTTCCGAGGTTGATACCACCCTCGAAGCCCTCGCGGATCTCGGTGACGTCGTCCTTGAAGCGGCGCAGACCGGAGATGTTGAGGTTCTCCGCGATGACCTTGCCGTCGCGGATCAGGCGCGCCTTGGTGTTGCGCTTGACCTCGCCGGAGCGGACCAGGACACCGGCGATGTTGCCCAGCTTGGACGAGCGGAAGATCTCGCGGATCTCCGCCGTGCCGAGCTCGACCTCTTCGTACTCCGGCTTGAGCATGCCCTTGAGGGCCGCTTCGATCTCTTCGATCGCCTGGTAGATGACCGAGTAGTACCGGACGTCCACGCCTTCGCGCTCGGCCAGCTGCTCCGCGCGGCCGACCGCGCGGACGTTGAAGCCGATGACGATGGCGTCGGAACCCGTCGCCAGGTTGATGTCCGACTCGGTGACCGCACCCACACCACGGTGCAGGACGCGGATCTCGACCTCTTCGCCGACGTCGAGCTGGAGCAGCGAGGACTCGAGAGCCTCCACCGAACCGGACGCGTCGCCCTTGATGATGATGTTGAGATCCTGCACGAGGCCGGCCTTGAGCACCTTGTCGAGGTCCTCGAGGGACACCCGGCGGGTGCGCTTGGCGAAGGCCGCGTTGCGCTCACGCGCCGCACGCTTCTCGGCGATCTGACGGGCGGTGCGGTCCTCGTCGACGATGAGGAAGTTGTCGCCGGCGCCGGGGACGTTGGTGAGACCCAGGACCAGGACGGGGGTCGAGGGACCCGCTTCCTGCACGTTGTTGCCCTTGTCGTCGAGCATGGCGCGCACTCGGCCGTAGGCGTCGCCCGCGACCATCGTGTCGCCGACGCGGAGGGTACCGCGCTGGACGAGGACGGTCGCGACGGCACCGCGGCCCTTGTCGAGGTGCGACTCGATCGCAATACCCTGCGCGTCCTGCTCCGGGTTGGCCCGCAGGTCGAGCGAGGCGTCCGCGGTCAGGACCACGGCCTCGAGCAGGGACTCGATGTTCTCGCCCTGCTTGGCGGAGATGTCGACGAACATGGTGTCGCCGCCGTACTCCTCGGCCACGAGGCCGTATTCGGTCAGCTGACCGCGCACCTTGGTCGGGTCGGCACCCTCGACGTCGATCTTGTTGACCGCGACGACGATCGGGACGTCGGCCGCCTTGGCGTGGTTGAGCGCCTCGACCGTCTGCGGCATGACGCCGTCGTTGGCCGCGACCACCAGGATGGCGATGTCGGTCGACTTCGCACCACGGGCACGCATGGCGGTGAACGCCTCGTGACCCGGGGTGTCGATGAAGGTGATCTTGCGCTCTTCGTCGTTGACCTCGGTCGTGACCTGGTAGGCACCGATGTGCTGGGTGATGCCACCGGCCTCGCCCGCGACCACGTTCGTCTTGCGGATCGCGTCGAGCAGTCGGGTCTTACCGTGGTCGACGTGACCCATGACGGTCACCACCGGCGGACGCGCGACCAGGTACTCCTCGCCGCCCTCGTCCTCGCCGAACTCGATGTCGAAGGACTCGAGCAGCTCGCGGTCCTCCTCCTCGGGGCTGACGATCTGAACCGTGTAGTTCATCTCGCCGCCGAGGAGCTGCAGCGTCTCGTCGGAGACGGACTGCGTGGCCGTGACCATCTCGCCGAGGTTCATCATCACGGCGACGAGCGACGCCGGGTTGGCGTTGATCTTCTCCGCGAAGTCGGTGAGCGAAGCACCGCGCGACAGGCGAACGGTCTCGCCGTTGCCGCGAGGCAGCATCACGCCGCCGACCGACGGGGCCTGCATGGCCTCGTACTCCTGGCGCCTCTGCCGCTTCGACTTACGACCGCGACGCGCGGGACCGCCGGGACGACCGAAGGCGCCCTGCGTGCCACCACGGCCACCGGGACCGCCGGGACGACCGCCGAATCCGGGACGGCCACCGCCGCCACCGAAGCCGCCGCCACCGGGACGACCGGCACCGCCGCCGCCACCGGGACCGCCGGGACGACCGGCGAAGCCGCCGCCGCCACCACCGGGACCGCCGGGACGACCC
>NZ_JBEPEW010000233.1:0-8827 GCF_040300965.1 Streptomyces mesophilus | reverse complement strand
GGCAGCCGTAAAGAGCCCCGCACCCGCACGCACGGTCGCCACCCCCGCCGCACGCGCCGCGGTACGGCGCACCCGATGACCGCCCCCGCCCAGGACCTCGGCCGGGCCGACTCCCCCTGGCACGAGGGCCCTTACGCCGCCGCGCTGCGCAGCGGGCGCGGTCCGTTGTTCCTGCGCAAGGAGGACGGCTGGCTGCTGCCGCTGGAGGTGGAGCGGTGGTGCGCCCTGCCGGACACGGCCGACCGCACGGTGCTCGCGCGCTGCGGCCGCGGCCCGGTGCTCGACATCGGCTGCGGCCCCGGCCGCCTCGTCGCGGAACTCGCGGCAATCGGCCGCCCCGCCCTCGGCATCGACGTCAGCCCGGCCGCCGTGGCGCGCACCGTACGCGCGGGCGGCAGCGCGCTGTGCCGCTCCGTCTTCGATCCCCTGCCCCGCGAGGGGAGTTGGGGCACGGCCCTCCTGATGGACGGCAACATCGGTATCGGCGGCGACCCGCACGCCCTTCTCACCCGCACGGCCGCCCTGCTCACCCCGTACGGCTCGATCATCGCCGAAACCGCTCCGGTGGACGTCGACGAACGCGTCAGGGTCCAGATGACCGATGCCTCAACTCCCCTGGCGAGACCGGGAACTCCCCTGCCGGGCCCGGGGTTTCCCTGGGCGCGCGTCGGCATCCGCGCCCTGCGCGACTACGCGGAGCCGTGCGGCCTGGTGACGACGGCGGTCTGGACGTCCGGCGACCGCGTATTCGCCCAGCTGACCCGCCGCACCTGACGGCACCGTCAGGCCCGACGCCACCTCCGACCACCGCACCGCCATCCGCCGCTCACCCCCGCTTCCGCCCCCGCGCCCAGCCGAGGACGGCCGCGCCCACCGCGAACGCGCCGAGGCCCGCCATCACCCACAGCCAGTTGCGCGGATAGTCCAGCGGAAGCACCGAGGGGTTGGCCGGGGTGCCCGGGCGCAGCAGCACGGGCAGGGCGATCGCCGTGAGCGAGCCGGCCACGATCAGGGCCCCGCGCACCGCACCACGCGCCCGCAGACCGCCGAGGAAGAGACCGATACCGAGGACCAGCGGGGCGACCAGGCCGTCGTGCAGCACGATCGCCCCCGCCAGCCAGACCGCGACGTCGGCCGGGTCCCGCACATCGAGCAGGAGCCAGGTGCCGAGGCCCATGGCCGCAACTCCCAGCGCACCGAGGAGTGTTCGCATCACAGCGCCTCCACCTTCGCGACCCACTTGGTCTGCCAGACACCGGGACGGTTCGGCGCGATGATCCGCGCCGGGAAGCCGTGGTCGGGGGAAAGGGGCTCCCCGTTGAGTTCGAGGGCGAGCAGCGTCAGTGGGTCCTCGGTGTAGCCGCGGCCCATCTCCATCACGCGATACGCGCCGCCCGACTGCGACGACGTCACCCGCACCCGGGACGAGGCGGGTGCACCGGCCCGTTCCAGCAGGTCGCGGACGCGGACACCGCGCCACTTCGCCGACTTGCTCCAGCCCTCCACACACGCGATGGGCAGCTCGGCCTCGTACTGGGGCAGGGCGCGCAGCTCGTCGAGGGTGAGCGTGAACGGCCGCGGGCCGACGACCGCCAACCGCCATGCCGCCACGTCGACTTGATCCGTGCCCGCCGCGGCCGCCGTCTTGTTGACGGGAAGGCCCTGCGGGCCGTAACCGGGATGACGCGGCGCGAAGAGGTTCAGGCCCTTCAGCGGAGTGAGCGACTGCCCGACCGTCGTCAGCGTGACCGCGGCGACCGCAGCCGTGACACCGAACAGGAACGACCGCCGGTCGCCCTCGTCACCGAGCCGCAGGGTGGCCTCGGACCGCCGCCGCCAATGCGCCCTGATCTCGGGCGACTTGACCGCGACATGGACGAACAGCGCCCCCACGAACAGCCACGCCACCGCGAAGTGCACCGGTACGAAGGAGAACGGCCACGGATACCACTGCACCGTGTTGAGCAGCCCGGTGAACAGCTGGAAGACCCCCGCCGCGACCAGCACGGCCACGGAGAGCCGCTCGAGACCGTGCCGCACGTTCCGTACCGCCGGCCGGACGAAGAGCCGCGGATACACGGTCCACAACTTCGCGAGCAGCAGCGGGACCGCCGCGATACCGCTCGCGATATGCAGCCCCTGAGTGAGCCGGTACCCCCAGGAAGGCCGGCTCGGCAGCACGTCGACGAGCCATCCGCTCGGGTTCTGCACATAGTGGCTGAGTACACCAGTCGCGAAGCAGACCAGGACGGCGATCCCGAGCCACCGGCCGAGCACGGTGGCCGTGCGCTTGTCGTGCAACGCCCCTCGGAACGCGGGCAGCTTGCTCTGCAGGTCCATGTCCGCCATGACACCGCCGCACGGCCCCCGATGGGGCGCTCGACACCTTACGGTTCTCGGACGCCTGCCCTGCCGCACTCCCCTCCCGGCACCCGGGCTGCGACGGTCGAAAGGTGATCACCCGCACCTCGCCCCCGCCCCGCGCCCTGCTGCTGCCCTGCACCCTGCTCGCCGCACTCGTCACGGCCCTCGCCATGACGTTCACCCAGGACACCTACTTCACCGATCCGGGCGGCCTCTCCCTCTGGTACGCGGTGTGCTGGCTGCTCTTCGCGGCCGCGGTGTGGACGCTGCGCAAGGTGCCGGTCCGGGAGGCGGCCGGTCTGGTGCTCGCGGGTGCGATCGCCGTCGCGGCCACGGGGCTTGCCGGTCCGCCGCGCACCAGCACGGACTCCTACCGCTACGCCTGGGACGGCCGCGTCCAGTCCGCCGGCCTCTCCCCGTACGACCATCCCCCGGCGGCCGCGGCGCTCGGCCCGCTGCGCGACGACTGGCTGTTCGCACGCGGCGCCGTATGCGGGGAACGGGACCGTTCGAGGATCGACGCGGACTCCTGCACCCGCATCAACAGGCCCTGGGTGCACACCATTTACCCGCCCGTCGGCGAGCTGTACTTCCTCGCCGTCGACACCGCCTCCCCCTCCGGCGCCCGCCACAAGCCGCTCCAGATCGGCGGCGCACTGCTCTCGGTCGGCGTCACGGGGGTGCTGCTGCTCGTCGCGCGCCGCCGCCCCCGGCACGCGGCACTCTGGGCGTGGTGCCCGGCGGTCCCGGTCGAGGCGGTGAACAACGCGCACGCGGACGTCCTCGGCGTCCTGTTCACGGTCGGCGGCCTGACGCTCCTGGCCCGCGCCCGCCTCGCCGGCACACCCCGCCGAGGCGGCCTCACCGGCGGCGCACTGCTCGGCGCGGCCACGGCGGCGAAACTGCTGCCCGCGCTCGCGCTGGCGGGCGCCCTGGGAGGCGTACGGAGAGCGGGCGACGCGGTGCGGCTCGTGGCCTCCGCCTTGACCGTCGTCGCCTTGACGTACCTTCCGTACGTCCTGCTCTCGGACCAGTCGGTCCTGGGCTATCTCGGCGGCTACATGGAGGAGGAGGGCTACGACGACGCCTCGGACACCGGCCGCTTCGCCCTGCTGCGGCTCGTGCTCCCCGAGCCGTGGCTGCTGCCGGCCGCACTGCTCGGGATGCTGCTCGCCTGCGGGTACGTGATCGCCCGCGGCGCACCCGAACGCCCTTGGCACGGCGCCCTGTTGTTGACCGGCACGGCCTTCCTGCTGATGACCCCGGGCTACTCCTGGTACGCCCTGCTCCTGATCGCCCTCGCCGCGTTCGAGGGCCGCGGCGAGTGGCTCCTGGTGGCGGTCGCGGGGGCCGCCGACTACGTGACGGACCGGGCGGTGCCCGACGGCACGTTGGCGATCGGGGCGTTGGCGTACGCGACGGCGGCGACGGGAGTGGCGGCCGTCAGTCTGTACCGGGCGCGGACTTCGAACCGGCCGCACCGGGCGCGGACTTCGAGTCGGCGGCACCGGACGCGGACGCCGGGCCGGACTCCTGCGCCAGACGCTCCACGACCGTCTCCCCCAGCTCGGCCAGGACGTCCAGCTGGGCGGGGCTGAGCAGATCGATGAAGTGCCGCCGCACCGAGGCGACATGGGCGGGTGCCGCCGCGTCCAGGGTGCGCATCCCCTGATCCGTCAGGGCCACGACGGCGCCGCGCCCGTCCGTGGCGACCCCCTCCCGAACGACCAGGCCGCGCTGTTCCATCCGCGCCAGATGGTGCGAGAGCCGGCTGCGCGACCAGAGCATGCGGTCGGCCAGCTCACTCACCCGCCGGCGGCGGTCCGGGGCCGCGCCCAGGTTGGACAGCACGTCGTAGTCGGGGTCGGAGAGCTTGCTGTCGTGCTGGAGGTCGCGCGAGATCTGCGCATTGAGCAGCAGAAACATCCGGCGGTACGCCTGCCAGGCGCGCTGCTCGCGGTCGGTGAGCCACTGAGGTTCCTGCACGGTCATATCGCTCACCGTACCCGCATCTGATTGACACGTCACCTACCCGGGGCTACCTTCAGCTCAGGGGATAGATGACACGTCAACCATTTGGAGAGGGTCATGGCAGCCGCACTCCGCCTCAGCTCCGGACTCGTCCTCTTCGGTGTGAGCATCGCGCTCATGGTCGCCGCCGAACTCGGCGTCCCGTCCTGGGATGTACTGCACCAGGGCGTCGCCCGCACGACGGGGCTGCCGTTCGGCTGGGTCGTCAACGGCGTCGGCGTCCTCGTACTGCTCGCCTGGATCCCGCTCAAGGTGCGTCCCGGTCTCGGGACCCTCGCCAACGTCCTGGTCGTCGGCCTGGTCGCGGACGCCGCTCTGGGCGTACTGCCCGATCTCCACGATCCGTGGGTGCGCAGCGGGATCCTTGCCGCCGGCATCCTCCTCAACGCCCTCGCGACCGGGCTCTACGTCGGCGCCGGGCTCGGCCCGGGACCGCGTGACGGCCTGATGACGGGGCTCGCCGCCCGCGGCATCTCGATCCGCCTCGCACGCACCGCGATCGAGGCGTCCGTACTCGCCGTCGGCTGGCTGCTCGGCGGCACCGTCGGCCCGGGCACCGTGCTCTTCGCCGCCGCGATCGGCCCTCTGACCCAACTCGCCCTGCGCCGACTCACATTCACCGCAACCGCCCGCGCTCCCCGGGCCGTCACTCCGTAAGGAATCCGCCATGATCCGCCGTCTGCAGATCCTCTCCGCGAGCACCCGCCCGACCTCGGCCGGACGCCCGCTGGCTCGCTGGGTCGCCGAACTCGCCGCCGCCCACGGGCAGTTCGCCTCTACTCTCGTCGACCTCGGCGAGGTGGGACTGCCGTTCTTCGACGAACCGGGCCTGCCCGCCGACGGTGTGTACGTCCACGAGCACACCAAGGCCTGGAGCACGACCGTCTCGGCGGCGGACTGCTTCGTCTTCGTCCTGCCGATGTACAACGGCGGCTTCACCGCCCCGCTCAAGAACGCGATCGACTTCCTGTACGCGGAGTGGCGCGACAAGCCGGTGGGCCTGATCAGCTACAGCGCCGGCACCTCGGGCGGCGCCCCGGCCATCGAGATGCTCCGCCCCGTCCTCGCCCGCGTGGGCCTGCGCCCCGCCCCGCACACCCTCTCGGTCCCGGGGATCGACCAACGCGTGGACCCTGAAGGCCGGTTCCACGCCACTCCCGCCCTCACCGCCGAGGCGAACGCGGTGCTCTGCTCGGTGGCCGGTCTGCTGGAAGCGCGGGTGGCGGCCTGAGCCCGGACGGCAAGGGAGAGCGCCCCAGGAGCACCCCCTTCCGAACACGCAGGCGAACCCGCGGGTTAGCCTCCCCGCATGGGACTCCTGACCAGGTGGCGCAAGGACCCGTCCGCCGGCATCGCGCACGAGGTCCACCAGGCGATCGCACTCCTGACCAAGCACACCGCGGAGTCCGCCGAAGCGGCGCTGCGCAAGGCGCTGGACGAGTCCCGTACGGCCTTGGGCAAGCAGCACCGGCTCACTGCCGCGGCCTGGGCCGGCCACGGCGTGGCCCTCTACTACTGCGGCCGCTACGCGGAGAGCGAGGCGACCCTCCGGAAACTCGCCGCCGACCGCGCCCACCTGCCCGGTGACGAGTGGGCGCTGCACGCACTGGTCGCCGCCCCGCTCGCCATGAGCGCGCAGGGCGGCCACGCACAGGCGCTCGAGGAGATGGACGAGATCCTGCCCTATATCGTCCGGATCCGCGGCTCCGAGCACTCACTGACGCTCAAGGCCCGCTGCGAGCGAGCCGCGATTCTCTGTGACCTCCTGCGGTACGAGGAGGCCGAGCGGGAGGCCCGAGAGCTGATCGCACTCGCCGACCGCGGCAAGGACCCGAGGTCCCGGCCCGTCTCACTGAGCGCCCGGGACGCTCTCGCCACGGCTCTGTCGGGGCAGTCCCGGCACACGGAGGGCGAGACGGTCGCACGTGAAGGGCTGCTCAGGCGGCGGCCGCGGACACCGAGCGACATACGATGCGCCGCGGCACTGCGCCTCACACTGGTCGGCACACTCAACGGGCAGGGGCGCCATGCGGAGGCGCTCACCGAGCTCATGGCACTGCCGCTCCCGCTGCCCTTCGCCGAGACAGGCGCCCCCGAACTCGCCCGCGCGCAGGCCTACCTGGGCCTCGACCGACGCGCAGAGGCGGCGCACGAGGCACGTACCGCACTCGCCTCCATCACCCGCGTACTGGGCCCCGCACACCGACGCGCCCAGGAGGCACACGACCTGCTGGACACACTGACCAGCCCCTGACCGGCGCCTCACCCTCCGGCCCCCGCACCTGGGCACTCACTGCTGCTCCTTGACGCGGTGCACACGCACGAGCGCCCTCCCGGGCCGGTCCTGGGGCCGTGGAAGGGCGCTCGACGCCGACCAACGGTGACAACTGCCGGCAGCTCGGCGGCAGATCAGGGAGTTGATCGAGAGCAGGGCGGCAAGTGGCCGCCCCGGGTGATCAGTTGTTGCTGTGCAGCACGTCGTTCAGGCCGCCCCACACCGCGTTGTTCGGGCGGGCCTCGACCGCGCCCGTGACCGAGTTGCGGCGGAAGAGGATGTTCGAGGCGCCGGAGAGCTCGCGGGCCTTGACGATCTGGCCGTCGGGCATCGTGACGCGGGTGCCCGCCGTGACGTAGAGGCCGGCCTCGACCACGCACTCGTCGCCGAGCGCGATGCCGACGCCCGCTTCGGCGCCGACCAGCGAGCGCTGACCGATCGCGACGCGCTGGGTGCCGCCGCCGGACAGGGTGCCCATCGTGGAGGCGCCGCCGCCGATGTCCGAGCCGTCGCCGACGACGACGCCCTGCGAGATACGGCCCTCGACCATCGACGTGCCGAGCGTGCCGGCGTTGAAGTTCACGAAGCCCTCGTGCATCACGGTGGTGCCCGCGGCGAGGTGCGCGCCGAGGCGGACACGGCCGGCGTCTGCGATACGGACACCCTTGGGCGCCACGTAGTCCGTCATACGCGGGAACTTGTCGACACCGTGCACGACGAGGTGCAGGCCCTCGGCGCGGGCGTTGAGGCGGACCGTCTCGAGCGAGTCGACCGGGACCGGGCCGAGCGAGGTCCAGGCCACGTTGGCGAGGAGGCCGAACAGGCCGTCGAGGTTCTGCTCGTTCGGCTTGACCAGCGTGTGGCTGAGCAGGTGCAGACGCAGATACGCGTCGTGCGCGTCGAGCGGCTTGTCGTCCAGGGACGCGATGACGGTACGGACGGCGACGATCTCCACGCCCCGGCGGTCGTCCTTGCGGATGGCCTTGGCGGCACCCTCGCCGAGCAGCTCGACGGCACGCTCGGCGCTCAGCCGCTCGGTGCCGGCCGGGCCGGGAGCGCCGCTGAGCTCGGGGGCGGGGAACCAGGTGTCGAGAACGGTGCCGTCGGCGGCCAGCGTGGCCAGGCCCGCGGCTACGGCACCGGTGGTACGGGGGGCAGTGGTGGTGTCGGTCATGGGCAAAACTTAACCGGCTCGCGGCGACGGAAGCGAACCGGTCTCAGGGTGCGGGCCGGGTTCCCCCGCCTGCCCGTCCGCACGAGGGAGTGCCGTACGCCCGCATCCCCCCGGGTGCGGGCGTACGGCACTGGTCCGGATGTCAGGCCCCTGGACGTCAGGGGCCTGAGCACCTCAGGGCCGGACGTTCTTCTCGTCGACGAACGCCAGGACCAGGCCGGCACTGGTGGTCATCACGTCACCGGCCTTCCACGTCCCCGGGAAGAACGCGGTCTCCTCGTTGTCGTCCGTGAAGTCACGGGCCACGACCATGCGGTGCCCCACCACCTGGTACGTGTCGGGCAGCAGCAGGATCTCGTTGCGGTACCGGTCAGCGGGCCCCGGCTTCAGCGCGATCGCGACGGTCTCGCGGCCGGCCGCGTCGGTCACCGGGCGGTCGGCGAGCTCGATCCCCGGCAGCTTCGCGAGCGCCCGGTACAGCTTGGCCTGGCCCTCGCCCTCCAGAGGCGTGATCGGTGAGCGCGCCAGTGCCTGAGCGATGTGGAAGACATCCGCCGGCTTCTTCGGATCCAGCATGTCGAACTGGTTCGGATACGCCTTCTGGTACGCCTTCACGATCCCTTCCGGGTCGTCCGGCAGACCCTTCATGAGGGCGTAATACTCGCGCCAGTCGCTCTCCTCGCCCTTCTGGGACCCGGCCGTGAACCAGTCCTCGTCCGTCGTCGGCTTCCCCAGCTTTCCGTCCCCGCCGGCGCCGACAGAGGTTCCGATGTGCTTCGTGTAGTACCACTGGTCGTCCCGCGGCTCCGCACCCTCGACCGACTCGGCCGCCCGCGCCGCCGCCTCCAGGAACTCCTGCGCGGTCCCCGGCCGCACCGACTGGCTCGCCGCCGGCCGAGGTCCGCCGTCGGACCCGCCCGACGAGTCCCCCACGTTCACGGCGATCACCGCCGAAGCCGTCACCGCGAGCGCCGCGCCGGCCG
>NZ_JBEPEW010000232.1:0-8841 GCF_040300965.1 Streptomyces mesophilus | reverse complement strand
GATCCGCCGCCGAGGAGCCGCGGCGGCTCGTCACCACCCGTACCTGCCTGGAGCGTTACGGCCATCCGGACCCGGCGCCGCCCGGCTACCGCACGGCCCTGTCCCGCGAGTCCCTGATCCGCTACGACAACGCCCGCGCCGCCTGCCACGGCGGCCGCACCCTGTCCCGCGCCGAACTGGCCGAACTCGACCGGGCCGAGCGGACGCTGGTCGCGGACTGCCGCAAGCGGCGCACCGCCCCGGACTGCCGGACGCAGGCGCGGGAGCGGCTGTACGGGGACGCCGAGACCTGGACCCGCGTGAACACGCTCCTCGACGGCCTTCCGGCGCCCACGGCTCCACCCGACGCCACGACGAGGGCGGAGCGGACCGAGGCCCTGCGCTATGCGTGGGATGTGACCCTCGCCCCGTACCAGGACGAACTCCGCACCCGCACCCGGCTGCGCCTGCGCGCCCTCGACGAGGCGAGAGAGCTCAACGGGCTGCCCGGCACGGCCCGACAGGCCCCGGCCCGGTGAAGCTTTCCCCTGTGCCCCGCACTCCCCTTACGCTGACTGCTCTGCGGCGCACAGGGGGACTGCGGGGCATGAGGGGGACGAAGGATGCACAGCATCATCGTGGTGCCACCGGCCGGTGGCGGGGAACGGACACCGCACGGCGGACGGATCGAGCTCGCGTCCGGCGACGTACTGCCCTTCGGCCGTGACGTCCCCGCAGGTGGTCTGGAACTCGGCCACGAAGGGGTGCCCCGGATCGCGGGCGAGATCACCGCGCACCACGCCTTCTGGATCATCGACAACCTGAGCGAGAACCAGACGTACGTGGTGGAGAACCCGGAGGGCGCGGGCGAGCACATCAAGATCGCGCCCGGCCGGATCGACGCACCGGTGCCGTTCGAGTTCTCCCGTGTCGTGCTGCCCGCCGCGGGCGAGCTGCTCGCCTTCGAGGTGTGGGCGCCGCGCCACGCGTACCGCACCGCCTCGCGCAGCGGTCTGTCCGGACCGGCCACCGCACCGGCCTTCGCCCTGGACCGCACCAAGCGGTACTACGCGGTGCTCGCCGCCCTGTGCGAGCCTCGGCTGCGCGGCGCCCCGCACGCCCCGGTGCCCACGGTCGACCAGATCGTGGAACGGCTGCGGCACGCCTGGCCGTCGGCCAACCGCTCGTCGGTGTACTGGAACATCGACTACCTGGCGGTGAAGCTGCGCCTCAAGCGCGGCCCCGAGGACCATGAGCCGGGGCTGCGGCTCAACGGCAAGAAGGAGTCCCTGGTCTCGCTCGCCCTGCGCTTCGATCTCGTACGCGAAGAGGACCTCGCCGTCCTCGGCTGCACCGCACCCGAGATGGCGCCGTGACCGAGTCCCCGTACGCCGTGCCCGTCCCGAAGGGCTTCCGTGTCGGCTCCTGGGAGGTGCTCGAACCGCTCGCCGACGGGGCGTTCGGGAGTGTGTACGCGGCGCGGCGCACCGCGGCGGCCCCGGAGGCGCTTCGCACCTCGGCGGACTCGGCGGCCCCCGGGGCCGACGGAGAGCTGCCGGCCGTGGCCGCGCTCAAGTTCCTGCCCACGGGCACCCATACGCCGCACCGGTTCAACCATCTGCGGGAACTGGCCGAGCGCGAGACCGAGTTGCTCAGCCGGCTGCGCGCTCCGCGCATCATCCGCCTGTACGAGACGCTCACGGCGGACGCTCCGGGGCGGCCCGGGCTCGACGGCGCCACCGTCCTCGTACTGGAGAAGGCCGAGACCTCCCTCGCCGCGCTGCTGCGTCGCTCCCCGGCGCCCGCCGCCGGTCCCGCGCTGCTCGTCCAGGTCTGCGAGGGGCTGGACCAGCTGCATAGCGCGGGCTGGGTGCACGGCGACCTCAAGCCCGCCAACGTCCTGCTGATGAAGGACGGTTCGGTGCGGCTCGCCGACTTCGGCCTGGCGGCGGAGCTGGAGGGAGCCGCCGCCTACTCCCCCGGCTTCTCGACCCCCGACCACGCCCCGCCCGAACTCCACTGGGCCGAACTCGGCGAGCGCGGACAGCAGATCCGGCCCAGCACCGACCTGTGGGCCTTCGGGGTCCTCGCCCATCTCGTCCTGACCGGCACGCATCCCCTGCCGGGCGGCACGGCCGAGGCCCGCGGCGACGCCCTGGTGCGCTACGCCCGGGGAACCGATGACCTGCGCCTGTCACCCGAACTCCCGGACGCCTGGCGGGAGATCGTCACCGACTGCCTCGCCCGTACGCACGAGGAACGGGCCCGGCACGATGCGTCGTCCCTGCTGCGGCGGGCGGAACGGGCCGCGGGCGCCACCTCCTCGTCACGGCTGCGCTCCCTGCGATTGCTTCGGGGGCGGCCGCTTTTGGTGGCCGCGGCGGCGGTCCTGGGCACGGCCGTCGCACTCGGCTCGGCCGTCGTATACGAAAGAGGCGGGGAGGAAGTCGGCTACGGCTACCACCACTGCCCCACGCGATCCGTCTGCTTCTTCAGCGAGGAGAACGGCGAGGGTCAGATGTGCAGTTGGGCCGCATCGGATCCCGACTGGCTCGCGGGTCCCGAGACCTGCGCGTGGACCCGGCACGCACCGGTGCGGTCGGTCTACTTCAACGCAGGTGATCCGGCCGGGTTCCACGGGGTGGAGTACTTCCGGGGACCGGACTTCACACCCACCGGTTTCGACCTGGAGCGGGAGACGCTGCGTACCGGCTGCACGGCCGCGAGGGCCCAGGGGAACCTGGCGGGGACGTATGCCCCGCGGTCGCACCGCCTGGTGAAGCGCTGCTGAGGCGCGCCAAGAGGTACCGACACGCACCGAGAGATACCGACGCACACCCTGGAACGTTAGAGGTTCCCCAGGGGCCCGAGTGACCCGATACTGGTGCGGCGCGCCACGGGGGAGGCGCGCCGGCAGGGCAGGCCTCGAAGGCCGCCCTCGTGAACGTTCTGCATCTGCCGTGGTCCGTCCGGCCGCAGCGCCCCCATCCGGTGCCGTACAACCAGGGGCGTAAGCCCGGTCAAGGTGGAGTTCGCTGTATGCATCCCGTCGCGCGCGTGGCCCAGATCCTCTTCCTGCTCGGCGGGCTCGGCCTGTTCGCCTTCGCCTTCTCGGAGGCGCACCAGTCACGGAACGCCATCGTCGACTTCCGCTACGAGTGCACCACGGTGAACACGGGCACGACCGAGCGTCCCGTGCCCAAGGAGACCTGTGAGTCGACCAACGCCGTGGTCTCCACCACCGACGACAACGAGCCCCTGATCGCCGGGCTCGGCGGGGTCGGCCTGATGATCGGCGCCGTGGCCGTCTCGATGGGCAGCGCCCGCCGCGCTCCCGCGGGTCCCGCCCCGTTCCCAGCTCAGCAGTACGGCAACTCCGCGTACCCGGCGCCGCCGGGCCAGGCTCCGGCCGGCGCACCGCAGAGCTACTGACGGGCCGGCCGACCATGGACGAGGCACAACTGGCCGCGCTCCAGGCTGCCTTGGGGCAGGCGGGAGCGGAGCCGCTGCGATCCGGCGATCCCGGCGCGATCGGCCCGTACGCGGCGATCGGGATGCTCGGCAGCGGAGGCATGGGGCGCGTCTATCTCGCGCGGCCCGCCGACGACCGGCCGGGGCTCGCCGCCGTCAAGGTGATCCGGCCCGAGTACGCGGAGGACGCCGAGTTCCGGCGGCGCTTCGAGCGCGAGGCCGCCGTGCACGGACAGGTCCGCACCCCGCACGCGCCCAGCCTCCTCGGCACCGGGTTCGAGGACCGGCTGCTGTGGATGGCCACGCAGTACGTCCCCGGGCTCAACCTCGCGGACGCCGTACGGGAGAACGGGGTGCTCGAACCCGCCGGAGTCTGGCGCCTGGTGGGGGAACTCGGCCGCGCGCTGGACGGGTTGGCCGCCACCGGCATCGTGCACCGGGACCTCAAGCCGTCCAATGTGATCCTGTCCGCGCAGGGCGTGCACGTCATCGACTTCGGCATCTCGCAGGCCGTCGACAGCAGCGCCATCACCAGCACGGGTTCCCGGGTCGGCACGCCCGCGTACATGGCGCCCGAGTATCTGCGCGACGGCCGCTGCGACACGGTCTCGGACGTCTTCTCGCTCGCGTGCACCCTGGTGTACGCGGCCACTGGACACGCTCCGTTCGGGGACGGCACGGGCGTGGACGTGATGCACCGGGTCGCCTTCGAGGAACCCATGGCCGAGGTCATCGGCGAACTCACCCTCGCGGACGCGTCGTTGGCGGCGCTGCTCACATCCTGCCTCGCCAAGGACCCCGCGCTGCGGCCCACTCCGCAGCAGCTGATCGCCGCGGCCGACGCTCACCCGCGCACGCCCGCCTGGCAGGAACCGCTGCACGGCCGGCTCGTGCAGCGCGGCCACGCCTACGAGGTGCTGCACCGCACCACCGCCCACCAGACCGGCCACTTCCGCGCCCCGACGGTCCGCGCCCCCTCGCCCGCACCGCAGGGGTACGGGGCTGCGCAGGGGCAGGGGTACGGACCGGGGGCGTACGGAGGGTCGACGCCGCCCGGGCAGTACGGGGGCCAGACGCCACCCGGCCAGTACGGGCCGGCCACTCCCCCCGGCCAGTTCGGGTCACCCACCCCGCCCGGGCAGTACGGGACCTCGACGCCACCCGGCCAGTACGGGACTCCGACGCCACCCGGCCAGTACGGGACCTCGTCACCTCCGGGACAGCACGGATCACCCGCCCGTCGCACCCGTGCCAAGAAGGCGTACGCGGCCGTCGCCATGGCCCTCACCGTGGCGGCCGTCGCCGTCGGTGCGTTCCTGCTGACCCGCCCGGACACGACCGAGGACACCGCGAAGCCGTCCGCTCCGACCTCCGGACCCCACGGCAGCGCCGGCCCTGGCGACGCCGGCAGGAACCCGACCGCACCGGCGCCCGACAAGTCCCGGAAGGCGTCCGCATCCCCGGGCGGCAAGGACAAGGACGGCGCGAAGGACACGACCGCCGACGCCTCCGGGTCCGCCGGAACCGGCGGCGACCAGGACACGGAGCCGACGGCCGGCGAGACGGCGGAAGCCGGAACCGCCGGCGGAGGAAGCGAAGCCGGCACGAGCACGGGAGGCGGGGACACCGACCCGGCCCCGACCAGGACCACGGCAGCCCCCGCCAAACCGCCATGGCTCACCGACTGCACGTACTACTCGGGCACGACGGAGACCGTCTACGGCGACCAGGGCAGCCGCGTGGTCCAGGTCCAGTGCATGCTCACCAAACGCGGCTACAGCGTGGGCGCCGGTGGCGTGGACGGCGAGTTCGGCCCCGACACCCGCACCGCGGTCAACCGCTTCCAGTCCGCCAAGGGCCTGGACGTGGACGGCCGAGTGGGCCCCAACACATGGGCGGCGCTGCGCAGTTCGACGTAGAAAAGACGAACGGGGGACCATATGTCGGGGAGGAAACGGCCAAACCGTCCGTTCTCCGCGACATATGGTCCCCCGTACGTGCCAACGCCAACGGGCGGGAGGGTCAGTCCTGTTCGCCGAGGAGGGTGCGCAGTGGTGAGGGGAGGAGTTCCTCGCACTGCTTCTGGGCCGCGTGGGTGTTTGCGTCGCGTTCGCAGACGTAGAAGTCGCGGTAGACGATCTGGGCGGTGAAGGTCAGGGCGACCATGGCCAGGGCCAGGCCGGCCGTGACCAGGCCGCTCACCGCGGCAGTCGTCTGCGGCTTGCCCGGGGAGACCGCGGGGGCCGGCTGCGTCGGGTCGGGGGTGCGCGGCTTCGCGCGCAGCGCGGTCACACCCCAGTACACGGCGAGCGCACCGAGCAGCAGCGCCACGTAGGGCCAGCCGAAGAGCCCGAAGAAGAACGCCCACATGCCGCCGAGCAGCGCATAGCGCGCACGGCGCTGCGCCGGGTCGGTCGGGTCCCAGCGCATCCCGCCCATCGGACCGCCCTGACCGTTCGGACCGCCCTCGGATCCACCGGGGCGCTGACCGAAGCCGCCGGAGGAACGGCCGGGCTGCTGCGAGCTCCAGCCGGGACCCGAACCGTCACCGCCCTGGTCACCGTCGGGATGACGGGGACGCCAGGGCTGCTCCGGAGCACCCTCGGGCGGCGGGGCGAAGGGGTTGTCCTCACCCTTCCCCGTGTCCTGCGGCGCGCCCTGCGCAGGCTGATCGTCCGGCGCGACCTGCGGAGACTGGTCCTGCGGCGACGAAGGTGAGGGCATGCGGTCCGGCATCAGGTGTGCGTCTTTCCCCGTAGTCGGTGGATTGCCCGGCCGGGCCGGCTGAGCAGCGGCGCGCGCCTGGCAGTCCTTGGAGCTTGCTCCCCAGACGCTACCTCCCGGTCACGCCACCGTCCCGTGGGGGCCGTCGGGTGTGCCGGTATCGTTGCTGACGGTCGGGCGCTTCGTAGAGTTCCCCGTATCGGGGGCACCGAAGCATTCGTACGACCGTACAAAGCCAGGACCATCACGCACTGTTGCGCCGCCGATGCGAAAGGGCCCCGCCGTGGCCACCCCCGTAAACACGCCGCCGAAGCGGCTTGTCGTCCTCGTGTCGGGCTCGGGCACCAATCTGCAGGCCCTGCTCGACGCCACGGCCGACCCCGGCTTCGGCGCCGAGATCGTGGCGGTGGGCGCGGACCGGGACAACATCGTCGGCCTCGAGCGCGCGCGCAAGGCCGGACTGCCGACCTTCGTCTGCCGTGTGAAGGACTTCGACGACCGCGCCACCTGGGACCGCGAACTGGCGGAAGCGACAGCCGTCCACGCGCCGGATCTGGTGGTGTCGGCGGGCTTCATGAAGATCCTGGGCAAGGAGTTCCTGACCCGGTTCGGCGGTTGCACCGTCAATACGCATCCGGCGCTGCTGCCGTCTTTCCCCGGTGCTCATGGCGTACGCGACGCGCTCGCGTACGGCGCGAAGGTAACCGGCTGCACCGTCCACTTCGTCGACGACGGCGTCGACACCGGGCCGATCATCGCGCAGGGCGTGGTGGAGGTCCTGGACGAGGACGACGAATCCGCGCTCCATGAGCGCATCAAGGAAGTCGAGCGAAGGCTGCTCGTCGAGGTCGTGGGGCGGCTCGCCCGGCACGGCCATCGCATTGAGGGACGAAAGGTATCCATCCCGTGACCGCCGCTTCTTCTGGCGCTTCTCCTGCCGCTTCTTCCGGACAGCGCCCCATCCGCCGGGCCCTGATCAGCGTCTACGACAAGACCGGGCTCGAGGACCTCGCCCAGGGCCTGCACGAGGCCGGTGTCCAGCTGGTGTCGACCGGCTCCACCGCCTCGAAGATCGCCGCGGCCGGTGTGCCGGTCACCAAGGTCGAGGAACTGACCGGCTTCCCCGAGTGCCTCGACGGCCGGGTCAAGACGCTGCACCCGCGCGTGCACGCCGGCATCCTCGCCGACCTGCGCCTGGACACGCACCGCTCGCAGCTCGAAGAGCTCGGTGTCGAGCCCTTCGACCTCGTGGTCGTGAACCTCTACCCGTTCAAGCAGACCGTCGCCTCGGGCGCTTCGCCCGACGAGTGCGTGGAGCAGATCGACATCGGCGGCCCGTCGATGGTCCGCGCCGCCGCCAAGAACCACCCGTCGGTCGCGGTCGTCACCAGCCCCGCGCGGTACGCGGACGTCCTCGCGGCGGTACGCGACGGCGGCTTCGACCTGACCGCCCGCAAGCGCCTCGCGGCCGAGGCGTTCCAGCACACGGCGTCGTACGACGTGGCGGTGGCGTCCTGGTTCGCGGCCGACTACGCGGCGGCCGACGACTCTGGTCTGCCCGACTTCCTGGGCTCGACCTACGAGCGCGCGAACGTCCTGCGCTACGGCGAGAACCCGCACCAGCCGGCCGCCCTGTACGTCGACGGCACCGGTGGCCTGGCCGCAGCCGAGCAGCTGCACGGCAAGGAGATGTCGTACAACAACTACACGGACACGGACGCCGCGCGCCGTGCCGCGTACGACCACACCGAGCCCTGCGTCGCCATCATCAAGCACGCCAACCCGTGCGGTATCGCCGTCGGCGACGACGTGGCCGAGGCCCACCGCAAGGCCCACGCGTGCGACCCGCTGTCGGCGTTCGGCGGCGTGATCGCCGTGAACCGTCCGGTGTCCGTCGCGATGGCCGAGCAGGTGGCCGAGATCTTCACCGAGGTCATCGTGGCCCCGGACTACGAGGACGGCGCGGTCGAGGTCCTGGCCCGCAAGAAGAACATCCGCGTGCTGCGGTGTGCGGACGCCCCCTCTTCACCGGTCGAGGTCAAGCCGATCGACGGCGGCGCGCTGCTCCAGGTCACCGACCGCCTCCAGGCGGACGGCGACGACCCGGCCAACTGGACCCTTGCGACGGGCGACGCCCTGTCCGCCGACGAGCTCGCCGAGCTTTCCTTCGCCTGGAAGGCCTGCCGCGCGGTCAAGTCCAACGCGATCCTGCTCGCCAAGGACGGCGCCTCGGTCGGCGTCGGCATGGGCCAGGTCAACCGCGTCGACTCGGCCAAGCTCGCGGTCGAGCGCGCGGGCGAGGAGCGGGCGCGCGGCTCCTACGCCGCGTCGGACGCGTTCTTCCCGTTCCCGGACGGCCTGGAGATCCTGACGGCCGCGGGAGTCAAGGCCGTGGTCCAGCCCGGCGGTTCGGTTCGCGACGAACTGGTCGTCGAGGCGGCCAAGGCGGCGGGCGTGACGATGTACTTCACGGGGACGCGTCACTTCTTCCACTGAGGTCTCCGGCACTCAGCCCCTCCGGCAACTCCAGCCCCGCCGGCGTTTGAGGCGATCCGAACGAAGTTCGGATGCCGGGGTCCGGGGCGAAGCCCCGGTTTCGGGAAGGGGCGGGGTGGGGGAAAGAATCCCCCACCCCGCCCCACAAACCATGCGCCGGGCAACAATACC
>NZ_JBEPEW010000231.1:0-8914 GCF_040300965.1 Streptomyces mesophilus | reverse complement strand
GGGATGTCCAGGGCGTCGAGGCCCGTGACGACCGGTGCGAGCAGCTCGCGTACGACATCGGCCGCGATCGCGGGCGCATAGGTCCAGCCGGTGCCGGTCGCGTCCCCGGCACCGATCTCGACCACCACCACGGAAGTGGTGTCCCAGCTGTGGCTCCCGTCCGCCTCGGGCGCGTCGGTGGGCACGGTGTAGGCGCCGGCCGCCGGTGTCCGAAGGGGCACTGTGTTCTTCATCGCAAACCGGCTCTCGCGCGAGGTGGGGAGGTGCGGGCCGGGTAACCCGGGCGGCCGAACGGAAACGTTTGGCGCAATGGCCCGAGGGCACCCGGACGCTCCCCGACCACAGCCGGAGGCTGAACCATCGTGAGCCGTACCCGCATCGTGATCGTCGGGGCCGGCTTCGCCGGATACCGGGCCGCCCGCACCCTGTCCCGGGCGGTCCGCGACCGAGCCGAAGTGGTCCTGCTCAACCCGACCGACTATTTCCTCTACCTGCCGCTGCTGCCGCAGGTCGCCTCGGGCGTCCTGGAGCCGCGCCGGGTCACCGTCTCCCTCTCGGGCACGCTGCCGCGCGTACGCCATGTGCTCGGCGAGGCCGTCGGCCTCGACCTCGAAGGGCGCAGCGTCTCCTACCGCGACCCCGAAGGCCGCCCCGGGACCCTCTCGTACGACCGTCTCGTGCTCGCCGTCGGCAGCGTCAACAAGCTGCTGCCCGTGCCCGGGGTGACCGAGCACGCGCACGGCTTCCGCGGGATGCCCGAGGCGCTGTACCTGCGCGACCACGTGATGCGCCAGACGGAACTGGCCGCGAACGACAGGGACCCCGCCCGCACCACGTTCGTGGTCGTCGGCGCCGGCTACACCGGAACCGAGATCGCCGCGCACGGCAAGCTGCTCACCGACTCGCTGCTGCGCCGCCACCCGGGCCTGGACGCCCGCTGGATGCTGCTCGACATCGCGCCACGGGTGCTGCCGGAGCTCGACCGACGGCTGTCGAAGACCGCGCACAAGGTGCTCGAGAAGCGCGGCGTCGAGGTCCGCACCGGGACCTCCGTGAAGGAGGCCACCGCGCAGGGGGTGCTCCTGGACGACGGAGAGTTCGTCGACACCCGCACCCTGATGTGGTGCGTCGGCGTACGCCCCGACCCGCTGGTGGAGGCCACCGGCCGGCCGCTCGAACGCGGGCGGCTCGTCGTCGACCCGTTCCTCCAGGTGCCGGGGCACCCCGAGGTCTTCGCGTGCGGGGACGCAGCCGCCGTACCGGACGCGACCAAACCGGGCTCGTACACCCCGATGACCGCCCAGCACGCCTGGCGGCAGGGCGCGACGGCAGGACGCAACGTGGCCGCGTCGCTCGGACTCGGCTCCCGCAAGCCGTACAAGCACCACGACCTCGGCTTCACCGTCGACCTGGGCGGCGTGAAGGCCGCGGCCAACCCGCTCGGTGTGCCGCTCGCCGGACCGCCCGCGGCGGCCGTCACCCGCGGCTACCACCTCGCCGCGATGCCCGGCAACCGCGTCCGCGTCGCCGCCGACTGGCTGCTCGAAGCGGCGCTGCCCCGCCAGGCCGTCCAGCTGGGTCTGGTGCGCTCCTGGTCCGTGCCGCTCGACACCGCATCCCCCGAACTCGCCCGTATGCCCGCACCACCCGAGGAGACCCCCGATGGCCAAGCCGACCGACGTTGAACTCACCCGTATCGCCCAGCAGTTGAGGGCCGACTCGGTACGCGTCGCCGCGGCCGCGGGCTCGGGGCACGCCACCTCGTCGATGTCCGCCGCCGACCTGATGGCCGTGCTGCTCGGCCGCCATCTGCGCCATGACTTCGAACGGCCCGACCACCCCGGCAACGACCGGTTCATCCTCTCCAAGGGGCATGCCTCGCCGCTGCTCTACGCCTCGTACAAGGCGCTCGGTCTCATCGACGACGACGAGCTGCGGAGCTTCCGTACGCTCGGCAGCCGCCTCGAAGGCCATCCGACGCCGCGCGCCCTGCCCTGGGTGGAGGTCGCGACCGGCTCACTCGGCCAGGGGCTGCCCATCGGGGTCGGGATGGCCCTGGCGGGCAAGCGCCTGGACCGCGTCGGCTATCGCGTGTGGGTGCTCTGCGGCGACAGCGAACTCGCCGAAGGCTCCGTCTGGGAGGCCGCCGAGCACGCCGGGTCCGAACACCTCGACAACCTCACGGCGATCGTCGACGTGAACCGGCTCGGCCAGCGCGGCCCCACCCGGCACGGCCACGACCTGGACGCCTACGCCCGCCGTCTGCAGGCCTTCGGCTGGCACACCGTCGAGTGCGACGGCCATGACGTGGACTCGATCGACCGGGCGCTCGCCGAGGCCCGCTCCACGCTCGGCCAGCCCACCGCGGTGCTCGCGCGCACGCTCAAGGGCAAGGGTGTGGCCGACGCCGAGGACCGTGAGGGGCTGCACGGCAAGCCGCTCAAGCACCCCGAGGAGGCGATCGCGGAACTCGGCGGAGTGACCGATCTGCGTCTCGAGGTCCAACAGCCGCCCGCCGCGCGGGTGTTGCACGCGGTGACCAGCGGCCATCTCGAACTTCCCCGCTACGAGAAGGGCGACGAGATCGCCACCCGCAGCGCCTACGGACAGGCACTGACCGCGCTGGGTTCCGCCCGGGGCGATGTGGTGGCCCTTGACGGAGAGGTGAGCGACTCCACCAAGACCGAGCAGTTCGCCAAGGAGCATCCGGAGCGGTTCTTCGAGTGCTACATCGCCGAACAGCAGATGGTGGCCGCCGCCGTCGGACTCGCGGCCCGCGGATTCATCCCGTACGCCTCGTCGTTCGCCGCCTTCCTCACGCGCGCCCACGACTTCGTGCGGATGGCGGCGGTCAGCGGCTCCGACATCAAGCTGGCCGGCTCGCACGCAGGCGTGTCCATCGGCCAGGACGGGCCCTCGCAGATGGGTCTCGAAGACCTCGCGATGTTCCGCTCGGTGCACGACTCCACCGTGCTCTACCCCTGTGACGCCAACCAGACCGCCCAGCTCGTCGCCGCACTCGCCGAGCGCCCCGGCATCGGCTATCTGCGCACGACCCGGGGGGAGACCCCGGTCCTGTACGGGCCGGACGAGGACTTCCCCATCGGCGGCTCCAAGGTGCTGCGTTCCTCGGACGCGGACCGCGTCACGATCGTCGCGGCAGGCGTGACCGTACGCGAAGCTCTTGCCGCCGCCGACCAGTTGGCGGGGATCGGCATCGCCTGCCGGGTGATCGACCTCTACTCGGTCAAGCCGGTGGACACCGCCACGCTCCGCGAGGCGGCCGAGCGGACCGGTTGTCTGCTGACCGTCGAGGACCACCGGCCCGAGGGCGGCCTGGGCGACGCGGTGGCCGAAGCGTTCGCCGACGGACGCCCGGTGCCGCGCCTGGTCCGGCTCGCCGTCCGCCATATGCCCGGTTCCGCGACACCTGGTGAGCAACTGCGGTCCGCCGGCATCGACGAGGCCGCGATCGCCGCGGCCGTACGACTGCTCGTGGAAAACGCGGTGGTGAGCTGAGGCGCAGGGGTTTGGCCAAGGGTGTGCGGGTCACTCGGAGCGGGAGGTTGTGATGACCGAAACCGAAAAGACGGAAAACAGGAAGACCGAGAACAGCAAGACCGAATCCGGCAGGAGCGAAGCCGGCAGGACAGAGTCCGGCAAGAGCGAAGCCGGCAGGACCCGCAAGGAAAACCGACCCAGCTCCACGGCCCGCTCGAACGGAGCCCCGCAGACGCCGGGCCCCATGGCCGTGCTGCGCGAGGCCCGGCTCCAACTGGCCGAGCTCACCGGGATGCAGGCCGAGAGCGTATCGGCCTTCGAACGCACCGAGGACGGCTGGCACCTCGAGATCGAGGTGCTCGAACTCACCCGCGTCCCCGACACCATGAGCCTGCTCGCCAGCTACGCCGTCGACCTCGACCCGCAGGGCACGCTCATGGGCTACCGCCGCATCCGCCGCTACGAACGCGGCCGTGCGGACGCCCAGCGGCGCTGAACCCGGGTCAGTCCCACCGATACCGACGAGGAGGAACGGTCCGTCATGACCGTTGTCCCTGCACAGCAAAGCGGCGGTTCAGGAGGCACCAGTGGCCTGTACGACGTACTGGAACTCGTGCTCGACCGCGGCCTCGTGATTGATGCGTTCGTGCGTGTCTCCCTGGTGGGCATCGAGATCCTGAAGATCGACATCAGGGTCGTCGTTGCCAGTGTCGATACGTATCTGCGCTTCGCCGAGGCCTGTAACCGCCTCGACCTCGAAGCCGGTCCCCGCAAGAGCCCGGGCCTGCCCGATCTCGTCGGCGAGATCACCGAATCCGGTGCCCGCGGCAAGAGCAAGGGCGCGCTCAGCGGAGCCGCGGAGACCATCTCCGACGCGTTCCGCCAGGCACGCGAGGAAGGCAAGGAGGGCCAGGAGGCACCGCGGCGCACCACCAAGCGGACCACTCCCCGCAAGCGGCAGGAGGAAGCGGAGTGACCACGTATATCTATGGCATCGTGCGGCGTTCGCACCCGAACCCGCCCACCGACATGGGCGGTATCGGCGATCCGGCACGGCCCGTGCGGATCGTCACCGGCGGCGAGCTCTCGGCGCTGGTCAGCGACGCCCCGGAGAATCTGCGGCCCAAGCGCAATGATCTGCTCGCTCATCAGAACGTCCTGAGCGAGGCGGGCGCGGCCGGCCCCGTGCTGCCGATGCGCTTCGGCTCGACCGCACCCGACGACAAGACGGTCGCCGCGGTGCTCGAGGAGCGTGCGGAGCACTACGTCGAACGGCTCGAGGCCCTTGAAGGCAAAGTCGAGTACAACGTGAAGGCCTCCCACGACGAAGAGGCCGTTCTGCACCGCGTGATGGGGGAGAACCCCGAGATACGCACCCTCACCGAGGCCAACCGGCAAGCGGCGGGCGGCACGTACGAACAGCGCCTGAGGCTGGGCGAGATGGTCGTGCAGGCCGTACAGGCGCGCGAAGCGGCCGATGCGGTGGAGATACAGCAGGAGCTCGAAGGCGCGGCCGACGCCGTGAGCGTCGGACCGCAGAGCACCGGATGGCTGGCCAATATCTCCTTCCTGGTCGCCCGGGACGAGACCGAGGAGTTCCTCGCCTCGGTCGACAAGCTGCGCGGCGACCATCCGCACCTGGACCTGAGGGTCAACGGACCGCTGCCGCCGTACAGCTTCGTCGAACCCGGTCCGGCGCCCCACGCGGCACAGACGGCCGGGCACTGACCCCATGGGCCTGACAGGTCTGGTGAAAGAGCTCGTACTGCTGCCGTTCGCCCCGGTCCGCGGTTCCTTCTGGGTGATGGAACAGATCGTGGACGAGGCCGAGCGGCAGTACTACGACCCCGGGGTGATCCGCGCCGAACTCGGTCGCCTCGAAGAGCAGTTGGAGGCGGGCGAGATCGACGCGGACACCTTCGACCGGCTGGAGGACGAACTCCTCGACCGGCTTCAGTACGCGACGGAACGGACGAATCAACAATGAATCGAATGGCGCTCGGCCTCGCCGTCGGAGCGGGCTACCTGCTGGGACGCACCAAGAAGATGAAGCTGGCGTTCGCCGTCGGCACGCTCGTGGCCGGCAAGAAGCTCCCGCTCTCGCCACGGGCGCTCGCCGACCTGGTCCAGCAACAGCTGCTGAACAACCCGCAGTTCAAGGAGATCGGCGACCAACTGCGCGAGGACGTACGAGGCGTCGGGAAGGCCGCCACGGGCGCCGTGCTCGAACGGGGCCTCGACGGGATCTCGGACCGCCTGCACGACCGGACGCTCGGGGTGCAGGACCGGTTGTCCGGGGTGATCCCCGGGCGCGTGGAGCGCGACGAGGGAGAGCGCGAGCAGGAGTACGACGAGGCGGATTACGAAGACGAGGGGGACCAGGAGCGGCCTGCGCCGAAGAAGCAGGCCCGCAAGACCTCCGGGTCGCGCTCCTCCGATACGGGCGGGAAATCCGGGGCGGCACGGGAACCGGGGACGTCACGCGGCTCACGCAGCGGCGAGACCTCCCGTACCCAGAAGAAGGCGCCGGCCAAGAAGACCGCCTCGGCCGGGAAGTCCGCTGCCGGGAAGAGCACGGGCACCGCCAAGAAGACCACGGGTGCCGCGAAGACCGCCGCCCGCCGCACCGCCCGCGCGAAGGGAGGCCGTAACGATGGCTGATGCGAAGGACAATCCGCTGTCCGGGCTGGCCAAGAGCGAGGCGGCCGACCGGCTGAAGGCCGAGGCGCAGGCCTTCATGCTGGCCCAGCTCGAACGCGCGCTGGTCGGCGTAGGGCACAAACTCGGCTCCGCCACGGGCAAGTTGAACGATATCGCCGAGGGCAAGAGCCCCGGCTTCGCCCAGCTCGCACTCCAGGGCGGACGCAAGATAGCCGAGGGCAAGGGCCCGGTGCGCAGCGCCGTGGAACTCACCGGCAGCCATCTCAAGGAGCGTGTGATGGGTGCGGTCAAGGGACTCGGCGGCAAGCGCAAGAAGGGCGGCGCGGGCCAGAAGCCGACCGTCATCCTCGAATACGTCGACGTGGGTGTCCCGGTCCGTGAGGCCTACGACCAGTGGACGCAGTACCAGGAGTTCTCGACGTTCGCGAAGGGCGTCAAGGGGGCGACCGTCGCCGACGACACCACGTCCGACTGGAAGCTCAAGGTCTTCTGGTCCAACCGGAGCTGGAAGGCGCACACCACCGAACAGGTCCCCGACCAGCGGATCACCTGGACCTCCGAGGGGGCCAAGGGCAGCACCAAGGGCGTGGTGACCTTCCACTCCCTCGCCGAGAACCTCACCCGGGTGCTGCTGATCATCGAGTACTACCCGAAGGGCCTGTTCGAGAAGACCGGCAACATCTGGCGCGCCCAGGGGCGCCGGGCCCGGCTCGACCTCAAGCACTTCGCCCGCCATATCTCGCTGCGCGGCGAGGCGAGCGACGGCTGGCGCGGGGAGATCCAGGACGGCGAGGTGGTCGTCTCGCACGAGGACGCCGTCGCCGAGGAAGAACGCGCGCGTGACGAGCGTGACGAAGAGGAACAGGGGTACTCCGACGACGAGCAGGACCGCTCCGAGGACGAAGCCGCGGAGCTGGAGGAGACCAAGGGCGAACAGGACGAGTACGGCGAGGAGTACGAGGAAGAGCCCGAGGGCGAGTACGAGGAAGAGCCCGAGGGTGAGTACGAAGGCGAAGAGCGCGACGAAGAGGACGACGAGATGGCCTACGAAGAGGGCGAGGAGCAGGATCCGGACCGCCGCGACGAGTACGCCGAAACCGGGCGCCGATGACCACCGCGAGCAGGCTTCCCGACCCCTACGGACAGAGCGGCGGCAGCGCGAACCTCGCCGACATCCTGGAGCGCGTACTCGACAAGGGTGTGGTGATCGCGGGCGACATCCGCATCAACCTGCTCGATATCGAGCTGCTCACGATCAAACTCCGCCTGATCGTCGCCTCTGTGGACAAGGCGCGGGAGATGGGCATCGACTGGTGGGAGGACGACCCGTCGCTGTCCTCCGGCGCGCGGCGCCGCGAGATCGACCGTGAGCGCTCCGAACTCGCCCGTGAGAACGAACAGTTGCAGGCCCGTATCGCCGAGCTCGAGACGGGTTCCGGGCGGGGCCGGCGCGCAAGGGAAGAGGTCCCGGATGAATGAGCTCCGCTATGTGTACGCGGTGTGCCGGCCCTTCGAGGCCGCCCTGCAGGCGGATCTCGTGGGCGTGGACGGCGCACCGCTCAAGCAGCTGGCGCACGGCGATCTCATCGCCGTGCTCAGCCGCGTCCCGGAGGCCGACTTCGGCTACGAGCCGCTGCGCGCCCATCTGGAGGACCTCGACTGGCTCACGGAGACCGCCCGCGCCCACCAGGCGGTCATCGCCGCCCTGACCACGGTCACCTGCCCGCTGCCGCTGCGGCTCGGGACCGTCTTCCGTGACGACAGCGGCGTGCGGACGATGCTCGAGGACGAGGGCGATCAGCTGCGGGGGCTGCTCGCGCGGATCGACGGCTGTGTGGAATGGGGCGTCAAGGTGTACGCCGAGCCGGAGGGCGAACAGTCGCCGGCCGAACCGGCGGCGGCCGGCCAGGCCGCCAGCGGCCGGGACTATCTGCGGATGCGCCGCGCCCGTCAGCAGGGCGCGGACCGGCTGTGGGCGCGCGCGGAGTCCTTCGCGCAGGAGCTGCACACGGACTTGACCGCCCGCGCGGCGGCGACCCGGCTGCACCGTCCGCAGAACCCGGAGCTCTCGCGTGCGACCGGGCGGAACATTCTCAACGGTGCGTATCTGGTGGGGCGTTCGCAGTCCGAGGAGTTCGTCGAATGCGTCGAGCGCACCAAGGACCAGGAGCCCGGACTGCGCGTCGAGCTCACCGGCCCCTGGGCCGCGTACTCGTTCAGCAATCCCGACGGAGACGAAGAGGAGGCCTGGTGACCGTCATCGAGCGCCGCGAGATCGCCCTGGTCGACCTGCTCGACCGGCTGCTCGCCGGCGGAGTGGTCGTCGCGGGAGATCTCACGCTGCGGATCGCGGATGTCGATCTCGTACGGATCGATCTGCGCGCCCTGATCAGCTCGGTGAGTGCCCAGGTGCCCTCGCCCTTCGAGGTACTGGAGGCGCGACGATGAGCCGGCGGATGGATCTGGACCCCGACACGGTCGAGCGCGACCTGGTCAAACTGGTGCTCACCGTAGTCGAGTTGCTCCGCCAGCTCATGGAGCGCCAGGCGGTGCGCCGCTTCGACACCGGCGAGCTGAGCGAGGAGCAGGAGGAGCGGATCGGCCTCACGCTGATGCTCCTCGAGGACCGGATGGCGCAGCTGCGGGACCGCTACGGGCTGCGGCCCGAGGACCTCAATCTCGACCTCGGGCCACTGGGGCCGCTGCTGCCGCGCGAGTGAGGCGCGGGATCCGGGCCCGCGGTCAGGCGCGG
>NZ_JBEPEW010000230.1:0-9026 GCF_040300965.1 Streptomyces mesophilus | reverse complement strand
GCCGCGCCCGCCGCGCCCGCCGCGCCCGCCGCGCCCGCCGCGGCTCCCGTGGCGGGCCGGGTGGGGAGCCGGTGCAGCCCGTCGGCCACCGGCCGCGCGGGGGCGACCGCCACGGTCGGCGGGTGCGCGGGGGGCCGCGGCTGCGGGGAGGTCTGCGGGGCGAACAGGTCGAGCAGCCGTTCCGGCGTGGGGCGTGCGGCCGGGTCCTTCGCGAGACAGTCGGCGACGAAACGCCGCATGCCCTCCGGTACGGCCGAGAGGTCCGGCGTCTCGTGCACCGAGCGGTACATCAGCCCCATCGGCGTACCCGCGCCGAACGCGCTGCCGCCGGCAGCGGCGACAAGGACCGCGCCCAGGGCGAACACATCGGCCGCAGGGCCCACTTCGAGTCCCTGCGCCTGTTCGGGTGCCAGGAATCCGGGCGTACCGAAGGCGGCTCCGGTGGAGGTCAGGCGGGTGGACTCGACGGCCCGTGCGATCCCGAAGTCGAGGACGCGCGGGCCGTCCTCGGCCATGATGATGTTGCCCGGCTTGAGATCGCGATGGATCAGCCCGCAGCCGTGGATGGCCCCCAGGGCCTCCGCCAACGCCGCGCCCAGAGAACGCAGTTGGGCTTCGCTCATCGCACCCTGCCGGTCGATGAGGCTGGCCAGTGTCGGACCCGCCACGTACGCCGTCGCCAGCCAGGGAGTGTCCGCGTCCGGGTCGGCGTCGACCACCTGCGCCGTATGGAAGCCGCCGACCTTGCGGGCGGCCTCGACCTCGGCACGGAACCGTGCGCGGAAGTGCGGGTCGGCGGCCAGCTCGGGACGCGCCACCTTGACCGCGACCGTTCGCCCGCCGCGCGAGCGCGCCTGGTACACCGTCCCCATGCCGCCCGAGCCCAGCTCGCGCTCGACCGTGTAGGGGCCGATACGGCCTGGCAGTTCCGCCCCGTACGTCATCTGTCGCTTGCTCCCCCTCGAGACACCGGGCGCCAGTATGGCCGCCGGGTCCGGCCGACGTCACGAGGGTCAGGAGTCACCTGAGGGCTCCTGTGGTTCCGAACCCGGAGAAAGCGCACGGGCGCAGGTGCCGCAGGTGCACGATGGGCCCATGCGCCTACGCCCCCACATAGCCCGACTAGCGTGTGCGGCCGCCGTGTTCACCCTGGTGCTCGGCTGCAGCGGCGAGCAGAAGCCGGAGCCGGAGCCGGTCACCGGAACCCTCGAGGAGATCGCCGAGAAGGCGGACTGCGAGCCCAACGTCCAGACGGACGCGGCCGAACTGCGCCAGGCCAACTGCCGTAACGGCGAAGGCCGGTTCATCCTCACCACGTTCGCCACGGACCGCGGCCAGCGCGAGTGGATCAACGAGGCCAATGACTACGGCGGCACATATCTCGTCGGCCGCAAATGGGTCGCCAGTGGCGAGGAGAAGGTGGTCATGTCTCTGCGCGGCCGGCTCGGCGGGACCGTGGAGCGTGCCGGGCACCACTCGGGGAGTAGCGGTGCTGGGGGGAGCGGGCACACAGGGGGCCACGGGCACTGAGCCGGCCGCGCAGGCCGGGGGCATGGGCCCCGCGTGGGGGACGGGGCCCATGGTCGGTGAACAGCGGTACGCGGACCGGGGTCAGGGGCAGCGGTCCGCGGCCGGGTCAGCGGCAGCGGTCACCGCGGTTGAGGCAGTTCACCAGGCGTCGCATCTCCCGGTCGGCGAACACGTTGATGAAGTCTCCGTGGTCGGTCACCGGCTTGTGCAGCTGCTCGGGGAAGGAGTCGACCGCGAAGTTCGGCTCCGGGGGCACGTCGTACACGATCCGCTGCACCAGCTGCGGAATGGCCCGGAAGCCCCCCGGGCAGCGCCCGTCGGCGCCGGCGAAGGCCACGTGGGTGCGGTGGTTGGCGCTGTCGATGTTCGCGCCGTCCCAGCAGCTCTGGAACTTGAAGGTGCGCACCACCTTGGAACCCTCGGGGCACAGCGGGTATTTGTCCTTCAGCTGCCGGTTCTCGAATCCGGTGCAGCTCCATGAGGCATTGGCATTCGCATTGCCGTTGGTGAACGCCTTGGCGTCACCGGTGATGATCCGCAGAAAACGCGGCATGGCGACGACCTTGGCGGTCGGATTGCCCACGAACTTCAGCGTGACCTGGTCGGGGGTCTGGATCTCTCCTACGTTCTGGTCGTTCCCGCCGCCGTCGGCCTGGGCGTCTTCTTCTTCCTGACCGTTCTGAACCCTGAGGACCGGCCAGTAGTACGTGGACTTGTCCCGCTGATTGCGGCAGGTGGTCTGTCCGTTGGCGAGATCCTCGTCGCTGGAGAAAGCGTCCGTCGCCTGGTTGCCGACATAGTCGTGCATATGGTGGGCGCCATTGCTCACACCCGGCGCGACGATGACATTGTCCGGGTTGAACTTGCCGTTCTCATTCGTTCCGCACTTGGTCTCGAACTGTCCGCGGGACGCGCCGCGTTGATTGCGCACCTTGCTCACATTGGGCTCGACGTCCTCGATCGGGACGAAGTCGTCGGGGGAGGGTCCGTTGCCGGCCTGCCCGCCGTTGCCCGGTTCCTCGCCCGGCTCCTCACCTTGACCGCCGTCCTGGCCTCCGTCCTCCTCCTCTTGTCCGGGGTCCTCGCTCGGGCTCGCGGTTCCGCCCTGGTCAGGAGGCTGCTCGTCGGCCCGTAACGTACAAGGCGCGTTGGAGTCCAAGCCCTCCGGCGGCTGACCCCCCGCCTCCTGTATCGCGCCGGAGATCGCGGCGAGCGTGCCGCGGCGCTGCTCCTCCAGCGGGCCGAGGACGGTTTCCTGGGCCGCACCGGGATCCTCGGCGAACTTCCGGTACGCCTCGGTGATCTGCGTGTCCAGGGCCGCGAGTTCACGGTCCACGGCCTCGCGTGCCCCTTCCGGCACGTCCTGCAGCGACGTGGCGACATCCGGGCAGTCGATGGTCGACATGCGCGGCCCGGACTGCGCGTCCTGGGTCGCGGCAGGAGGCTGCTCGCTGCCTTCGCCCGCGGAGGCGTAGACATTGACGAGCGTCACTCCGCCGGCACCCAGGACCAATGCCGCCGAGGCGGCGACCGCCCGGCGGGCCAGCTTTGAACGTTTGCGTGATGTGCGTCCCATGGAGCTGTGTACGCGGACGATCTCCGCTTGTTTCAGCGGCCCCAGAAGTTCGTAGAATTCTCCGGGTTCAATTCCGGCACAACACCCTCAACAGGGGCCAATCTCAACGCCCTTGAACTCTGGTGCCGCCTTCTCAGCGCCCTTGGTCCAGATAGGCGAGCACCGCGAGCACCCGCCGGTTGTCGTCGTCCGACACCGGGAGATCGAGTTTCGCGAAGATATTGGAGGTGTGCTTGGCGATCGCCCGTTCCGTGATGAACAGCTGGCCCGCGATCGCCGCGTTGGACCGCCCCTGCGCCATGAGCTCGAGCACTTCGAGCTCGCGCGGGGTGAGCCCGCCGAGCGGACGGTCCGACTGCCGCCGCGACAGCAGCTGCTGGATCACCTGCGGGTCCATCGCGGTGCCGCCCGCCGCGACCCGGCGTACCGCGTCGATGAACTGCTCCGCGTCGAAGACCCGGTCCTTGAGCAGATACCCGATCCCGCCGTTGCCGTCCGCGAGCAGCTCCCGTGCGTACAGCTGCTCCACGTGCTGCGACAGGATGAGCACGGGCAGCCCGGGCCGCACCTTGCGGGCGGTCAGCGCGCACTGCAGGCCCTCGTCGGTGTGCGAGGGCGGCAGGCGTACGTCGCAGATCGCCACGTCGGGCGTCAACTCGGCGAAGGCCTTCGTGAGTTCGGGCCCCGACTCCACGGCCGCGACGACCTCGAAGTCGTACGCCTCCAGCATCCGCACCAGGCCGTCGCGCAGCAGGAACAGATCTTCGGCTAGGAGTACGCGCAAGGGATCTCCATGGTCACCATGGTGGGACCGCCCGCGGGAGAGCTGACGGCCAGGACACCGTCGAATGTACCGAGCCGGCGCTCCACACCGCTGAGTCCGCTGCCCCCGCCGATCCTCGCGCCACCCTGTCCGTTGTCGGTGACGGTGATGCGCAGATGGCCGTCGGCGTGGTGCACATCCACCCAGATCCGCTCGGCGCCCGCGTGCTTGACCGCGTTGGTGAGCACCTCGCTCACCGCGAAGTACGCGGCGGACTCCACCGGTTCCCCGAGGCGTCCCGGCAGGGTGACGTCCACGTCCGTCGGGACCGGCAGCCGCAGCGCGAGCGCCTTGACGGCGTCTCCGAGTCCGCGCTCGGCGAGCACCGGCGGGTGAATGCCGCGGACCAGGTCGCGCAGCTCGGTCAGGGCGTCCGCCGAGTTCTGCCGGGCCTGGGCGAGGAGCTGCTTCGCCTTGGCCGGGTCCTTCTCGACCAGTGCTTCGATCGTGCCGAGGTCCATACCCATGGCGACGAGCCGGGCCTGCGCTCCGTCGTGCAAGTCCCGCTCGATACGGCGCAGTTCGGCCGCCGAGGCGTCCACCGCGTCATGCCGTGACTCGGTGAGCTGGTCGATCCGGGCGTCCAGGCGGGCCTTGCGGGTGGGGGCGAGGGAGGCGCGGGCGACGGCGAAGTGGGCGCGTACGAGATACGGGTTGAACAGCAGCCCGACCGCGATCCAGACCAGGCCGAGCAGCGAGGCCAGGAAGGCCGAACCCCAGCCCTGCACCGGGATGAACGCGTACCACCAGTCCCCGAGCACCGTCCACAGGCCCGCGAACAGCAGGATGCCGAAGAGTCCTTCGACGAGGAGCCCCGGCGCGAGCACCGCGGTGACCGCACCGGCCGTCATGTCGGTGAGCAGCCACCGCAGGTCCCGCCAGGTCGCGGGGTCCTTGAGCATGAGGTTGAGCCGCTCCACATGACCGACGAACCCCGTGCGCAGATCCGCGGGGAGACGCCGGTACGGCACGGCGATCTCCCTGCCGGTCCACTCGCCGGCAAGGCGCCGCCGCGCGGTGGCGTGCGCGCGGACCAGGTCGAGGAGGTACGGCGTGGTGAGGACGCCGACGCCGATCGGGATCAGTGCGAGCGACACCACCGTGAGGACGAACAGGACGATCGAGGCCGTCAGCGCGAGCAGTGCGAGCGCGAGGCCCTGTGCCGCGGCGAGCAGCGAGCCGCGCACCCTCTTCGTCGCAGTCCTGTCCACGCCCATGGCGACCGTCCTCCTGGATCTGTGCGTACGCCGGTGCGGCGTGTACGTCGTCCAGTGTGGCGGGCACGGACGCCCAGGTCACGGGGTTCCGCCCCCGGCCGGGGGTGTAGCTGGCACCACCCCGGCCGGGTCTTCGGGGTGCGGAGCCCCGGCCTCACGGAGGTCACGGTCCCTGGGGCTCAGAGCCCCAGGACCTTCGCCTCCACCTCCGGGGCGACGCCCTTCCTCGGCCGGTCCGGGCGCTGCGGGGCTTCGCCGCCGATGGACTGCAGCCAGGTCCAGGTGTCGGCGACCGTCTCGCGTACGGGGCGGCAGTGCAGCCCGGTGGCCACGGCAGGGGACACATCGGCGGCGTGCAGGGCGTCATGCATATCGGTCGCCGGCGGCACCCATACGGGCAGCTGCGTCCACGGTTCGATGCCCGCGTCGAGGATCACCTGCGGGTCGGTCCAGCGCAGCTCGGCATCGGAGCCGACCACGTCCACGATCGCCTCGAGCAGCTCGCCCATCGTCGCGTGACCCTGCGGGCTCATCATGTTGTACGGGCCGCTGAGGCCCGCCTCGATGCCGTCCAGGATCCAGTCGGCCATGTCCCGCACATCGACGTACTGCAGCGGCAGTTCACGAGGTCCCGGGGCGAGCGTGGGGCCGCCGCGCGCGATACGGGTCAGCCACCAGGGCAGCCGGCCGACGTTCTCGTACGGCCCGAGCAGCAGGCCGGCCCGTACGAGCAGGGTGCGGTCGGGGCCGAAGGATGCGAGCGCGGCGAGTTCGCCGCCCCGCTTGTCGGCGGCGTAGTCGGTGGCGTCCGCGCCCGGGTCGCCGTCGACGACCGGAGCGCTCTCGTCGTAGCCGGCGGGCGGGGCCCAGGTGTAGACGGAGCAGCTGGAGATGTAGACATAGCGACCCACGCGGTCCTCGAGCAGCCGCGCCGCGTCCTGGACGGCGCGGGGCGCATGGGACCAGGTGTCGACCACCGCATCCCACTCGCCCTCGGCGAGCGCGTCGAGCCCGCCGGGCGCGGTGCGGTCACCGGTCAGCGCGGTCGCGCCCTCGGGCGCCGGGTTGTTCCCCCGATTGAAAACGGTGAGCTCCCACCCGCGCGCGAGCGCCCGCTCGGCCACAGCACGTCCGGCGAACTCGGTTCCACCAAGAAGAAGAAGTCGCATACGGGGATCGTGCCCGACCTGGGGGTGGTGGGGGAACGGCCTTCTGCCGAGGGCAGATCACTCAGCCCATCCGGCAATCTCAGTCAATCCGGCAATCTCAGCCGGTCCGGCAAACCCAGCCCCTGCGGCGATTGAGCAGATCCGAACGAAGTTCGGATGCCGGGGCCCGGGGCGGAGCCCCGGTTTCGGGAAGGGGCGGGGCGGGGGAGAAGGGCCCGCCGCAGGCGCCCCCACCCCATCCACTCGGACCGCCCCTTGCGCCCCACAAAGAACCTGGCACGATGTGCGCGATGACCCATGCCCGCTCGCCGCTGCGCGCCCTGCGAGCCGCACTCTTCGCGGCAGTGGCCGTCACGCTGGCCGGCGTGGGGCATTCGTCCATGTCCGACCATGAACTTCCCCTGAGCTCCCTTCTGCCGGCCTTTGCCGCACTCGCCGCCACCGCATGGTGCGCGAGCGGCCGCCGCCGCGGAATCGGAACCATCGGCGCCGGCATGGTCGCGGTCCAGACGCTGCTGCACGGCATCTTCGCGCTCACCGGCGCGCACTCCGCGGCCGCGCAGTCCCCGCACGCCGAGCATCTGCGGCACGCCGGCATGCCGGGCACGGCGGCGGAGACGACACTGCTCGACACCCTGACCCACGGCTCGCTGGGCATGCTCGCCGCCCACTTGGTAGCAGGGCTGCTGTGCGCGCTGTGGATCGCCCGCGGCGAAGCGGCCTTCTTCCAGCTCGTCGAGGCCCTTGCCGCCTTCGCGTTCACTCCGCTGCGGCTGCTGCTCACTTCCGTACGGCTCCCTGACGCGCCCCGCCCCGTGCGGCGCGGTCGGCCGCGCCGGACACGGGCCTGCCCCCGTACCGCCGTACTCGCCCATGCCGTGATCCGGCGCGGGCCTCCCGCGTGGGCGCTCCTGCCGTATCAAGCGCCCGCCGCCGTCTGACCGTTCGCGCCCCTTCCCGGCCGGACGGCTCCTCCTCGCGTATCCGCGCAGGCGGTGGGCGTGCCGCCCCCTGCCATCACGCGCGACCGCACCGCATCCGCGAGACCGAACCGACGCCTCGCCTCAGCGAAGCCGAAGCCGAGACGCCTCGCACCCGTATGCGCTGCCGCGCGCCCACGCGAATGCACGAGGACACCATGGCGATCGACGACCGGCCCAAGCCGGAACAATCCGAACCCTCAGAGCCCACCGCACCCGCCGGCACCACCCCGGCCACCGACCCCGCCGCCAAACCCGGCGCCTGGTCGGCCCTGCGTCCCCTGCTCCTGCGGCTGCACTTCTACGCGGGCGTCCTCATCGCCCCGTTCCTGTTCGTCGCTGCCGCGAGCGGCCTGCTGTACGCGCTCTCCTTCCAAGCCGAGAAGATCGTGTACAGCCATGAACTCGAGGTCCCGGTGGGCGACTCGGCCCTCCCGCTCACCCGGCAGGTCGAGGCCGCCGAGGAAGCGCACCCCGAGGGCACCGTCACCGCCGTCTGGCCCTCGTACGAGGACGGCATGACAACCCGGGTCCTCTTCGACAGCCCGCAGGTCGAGGAAGGCAAGACGCTCGCGGTGTTCGTGGACCCGTACAACGGTGAGATCCGCGGTGAACTCCCGTCCTACGGCGGCTCGGGCGCCCTGCCGGTACGTGCCTGGACCTCCGAGCTGCACCGCCATCTCCACCTGGGCGAGCCCGGCCGCCACTACAGCGAACTCGCCGCGAGCTGGCTGTGGGTGGTGGTGCTCGGCGGGCTGCTGCTCTGGTTCGCCCGGCGCCGGGCCCGCCGCCGTGAACTGCTCAAGCCCGCGCGGGGCCAGAAGAAGGGCCGCGCCCGCACCCTGTCGTGGCACGGTTCGATCGGTCTGTGGGCCGCGCTCGGACTGCTCTTCCTGTCCGCCACCGGACTCACCTGGTCCAAGTACGCGGGCGTGAGCATCGGTGAACTGCAGGACAGGCTCGGTGGCGCGACCCCCGCCGTCGACGCGGCCACCACACCGGCCGCAGGCGGGGACTCCGGTCACGGCGACCACGGCGGGGGCGGGGACCACGCGGCGCACAAGGGCGCGGACGTCGGCCTCGACCGCATCCTGGAGATCGCCCGCGGTGAGGGCATCGACGGCAGGACCACGGTGACGGTCCCGACCGAGGGCCAGGGCTACGTGGTCAAGCAGAACGACACCACGTGGCCGTACCACCTGGACTCGGTGGCGATCGACCCCGCGGACGGCAAGGTCCTCGACAAGGTCAGCTTCTCCGACTACCCGCTGCTCGCGAAGCTCACCAGCCTCGGCATCAACCTGCACATGGGTGTGCTCTTCGGCCTCGCCAACCAACTGCTGCTCGCGGCGCTCATGCTGGGCACGATGCTGCTGATCTTCTGGGGCTACCGCATGTGGTGGCTGCGCCGCCCGACCAAGTCCGGCGCCCTGGGCATGGGCCGCCCGATGCCGCGCGGCACCTGGCGCAAGGTGCCGCTGCCGGTCCTGCTGCCGCTGCTCGCCGTGACGGCGGTCATCGGCTGGTACGTTCCGCTGTTCGGGCTGAGCCTGCTCGCGTTCCTCGTGGTGGACGCGGTGGCCGGGGCGGTGGGCCGAGCGCGGTCGCGTACGGCTGCCTGACCGGTACGGGGGAGGGGCGGCGGCCCGCCGGCCGGCGGGCCGCCCCCCGCCGAACGCCGGGGGGGGGGGGGAGGAGTAACCCGCCCCCCGCCCCCGCGGGCTCGCCCCG
>NZ_JBEPEW010000229.1:0-9132 GCF_040300965.1 Streptomyces mesophilus | reverse complement strand
GGGCCTCGGCGCCGCCCCGCGCCCCAGCGCCTCAGCGCCGCCCCCCCCGCCCCCGCCCCTCAGCGCCGCCCCAGCACCTCGGCGACCCGCAGGAACCCGTCCGTCCCGTGCCCGAGGCCGATCACCCGGCGGGCCAGCCCTTCCGCCGCGCGCATCACGCCCGCGTCGATGCCGTGGGACTCAGAGGCGTGGACGATATGGGCCATGGAGGAGGCGGCCGAGGTGATCGGGTTGTCGGCGCCGGAATAGGTGCCCCGGTCCACCTCCGCGGCGCCCTCCGCGAAGATCGGCGGCAGGATCTCGCCGATGCCCTTGGCGAACGGTGCGAGCTCCGCCGCGCTGATCCCCTCGGCCTTCGCCACGGCAAGCGCATGGGCGTAACCCGCCATCGCCGTCCAGAAGATGTCGAGCAGCGCGATGTCGTACGCCGCCGCCCGGCCCACGTCCTCACCGAGGTGGGTGTGGGTGCCGCCCAGGACGTCGAGCACCGCCTTGTGCTCCGCGTACAGGCCGGCCGGTCCCGCGTGCAGGAACACCGCGTGCGGCGTTCCGATCGTCGTCGTAGGCGTCATGATCGCGCCGTCGAGATAGCGGATCCCGTGCGCGGCGGCCCAGTCGGCGCTCTCGCGGGCACGGTCCGGGGTGTCTGCGGTGAGGTTCACGACGGTGCGGCCCTTGAGGGCGGCGGTGACCTCATCCGTACGCAGCACGGCGTCGGAGGCGTCGTAGTTCACGACGCACACCACCACCAACTCGCTTGCGGCCACGGCCTCCTGAGCGGTCACGGCACCGATGGCGCCCCGTTCTACCAGCTCGCGGTCCCGGCCCGGCGTCCGGTTCCACACCGTGGTCCGCACCCCCGCGTCGAGGAAAGCGCCGGCCAGCGCGCGGCCCATGGGGCCGAGGCCGAGAACGGTCACGGTGGGAGTGGGAGTGGGAGCGGCGGCGGGTGTGGCGGTGGTGGAAGAACTCGTGGGGGCGGGCTGTTCGGACTGGGTGGGGGACTGGTGGGACTGCTCGGACACGCTTCTCAACTCCCGTACTGGTAAAGATATTCAAGCGGGCAAATGCTGATGAAAGGGGCTCTCGTGACACGCAGCCGCGCCCAGGACCCGAACGTCTGCGGAGTGACCGCCGCGATCGCGGTGATCGACGGCAAGTGGAAGACGGCGCTGCTCTGGCTCCTCGAATCGGGGCCGCAGCGGCCCGGCGCTCTGCGCCGTCAACTGCCGGGCCTGAGCGAGAAGGTCCTGACCCAGGCCTTGCGCGAGATGGAGGCCGACGGCCTGGTCCACAGAGAGGTGCACGACGAGCTGCCCCTGCGGACCGAGTACTCACTCACTCCCTTCGGCCAGGACCTCTCCGACGCCTTGGCCCCACTCTCGGACTGGGGCCACCGCCGCTTGGACCGCCTGAACCCCGCCCTCCAGGCGGCCACCGGCTGACCGCCTGAGATCAGCTTGGTTCAGGGGGCGGTCGGTGCCAAGTACGCACAAAAAGGTGGGTACTCGGAGCGGGGCGGTGGAGTGGCCGGACGGTCCGTTCGGCGCGGTGGGCGCTGCAGGGTTCAGAAGGTCCGCTCGATCGGCTTCTCCTGGATCAGGCCGGCCAGCTCCTCGTCCGTCAACGCATGAGGACTGTCCAGGAGTTGGCGTAGCGCACGCTCGCCCAGGAACTGGCTCTCCACCCGGAACTCCACGCCTCGCTCGTGCCGGACGAGGGTGATGTTGCGGCTTCCGCCGGGGAGGGAGCCGACCGCGCGCAGCACGCCGTCCGCGTCCACCGCGCAGGTCTCACGCTCCCCGAGGATCTCGGGACAGACCGGCGTCGGCGTGGGCGGACGGCTGATGGTCAGGCCCGCGTGCCCGAGCTGGTGCGGGCGGGCCGGACGGTAGTCGACCGTGAAGTAGCCGGGCCCGAGCTCCGCCCGGGCCACCTGCATCCCGGCGGGCGTGGCCCCCAGGTACAGCAGCTCGGACCGCTCCCGGTAGCTCGCGATCTCCGCTGTCAGCCGACGCTGTTCAGCCTGTGACGGACCGAGGAAGCCCCCGTACACGACGCCGGCCGCCATTGCTGCCACCGCACCCGAACGCACCCACCGGCTGGGCACGAAGAACGCCGCGGCCACGGCGTACGGCAGCCCCGTCAGTGCGAACCGCATGCCGGCGCCCCCCAGATCGACATCCGATCCGTACGCGGCCACGCCGGTGATGGCGCCGGCCGTGCCGAGCAGGAAGACCAGCACCGCCCAGGCGATCCGCCCGGAAGCCGACGCGCACAGCGGCACCACACTCCGTACCGGCGTCCCCATCACGGCCAGTAGCACCACGGTCAGCGGCACCCCCACCGCCAGGGCGAGCAGCGCCTCCCCGGCCCCGCCGCCCCACGCCGACAGCGCCACCCCGAGCCCGAGCGCCGGCACGGCGGCCGCCATAGCCGCCCAGACCACGAGGAGGTGCAGAACTACCAGGCCCGTCTGCCACTTGTCATACGGGCAGCCTGGCAGCAGGCCGTGGCGGCGCGCATGGGTCCGCGTACACGTGCGGCGTTCGTGGCCTGCACCACTTTTGCAAGCATCTGCTTGCAATAGTTAGCAGCGATGCGGCAGCATCAAGGCATGGCATCGCTCAACGTCGGCAATCTCGGGGAGTACCTGCGCGAGCAACGGCGCAATGCGCAGTTGTCGCTCAGGCAGCTCGCCGATGCCGCCGGGGTGTCCAATCCGTATCTGAGTCAGATCGAGCGCGGCCTTCGCAAGCCGAGCGCGGAGATCCTGCAGCAGCTGGCCAAGGCGCTGCGGATCTCCGCCGAGACGCTGTACGTGCAGGCCGGGATTCTCGACGAGCGCAACCGTGACGAGGTCGAGACGCGGGCCGCGATCCTCGCGGACCCCTCGATCGACGAGCGGCAGAAGCAGGTGCTGCTGCAGATCTACGAGTCGTTCCGAAAAGAGAACGGCACCGCTCCCACGGGCGCGAAGAGCGGCACGGACACCGCCGATGACCAGGCCCGCATGGCCGACGGCGAATGAACGCCATCACCCTCATACCTATCGGAGGTACGTACGTCATGGCCCTCACCGACGACATCCGCAAGGCCGTCACCGACCCCAAGCCCCTCTACTTCGCCGCAGGCACCGCCGACCTCGTGGTCCAGCAGGCCCGCCGCGTTCCCGAGCTGATCGAGAAGGTGCAGGCCGAGGCCCCGGAGCGCTTCGAGGCCGTACGCAGCACCGACCCCAAGGCCGTACAGGAGAAGGCCGCCGCCCGCGCCAAGGAGGTGCAGGAGGTCGTCCAGGCCAAGGTCACCGAGGTGTTCGGGAACTTCGACACCGATCTGAAGAAGTTCGGCGAGACCGCCCAGGACCTGGCGCTGCGCAGTGTCGGCGTCGCCGCCGAGTACGCGGTCAAGGCCCGTGAGAAGTACGACGAGGTCGCCGAGCGCGGCGAGCAGGCCGTGAAGACCTGGCGCGGCGAGGCGGCCGAGGAGATCGAGGAGCTGGCCATCGCGGTCGAGGGCAAGGAGACCCCCGAGCCCGCCGCCGAGGCCGCGCCCACCCCGGTCGCCACCGAGCCCAAGCCCGCTCAGGCCAAGGCCCCCGCCAAGAAGCCGGCCGCCAAGAAGGCTCCGGCCCGTAAGACCGCGGCGAAGAAGACCCCGCCGCCCGCCGAGTAGGAATCCCCGACAGCCCGCCGGGCAAGCAGCCGGCAGGTATCAGGGGTCGCAGGAGTCATACGTCGGGACCGGCCCGGGCACGAACGGCGTGCCCGGGTCGTTCTCCGGGTACGGTGGCCGCAGAACCCCAATCGACGAGTGGCCCGATACACAGGTGGTGGACGAAGTGCTGATGCAGGCGTTCGGCGGCTTCATGTGGCTGCTCTTCACGGCGATGCTGGTGCTCGCGGTCGTCGCCCTGGTGCTGGCCGTGACCTTCCGCGAGGACGCCTACCGCGCCGCGGACAAGCAGACCAAGAACTTCTGGCTGATCATCCTGGGCATCGTGGTCCTGGTGAACCTGGTCGTGCCGATGCTGTTCCTGCAGATCGCCGGCCTGGTCGCGACGATCGTCTTCATGGTCGACGTCCGCCCCGCGCTCAAGCAGGTCACCGGAGGCCGCGGCGGCGGCCGCCGCGGCGGTTCCAGCAGCGACGGCCCGTACGGTCCGTACAACGGCGGGCGCTGAGCCCCCCCCACGCATCATCGAGCAGTCAGTCGGCGGGTCCGTCCAGGGGACGGCCCCGCCGACTTCTCATGCCCGGGCTCCGGCGCCCGCGCCTCGGCTTGAGGCGCGCGCCCCGGCTCGAGATCCGCGCCCCGGCCTGAGGGCCACCGCTCGAGGCCCGCGCCTCGCCTCAGGCCCGCGGTCCGCCTCAGGCCCGCGGCCCCCGCTCAAGGAGCACCACCGCGACGTCATCCGTCAGCTCCCCGCCGTTGAGGTCGCGGACCTCGTTGACCGCGGCCTCGAGCAGACCGTCGCCGCTGAGACCCTCGGAGATCTGGCGTCGCACCATCGCGACCATGCCGTCCTGCCCGAGCCGGCGCCGGCTGCCGGATTCCACCCGGCCCTCGATCAGGCCGTCCGTGTAGAGCATCAGGCTCCACGCGCCCCCGAGCTCCACCTGCTGGCGCGGCCAGCGGGCGCGTGGCAGCAGACCGAGAGCGGGACCGCTGTTCTCGTACGGGAGCAGCTCGGCCAGCCCGCCCGCGCGTGCGATCAGCGGGGACGGATGGCCGGCCAGGCACAGGCCCGCGCGGCGGCCGTCGGGGGATATGTCGACCGTGCAGAGCGTCGCGAAGATCTCGTCGTCCGGGCGCTCGTGCTCGAGCACCTGCTGGAGCGTCGAGAGCAACTCGTCGCCGCACAGGCCCGCGAAGGTCAACGCACGCCAGGCGATCCGCAGTTCGACGCCGAGCGCCGCCTCGTCGGGACCGTGCCCGCAGACATCGCCGATCATCGCGTGCACCGTGCCGTCGGGCGTCCGTACGGCGTCGTAGAAGTCGCCGCCGAGCAGCGCGCGCGAGCGGCCCGGACGGTAGCGCGCGGCGAACCGCAGCGGGGCGCCGTCGAGCAGCGGCGTGGGCAGCAGACCGCGCTCCAGGCGGGCGTTCTCCTGGGCGCGCAGCCGTGACTCGGTGAGCTTGCGCTGGGTCATATCGGCCCGCTTGCGCTCCACGGCGTAGCGGATCGCCCGTGTGAGTACGCGGCTGTCCAGCTCGTCGCGGAACAGATAGTCCTGGGCGCCCACCCGTACCGCCTCGGTGGCCCGCTCGGTGTCGTCGCTCGCGGTGAGCGCGAGCACGGCGTGCCGGGGCGCGAGGCGCAGGACGTGCTTGAGCGTCCCCAGCTCGTCCTCGGCGCCGTCCGATGAGCCCGTGCGGCCGGAGGCGGGCAGGGCGAGGTCGAGAAGGATGCAGTGCACGTCGTCGGTGAGGAGACGTTCCGCCTCGGTGAGATTGCGTGCCGTACGCACCTTGATGGGCTTGCCCGCAGCGTCGAGCAGCGCGGGCACGCTGAGGGTCTGGGCCGGATCGTCCTCGATCACGAGCAGCGTCAGACCGCCGCTGCCGTGCTCGGTGAACTCCTCGGCGGCGGGGTGCGCCGACGGGGTCTCCGCACCGGGCGCGGGCGCCGGTGAGGTCTGAGCCTGACCACCTTCCACGGCCGGGACTGCTCTCTGCCGCGGTATGGGTACGGGCATCCTTCTGGTTCCTTCCCTCCCCCCGAGGGCGCGGCGGTACGACACCAGTCGAAACGACGTTCCGCCGACGGGGACCTTAGCGGTAGCCGACACCGGTTTGGAATGGCGATCTGCAAAGAGCCGGTGTCATATGCCGCGTCCCGTCCCGTAATTGGGCATGCGGCGAGTCCACCCGGGATGACGAACATCACGCCGCGGAGGTTGCCCGGGTGGCGCAGGTCACGTGAGCCGGGTCACCTCGGTGGGGTGGCGCGGCAGGCTACTTGTCCGGCCGTACGACCCCGAGGATCGGCATCGAACCGGCCCCCGCCACCGTGACATTGCGCCCGGGTCGCGGGGCGTGCACGATCGCGCCGTTGCCCACGTACATCCCGACATGGCTGGCGTCGGCGTGGTAGATGATCAAGTCGCCGGGCCGCATGTCGCGCACCTTGATGCGCGGCAGCTGCCGCCACTGCTCCTGCGAGGTGCGCGGTATGCCCCGCCCGGCCGCCGCCCAGGCCTGTGAGGTCAGACCCGAGCAGTCGTACGAGGACGGGCCCTCGGCGCCCCACACGTAGGGCTTGCCGATCTGCTTGCTCGCGAACGCCACGGCCTTCTTGCCCTGGGCCGAGGCATTGCCCTTGATGTCGTTGAGGATTCCAGTGTCCAGCCAGGCGGTCTGGGACTGGATCTCGGCGTCCTGCTCCATCTGGAGGAGGCGGGCGCGCTCCTCCTTCTCGAGCTTCTTCTCCAGCTTCTCGGCGGCCTCGATCTTCGCTTCGATCTTCTTCTTGCGCTTGGCCTGGTCCTTGGTGTGCTGCTCGAGCTCGAGCCAGTACAGGCCCGCGTCCTTGGCGTAGAGCTGCAAGTCCGCTTCGGTGGTGGACAGTTCGCCGATCAGGTTGGTGGTCGCGTGCTGCCCCTGGCGCACCCGCTGCGCGCCGTCGAGGAACTCCTGCGGATCGTCGCTGAGCACCAGCTGCGCCTGGGGCGGCACACCGCCGCTGCGGTACTGCGCGCGGGCCGCCGCGCCCGCCCGGTCCTTGAGGGTGTCGCGCTTGCCCTGCAGCTTCTGGATCTTGTTGGCGAGCTTGACGATCTGGTCGGACTGCTTCTTGGCCTCTTCCTCCGCCGCGTTGTACGCATCGGTGGCGACCGCCGCCTCGTGGTAGAGGCCGTCGAGCTCCTCGCGCACTTCCGACAGATCGCGCTTCCCCGGCTCCGGCTCGTCGGCCTTCGGATCGTCGGGCCGCGCGGAGAGCGGGCCGGCCACGGGGGCCGCCATCGCGCTGCCGGGTGCGCTGAGCAGACCGAGGGCGCAGACCAGCGCCACGGCCGCAACGGTCGAGGTTCGCCTGCAGGTCACGCCCACGCCCCCTGATCTGATGGTCCGTCAGTCAATCCGTACGACTTCGGGATGGTGCCATGCCTTCGCCGAATGCGACAGGGTCACGCAAAACGCGAACTGTCCCCACAGCGACACCGAACCCACCACGGGACCAACTCCGCTTCCCCACCCGTCACTTCTGACGTATGACTACCGCGCCGCGTTCCCCTGGAAGCGAAGCGTCACCCATGTGGCGGTTGGCAAAGTATGTGCGAATAAGGCCACTTCAGGCGGTTATGCGACTGCACGGCTACGAGGAGCGAGCGCCCCCCATGCCACCGTCACCTCGCCCTGCCGCCACCGCGAACTCCCGTCCACCACGGGCCAGTCCGCGCTCAGCGCCCGCACCGCACGGATCCAGCGCTGGCGTGCCCCGTACGAGGCGTAGGGCGCCGCGGCCGCCCAGGCACGGTCGAAGTCCCGCAGGAACGCGTGCACCGGCTCACCCGGCACATTGCGGTGGATCAGCGCCTTCGGCAGCCGTTCGGCCAGGTCGGATGGCTGGTCGAGGGAGCCGAGCCGGGTGGCGAACGTCACCGTCCGCGGCCCCTCGGCCCCCAGCGCCACCCACACGTGCCGCCGCCCGATCTCGTCGCAGGTGCCCTCGACGAGCAGCCCCTCGGGCGCGAGCCGCGCGCACAGCCGCTGCCAGACCTCGGCGACCCGGTCCTCGTCGTACTGCCGCAGCACATTGGCCGCGCGGATGAGCAGGGGCGGCCGGTCGGTGGGCACCTCGAAGCCGCCGAGCCGGAAGGAGAGCCCCTCCTCCTCGTACGGCTTCGCGCCCGCGACCCGCGCCGGGTCGATCTCGATGCCGACGACCCGCACGTCCGGCGCGGCCGTCCGCAGCCGGTGCAGCAGCTCCACGGCGGTCCAGGGCGCGGCCCCGTAACCGAGATCCACGGCGACCGGCGCCGCGGCGGCCCGCAGCACACGCCCATGCCGCTCGGCGATCCACCGGTCCATCCGCCGCAGCCGATTGGGATTGGTGGTCCCACGCGTCACGGTCCCGACGGGACGGGAGGATGTGCGGGCCATCCCTCCAGTATCGGTCAGCTTCGGGGACCTTTTGTCGCGGGTGAATCCGGCAAAGCGGACGCAAGGCCGTACAGAAGGTCCCCCGCTCACCCTCGCCACCCCCGCCCGGCCGCCGGGAGGTCCGCGGGCGGGAGTGGGGTGGGGCGCGCAGACTGGGGGTGTCGGTGGAATAGGAAGGGGTACCTCCGGTGTTCGGGAGGTTCGGAGGGTGGGTCATGCCCTCTTCGTAGGCATGTCGTGAGGCATGTCGTGAGTCATGTGTGAGAAGGAGGCCGCGCGCGTGAGCCAGTACGTGAGCAGGCTCGGCGGACGGCTCGCCCAGACGCCGGCCCGACTGTCCGGCACTCCGCGGCTCAGGCTCCCGGGCGGCAGCCGCCGACCACGCCGGATCGCGATGCTCAGCGTGCACACCTCCCCGCTGCACCAGCCGGGCACCGGCGACGCGGGCGGCATGAACGTCTACATCGTCGAGCTCGCCAAGCGCCTCGCCGCGATCAACATCGAGGTCGAGATCTTCACGCGGGCCACGACGGGCCACCTCCCGCCCAAGGTCGAGCTGGCCCCCGGAGTCCTCGTACGGCATGTGGACGCGGGCCCGTACGAAGGCCTTGCGAAGGAGGAACTCCCCGCCCAGCTCTGCGCCTTCACGCACGGTGTGATGCGCGCCTGGGCCGGCCACCGCCCCGGCTACTACGACCTGGTGCACTCGCACTACTGGCTGAGCGGCCACGTCGGCTGGCTCGCCGCCGAGCGCTGGGGCGTGCCCCTCGTGCACGCCATGCACACCATGGCCAAGGTCAAGAACGCCGCGCTCGCCGAGGGCGACACCCCCGAACCCGCCGCCCGCGTGATCGGCGAGACCCAGATCGTCGAGGCCGCCGACCGGCTCATCGCCAATACGGACGAGGAAGCCGACGAGCTCGTACGGCACTACGCCGCCGACCCCGCCAAGGTCGCCGTCGTCCACCCCGGCGTGAACCTCGACCGCTTCCGCCCCGCCGACGGCCGCGCCGCCGCACGCCAGCG
>NZ_JBEPEW010000228.1:0-9203 GCF_040300965.1 Streptomyces mesophilus | reverse complement strand
ACGCTGTTGAGTTCTCAAGGAACGGACGCTTCCTTTGTACTCACCCTCTCGGGCTTTCCTCCGGGCTTCCCTTCGGTGTTTCCGACTCTATCAGACTCTTTCGGGCCCGATTTCCTCGGTGCTTTCCGGTTCGCGCTTTCGCGTTTCCCTTCCGGCGGTGTCGACTCTATCAGATCCTTTCGGGCCTGATTCCCGGTCAACTCGGGTTGTCTTTGCGGCTGTTGGGCCGTTCCGACGTCCAGAACCTTAGCGGATTCTCCGGCCGGCTCATAATCGAGCCGATCGAGTCCCGTGAATTGAATTCGGGCACACGAAGGCGCACAGAATTCGATCCCCAGGGGAATCGTGCGTTGGTTTGGTTTGCCGCTGTGAGCGGCGGGAGTGGCTGCCGCAGAAACCTTCCGGCTCCGTGGCAACCCGAAGAACCTTACGGATCCTTCGAGGTCGTGTCAACCCCCGCGCTAAGGGATCTTGTTCAGCTCTCGACGCGGACCAAGAGGCGGGTCAGCAGCTCGCCCAGGATGCCGCGCTCCTTCGTGGAGAGGTCCTGGAGCAGGTCCTCCTCGAAGGCCGTGGCCAGCTCCATGGCGTCCAGCCACTTCTGCCGGCCCGCGTCGGTGAGCCCGACGATCACGCGTACGCGATTCGCTTCGTCACGGTCACGGGTAACCAGTTCCTCCGCGACCATGCGGTCGATGCGGTGGGTCATGGCGGCAGGGGTGAGGCCGAGCTGCTTGGCCAGGTCGCCGGGGCCCATGCGATAGGGCTGGCCGGCCAGGACCAGGGCCTTGAGGACCTCCCACTCGGCGTTGCTGATGCCGAGGGTCGCGGTCTGCCTGCCGTACGCCACGTTCATCCGCCGGTTGAGGCGGCCGAGGGCCGAGACGATCTGCTCGACCTGGGGGTCCAGGTCGGCGAACTCGCGCTGGTAGGCCGCGATCTGTTCGTCGAGCGTCGGCTCGTTCGCCGGTCCGGTGGTGCCGTCGCTGTCAGGCATGCCTCGGAGTATGGCACGGCTTCACTTTGCACTTAAGGCCTTCGATGTTTACTCTTTAGCTCCTAAGTTTAGCTTTGAAGTCTTCAGCTCGAAGACCTCCCTCGAAGGCAGGTGAGAAGTGACCCAGGCGATGGGTGCCGCGATGCGGCGGATCCACGTGGGCAACGCGCTGAGCGCGTTCGGCCTCGGCTTCACCGTCCCGTTCCTCTACGTCTACGTGGCGCAGGTGCGGGAACTCGGTGCGACCACGGCGGGTCTCGTGCTCGCCGTCTTCGCGGTCGCCGCGTTGGTGGTGCTGCCCTTCACCGGGCGTGCGGTCGACCGGCGCGGTCCGCTGCCGGTGCTCATGGCCGCTCTGGTCACCGCCGCGATCGGCGCGATGAGCCTGGGGCTCGCGAACACCCCGCAGCTGGTGATCGTCTCGGCCGCGCTGCTCGGTGCGGGTCAGGCCGTGATGCAGCCGGCGCTCGCCACGATGATCGTGGAGTGCTCGACCGCCGAGACCCGTACGCGGGCCTTCGCGACGCAGTTCTTCCTGCAGAATCTCGGGCTCGGTGTCGGCGGTCTGATCGGCGGCCAGATCGTTAAGCACGAGCGGCCGAGCGACTTCACGCTGCTCTTCGCCATCGAGGCCTCGATGTTCCTGCTGCTCGTGGTCGTCATGGCGACCGTGAAGCTGCCGCGCCAGGCGCGGATCGCCGATGCGCTGCCGCAGGCCAAGGGCGGGATGCGGCAGCTGTTCAAGCACCGCGCGATGGTGCAGCTGTGCGCGCTGGGCTTCGTGATGTTCTTCGCCTGCTACGGGCAGTTCGAGTCCGGGCTCTCCGCGTACGGAGTGGAGGCGGCCGGGATATCGCCGTCGACGCTCGGCTTCGCGCTGGCCGCCAACACCGGGGCGATCGTCGTCGCCCAGTTCCTGGTCCTGAAGTTCGTCGAGCGGCGGAAGCGGTCCAAGGTCATCGCGTCCGTCGGTCTGATCTGGGTCGTGGCGTGGATCTTCGCCGGGTACGCGGGGCTCGGGCACGGCAGCCAGGCGATGGCGACCGCCGCGTTCATCTCCACGTACGCGCTCTTCGGTCTCGGTGAGGCGATGCTGTCGCCGACCGTGGCACCGCTGGTCGCGGATCTGGCGCCGGACGGCCGGGTCGGGCAGTACAACTCGGCCTTCGCGCTGGTCAAGCAGCTGGCCCTGGCGGTCGGTCCGGCGATCGGCGGGCCGATGGGTGCGCAGCTGCACGCCCCGTACATCCTGACGTTCATCGTCTTCTCGCTCGGCATCACGCTGCTCGCCGTGAAGCTCGGCAAGCAGCTGACGCCGGCGCAGAACAATCCGTGGGCGGTGCGGCAGGCGGCTCAGGCGAAGGCGCGGGCCGAGGCGGAGGCAGGGGTCGAGATCGGAGTCCTGCGGGGTTCGGAGGCCGTGGCGGTCTGAGCGCCCGGTCCGCTGTGCCGTTCTACGAGACGGACTGGCCCGCCTCTGCGGCGGCCAGTCCGTCTTCTGCTTTACGGGCCAGGGCGGGGGCGGTCGGTTCCTTGCTGGCCGCCGCGAGCGCGAGGAGTTCCCGGCATTCGGCCGCGGCTTCGTCGTGGCGTTCCAGGCGGTTGAGAGTGGGGGCGCGGTCCGCGCGGAGCTTCAGGGTGAGCGGGTGTTCGGGGCCGTGGATGCGCACGTAGAAGGGGAGCAGTTCGTCCTGGCGGCGCAGGGCCTCGGTGGGGTCGCCCTGTTCGCGTACGGCCAGGGCGCACAGGGCGAGGGCCGCGAGCGCCAACTGGTCGTCGGGGCGCTGGGCGCGGTGGGCCGCGAGGTCGTGGGCCTCGGTCTCCGCCTCCTCGTACCGGCCCTGTGCGTACAGGACCGTGGCGAGGACGACCCGGGCCGTCGCCGAGAGTTCGTGCGCGGGGCCGAGTGCCTTGTCGGATACGTCGAGGACCTGGCGTACCAGCGTCTCGGCCTCCTGCGGGCGGTCCTCGTGGAGCAAGGACTGGGCCTGGCGGATGCCGCGTTGGACGCCGGCGGTTTCGGGGGAGCTGAGGCGGTCGAGGAAACCCATGCCGGGAGGCTATGCCTGTGGGGGGCTTGGGCGGCACCCCTTTGGGTGGGGGCGGGTGCTTCGGGGGGGTGCGGGTGTGGGTGCGGTCTCGTTGCCGGGTGCGGTCTCGTTGCCGGGTGCGGTCTCGTTGCCGCGTGCGGGTGGGTGGGCGCCTGCGGCGGGCGGATTTCCCCTACCCGCCCCTTCCCGAAACCGGGGCTTCGCCCCCGGGCCCCCATCACGTGAGCACCCCTCGGGTGGGTGACACCGCGGGGGCTTCGCCCCTTGCACCCCCGCATCCGCACTTCGTGCGGATCTCCTCAAGCGCCGGAGGGGCTGAGTTAGCCGGAAGGGCTGGGAGCCGAGCTGGTCTTCAAGGTGAACTCGCACCAGACCGCCTTGCCGCCGCCCGGGGTGCGGCGGGAGCCCCAGGAGGAGGCGACGGTGGCGACGATGGCGATGCCGCGGCCCGCCTCGTCGACCGGCTCCGCGCGGCGGCGCAGGGGCAGGTGGTCGTCGCCGTCGGTGACCTCGATGATCAGGCGGCGGTCGGTGCGGCGCAGGCGCAGGCGCATCGGCGGGGTGCCGTGCTGGAGCGAGTTGGCGACGAGTTCGCTGGCGGCCAGGACGCCCAGTTCGCAGAGCTCGGCCGGGAAGCGCCAGCTGGCCAGGACGCCGGTGGCGAAGGCACGGGCGCGGGGTGCGGCCTCGACGCCGCCGAGGAGGTCGAGCGAGGCACCGCGGAAGAGCTCGGCGTCGGAGCCGGTGTGCTCGGGGTTCTGCAGCACGAGCAGGGCCACGTCGTCGTCGTGGTCGGCGGTGACGTTGAGGGCGCGAAGCAGGCGGTCGCAGATGACCTGGGGGGTGCCGGTGGCGCCGGCCAGGGCGCGCTCGAGCTGGTCGACCCCGTGGTCGATGTCCTCGCTGCGGCGTTCGACCAGGCCGTCGGTGTACAGGACGGCGGTGGAGCCGGGCGGGAAGTCCATCGTGCCGGAGGCGTGCAGCCAGCCGCCGGTGCCGAGCGGGGGTCCCGTGGGTTCCTCCGCCCGGTGCAGGGCGCCGAGTTCGTCGCGTACGAGGATCGGCAGATGCCCGGCCGAGGCGTACGTGAGCCGGGCCTCGTGGGGGTCGTGGATCGCGTAGACCATCGTGGCGATCTGGCTGGCATCGATGTCCGAGGCCAGGCCGTCGAGGAGCTGGAGCACCTCGTGCGGGGGCAGATCGAGCTTGGCGTAGGCGCGGACGGCCGTGCGGAGCTGGCCCATCACGGCGGCCGCGCGAACGCCGCGGCCCATCACGTCGCCGATGACGAGCGCGGTGCGGCCGCCGCCGAGGGTGATCACGTCGTACCAGTCGCCGCCGACCGCCGCGTCCGCGCCGCCGGGCTGGTAGGTGGCGGCGATGCGCAGGTCGTCGGGTTGTTCCAGCTTCTGCGGGAGCAGGGAGCGTTGGAGCGTGACGGCGGCCTCGCGGTGGCGGCGTTCGCTCGCGCGCAGCCGTTCGGCGGCGTCCGCGTGGTCGGTGACATCGGCGGCGAACACGAGCACGCCGCCGCCCTCGGAGGTGGTGAGGGGGGTGCAGGTGAAGGTGTACGAGCGCCCTGACGGGACCTTGCGGGACTTCACCGTGCGCGGCTTGCCGCTGCGCAGGACCTGGTCGAGGAGCGGCAGCAGACCCAGCTCGCGCAGTTCGGGCAGCGCGTCCTCGGCGGCGGCGCCGGTCTCGCGGGGACCGAAGGCGGCGGCGTAGGACTCGTTGACGTAGGCGATGCGGTGCTCGGGGCCGTGCACCAGGACCACGAGGCCGGTGATGCGGTCGAGGATCTCGCGCACCGGCAGATCCTCCACGTCGGGGGTCGGCGCATCGGAGCCGTGCTCGGCTCGGGCGGCGGGCACGGAACCCCGGTCGTCGGACCGCGCGGCGGCGCGGCGCTGCGTACCGGGGAGCCTGGCGCTCCAGCGCGTGAAGTTCACGGAGGGAAGCCTCATGGAGGTCGTCGGGGCGTGGTGCCCTTGGTCGTGGCGGCAGGCCCTGGGGGCCAGGGCGCGCCGCTCGGTCTGGTGTGGTCGGTCCGGGCTACCGGACCGGTGGGGTCGGTCCGGGTCACCGGTCCGGTGGGGCCGGTCCCGGCGGATGCCGGCTGTCGGTCGTCCGGACGCTCGGTCAGTCTGGCCGACCGGACTGACATCCGGCCGTCCGCACCGACACCCGTCAGACGCCGGCCTGGGGGACGGAGTTCCTCGATCCGGTCAGGACGACTCCTTCGGGGGCTTGCCTCCGGCCGCGAGTTCGAATTCCGCGCGCGGATGCTCAAGGGAGCCGAGCGAGACGATCTCGCGTTTGAACAGGCCCGACAGGGTCCACTCCGCCAGGACCCGGGCCTTGCGGTTGAAGGTCGGGACCCTGCTGAGGTGGTAGACGCGGTGCATGAACCACGCAGGGTAGCCCTTCAGCTTGCGTCCGTAGACGTGCGCGACACCCTTGTGCAGCCCGAGCGAGGCCACCGAACCCGCGTATTTGTGCGCGTACTTCGTGAGCGGCTGCCCCTTGAGCGAGGCCACGATGTTGTCGCCGAGCACCTTGGCCTGGCGCACCGCGTGCTGTGCGTTGGGGGCGCACTCCTTGCCGTCCTGTGAGGTCACATCCGGTACGGCGGCCGCGTCGCCCGCGGCCCAGGCGTGCGGAGCGCCCTCCACCGTGAGTTCGGCGGTGCACTTCAGGCGGCCGCGCTCGTTCAGCGGCAGATCCGACGCGGCGAGGATGGGATGCGGCTTGACGCCCGCGGTCCATACGAGGGTGCGCGTCGGGAAACGCGAGCCGTCGTCGAGCACCGCGACCCGGTCCTCGCAGGAGTCGAGGCGGGTCTCGAGCCGTACGTCGATATTGCGCCGGCGCAGCTCGCTGACCGTGTACTTGCCCATCTCCGGGCCCACCTCCGGAAGGATCCGGTCGGAGGCCTCGACGAGGATCCACTTCATGTCCTCGGCGCCGACGTTGTGGTAGTACCGGGCCGCGTACCGCGCCATGTCCTCCAGCTCGCCGAGCGCCTCGACACCCGCATAGCCGCCGCCGACGAACACGAAGGTCAGGGCGGCGGCGCGGACGGCGGGGTCGCGGGTCGATGAGGCGATGTCCATCTGCTCGATGACGTGGTTACGAAGACCGATGGCCTCTTCGACGGTTTTGAAACCGATGCCGTAGTCCGCGAGACCCGGAACGGGCAGCGTGCGCGAGATCGATCCGGGGGCGAGCACCAGCTCGTCGTAGGAGATCTCGATCGGGCCCGTGCCCTCCTCCTCGGTGGCGAGGGTGGTGAGGGTGGCCGTCCGCTTGGCGTGGTCGATGGACTTGGCCTCGCCGATGACGATCCGGCAGTGCTTGAGGACGCGGCGCAGCGGGACGACGACATGGCGCGGCGAGATGGAGCCCGCGGCCGCCTCCGGCAGGAAGGGTTGATACGTCATGTACGGCTCGGGCGTGACCACCACGATCTCCGTCGTGCCCGCCTTCAGTTCGGCCGCGAGCTTCTTCTGCAGACGCAGCGCGGTATAGAGGCCGACATAGCCGCCGCCGATGACGAGGATGCGCGCTTGGGGGGCGGGGGTGGTCCCGCGGGAATCAGCCGTCACCTTCCCATGAGGCACCCGCGTCACGGGTTTGTCCACAGGCCCGGCAAAAGGTGTGACCGTCCGGCGCGGCCCCTGCGGGCGGCCCGCGTTGGAAAAATGCGCAGGTCAACGAGGAGCCGAAGCGACCGGCTCACAGGGCGAAACGGGGACGGACCGGTGCGTACTCCGATCGGGGGGCGCTCCGTGCGGAACTGGCCCCTTCTGAATTGACCCCGGCTCAACTATGTTCGTGTGTCGTCGGGGTGTGGGGGGTGTACGACTTCAGGCGCGATGCGCATGGTTCGCGAGCAGGGGGCGAGCGGCGCGGCGAGCAGGTTCGCGGACAGTCCGCGCACACCGATCGACAAGGCGGGGAGAGTCTCCGGGGGGAGACGTCATTACCGGGGGAACGCTTATGCACATGCGTGATTCACGTTGGGGCGCGGCTTCTGCTTCTGCTGCCCCATCTTCTGCGACGACCGCTGTGGTGGGCGACGGGGCGATACGCCGCGGCGCCGACGGCGGCCGTACGACACCGCTCAGGGTCGACGCCCAGCGCAATCTCGAGCACGTTCTGCGTGCCGCGCGCGAGGTGTTCGGCGAGCTGGGCTACGGCGCGCCGATGGAGGACGTGGCGCGGCGGGCACGGGTCGGAGTGGGCACCGTCTACCGGCGGTTCCCGAGCAAGGACGTGCTCGTACGACGGATCGCCGAGGAGGAGACGGCCAGGCTGACCGACCAGGCCCGCACCGCTCTCGGCCAGGAGGACGAACCGTGGTCGGCGCTTTCGCGCTTCCTGCGTACGTCGGTCGCCTCGGGCGCCGGGCGGCTGCTGCCGCCGCAGGTGCTGCGGGTCGGGGTGGCGGACGAGGTGGACGGCACGGGCTCGGCCGACGAGTTCGCCGATGCCCGGGTGCCGCAGCAGCGGCAGTCGGCCGCGGGGCCCGATCTGCGCCTCGTGGAACAGCGCGGCACACCCGCCGACGAGGCGGACGACTCCGGGGCGGCGGCGCTGCTCGAGGTGGTCGGCCAGCTGGTGGAGCGGGCGCGGGCGGCGGGTGAGCTGCGCGGGGATGTGACCGTCTCGGACGTGCTGCTCGTCATCGCCACGGCGGCTCCTTCGCTGCCGGACGCGGCGCAGCAGGCGGCGGCTTCGGCGCGGCTGCTCGACATCCTACTCGAAGGGCTGCGGTCACGGCCCGGGCGGTAGGCGACCTTACGTTCGGGTTTGAGTCAACTTGCCTGCACCAATGGCCGGTTAAGGCTTCCCCGAACGAGTGAATCCAAGTGATACGCCGCCGTAAGTCACCCCGGATGAGTGGTTGCTGTGCATCCGGGGTCGGTGGAGATCCCTGGTGTGACAGTCTTTCCCGGTGTCAGGAGCCGCCCGTAAATCCCCGTCGTCCGCACGAAGTGCGGGCGGGGATTTACGGGCGGCTCCTCAGGGACGAGTGCGCATGCGGGGGCTTCACGCGATGAGCGTTGATGGGCAGGAAGAGCCGTTCGGCGGGGGCGGTCTGCCCGCGGATGGCGGGCTTCCTTCTCGGCAGGTGCCGAGCCAGGGCGGGCCTTCCCAGGTTCCGTCCGGGGCTCCGGCCGCCGAAGCGGCCGAGCCCGGGGTGCCGCAGCAGCGCGAGCCGGTGGGTTCGCTCGCCGACGATCTGCTCGCGGGTGGTGAACCACCGGTCGCCGACGCCGAGTTGATCGCGCGGATGCGGACCGGCGACGACTCCGCGTACGAGGAGCTCTACCGCCGGCACGCCGATGCGGTGCGCCGCTACTCCCGCACCTGCTGCCGTGACGCCCACACCGCGGACGACCTCACCTCCGAGGTCTTCGCGCGCATGCTGCAGGCGGTGCGCGGCGGTTCGGGGCCCGAGCACGCCGTACGGGCTTATCTGCTCACGACCGTACGACGGGTCGCGGCGCACTGGACGAAGTCGGCGAAACGGGAGCAACTGGTCGAGGACTTCGCGGTCTTCGCGGCCCAGTCCGCACGCTCCTCCGAGGTGTCCGACGACGACACACTCGATCTCGGTGCCGATGTGCTCGCCATGCACGAGGCCGAGCGCTCCATGGTGATGCAGGCCTTCCGCAGCCTCTCCGAGGAGTGGCAGGCGGTCCTGTGGCACACCGAGGTCGAGGACGATCCGCTGAGCGCGGTCGCCCCGCTGTTCGGGCACACCTCGACCAACACCACGGCGCAGCTGGCCAGTCGGGCCCGTGAAGGGCTCAAGCAGGCGTATCTGCAGGCGCATGTGAGCGTGACGCTGGCCGATGACGACGAGTGTGCGCGCTATGCCGACCGGCTCGGCGCGTACGCCCGCGGACGGCTGCGCACGCGGGCCGAGCGGGGTCTGCGCAAGCACATGGAGGAGTGCGCCAAGTGCCGGCTGGCCGCGGGCCAGATCAAGGAACTGGCGAGCGGGATCCCGGCGCTCGTGCCGGTCGCGGTCATCGGCTGGTTCGGTGCCGCCGGCTATACGGCGAAGGTGGCCGGGCTCATCGGGGCCGGTACGGCGGGGGCCGCGGGTGCGGGTGCCGCGGCGGCCGCTTCGGGCGGCTCCG
>NZ_JBEPEW010000227.1:0-9214 GCF_040300965.1 Streptomyces mesophilus | reverse complement strand
GTCCCGGCCGACGGCCCGCCAGCCGCCCCGCGTGTGCGCGGTGAACGCGGCCCGCACGGACACCCGGTGCTCGGGCGTGCGGTGGAAGGCCGCGGCCCGGACGGTGCCCCAGGGGTCGAGCGGGGTGACGGGGCTGTCCGAGCCGAAGGCGAGCGGGACGCCCGAACGCAGCAGCGCCGCGAAGGGGTTGAGGGTGCGGGCCCGCTCTGCGCCGAGCCGCTCGGCGTACATCCCGTCCTCGCCGCCCCACAGCGCGTCGAACGCGGGCTGCACGGAGGCGGTCAGGCCGAGCTCGGCGAAGGCGGCGATGGTGTCGGGGGTGAGCATCTCGGCGTGCTCGACACGGTGCCGTCCGGCCCGTACGCGGGCGAGGCCCAGCTTGTCGGCGGCGGTGCGCATCCCGGCGACCACCGTGCTCACGGCGGCGTCGCCGATGGCGTGGAAGCCCGCCTGGATGCCGGCCTCGGTGCAGGCCATGACGTGGGCGGCCACGGCGGCCTCGTCGAGGAAGGCGGTACCCGTGTGGGCGGTGTCCGCGTACGCCTCGTGCAGGCAGGCCGTGTGCGAGCCGAGCGCGCCGTCGACGAACAGATCCCCCGCCGCGCCGAGGGCGCCCAGATCGCGGATACGGTCGGCTTCCGCGGCCGATTCCAGGGCCTCGGCCCAGTAGCCGACGACGCGCGGGCCGGGCTCGTCCGCGGCGAGCGCGAGGAGGCCGGTGAGGTCGTCCTCCGAGGAGATGTCGGGACCCGCGCACTCGTGCACGGAACCGATGCCGAGCGAGGCCGCGTGCCGCAGCGCGGTGCGCTGGGCCTCGGCCCGCTGGAGGGGCCCGATCGCGTCGTGCGCGGCACGCCGTACCGCGTGGTGGGCTTCCTTGGTCAGCGGGGCGTCGGCCTCGAAGCCGGGCAGGTCGCGCACCCCGGGCACGAGGTCGAGCAGCGCGGTGGTGGCGACGGCGGAGTGCACATCGATCCGGGTCAGATACAGCGGCCGTCCGCCGGTCGCCTCGTCCAGTTCGGCGCGGTGCGGTGCGCGGCGCTCGGGCCAGCGTGCGGCGTCCCAGCCGTGACCGAGCAGGACCCGGTCGTCGGGGCGACTCGCCGCGTACTCCCGTACGCGGTCCAGAGCCTCGCGCAGGTCCCGTACGTCCGAGAGGTCGAGGCCCGTGAGCGCGAGCCCGGTGGACGTGGTGTGCACATGCGCGTCGGTGAACGCCGGGGTGACCAGGGCCCCTTGGAGGTCCCGCACCTCGTCCACGCCCTCGGCGAACGCGTCGGCCGCACCCTCGGAACCGACCCATGCGATCTGCCCGCGTTCGACGACCATGGCGGTCGCGAACGGGTCGGCCGGGCTGTGGACCTCACCGCCGCGCAGCAGCAGGGTGCGGTGGTCGGGGGCGGTGGGGTTGCTCTCGCTCATGGGGAACAGTCTCGCGCCTCGTAAGGGGCGTTCCGGACGCGGGGGCCTCGGCCGGGTGCCGCGCGCCCTCAGATGCGCGGCGGGCGCGCCTCGTACGGCGTGGAGAGGCAGACCGTCGTGCGCGTCGAGACCCCGGCGAGGGCGCGGACCCGGCCGAGCAGGTCCTCCAGCTCCAGCGGGGTGGAGACGCGCACCTTGAGGATGTAGTTCTCGTCGCCGGCGACGCTGTGGCAGGCCTCGATCTCGGGGACCCCGGCCAGCCGCTCGGCGATGTCGTCCGGGGCACTGGGGTCGAAGGGCTTGACCGAGATGAACGCGGTCAGCGGCAGGCCGACGGCCTCCGGGTCGACCACGGCCGCGTAGCCGCGGATGACGCCGCGCTGCTCGAGGCGGCGCACGCGCTGGTGCACGGCGGACGTGGACAGGCCCGTGGCCTTGCCCAGGTCGGTGTAGCTCATCCGCCCGTCCTTGACGAGCAGCTGCACGATCTGGCGGTCGAGGTCCTCCATGGCGCAAGAACCTACAGGGCCGTGATCCACGGGGATACCTGGGATCCGCACGGGCTTTTCAGAGGTACGGACCGTCGAAGGTCCCGCTGCGCCGGGGGCGATCGGCCGTGGCGGCGCGCTCCGTGGGAGGCGGACGCTTGGGGGTGTTCGAGGCGCGCTCCCGCCCGGGGTGCGCACACCGCGACCTGGGGCAGGTGTCATCTCCGATGCGGCGCAGCGGCGTGATCGCGATCGGCAGTCTCTTCGTTCTCTGCGTGGGCTTCATCGCCTTCTGCGCGGAGCAGTACGTCTCGGTGATGGGCAGCCTCTGAGCAGGGCCCGGGCCGAAGGAGCCTGCCGCGGGCGGAACCTCGTAACCCCTTTGTGACGAACGCCACACCTCTGCAACCGTGTCCTCGCGGGTGGCGTGGTTAGGGCCACGAGCAGGCGGGAAGTGCTTGCTGTGGTCGAGGCCGCAGCGCCTTGTCGGCCCATTCCAGGGGGAGTACCCATGCAGAATCCCAAGCGCCCCGTTCGCAGCGCCCGCAGCAAGCAGCAGGCGCCGGTCGCAGCCGAACCGGAGGGCGTCGAACCGGAGAACCTCGACGGTTCCGAAGAGCTCGACACGTATGACACGTTCGAGATGTACCGGGTGATCTGCCCGGACTGCGCACAGCCCATCGCGCTCCTCGCGGACGAGGACGTTCTGCCGCAGCACGCCAAGTGCCCCACTCCGTGGAACCCGTTCGGGCTCACCACGTGCTCGGGCACGGGCCGGCCGGCCGCGGACGCCCGTCCGGCCGAAGAAGGCTTCGAAGTCCAGGAGCAGGACACCGCACTGCTTCTGACGCTCCCCCAGGGGCTCGACTGGCGGACGCAGCCCTTCTCGCACGTGGGCGGTCCGGGCTCGCGTCCCATCAAGCCGTCCTCACTGCGCAGCGCCGCCTGAGACGGCGCCGCGCGCTGACGGAGCGTCAATCCCAGTAGCTGCCCTGCACCATGGCCGCCAGGCTGGCGTGGTGCAGGATCAGTTTGTCCACGTCCTTGGGGTCCGCCGGGACGGTCGTCTCACCGAAGTGCACCTGCCGGTAGGCGACGCGGAGCATCACGACCGCGTGCCGCAGCGCCGCGTACAGCAGGTAGAAATCCATGTCCCGCGGTGCGTGGCCGGTGAGTTCGCCGTAGCGGGCCTCTATGCGGTCTCGGCGCAGGAAGTCCGGAAGGCCGGCCTGGCCGAACATGACGGTCAGGTCCTGGAAGAAGCGGTGCAGATAGATCGTCCAGCCCAGGTCCACCTCGCGCGGGGCGAGTGCGGCCATCTCCCAGTCGAGCACCGCGGCGGGTTCGAAACCGTCGTAGATGATGTTGCCGATGCGCGCATCGCCCCAGTTGAGCACCGCCTCGCCCTCATCGGTGGGCCACAGCTCCTCCAGGCGGTCGAAGGCCGCCTCGATCAGCGGTGAGCGGGCGACGTCGCGGACGACCCATTCGTAGTACGTGCGCTGCGCCTCGACATGCCGCCGCAGCGCACTGCCGTCGCCTGGCGAGGCGAGGAACTCGGCCTCCTCGACGGGGAATTGGTCGTGCAGCCTGGCGATCAGGGCGATGGAGGCCTCTTCGAGGCGCTCGCGCTCGGCATCGCTCGCGGAGTGCAGCCAGTTCCCTTCGTACGTGTAGGGCATGACGTCGGGCGGCACCCGGCCCTCCTTGCGTTCCATCACGAAGAACGGCGCCCCGAGCGGGCCGGGGTCCGGCTCCAGCCACTGGACGCGCGGCACCGGGAGTTCGGTGCGCTCGCCGACGAGCCGCATGACGCGGTGCTGCCGCTCCATGTCGTAGACCGGGAAGATCGTGTACGCGGAGGGGTCGGCCGCGAGGCGCAACGCGCAGGCGGTGAGCGGGGGTTCGGGGTGCTCGATGTCGAAGAGCAGGGTCTCGCTCGACATGCCGTTGGACTCGGGGACCGTGACGTTGACGACCTTCGCGCCCGGCAGCCGTACGGACAGCCATGCGGTGAGAAGGCGGCCGAGTTCTTCGGGGTCGCGGGTGGTGGTGCGGGGGCGGGGTGCTGTGGCCATGGACTGACTCCTCTCGCGCGTACGGGTGTTCAGGGGGCGACCGAGTCGAAGCCGGTGAAGCCGGAGGGGTCGTGCCGGCCGAAGCTTCCGTGCTCGAAGATGCCGTGGCCCGTGCGGCCGTCGAGGGTGAAGCGGGCGGCGTGGTCGATCACTCCGTAGGCCGCGAGCGGGTGCGCGGACGGGTCCGAGAGGTCATAGGTGCGCCGGTCGGTCCAGCCATGGCCGCGCCAGGTGCCGTGCTGCCAGTCGTCGGCGGGCGGATAGCCGGCGCCGACGGCCAGGGGGATCGAGGTGAGGCAGTCGACCGTCATCTCGACCGGCTTGCGGGAGGCGTCGGTGAGGTGGATGACGGCGCGTTCGGGGTGACGGCTGCCCGAGCGGTACGTGATGTCGGCCTGGGGCCAGCCGAGTTGGACGTCGCGTTCGCCGTCCCGCACCTGTACGGCCCCGTTGAGGGTCCGGTAGCCGTCGGCGTCCTCCTGGGCGATCACCATGACGAAGCGGTCGTCGAACCGCACCGGTATCCAGAGCCAGTGGAACCCCTCCGTGCGCTCCTCGGCGCCGATCCGCCCGCCCTCCTCGCCGGGGATCGGCCGCACGCCCCAGCTGCGGTCACGGGTGCCGGTCCAGTTGTCGGCGCCGACAGCGATCTCCTCTCCCCCGACGCGGATGACGCCCTCGGGCCGCCCGGCCTGCACGAAACGGCGGCCTTCCAGAGTGAGCCGGTCGCCCTTGCGCTGAGTGTGGTGGGGCTCCCAGAGGGGCGCGAAGTCGGCGGTCCAAGTGAGGTCGTACGCAAGGGAGTCGGGCTCCTCGGCGGCGCATTCCAGGCGGATGCGCTTCAGCGGTTCCTCGACCGTGATCTCCAAGGGGCCGACCTCGAGACGCATGCGGTCGTCCCCGAGTGCGTCGGACGCACGTACGGCGTGCAGAGTGTCGCCGATACGCAAGGTGGCGTACGCGTCGATCACCCCCATGTTGGGGTAGACCCCCAGACCGAGGATGAGCAGGAACCGGCCCTCGTGGTCGAAGAGATGGAAGATGCAGCGGTCGTACGCGTTGCGGTCGCCGGTGGCGACATGCTTCATCGAGAGCGGTACCTGGTGGACGGGGTACTCGTCGAGCGGCACCGGACGGTCGTCTGCCACGGCAATCCTCCCTGGACACACGGCGGTTGCAGGGCGTGCGCCCCCTGCGGCGGAGATGACGGTACGTCAGATACGCTGCGGGGGGCCATACTCGTGTAACCGGTCGTCAGACCTCGGTTCGCCGCGCTTCGGATGTCACCGGCCGCCTCGCCCGGGCCACCCTCCGAACTGAGCCGCGAATTCTTCCGGGGGTGTCCTGCGCGCTTTTGCCGCGTTGGCCCGGCATGACCCCCTTGCACGAAGCACTCGGCAGGCGCCGCCGCACGCTCTACGTCCCCGCGCCCGGAGAATCGGTTCAGCAGACCGGTGACCACGGGGCGGTCCGCGCTTCCGACCCTCCCATCTACCGGGAGCTGCTGAGGCACTGGGCGGGCAAGGGGAAGACGCTGCCGGGGCACCGCGACCCGGAGTGGACACGGCTCACGGCGCCGATCGTGCGGCCGGGGGAATTCGGGTCGGGAGAGCCGTTCGGAACGAGTGAACCGTTCCGGGCCGGTGAATCGTTCGGGACCAGTGAACCGTTCCGGGCCGGTGAATCGTTCGGGGCGGGAGAGCCCTTCGGGGCCGCGGCGGGCGCGAGTGGTCGCCCGCCGCGTCAATACACCCCAGGGCCGGGCCAGTTCAGCGAGTCTCGGGACCCGCGAGGTGACGGGCGATGACCATCCGCTGGATCTGATTGGTGCCCTCGACGATCTGCAGCACCTTGGCCTCACGCATCAGACGTTCGACCGGGAAGTCCAGCGTGTACCCGTAACCGCCGAGCACCTGGACCGCGTCGGTGGTGACCTTCATGGCCGCGTCGGTGCAGAACAGCTTGGCCATCGCGGCCTGCCGCGAGAACGGCCGTCCGGCGTCGCGCAGCCGGGCGGCGGCCAGGTAGAGGGCTCGGCCCGCCTCGATCTGGGTGGCCATGTCGGCGAGCATGAAACGCAGGCCCTGGAAGTCGGCGATCGGGCGGCCGAACTGCTGCCGCTGCGTCGCATAGCCGAGCGCCTCGTCGAGCGCGGCCTGCGCGACGCCGATCGCGCAGGCGGCGATGCCGAGCCGGCCGGAGTCGAGCGCGGACAGGGCGATCGCGAAGCCCTGGCCCTCGTCACCGATTCGCCGGGCGTCGCTCACGCGGACGCCGTCGAAGTGCAGTTGGGCGGTGGGCGAGCCCTTCATGCCCATCTTCTTCTCGGGCACGGCGGCCGTGAGGCCTTCGGCGTCGCCGGGCACGAGGAAGGCGCTGATCCCTCGGGAGCCCTCAGCGCCGGTGCGCGCGAGCACCGTGTAGAAGTCGGCGATACCGCCGTGGGTGATCCAGGCCTTGGTGCCGTCGAGCACCCAGTCCTCGCCGTCCCGTACGGCCTTCGTACGCAGCGAGGCGGCGTCCGAGCCGGAGGACGGCTCCGAGAGGCAGTACGCGCCGAGCAGGCCGCCGCCGAGCATCGCGGGGAGGTGCTCGGTGCGCTGCTGCTTGGTGCCGTAGTTCGCCAGCGCATGACAGGCGAGGGAGTGCACGCTGACGCCGAGACCGACCGTGAGGCGGGCCGCGGCGAGCTCTTCGAGCACCTGGAGATAGACCTCGTACGGCTGCTCGCCGCCGCCGAACTCCTCGTCGTACGGCAGCCCGAGCAGGCCCGACTCGGAGAGCAGCGAGAACACCTCGCGCGGGAAGCGGCCGGCCTCCTCCTGCTCGGCGGCGCCGGGTGCGATCTCGCCCTTGATCAGCTCGCGGACGAGCATGAGCAGATCCGCGGCCTCCTCGGTGGGCAGCTGTCGGTCCACCGGTTGTGGGGCTCGGACGGTCATGGCGAGACTCCTCCCTGTCGGGCGCTGCGGCGTGCGCGCGCTCAGGGTGTTGGCTGCGCCGCCGAGGTCTGACTGCTCAGTCCTAGCCGCGGCAACGGGTTGCGAAACCGGGGGCGGAGACTGTGGCGGGATGAGTATGCCCGATGAAACGCTGCACGTCACCGGGTTCACGGCCGTTAACTTGCTCTCACGGGGAGTCCGCGAGAGGGGCGCCTGTTCAGGGCGCGAAAGCGGTACTCAGAGCAGCCCGGTCTGCGAGACGAACATCGCCAGGACGACGACGAGGGTCCAGCCGGCGAGGTGCTCGAGGATCTTCGGCCCGTTGTCCTTGGGCCCGCCGGTGCGGCTGCGGATGTACTCGGCCACCTCGGCGGTGGTGGCGGCGGCGCGGGCGCTGACTCGGGCGCTTGAGTTCATGGCTGTCTCGCTCACGGTGGTACTGCGGTGATGGTCCCTGGTGTCCCCCCAGGACGTCTCCACGGTGCCATTGCGGCAGTGCCCAGGGGTAGAGACGGAGGTCATGTGTGGGGTACTCCACTTGGTCCCGAATGTCCGGGGCCCTGGCCTGTCCCGGGCCCCGGCCTGTCCCGGGCCCTGGCCTGTCGGACGGGCGGGCCCGAGAAACCCGGTGCGGCGCTCCACGGGCGGGCGCTAGCCTCCGGCCATGGATTCGGAAACCTTCGTACCCGACGGGTTCGCGCCCCCGACATCGCTGGTCGCCGACCGGTTCCGCCTCGAGCCGTTGGGGCCGCGGCACAACGCCGCCGATCACGCGGCATGGATGTCGAGCATCGAGCACATCCGCACGACCCCGGGCTATCCGGACGGCTCCTGGCCACCGCTCGACGGGATGTCGTCCGAGGCCAATCTCGCCGATCTGCGCCGCCACGCCGAGGACTTCACCGCGGGCCGAGGGTTCACCTTCACCGTGCTCGACCCGGCCGACGGCGACGTCATCGGCTGTGTCTACCTCTACCCCACCCCGTCCCCGGACCACGACGTCACGGTGCAGTCGTGGGTGCGTGCCGACCGCGCCGCACTCGACATCCCGCTCGCCGACGCCGTGGACGCCTGGCTCACCGCCGCTTGGCCCTGGAAGCGGGTGGACCGCTGCGGCCGATGAGCCAGGCGGCTCCTCAGCGGATGCCGACCGACCGCAGCGCGGCCTTCTGCACGGCGCTCAGCCGGGCCGGGAAGTACAGGTAGCAGACGCCGCCTGTGCCCGAGACGACCTTGCCGGTGGAGTTGTAGCGCTTGGTGCGGAGCCAGATGTTTTCGAATTCCCGGCGCTTATAGATCCGGCGTACTGCCTCGTTGCTGGGCGACGCCGGGTCGTTGGCGATCACATCGCCGTCCCCGGTGAAGCCGATCACGGTCATGAGGTGGCCGGCCGTGCCGTAGCCCGCACCCGTGAGCTCCTCCTTGAGGAACGACTGGGACGTTATGGCCGGGATGCCGGCCGCGATCAGGCGCTCGAGTTCGGTCAGGGAGCCGAGCCGGGTGACGACGCCCTGCAGACCCTTGTACGTGGCCGCGTAGGCGGCGTTGAAGGGCCAGTTGCCGCAGCCGTCGTACTGGTAGTCGAAGGTGTACCGGGCCGCGTGGCAGACCTGCGGATCGGCGAACTCGGGGTTCACCCAGGCCAGGTCCTCGGGGGTCGGGCCGCGCCCCCAGTACTCGATGATCATCGTCGAGGAGGTGGGGCTGCACCAGGCCTCGCCGCCGTTGTCGTATTCGGGGTACTGGCCGATGTGGGTGTTCTGCGAGTAGCGCGGCACCGGCAGTTCGCGTGCGACAGCAGGCGTCGACGCCGGCACCTCGAAGCGGTCCGGTACATCGGAGCCCATGGCCCCGGCCCGCCACACGGTGGGCGTGACGCGGCTGCCCGGCTTGCGCAGGAGTGTCAGGCGCAGCTGGTACGAGGCGAGGCGCAGACCGGTCGCCGGGTCGTCGATCGCGAACGTGTCCGTCCAGATCGAGCTCTTGCCGTCGCTCTGGTCGTCCACGGAGGTGCGCCGGATGTCGGCGTCACCGGCCGCCCAACGGCCCATCACGTACCAGGGGGTGAGCGTGCCGTCGGAGTACGTGCCCTGGAGTTCGATCTCCAGCCAGGTGCCCGCGGGGGTGTCGGCGTTCCAGGAGGCGATGACCTCGGTGGCGGGCACGGACAGGCGGTGCGCGGGGCCGGTCCAGGTCGCGTACTCCCAGTTCGCGACGGTGCCGGTGTGCGGGTCGGTGTACGCGCGCAGTCCGGCGGGCTTCGCGATCGCGAGGCCGGGGCGGG
>NZ_JBEPEW010000226.1:0-9256 GCF_040300965.1 Streptomyces mesophilus | reverse complement strand
CCCCCACTCCGGCGCATACGAACGGGGCCCGGCCGCGAAGATGCAGCTGGGCCCCGTGAAAGCCGATGTGCTCAGCCCTTGAAGTGCAGTTCGACCGAGCCGTCCGCCCCTGCGACGATCTTCACATCGTCGAGATCCATGACGTGCACGGTCGGCTCGTACTGTGCGGCGCGCGGGCCGACACCGACCACGCGCATGCCGGCCGCCTTGCCCGCGGCGATGCCGGCGCCGGAGTCCTCGAAGACCACGCAGTCGGCGGGGTCGAGGCCGAGCAGGGCCGCGCCCTTGAGGAAGCCCTCGGGGTCCGGCTTGCTCGCCGAGACGGACTCGGCGGTGACGCGGTGGGCGGGCATGGGCAGCCCGGCCGCGTTCATACGGGCGGTGGCGAGCGCGAGATCGGCCGAGGTGACCAGGGCGTGCGGCAGGTCCTGGAGCGCGGCCATGAAGGCCGGGGCGCCGCCCACCGGGACCACACCGTCGATGTCGGCGGTCTCGGCCGCGAGCATCTCGCGGTTCTCCGCGTAGTTCTCCTCCATCGGACGGTCCGGGAGCAGGACGGCCATCGAGGCGTAGCCCTGCCGGCCGTGCACGACGGAGATGACGCGCTCGAAGTCGAGGCCGTGCTTGTCGGCGAACCGCCGCCAGCAACGCTCCACCACCGCATCGGAGTTGACGATCGTGCCGTCCATGTCGAGAAGCAGGGCGCGGGCGGTCAGCACGGCGGGGGCTTCGGTGGCCGTCATCGGCGGTCTCCTGAGCTCGGGACGCGGCCGGCTGCCGGCCGCGGAAGGTCCGCGACCGATGGCCGGCCACGGAGGGTCGCGGCCTGACGCGACCGCGGAAGAAACAGAGCGGTCCCGCCCGCCGGTCAGGGGGTGCGGGCGAGGACCACTTTGTTCCTACAGCATACAAACCAGAAGAGGGGATACGCCAGCGGCCTGCCCGATACCGGACAGGCCACCGGAAAACAGCAGGTCACAGCGGTCTCGGCAGGAGGCTTACGGTGCCACGGCCTCGTAGAAGCTGAAGCAGGCGAGCGCGAGCATCGCGATCGCCGCGATCTTGGTGATCAGCGCGAGGGGCACCCGCTTGAGCAGCGCCTTGCCGCCGACGATGCCGATCGCCGCGACCGACCAGAGCGCGAGTACGGCACCGAGGCCGACCGAGAGCGGGTCGTCGTACTTGGCGGCGAGGTTGGCCGTCATGATCTGGGTCAGATCGCCGAACTCGGCGACCAGGATGAGCATGAAGCCCGCACCCGAGACCTTCCAGAAGGACTGGTCCTCGGGCTTGCGCACCTCCTCCTCGGACTCGTCCTTCTTCATGAGCAGCATCACCGCACCCGCGAGGAAGAGCACGCCGGTGATGGCCTGGACGAGGCGGTTCGGGAGCAGGGTGAGCACCGAGCCGGCCGCGATCGCGAGCGTCACATGCACGGCGAAGGCCGCGGCGACACCGGCGAAGACGTACGAGGCGCGGTAGCGGGTGCCCAGGACCAGGCCGGCGAGCGCGGTCTTGTCGGGCAGTTCGGCAAGGAAGACGACGCCGAAGACGAGCGCCATGACGCTGAAGCTGATCAAAATTCCTCAATCGGTCGGGGCTGCCCCACCGAGAGTTGCTGCGGACACCTCGGCACGGCAGCGCGCTGAGGAGTGACTCCCCTGACGAGGGCACACGTGCGGCACTGCTCTGCCGAAGGTCTCGCTGGCGGATCACGCGTGATCCGCTCCGGGCGCCGGCCCAGCCAGTCGGTGAAGACGGCTGAGCAGTATGTCGACGGTCCGGCGAAGAGCTACTCCCCTTCTGCGCCATCCATCGTACGCGACCTACGTCCGCGCCCGTCAGGGCCTTAGGTCCCGGCCCTCACTCGCGGCCGCACCCGCCTCCGACCGGCACTTTCACCAACTCCCTTGAGATCAGGGACGGATGGCGATCGCGCACGCCCCCTTGTCCGCTCATCGCCTTGACGGGACCCTGTCACCCGGCGCACACCTCCACGCAACATCGCGCCGCCAGCATGAGCGGGCCCGAAACCCACGGGAGCGCTCAACGTCCCCCCACATCAAGGGAGTTCGCATGTCCGGTGTCTACGCGCGTCAACGAGCCGGCGCACTCGCCGCCCTCACCGCCGCGGCGGCCGCTGTGAGCCTGCTCACCGGCCCGCCCGCCCAGGCCGCGCCGCCCACCCCGATCAGCGCCACCACCGCCCGTACGTATCTGGGCCAGCTCACCGTGAAGGCCGAGGGCTCCTCGACCGGCTACAGCCGCGACAAGTTCCCGCACTGGATCACCCAGTCCGGCGCGTGCAACACCCGTGAGGTCGTCCTCAAGCGCGACGGCACCAACGTCCAGCAGGACTCCAGCTGCGCGGCCACGTCCGGCAGTTGGTACTCCCCGTACGACGGCGCCACCTGGACCGCGGCATCGGATCTCGACATCGACCACGTGGTCGCGCTCGCCGAGGCCTGGCGTTCGGGCGCGAGCAGCTGGACCACCGCGCAGCGCCAGGCCTTCGCCAACGACCTTTCCCAGCCCCAGCTGATAGCCGTCACCGACAACGTCAACCAGGCCAAGAGCGACCTCGACCCCGCCGAGTGGCTGCCGCCGCGTACCGCGTACACCTGCATGTACGTACGGATGTGGGTGGACGTGAAGCACCACTACGGGCTGAGCGTCGACTCCGCGGAGAAGAACGCGCTGACGTCCGCGCTCAGCGGCTGCTGAATCTTTACGCAGGAACCTCCCCGCTGCCCTCCGTCGTTCCGTACCGTACGGGCGACGGAGGGAAGTGATCACGATGACCCGGCTGCGCCTGGGCCCGCTGCTGCGCTATGTAGACGAGGCGGCCGCGACGATATGGGTGGAGACCGACCGCCCCAGCACGGCCGAGGTGCGCTGCGCCGACGGCGCCGGCGGCCGGGAGCATACGTTCCAGGTGGCGGGGCATCACTATGCGCTGATCCCGGTGACCGGTCTGACGCCCGGCAGCGACACCTCGTACGAGGTGTTCCTGGACGGTCAGCGGGTCTGGCCGCTGCCCGACTCGCCCTTCCCGCCGTCCACGATCCACACCCCCTCGGGCGCGGACGACGACGGGATACGCATCTCCTTCGGGTCCTGCCGCTGGGCCGCTCCGCCGTCGAGCGAGCACGATCCGGTGGGACCCGACGCCCTGGACACCCTCGCCGCGAAACTGGCGGCCCACCCCGATCACGTACGCCCTGACGTCCTGGTGCTGCTCGGCGACCAGGTGTACGCGGACATGACCTCCAAGGCCACCAAGAGCTGGCTGGCCGCACGGCGCGATCTGCGCGAGCCGCCCGGTGCACAGGTCGCGGACTACGAGGAGTACACGCACCTCTATTACGAGTCCTGGCTGGACCCCGAGGTGCGCTGGCTGCTCTCCACCGTGCCGAGCTGCATGATCTTCGACGACCACGATGTGATCGACGACTGGAACACCAGCGAGTCCTGGCTGGCCGAGATGCGGGCCACGCCCTGGTGGAACGAGCGGATCCTGAGCGGCCTGATGTCGTACTGGGTCTACCAGCACCTGGGCAACCTCACCCCGGCCGAGCTCGCCGCCGACGCGCTGTACGCGGCCGTGCGGGCGACCCCCGACGGCACGGACGATCTGCGCACCTTCGCCGCCGAGTCGGACCAGGACCCGGCGCGCACCCGCTGGAGCTACCGGCGCGACTTCGGCCGCGTACGGCTGCTGATGGTGGACACCCGCGGCGCGCGCGTCCTGAAGGAGTCCGAGCGCGCGATGCTCGACGAGGGCGAGGCCGCGTGGCTGCGCGAACAGGCGCTCGCCGACCGGGAGTCGAGCGACCACCTCCTCATCGGCACCTCACTGCCCTGGCTCCTCCCCCACCTCATCCACGAGGCCGAGGGCTGGAACGCGGCGCTCGCACGCGGTGAACGCGGGCCGCGCTGGGCCCGGTTCGCGGAGGATCTGCGACGGCGCAGCGATCTGGAGCACTGGGCGGCGTTCCCGCGCTCGTTCGACGCACTGACCGAGCTGATCGCCGAAGCGGGTACGGGCCCGGGTGCCCCGGCCACGGTCTGTGTGCTCTCCGGCGACGTCCACCATGCGTACGCGGCCGAGCCGACCTGGCCGAACGGTGAGCACACGCCCGACGCCCGCATCCTCCAGCTGACCTGCTCCCCGGTCCACAACTCCATCCACCGCTCGGTGAAATGGGGCTTCCGCTTCGGCTGGAGCAAGGCCGGCCGCGCCCTCGGCCGCCGCTTCGCCCGCCACGGACGACTCGGACAGCAGCCCATCAAGTGGCGCAGAACGGGCGGCCCTTGGTTCGGCAACCAACTGATGACCCTCACCCTCCGCGGCCGCACCGCCCGCCTCCGCCTGGACCAGGCCCAGCGGGTGCGGGGCAGCAGCCCACGTCTCGAGACGATCGAGGACACGCAGCTCACGTCGTAGGCGACCGGGCACGACGTAAGTGAGGGGTGCGCGAAGGCGCCGCCCAACGCGCACCCCACCGGCCCGCAGCCGTGCGACGTCTGGGCGGAACCCCACCGGCCCGCAGTCGTATGACGTCTGGGCGGAACCCTCACCGGCCCGCAGCCGCGAAACCGGCAGAAGGGGACGGGGAGGGGTGCCAGTTACACGGGCGCCCCCGACGTCAACGGCAACCCTTCACGGGAACGGCGCCATTGCCCGTGTAACTGGTACCCCGGACCGGCACCGACCCCACGACGAAACCGCACGCGAGACGGTTCCGGCCACGCGACGGACACCCGGACCACCACGACCCACGGCCCGCCCCACAGGCACCCGGACCCGCCACCACCACACGCCCCACCCCATGCCCGGCCGTTCCACCACAAGCAGGGCACCCCCGGCGTGATCCGAACCACAGCGGAGGGCGTAATTCCGACCAGCCCTTCGGCGGGCGACGCGACGACGGCATGATGAGGCGGAACATCCGCTTCCTCAACAGGCACCCCCACGCCACGAGCACCAAAAGCACCACCCCCGCGACGCCCAAGTTGCCCCCCACGCCCGGGAGTCCACCCCTTTGTCCGCAACACCACCCTCGACGACAACGCCCGCTTCGCCCCGAATACCCCCACAAACGCACACCGTCGCCGTGGTCGGCGCCGGCCCCCGCGGCACCAGCCTCGTCGAGCGCCTCTGCGCCTCCGCCCCCACCCTGCTCCCGCCCGGCACCCACCTGACGGTCCACGTGATCGACCCCGCACCACCGGGCCCGGGCCAGGTATGGCGCACGGACCAGCCCGCCGAGCTCCTGATGAACACGGTCGCCTCCCAGGTCACCCTCTACACCGACGACAGCGTCAGCTGCGCGGGCCCGATCCGCCCGGGCCCGAGCCTGTACGAGTGGGCGCTCCGCGATCCCCGTACCGCCCTGGGACCCGACGACTATCCGACGCGCGCCCTGTACGGGCGCTATCTGGAGTGGGTGTTCACCGAGACGGTGCGCCAGGCACCCGAGCAGATACGGATCGAGGTGCACCGGGCCCGCGCGGTCCGCCTGGAGGGCGGCGAGCACCACCTGGACCGCGACGATCCGCAGTCCCTCACGCTCGACGACGGCACCCGCCTCGCCGGTCTGGACGCCGTGATCCTCGCGCAGGGCCATCTCCCCACCCTCGGCGACCGCACCCAGGAGCGGCTCGCCGCGCACGCCGACCGGCACGGCCTCGGCTACTTCCCGCCGGCCAACCCGGCCGACCTGGACCTGACGTCACTCGCCCCCGGCGAACCGGTCCTGCTGCGCGGCCTCGGGCTCAACTTCTTCGACCACATGGCCCTGTTGACCTCGGGCCGCGGCGGCCGCTTCGAGCAGACCCCGCACGGGCTGCGCTACCTGCCCTCCGGCCACGAACCCCGGCTCCTCGCCGGCTCCCGCCGCGGCATCCCGTACCAGGCACGCGGCGACAACGAAAAGGGCGCCCACGGCCGCCACTTCCCCCTCGTCCTCACCGACGACGTCATCGAGACCTTCCGCAAACGCGCGGCCGAAGGCGACCCGCCGGACTTCCTCGCCGAGATCTGGCCGCTGATCGCACGGGAGGTGGAGTGCGTCTACTACGAGGCCCTGCTCGCCCCAGAACAACGCCCGGAGTTCCGCGAGCACTTCCTGTCCGCCACCGAACTCCCGCACCCCCTTTCCGGCGCCGAACTCCCGTACCTTCTGGACGAGTTCGGTATACGACCCGACGCCCACTGGTCCTGGGACCGCATCTCCCGCCCGTACCGCGGCCGTTCCTTCTCGGACCCCGGGGACTTCCGCCGCTGGCTCACCGGCTACCTGCACGAGGACGCCGCCCAAGCGGCACGCGGCAACCTCACGGGCCCGGCCAAGGCGGCCCTCGACGTACTGCGGGATCTGCGCAACGAACTCCGCCGCATCGTCGACCACGGCGGCCTCACCGGCCGTTCCCGCCGCGAGCACCTGGATCGCTGGTACACCCCGCTCAACGCGTTCCTGTCGATCGGCCCGCCCCGGCGCCGTATCGAGGAGATGGCCGCACTGCTCGACGCGGGCATCCTCACCGTCGTCGGACCGCGCATGGAGGTGCGCGCCGAGAGCGCGGCCTTCGTCGCCCACTCCCCCGAAGTACCGGGTTCCGAGGTCCGCGCGCGCGCCCTCGCCGAGGCCAGGCTGCCGGAACCGGACGTGCGGCGCACCGCCGATCCGCTGCTGACCCGGCTGCTCAAGACGGGCCGATGCCGGCCGCATGTCATCGGGGGTTACGAGACGGGCGGTCTGGACGTAACACCCGGCCCGTACCGTCTGATCGACCGCCGGGGAGCCGTACACCCCAGGCGGTACGCGGTCGGTGTGCCCACCGAGGGCGTGCACTGGGTGACCGCCGCGGGCGCCCGCCCCGGAGTCGACTCGGTGACGCTGTGCGATGCGGACGCCGTGGCGCGTGCGGTACTCGGCGACGTACGCGCGGCGAGTGCGACCGAGAACCGGAATCCGGCCGCTGACCGAATGTTGAACTTGCAAGTACGCTAAGGGTTGCCTAACGTGAGGCTCCCCCAGATCGGTTCACGTCCCCGAACCGAAGTAAGGAGCCCTCCATGACTGGACGTCTCAACAGCGCCCAGCCCTATGCCATAGGCCTGTTCCGCGCCGTCGTCGGCCTGCTCTTCGCCTGCCACGGCGCGGCGACCCTGTTCGATGTGCTCGGCGGTCCGATGGGCGGCAGCACTCCGGAGATCGGCGCCTGGCCGTCCTGGTACGCGGCCACCATCCAGCTCGTCTGCGGCGGCCTGGTCCTCATCGGCCTGGCCACCCGCCCCGCCGCGTTCATCGCCTCGGGCTCGATGGCGTACGCGTACTTCAAGGTCCACCAGCCCGAGGCGCTGTGGCCGCTGCAGAACGGCGGCGAGTCCTCCGCCCTCTTCTGCTGGGCCTTCTTCCTGCTGATCTTCACCGGCTCCGGTGCGCTCGGCCTCGACCGGCTCTTCTCCCGCGGTGCACGGGTGCGCGAGGAACTGGCCGAGGCTACGCAGGAGCCCGTCAGGCGTGAGGAAGCGATCCGAACGGCACGGTGAAACAGGCCAACCGGTCGCCCGCACCGCCCTGTTCGCGGTGCAGGACCACCGAAGCGGCCGCGCCCCGGCGGAAGTTCCAGCTGTGGTGCGCGGCCGCTTCGGCGTTTCCGGCCTTGTCGGTGGTGAAGTCCAGCCAGATCTCGTTGTCCGGGTTCAGATACTTCGGATCCTTCGAGGGCTGCACCGGGTCGACCTCGTTCTGGTAGTGCCCGCCGGCGTCCATCGGGTCGGTGCCGCACGGCTTCTGGTGCACGTGCGCGCCGTACGCGCGGCCCGGGTTGAGCCCCTTGACCTGGAGCGACACCTTGGTGCCCTGCTCGTCGGTGTGCTGGCGCACCTCGATCCAGCTCGCGGCGGGCACCAGCTTCAGGTCGTACGTCTTGGCGGTCGACGGGATCAGCGCGCTCGGCGGCGCGAAGGTGGCCTGCGCTCGCATCCAGTAGTAGTCCGCCGCGGCCGCACTGCCGACCGCCCCGCCGCCGACCGTCCCACTGCTGCCCGTCCCGTTCCTGACCGCCCCGCCGCCGCTCACCTCACTGCTGCTCGGCTCGCTGCCGCTCTGTGCGCCCGCGACGCCGCCCGACGTCGCGAGCAGCACGGCCGCCAGGCCCGCCGCCGCCATCCCTGCCACCATCGTCAGCACTCCCTCATGTCCCTCGCCCCCTGGGTTCTCCCTCCGTTCGTACGGGACTCGGGCGCCGCCCGCCGCATCGGGCACGGCAGCCGGGTGAACGGCCGATGCCCCTGCCCCGTACCCCCGTGGATGTCCCCGGACCCACCGTGCGTACGCTGTATGGCTGTTGATGTGCCCCGTGTCCGAAATCGGCGGACGCGCACTTCAGCGGCGCCCGAGCGGCGCGGTACTGCCGACCGGGAGGGCTCGTGCTGGACAGTGTGGGTGCCCTCACCGGCAGTCCTTGGATCTACGCCGTCGTGGCGGTCTCGATCCTCTTCGACGTGTTTCTGCCCGTGCTCCCCAGCGGCTTCCTGGTGATCACCGCGGCCACGGCTGCCGCCGCCGGATCGGGCGCGGCGGCCGGTTCCGCGACGCGCGTGGTGGGCGACGTACCCGACCTCATGCTGCTCGCGCTGTGCGCGGCGACCGCGTCGGTGCTCGGCGATCTGGCCGCTTACCGGCTCGCCTGGCGCGGCGGCCCACGCTGGGACCGCGCCCTGGCCCGCTCACGGCGGCTCGCCTCGGCGCAGGAACGTCTCGGCGCAGCGCTCGCACGGGGCGGTGGCGCTCTGGTCGTGCTCGCGCGGTTCGCTCCGGCCGGGCGCTCGGTGGTCTCCTTCGGCGCGGGTGCGGCGCATCGGCGGGTACGGGAGTTCCTGCCGTGGTCGGCCCTCGCGGGGGTCGCCTGGGCCGCGTACAGCGTGGGCCTCGGCTACTTCGGCGGCCAGCTGCTGGGCGCCAACTGGATCGCCACGGCGGTCTCGCTCGCGGCCCTGTTCGGCGCGGGGGCGGGGGCGGCTTATCTGATGCGGCGGCCGGCACCGGTGGTGGATCCGGCGGGGTGACCGGCGGCGGGGCCGGTGGTGGATTCGGCGGGGTGGACTGCCGCTTCCCACTGGGAGCTGGACAGTCCCCGCCCTCCCGGGGGCCGAACCCTTTCGAGCCTATCGGCCACCACTGACAACGCCCGCCGACAGCGCGTCACCGCCGACGCCCGCCGCCAACGCCCGCCCGGCTACGCG
>NZ_JBEPEW010000225.1:0-9321 GCF_040300965.1 Streptomyces mesophilus | reverse complement strand
GCCCGTCTGTCAGGACCGGCCGGGGCGGCCGGTCCGCGTCAGATGCCGGCCGCGAAGCCCGGGGTCACCGCGGAGGCCGTGCCCTGGGCGCCGGAGGCGGCGTTCTGGAGCAGCGGTCCTGCGTCGGTGCGGACGGTGTCCGTGAGGCCCTGGGCCAGCGGGGCGACCTCGGAGGTGACGCCGCGCGCCAGGCCGTCCACGTCGCCGCCGACACCGGTGGCGAGACCGGTCGCGGCGGTGCCGACGTCCTGGACCAGCGGCTGCACCTCGGAGACGACGACGTCGGCGACCGGCCGTACGTCCTCGACCACGCCCCCGGCGAAGGGCTGCACCTCGTCGGTGACTCCCTGCGCGAACGGCGTGACGTCTCCGCCCACGCCCTGCACCAGCGTCCCGGCGTCGGCGAGGACCTGGCCCACGACCGGGAGCACCGAGTCGACGGCGGTCGCGGCGAGGGGCGGGAGCACGGAGGCGGTGGTCTCGGCGACGACCGGGTTGGCCGCGGCGAGGGCGCCCTGCGCCTGGGCGGGGGCCTGCTCCAGGACTGTCTGGGGGGCGAAGTCCGCGAGCGGGCCGAAGAGGTAGTCGATCTCGGCTTCGGGGGCGGGGAGTTGGGTGGGCAGCTCGGCGGACGGGAGCTGGCCGGTCGGGAGGTCGGCCGACGGGAGCTGGCCCGTGGGGAGGTCCGCGGACGGGAGCTGGCCGGTCGGGAGGTCGGCCGACGGGAGCTGGCTCGTGGGGAGCTGGGATGCGGCGCCCTTGGCCTGGTCGGCGGCGGCCTGGACGCGGTCGGCCGCGCCCTTGATGTCCTTGACGTCGCCCGCGGCGGACCTGGCCTTGGCGGCGGTGGTGGCCGCGGCCGCCTTGGCCTGGCCCACGGCCTGCTCGGCCCCGGCGCCCGACGCCTTGTCGCGGACCTGGTCGAGGGCGCCGGTGACGACGTCCACGTCGGGGGTGCTGACCGGCGCGGTGGCCGGCAGCTCGGCGGCGCCGGCGTTGGCGGCACCGATGCCGATCATGCCGGTGGCGCCGGCAGCGGTTATGACGAGGGAGCTGCGGAGCTTCCGTCCGTTGACGGAGGCTGCGCTCTGCTTCTTGTGCTTGCTCATTACTGGGTCGGATCCTTCGAATTCGAGGGTACGAAGGGGCCGTTCACGGCTCCTTCGCGGCGGGCAGACCTGTCCCGCCCCCGCGCGGCAGGTCTTCAGGCGGGGAAAGGCCTGCCCTAGCCGGGGAATTCGAGGACGTCGCGATGCCGGTCGAGGATCCGGTCGTACGAGGTGGAGGCGCCCTTGCCGCCGGGCAACGGCACACTCAGGTGCCGGTCCGGGAGTGTGGCGGGCTGTGCGTCACCGTGGCGCTGGGTGCTGGACTCGGCGGTGCTGTGGGCGCCGAAGCCCTGGGGTGCGCCGGGCGCAGGGAGGTGCGCGGGGCCCGACGGAAGCTCGGGGAGCGGCAGTCGGGCCACGGGGTGGGCGGACGGCTCGGCCGCCTGGGCGGTGTCACCGTCCGTGCCCGCGAAGGCGAGCCGGTGGGCGGCGTCCGGGCGCGTCTGATCCGCCGTGTCGGCCGGCTCGGACGCGGAGGCCGAAGGGTCCTGTCCCCGGGCTCCCCCGGCGTCGCTGCCCGGCCCTGCGGGCAACGGGACATACGGCAGCCCCGGTTGGGGCAACCCGACCGGTTCGAGCAGCACCGTCACGGCCTCGACGGTCCGGCCGACCCCGTCGGCCACGGGCCGGGTGAGCTGCCGCACCGGCTCCTGCACGGAGCGGACGACGGAAAGGACGGGCGCCGTGACCTCACGAACAGGCGCAGTGACCTCACGGACTGGCGCCGCGACGTCCCGTATCGGCTCGGCCGCCTCGCGTACGGGTGCGGCGGCTTGCCGCAGAGGCTCGGCCGCTTCCCGTACGGGTGCGGCGGCTTCGCGCAAGGGCTCGGCTGCTTCCCGTACGGGCTCGACAGCCTCACGAGTGGAATCGCCGACCTCCCGTACAGGCCCAGCAGCCTCTTGTACGGGTGCCGTGGCCTCTTGCGTGGTCACGGCGACCTGACGCACCGGTTCGGTGGCCTCACGTACGGGCTCGGTGAGTGTGTCCCGTACCGGTTCGGTGGCCTCCCGTACGGGCTCGGCGACCTGGCGTACCGGCGCGGAGACCGTCTCCCGTACGGGCTCGGTGGTCCGGCGTACCGGATCGGTGAGCGTCTCCCCCAGCGGATCGGTGGCTGTCTGCGTCACGGAGGCGGCCGGTGCCACGGGATCCGTGTCCTGCTCCGCGGCCCCGGCCCGCTCGGCGCACAGCAGCCCGAGCACCAGGAACGTGCCGAGCAGCAGGAGCAGTTGCAGCCCGCGCCGCACCGCCGTCGGGCGCATGAGGCGCCGGACGGCTGGGGGCAGCGTGGCCGCGTGGGTCAACAGGGCTCCATGTCGTGGGGTGGTGGGTGCCCGGGTGCGACGCCGGCCGGGGGCCGACGCGCCGGCCGGGTGAGGTCCGTGGGGGCGGAACCGCTCACTCCAGCACGCCCGCCGATCCTCGCACGCGACAACTGGGGTTCCGCAAGCCCCCTGTTACTGATGGGTCTCCTTGTCCGGTATGGGCAGTGGGCGCTTCTCGATCGCCGCCGCCATCACGTCGGGGAACAGATCGGGCGTACAGGCGAAGGCGGGAGCGCCCAGGCCGGCGAGGGCCGCGGCGTGCTCGCGGTCGTACGCAGGTGCCCCCTCGTCGGAGAGCGCGAGCAGGGTCACGAACTGCACGCCCGAGGCCTTCATCGCCGCGACCCGCTTGAGCATCTCGTTGCGTATCCCACCCTCGTAGAGGTCCGAGATGAGGACGACCACGGTGTCGGCGGGGCGGGTGATCTGCGACTGGCAGTAGGCGAGGGCGCGGTTGATGTCGGTGCCGCCGCCGAGCTGGGTGCCGAACAGCACGTCGACCGGATCGTCGAGTTGGTCGGTGAGATCGACGACCGCCGTGTCGAAGACGACGAGCCGGGTGCTGATCGAGCGCATCGAGGCGAGGACCGCGCCGAAGACCGAGGCGTAGACGACGGAGGAGGCCATCGACCCGGACTGGTCGATGCAGAGGACGACCTCCTTCTTCACGGACTGCGCGGCCCGCCCGTAGCCGATGAGGCGCTCGGGGACGACGGTCCGGTGCTCGGGGAGGTAGTTCTTGAGGTTGGCCGCGATCGTGCGGTTCCAGTCGATGTCGTGGTGGCGCGGCCGGTTGATCTTCGCGCTGCGGTCGAGGGCTCCGGTGAGGGTGGCCCGGGTGCGGGTGGCCAGGCGCTTCTCCAGGTCCTCGACGACCTTGCGGACCACGGCCCTTGCCGTCTCCTTCGTCGTCTCGGGCATCGCCTTGTTGAGCGAGAGCAGCGTGCCGACGAGGTGGACGTCGGGCTCGATGGCTTCGAGCATCTCCGGTTCGAGCAGCAGCGTGGACAGGCCGAGGCGGTCGATGGCGTCGCGCTGCATGACCTGTACGACGGAGGACGGGAAGTACGTACGGATGTCCCCGAGCCAGCGCGCCACGGAGGGCGCCGAGGCGCCGAGCCCCGCGGAGCGGTCACGGCTCGTGCCGCCGGCTCCGCCCCGCTTTCCGTAGAGGGATTCGAGCGCGGAGTCCATCGCGGCGTCGCGGCCCGACAGTTCGCAGCCGGTGCCGTCGGCCTCCTGCCCGCCGAGGACCATGCGCCAGCGACGCAGACGCTCCGCGTCGGGCGAAGTGGGCGGGGTGGGGATGGTCGCAGTAGTGGGAGTGGTCGGGGTGGCGGGGGTGGTCATCGGGCAGCCTCCGCGAGTGCGTCCGAGTCCTCAGGGGGTACGTCCAGGCCGAGCAGCAGCCGGACCACGGGCAGGACGGCGGCCGCCCGTTCCTCGTCCAGCGCGTCCGCGAACCCGGGCACGCCGACCGCCTCGGTCGCGGCGGCCTGCGCGGCCGGGCCCCTGCGGACCAGTTCGCCGAGGGTGCGCCGTACGCCCGGTTCGTACGCCGAGAAGGTGCGGCGCAACAGGGGCAGCACATCCGTGAACGCCGTGTCGGGCACGGATGTGAGCCAGGCGTCGACCAGGCCGAGCAGCCGCTCGTCGTGGACGAGGAGCATGCCGCCGGACCCGCCGCCGACGAAGCCGTCGATCCAGGCGGCCGCCTCGGCCGGCGGGGTGCCCACCGAGAGGGCGAGGCCCATCAGGCGCCCGGCTTCGTCCTGGCTCAACTCCCCTTCGTCCAGGAGCAGTCGCACCGCCCGCCCGCGGATCACTCCGGGCACGGTGTCGCGGGTGCCGAGGGTGTGCAGAACGGTGTACCAGCGGGGCCGTATGCCTTCGGTCGCGGACGGTGGCAGGGCGGTGGCTGTGTCCGTAGCGGTGCCACCGGCCGTGTCCGGGCCGGTGACCTTCGCGTGCCGTTCGTCGTCGAGCAGGCCCACCGCCCCGTGGACCGCGTCCACATGTGTGCGCATCTCGGCCGCACCGTCCGCGTCAAGGCCCGCGCAGGCGGGGGCCAGACCGACGAAGACGCGTTCGGCCAGGCCGGCCGCGACCTCCGTGAGCGCGCCGGTGTCGGTGCCGCGCACGTCTCCGTAGCGCAGCGAGCGGACAAGCGCGGGCAGGGCCTGGGCGAGATGGCCGACGTCGGCGTCGAGTGCCGCGCGGTCGGCGAGGACACGCATCACGACGGGCAGTGCGTCGGGCAGCGCGGCCAGGAGGCAGCGCTCGGCGAGGGCCGTGACGTCGGCGAGTGCGGTGGCGCCCACCGCGTCCGACTCGGCCTTCGCCGTGGCCGCGCCCAGCACCGTGGTCCCCCAGATGCCGGCCTCGGCCACCCGCACGGCGAGTTCGGGCTCCCAGCGCAGCCGCCAGCTCTCGCGGAAGGTGCCGGTGCTGCCGCGGGTGGCGGCCGCGGGCTCGCCCCAGCCGATGCCGAGCAGCCGCAGACGGTGCAGCAGACGACTGCGTTCGGCGTCGTTGGTCTGGCGCAGGTCGAGCTCCAACTCCCGCTCCAGCGCCTCCGGTTTGAGCCGCAGCGACTTCTGGATCCGGGTGAGGTCGCGCTGCAGCGGTACGGCGGGTGCGGCCGAGGGAACTTCGCCGAGCACATCGCCCACGATGAGGCGGTCGTGGATGAGCGAGAGCGGTACGTCGGAGCCGTCGCAGAACACGGCACGGACGGCGTCCGTGGTCTCGGAGAGACCGGGCAGCGGACGGCCGCGCATCGCGGCGAGCGTCTCGGCGAGGCGTACGGCTTCGATGACATGGGCGGAGGAGACGAGGCGGTCCTCGTCGCGCAGCAGCCCAGCGACCTTGGTCAGCCAGCGCGCCACGGGGCGGTCGGGGGCCGCGAAGAGATGCGCGTACCAGCCCGGTGAGTCGATCCCCGCTCCATAGCCGCTCGCGCGGGCGAGGCGGCGGTGGGTCCAGGGCACCCAGGTCATGTCGACCTTCGCCTTGGGCAGGCCCTTGAGCAGGGCGCGGTCGGCGGTGACGGTGGTCTTCTCGCGCAGGGCGGGCACATGCCAGGCGCCGCAGACGACCGCGTACTCCGGCCCGAACTCCTTCGCTGCGGCACGCATTTGGAGCCGCATGTACGCCTCGCGGACGAGGTCGCGGTCGTGGCCGCCCGCCCCGTACACCTCGCGCAGCGCGCCCATCGCCTCGGCGAGCGCGGCGAACGGCGCCAAGGCGTCGTCCGCCTGCCCTCGGTACTCGACGACGTCCTCCCACCAGCGCTCGGGGTCGTCGTAACCGGCGGTCTCGGCGAGGACGGCGATGGGGTCGACGCGCAGGACTTCGGCGGAGGGGTCGCCCTCGGACTCGGCATCAAGGCCGGCCGCGGACTCGGCATCCGGGTCGGCCGCCGGGCCGCCCTCAGCACCCGGCTCGCCCGCAGCACCCGGCTCGCCTCCAACGCCCGGCTCGTCCCCGTCACCCGGCTGCTCTGCGGCACCAGGCACCCCCTCGGCGCCAGGCTCCCCCTCACCGCCGGCCGGCCCCTCCTTCTCCCTCTTCTCCTCCTCCGCCCGCATCGCCAGCGAGTGCGCCGCCGGCAGGTCGATGAACCGCACCGGAACGCCTTGCTCGAGCGCCCAGTCGACCGCCACCCATTCCGGCGAGAACTCCGCGAACGGCCAGAACGCCGAGCGCCCCGGCTCGTCCACCACATGCGCGAGCAGCGCGACCGGCGGCCGCATCTCCTCGTCGGCGGCCAGCGCCACCAGCGCATCGGCCTCGGGCGGCCCCTCGATCAGGACGGCCCGCGGACGCTGCGCATCGAGCGCCGCCCGTACCGCCCGCGCCGAACCCGGCCCGTGATGCCGTACGCCGAGAATCCACGGCCCGCTCCCGGCTCCCCCGTGCGCCGACCCCACCTCTGCGGTGTGCACAGCCCTCAACTCCCCTCCCCCTCTTCCTTGCCACGCGACCATCCGCACACGATCATCCGTACGCGATCAAGAGACCCGCACGCTCACCCGCTCACCTCGCGGCAGGCCCGGTAGAAGTCCTTCCAGCCGTCCCGCTCGCGCACGACCGCCTCCAGGTACTCCTTCCAGATCACCCGGTCCGCCGCCGGGTCGCGGACGACCGCGCCGAGGATGCCCGCCGCGATATCGCCGGCCCGCAGCACGCCGTCGCCGAAGTGGGCGGCGAGCGCGAGACCGCCGGTCACGACGGAGATTGCCTCGGCCGTCGAGAGCGTCCCGCTCGGGGACTTGACCTTGGTGCGGCCGTCGGCCGTGATGCCGTCGCGCAGCTCACGGAAGACGGTGACGACCCGCCGGATCTCGTCGATCCCGTCGGGCCCCGGCGGCAGATCGAGCGAGCGGCCCAGCTGGTCCACGCGGCGCGCGACGATGTCGACCTCGGCGTCGACGCTCTCGGGCAGGGGCAGCACCACCGTGTTGAAACGGCGGCGCAGCGCGCTGGAGAGATCGTTCACCCCGCGGTCGCGGTCGTTGGCGGTCGCGATCAGGTTGAAGCCGCGGACCGCCTGCACCTCCTGGCCCAACTCCGGTATGGGCAGCGTCTTCTCGGACAGGATCGTGATCAGTGTGTCCTGTACGTCGGCGGGGATACGGGTGAGCTCCTCGACCCGGGCCGTCATGCCCTCTGCCATCGCCCGCATCACGGGGCTGGGCACCAGGGCGTCGCGGCTGGGGCCGTGGGCGAGCAGCTGCGCATAGTTCCACCCGTACCGGATCGCCTCCTCGGGTGTGCCCGCCGTGCCCTGCACCAGCAGGGTCGAGTCGCCGCTGACGGCGGCCGCGAGATGTTCGGACACCCAGGTCTTCGCCGTGCCGGGCACTCCGAGCAGAAGGAGCGCACGGTCGGTGGCCAGGGTGGTCACGGCGACCTCGACGATGCGGCGCGGCCCCACGTACTTGGGAGTGATCACGGTGCCGTCGGGCAGGGTGCCGCCCAGCAGATACGTGGCGACCGCCCACGGCGAGAGGCGCCAGCGCGCCGGGCGCGGGCGGTCGTCCGCGGCGGCGAGCGCGGCGAGCTCGTCCGCGAACGCGTCCTCCGCGTGCGGCCGCAGCACCTCTGCGGCGGGCCGCGCGGTCTCGTTGTCGAGCACGGTCATGGATCCCCCTCCAGATCTCCGGGACGTCTCGTCCCGGGCCGATCTCCGGCATGGCATCCACGGTGCACCACGCCACTGACAATCGGCCTCGGCGGCGGAGCGCGGGCCGCGCCAACTGCCGCTAGTGAAGCGCGAATCCGCAGGTCACAGCCGATTGTCAGTGGCGGGATCTACCTTCGCAGCATGACTCAGCAGGGGGTGCGCTGGACGGCTGATCAGGTGCTCGCACTGGCGCCTGACGCCGCGTCACGCAAAGCGGGAAGCAAGCTCGGAGCGGCCGGTCCGTGGTCCGAGGCGGGCAGTTCGAAGGAGGGGGCGGTATGGGGGTTGTGCAAGGGCAGCGGCAGCAAGCCGTATCAGACGGTCGTCGACACGGCCGGGCCCGCGTACAAGTGCAGTTGCCCCAGCCGGAAGTTCCCGTGCAAGCACGCGCTGGGGCTGCTGCTGCTCTGGGCGGGCGACGGGGGCGGTGGCTCGGCGATACCGGACGCCGAGGCGCCGGACTGGGTGGAGCAGTGGTTGGACGGGCGGCGTAAGCGCGCGGAGGCACCCGCAGCGGAGAAGGGGGACGGCAAGCCGGTCGACGAGGAGGCGGCGCGGAGACGTGCAGCGCGGCGGGCCGAGCGGGTCACCGCGGGGGTGACCGAGCTGGAGCAGCGGCTCGCGGATCTGGTGCGCGGCGGCCTGGCCTCGGCGGAGCAGTCGGGGCACGGACTTGGTGAGGAGACGGCCCGGCGGATGGTCGACGCGCAGGCGCCTGGACTTGCCGCGCGTGTACAGGAGTTGGGGGTGATCCCTGCGTCGGGTCCTGGCTGGCCGGTGCGGCTGCTCGAGGAGTGCGCGCTGCTGCATCTGCTCGACCGGGCCTGGCTGCGCAGGGAGCAGCTGCCGGACTCCCTCGCCGCCACGGTCCGTTCGCGGATCGGCCTGCCCTCATCCGCCGAGGGCCCCGCGCTGCGCGACCGGTGGGCGGTGCTCGCCCAGTACGACTCGGCGGACGCGCGGCTCACCACGCGCCGGATATGGCTGTACGGACAGGAGTCGGGGCGCACGGCGCTGCTCCTCTCTTACGGGGCGGCCGGCCGCGCACCCGAACTGGCCCTGCCCGTCGGCCTCGCGCTCGACGCCGAGCTGTCCGCGTATCCGGGCGGCGGGCACCGCCATGCGCTCGGCGAGCGCTTCGCGCCGGCCGCGGCCGCCGAGGTGCGCCCGGCCGGGGTGAGCACCCGCGTGGCGGCGTCGGCGTACGGCACGGCGCTGCGCGAGGACCCCTGGCTGGAGTCCTGGCCGGTCACGCTGCACGACGTCATACCGGCACCGGTGGGTGACGGCATGCAGCTCGCCGACGCCGACGGCTCGGGTGCGTTGCCCGTGGTGCCGGTGTCCCGGCCCGGTCTGTGGCGGCTCGCCGCCGTCTCGGGCGGCAGCGGGGTGACGGTCTTCGGCGAGTGCGGCCATCGCGGCTTCACCCCGCTGACGGTGTGGGCGGGGGATGCGGGGGGTGTGGTGTCGCTGTGCTGACGATGCGCCGTGTGCGCGCAGCCGCGCCGGCGGGCCCGGCCCGCTGCCGTCCCACCCCTTGTTCCTGTTCCGATTGTTCCTGCTCCGACGGCATGGAGGGAGGCCTCGGTTGACCATGGAAACCGAGATGACGACCTGGGAAGAGCTCGTCACGAGTGCTCTGCTCGGCACCGACCGGCGCGGCAGCCTCGCGCAGGCGGCCGGCCGCAGCCGCAAG
>NZ_JBEPEW010000223.1:0-9418 GCF_040300965.1 Streptomyces mesophilus | reverse complement strand
GACCTCTTCGCGCGACTCGGCGTGGACCTCGACCCCGACCAGCCGGCCCGCGGCCTGTCCATCGCCGACCAACAGCTCGTCGAGATCGCCAAGGCGCTGTCCTTCGACGCCCGCGTCCTGATCATGGACGAGCCGACCGCCGCGCTCACCGGCAGCGAGGTCGCCCGCCTCTTCGGCGTCGTACGCACCCTGCGCGAGCAGGGCGCGGCCGTGCTGTTCATCTCGCACCGCCTCGAAGAGATCTTCCAGCTCTGCCAGCGCGTCACCACCCTGCGCGACGGCGCCTGGATCGCGAGCGAGCCGCTCGACGGCCTCACCGAGGACGACCTGGTGCGCCGCATGGTGGGCCGCGACCTCGCCGAGCTCTACCCCAAGCAGGACACGCAGACCGGTGAAGTGGCGCTCAGCGTGCGGCGGTTGACTCGCGAGGGCGTGTTCACCGATGTCTCCTTCGATGTGCGCCGTGGCGAGATAGTCGGCCTGGCCGGACTCGTGGGAGCCGGCCGCAGCGAGGTCGCCCGCGCCGTGTTCGGCGTGGACCGCTTCGACGGCGGCGAGGTCGAGGTGCTCGGCACGCGGCTCAAGCCCGGCGCCCCCAGCGTGGCGATGGCCGCGGGTCTCGCCCTGGTTCCGGAGGACCGCCGCGCGCAGGGCCTGGTGATGGACATGTCCATCGAGCGCAACATCGGCCTGACCGGCTTCGCCGACACCACCCGCGCGGGCCTGATGAACCGGAAGGCCGAGCGCAGCCGCTCCGTCGACTGGGCGGTCAAGCTTCAGGTGAAGTACGCCCGCCTCGCCGACGTGGTCGGCACGCTGTCCGGCGGCAACCAGCAGAAGGTCGTCCTCGCGAAGTGGCTCGCGACCGCACCCCAGGTGCTGATCGTCGACGAGCCGACCCGCGGTATCGACGTCGGCACCAAGGCGGAGGTGCACCGGCTGCTCTCCGCGCTCGCCGCCGAAGGCGTCGCGGTCCTGATGATCTCCTCGGACCTGCCGGAGATCCTCGGCATGGCCGACCGGGTGCTCGTGATGCACGAGGGGCGCCTTTCCGCCGAACTCACCCGCGCAGAGGCCACCGAGGAGTCCGTGATGGCGGCCGCCACCGGCCGTACGAACCAGGAGAGTGCCGCATGACGGTGACCGCCACTGCGGTGCGCGAAGAGGCCGTACCGGAACCCGCCGCCGGGCGTCGCCTCATCGACAAGGTGTTCAAGGCCCGCGAACTCGCCGTGGCCGCCGTGCTCCTGGTGATGCTCGGCGCCACCCAGCTGTCCAACACCGAGTTCCTGTCCGAACAGGGCATCAAGGACCTCCTGCTCAACGCCACCATCCTGGTCCTGGTCGCCACCGGCCAGGCCGTGGTCGTGATCACGCGCAACGTCGACCTGTCGGTCGGCTCGGTCCTCGGCATCTCCGCCTTCGCCGCAGGCACCTATCTGCAGGACGGCGGCAGTTCCCTCGTCGCGATCCTGCTCGCCGTGGGCCTCGGCGCCCTGTTCGGCGCGCTGAACGGCGCGCTCGTCAGCCTCGGCAAGGTGCCCGCCCTGGTCGTCACGCTCGGCACGCTCTACATCGTGCGCGGCATCGACTCCATCTGGGTCGGCTCGCAGCAGATCACCGCCGACGACCTGCCGAACGGCTTCGTGGACTTCGGCCACGACGGCATCTGGGTCGTGCCCTACCTGGCGCTGCTCGCCCTCGCCGTCCTCGCGGCGGTGGGCTACTACCTGCGCAGCTACCGCAGCGGCCGCGAGATGTACGCACTCGGCTCGAGCCCCGAGGCCGCCACGCTCGCCGGTGTCCCCGTACGCAAGCGCATCATGACCGCGTACGTGCTGTGCGGCGCCCTCGCGGGCCTCGCCGGCGCCCTGTACCTGGCCCGGTTCGGCAACGTCGACTCGGCCACCGGCAGCGGCTACGAACTCACCGTCGTCAGCGCGGTCGTGGTCGGCGGCGTCGCCTTCACCGGCGGCAGCGGTTCCGTGTACGGCGCCGCGCTCGGCGCCCTCCTTCTCACCTCGATCAACAGCGTGCTGCCGGCCATCGGCGTCAGCTCCGTCTGGGTCACCGCCATCAACGGAATCCTGCTGCTGCTCGCCATCGCCGTCGACCGGATCCTGGCCCTGCGGGTGGCCGCAGTGCTGCGCAAGCAGGCCGCACAGCTGAGGAGCGCCCGCCATGCCTGAGCTCACCAAGAACTCCGCCGTACCGGAGCTCACCAAGAACTCCGCCCTCGCCCGCTTCGGCGGCGCGGTGCGCTGGGACAGCGCCGTCGGCGCCCTGCTCCTGGTGCTTCTCATCTGCTCGTTCTCGTTCGTCGACAACTTCGGCAACGCGCTCAACCTGTCGTTCCTGATCGGCAATACGCTCCCCATCGCCCTGATCGCGCTGCCGATGACCATGCTGGTGATCTCCGGCGAGGTCGACCTCTCCGTGGGTTCCACGGCAGGTCTGTCCGGGGCCGTCATGGGCGCCCTGTGGAACGCGGGCATGGCCATCGAGACGATCATCCCGATCTGTCTGCTGCTCGGTGTCGTGTGCGGACTGGTCAACGGGCTCCTGGTGACCCGTCTCGGCCTGCCGTCCCTCGCCGTCACCATCGGCACCATGGCCGCCTACCGCGGTATCGCCCAGATCGTGCTCGGCTCGGACTCGGTCACCGACTTCCCGACCCAGTACCTGGACTTCGGCGCCGGCCGGATCGGCGAGACCTTCATCCCGTACGCCCTGTTCCCCTTCCTCGTGCTCCTCGCGATCGCCGTCGTCGTGCTGCATGCCACGCCGACGGGGCGCTCGCTCTTCGCGATCGGCGCGAGCGAGGAGGCCGCCAGGTTCTCCGGGATCCGCGTCAAGCGGCTCAAGCTGTCGATGTTCATCACCACCGGTGTGCTCTCCGCGCTCACCGGAGTCTTCTGGGCCCTGCACTACGCCAGCGCCCGCTACGACAACGCCACCGGCCTCGAACTCTCGGTGATCGCGGCCGTGTTGCTCGGCGGCATCGACTTCGACGGCGGCAAGGGAACCCTCGGCGGCGCCATCGCGGGTGTGTTCCTGCTCGGCACCCTGCAGAACGCGATGAGCCTGCAGAACGTTTCCGCCCAGTCCCAGATCGTCGTCACCGGCGTCCTGCTCGTGATCTCCGTCCTCGGACCCCGTATCGGCCGGCAGGTCGCCCAGGCGCGAGCCCGCCGAAGGACAGCGGCAGCGCCTCCACCGCAGGCCGCGCCCAGCACATGACAGGGCGGGCCGCGCCCGCGGCCCGCACCTCCCCGCTCGTACCCACACCCCTCGTATCCCACTAAGGCAGGACACTCATGTCTGAGACGCGCACCGCACGCACCCGCCGTCTGACCGCCGCGCTCGCCGTCACGGCCGCACTCGCCCTGGGCGCCACCGCGTGCGGTGGCACCACCAAGGACGACGCCGCCAAGGAAGGCGGCACCGCGGCCGCCGGCAAGGCCGACCCGAACGCCGAGACCAAGAAGGACCTCACGGTCGCGTTCCTGCCCAAGCAGGTCAACAACCCGTACTTCACCACCGCCGACAACGGCGGCAAGAAGGCCGTCGAGTCGCTCGGTTCGACGTACAAGGAGGTCGGCACCAGCAGCGGCACCGACACCGCCGGTCAGGTCAGCTACGTCAACACGCTGACCCAGCAGCAGGCCGACGCGATCGCCGTGTCCGCGCAGGACCCGGGCGCGCTGTGCACCGCCCTGAAGCAGGCCATGAAGAACGGGGTCAGCGTCGTCACCTACGACTCCGACACCAAGGCCGACTGCCGCCAGATCTTCGTCTCCCAGGCCAGCGCCGAGGACCTCGGCCGCACCCAGGTCCAGGAGATGGCGAAGCAGATCGGGGGCAAGGGCGAGATCGCGATCCTCTCGGCGGCCCAGACCGCCACGAACCAGAACACCTGGATCGACTTCATGAAGGACGAGCTCAAGAAGCCCGAGTACAAGGACATCAAGCTCGTCAAGACCGCGTACGGGGACGACGACGCGCAGAAGTCGTTCCAGCAGACCCAGGGCCTGCTCCAGGAGCACCCGAAGCTGGCCGGGATCATCTCCCCGACCACCGTCGGCATCAAGGCGGCCGCCCAGTACCTGTCCGGTTCGAAGTACAAGGGCAAGGTCAAGCTGACCGGCCTCGGCACCCCGAACGACATGCGTGCCTACGTCAAGAACGGCACCGTCGAGGCCTTCGAGCTGTGGGACCCGGCGAAGCTCGGCGCTCTCGCCGCGCACACCGCCGTCGCCCTGGAGTCGGGCCAGATCACCGGGCAGGAAGGCGAGAAGTTCAAGGCCGGTGACCTCGGCGAGTTCACGGTCGGCAAGGACGGTGTCGTCTCGCTCGGCAAGCCCACCGTCTTCAGCAAGTCGAACATCGACGACTTCGACTTCTGAGCCGTTCGACCGCTGAACCGCCCGACCCAACGGGGCCGTCGACGCCGTGCGTTGACGGCCCCACCCCGTGAGAGGACTTCACCGGCATGCAGCGTGTCTGCTTCCTGCTCCGTGTCCGCGGCGACCGGATCGACGAGTACCGCGAACGTCACCGCCACGTATGGCAGGAGATGCGCACGGCGCTCTCGGCGGCCGGCTGGCGAAACTACTCCCTGTTCCTGCGCGAGGACGGCCTGCTCGTCGGCTATCTGGAGACCGACGACTTCGACGCGGCGCGCGCCGCCATGGACGCCACCGACGTGAACTCCCGCTGGCAGGCGGAGATGGGGGACTTCTTCGAAGAGCTCGACGGACGGTCGCCGGACGGCGCGATGCGCCCGCTGACCGAGATCTTCCACCTCGCATGACGAACGGACCGGGCTCCCGTATGCCGGGCACTGCGAGCAGGACTTCAGGGGGACGCATGGCAGGTGGGCGGCCGCCCGTCGGCATCAAGGACGTGGCGCGCGCGGCGGGGGTGTCCGTCGGAACGGTGTCCAACGTCCTCAACCAGCCCGACCGCGTCTCCGAGCAGACCCTGCGCCATGTCAAGGAGGTCATCGAAGGCCTCGGCTATGTGCGCAGCGAGTCCGCCCGCCAACTGCGCGCCGGACAGAGCCGCATCATGGCGCTGCTCGTCCTCGACCTGAGCAACCCCTTCTTCGTCGACGTGGCCCGCGGCGCCGAACGGGCCGCCCGCGAGGCCGGGCTCGGGGTGATGGTGTGCACCAGCGACCAGAGCGCCGAGGAAGAGGCGCACTACCTGTCGCTCTTCGCCGAACAGCGCGTACGCGGCGCGCTCGTCACCCCCGCCGACCCCAGCGGCGAGACGCTGCGCGCCTTTCGCCGGCAGGGCATTCCGTATGTGGTCGTGGACCGCGTCACCGGTGACGAAGAGGGCTGCTCCGTGTCCGTGGACGACGTGGCGGGCGGCGCCCTCGCGGTACGTCACCTCCTCGCACAGGGCCACCGCTCCCTGGCGTACGTCAGCGGACCGCCCCATCTGAAGCAGGTGCAGGACCGGCGCGAGGGCGCCCATCTCGCGCTCGCGGAGGCGGGGCTCGACGCCGGACTGCTGCGCGAACTGCCCACCGAACGGCTCGACGTGAGCGCCGGGCGCGACGCGGGCAGCCGCCTGCTGGGTCTGGGCGAACGCCCCACGGCGGTCTTCTGCGCCAACGACCTGCTCGCCCTCGGCGTGCTCCAGGCGCTGTACGCGGCAGGCGTCAAGGTCCCCGAGGACATGGCGATCGTCGGCTACGACGACATCGAGTTCGCGGCGGCCGCCACTGTGCCCCTGACCTCGGTCCGCCAGCCGGCCCGCACCCTGGGCACCCTCGCCGCGCGGATGCTCCTCCAGGAGACCGCCACCGACGCCGACCGGCACCACCATGAGCATGTGGTGCTCCAACCGGAGCTGGTGGTACGGCAGTCGAGCCTGGCGCGGGAGTAGCAGGCCGCGGCCGGCCGAGCTCAGAGGGGGACCGTCCTTACGGACGGTCCCCCTCGTCATGCGCTTCGCGCGCCAGATCTCACACGCGTACCGTCCCGACGCCGTACGGCACGATCCGCACCGGGCCGAGCAGGCCGTAGTCCTGCCGCTTGGCGGCGCCGAACACGGTCGGGCGGGTGACGCGCAGGCGGTTGAGGAGGGGGCTCGCCACCTCCACCTCGATGGTGTTGGTGCCGCGCCGCAGCCGGGAGCCGAGGTCCGCGACCCGGGTCAGCTGGTCGACCGGCGGCAGCTCCTTGCCGTTCACCCTCACGCGGAACGTGTCGCACACACCGCCCAGTTGCAGATACGCGCCGTGCCGCGCGGACCACTCGGCGCCCAGCTCGACCGTCGTGCGATAGCGGCCCACTCCCGACACGTCCTCCAGACCGGGGATCTTCGACCAGGGGGCGAGCGCGGCCAGTTCGACCACGTGCCGTTCGTGCGCCGTCTCGGTGGCGCTCGCTCCCGGCCTCCAGTCGTCGACCGTGAGCGTCCAGGACGTCAGGGCGACGGGTTCCGGCACCGCGCCGACGGCGGTCTCGACCGTACGGCCGTGGTCGAGGGTGGTGGTGTACATCCCCGCTGCCGCGGCGCGGACTTCGAGCCGTCCCCGGTCCTTTATGCGAACCGAGTCGGCCTGGGTGGCCACGGCATGACGGCGGGGCAGGTCACGCGCCGGGCGGGCCAGCACGACCACGGTCACCGCGCCGGGCTCGAGGTCCACCGTCAGCCGGACCCGGCCGTCGTCTGTGCGCGTGTACAGGGCGATCGGGGCGACCTCGCCCGTCCACGGGTCGAGCCGGTACGGGACGGCTCCCTTGACGTGCGGGGTCAGCGTGACGTCATGCGTGATGCGGGACCCGGTCGAACCCTTCTTGCCGACCGCGTCGTTGGCGAAGTAGAACCAGTCGGCCTCGTCGCTCGCCCGGTGCGTGTGCAGCAGCATGGACGACTGCGCGTACTCCACGTCCCGGCGCAGACCGAGCGCGGCGATGGCCTCCGGGATGTCCGGCCGGTCGGCCACCGTGTGGACCGTCTTCAATGCGCCGAGCTCCGTGAGGAGTCGACGCAGCCGCTCGTCGTCGCCGGGGCGGGCCCGGCCCGGCACACGGGCGTCCGACCAGTCGCCGACGAGGATGACGGGCAGCCCCGCCTTCGCGTAGGAGACCAGCTTCTCGGCGACGCCCAGCTCCAGGGTGTGCTCGCGGCCCGCCATGATGTCCCCGTCGACCACGAGGGCCTTGAGCGCGAGGCCGTCCGGTGCGAACCGGCCCTCGCGCACCTTCGCGGACGGCAGGTCGAGCAGGCGCGGGCTGAGGAACGTGTGCGTCCAGCCGACCGGCACGCCGTCACCGGAGAACCAGGGGGCGCCGAGGCCGGAGCCGGCGTATCCCTTCTGCCGCAGCACCCCGACGTCGACCCTGTTGACTCCGGTCTGCAGAACGGCCTGCAGACGGGCGAGTTGATCGGCGATCGACCGTGTGTGCCGCCAAGTGGGCTGACGCGGACCCCACGCCTCGCCGTAGCCGGCCGCGCCCGAGTAGGGAGAGAAGGCCGCGAAGCCCGGCCACTGGGCACCAGGAGCGTCGGCATACGCGAAGCCGTGGAAGACGGCTTGGTTGACACCGGCCGCGTACTGCGTGACGAGCTTCTTGAGGGTGTCGGCCCAGGTCGTGGCGTACGCGCCGCCGGCCGTGGCACCCGCCTCGTTCGACACGATGCGCTTGCCGCCCATGTCCCGGCCGCCGGCCAGGCACCGGAAGTCGTCCAGGTTCTTGAAGCCGAGCGACTCGCCCTCGGTGATGTCCAGGAGCGCCGACTTGTAGATGGCGTCGGTCTCCAGGCCGTACGGCTGGATGCGCAGCTTCAACCCGAGGGTGTGCGCCCACTTCTGCAACGGAAGCAGATGGTGCTCGACGTACAGCTCGGTGATCACCTCCATGACGTCGCGGCGCACCGCCTTGTCGAGGGTCGGCTCGAAGCTGAACACGTGGTCCTCGTGCCGTTCCATGAACGCGGCGAGACAGGGGAGCAGCGCGTATCCGCGGCGGCGTTCGAACTCGGCGGGGAGTGCGGGGGTCCACAGGGTCGCCTCGGTCTCCATCTCGATGGAGTCCTCGAACAGCGCCCCGCCCGTGTCGCGAAGCAGCCCGCGGATCGTGGGCGTGAGGATGTGCCGCTCCCAGAAGTCGGTGACCGCGCGGGTGCCCGCGTCGCTGAAGTGGTCCACGACGTAGGACAGGGGAGTGGTGTGGTTCCTGCCCTCGGGGCGCTGGCCCGAACCGCGCTCCCAGTACGCCACCAGCAGCCAGGTCGCGCCGTCGTCCGGCGCGGTCCATGTGATGCGGCCGCCCGCGACGCGGTCCGTGACCTCGGTGACCGTCGACTGATCGAGGCGTATGGGTTTGGCCTCCGGTGAACTGCCGGCCGAGACCCGGACGGACTGCACGGTCAGCAGCCGCTGCTCGGTGACGCCCTCCTCCTCGGGGTCCGGGGCGGCGGGCAGCGGCCCCTCGTAGGTCGAGCCGGCCGTCACGACTGCGAATCCGTGGGCGAGTTCCTTCGCCGCGGCCTTGCCGTCCGGCGTGATCGAGGGCACGGCGGCGGGCCAGGCCGGGCCGATCGTGAGGTCGACCTCGACGTCACGCTTCTTCGCCTCGCGCAGCGCCGCCTCGATCGCGGCCCGCCAGGCGGCGGTGCCCCAGCCGTAGCGGACCGTGTCCAGCTGCTCGGTCATGCTGTGCGTGACCGCGGCGATCTCCACGCCGCCGAAACCGCCTTCGGCGATCGAGCGGATCTCGCGGGCGATCTCGGCGGTGTCGACCAGGGCGTCGGGCCACCACCAGCGGAACTTGGGGCGCACCGAGGGCGCGGGAGCGCCGAGGCCGGGGACCGCGCCCGCAAAGGGAGCCGCCGTGGCGGTGCCCGTCGCGCCGCCCCAGTGCAGAGCCGTCGCGGCGCCTGCCACGGCGCTCATTCTCAGCAGGGTCCGGCGTCGCAGGCTCATGGCTCTCCTCGTTGAGTGTCCGGGACGGATTGAACGGTTCAAACGATTCAATCGGTGCGCGAGGAACCTACGTTGAGGTGAAGCGCCAGGCAAGGGGTGAGTGCCAACTTTCCCCGTACAGAGGTCTTGACGGCCGTTGCGGGCTCGCGCAGAGTGGCCGTCGATGCGGCCCGAAACGATTCAACTCGCTTGGGGATGCCAGCAGATGGGCCGCCCAGCTCGCGCCGGGAGCGCCGGCCTGCGCCCGCACATCGCCGCCCCGCGTATCGCCACCCCGTACCCGCCGTACGTCCTCGCCGTCACGGAGCCGCCCCATGACCCGTCAACACCTGCCGAGACGCACCTTCGTCGCCCTGTCCGGGGTGACCGTGGCCGCCGTGTCCGGAGCGGGCACTGCGAAAGCCGCCGCGCCGGTCCGCGCGCCCGTCGCCCCCGCGGCCGCGGCGGTGCGACGCCCCCTGCTCGCCGAAC
>NZ_JBEPEW010000222.1:0-9608 GCF_040300965.1 Streptomyces mesophilus | reverse complement strand
AACGCCCCCTGCTCGCCGAACTGCCCCTCGGTGACGTCAGGCTGCTCGAGAGCCCGTTCCGCGCCAACATGCTCCGCACCTGCGCCTACCTGAAGGCCGTCGACGCCGACCGCCTGCTGCACACCTTCCGCGTCACCGTGGGCCTCGCCTCGGACGCGGAACCCTGCGGCGGCTGGGAGGCGCCGACGGTCCAGTTGCGCGGGCACACCACCGGCCACCTCCTGTCCGGGCTCGCGCTCGCGTACGCAAACACCGGAGACCAGGCGTACGCGGACAAGGGCCGTCACCTGGTCGGTGCCCTCGCGGCCTGCCAGCGCGCGGCACCCGCCGCCGGCTTCTCGGAGGGCTACCTGTCCGCCTTTCCCGAGCAGGTCTTCGCGGACCTGGAAGCGGGCGGCAAGCCCTGGGCCCCGTACTACACGATCCACAAGATCATGGCCGGGCTGCTCGACCAGTACCGGCTCTGCGGCGACGACGAGGCGCTCAACGTCCTTCAGGGAATGGCCCGTTGGGCCGAGCGGCGGCTGGCGGCGCTCGACCGCAGCGGACTGGACAACGTGCTGCGTGTGGAGTGGGGCGGCATGAACGACGTGCTCGCCGCGCTGCACTTGGCCACGGGCGATGCGGTGGCGTTGCGCACCGCGCGCCGCTTCGACCAGGAGGACCTCTTCGGCCCTCTGGCCGAGGGCCGCGACGAGCTGGCCGGGCGGCACGCCAACACGGAGATAGCCAAGGTCGTGGGCGCCGCGCGGCTGTACGAGGCCACCGGCGAGGAGCGCTACCGGAAGATCGCCACACACTTCTGGGACATCGTGGTCCGCGATCACACCTACGCCATCGGCGGCAACTCCAACCAGGAGTTCTTCGGGCCGCCCGGCGAACTCGTCAGCCGCCTCTCCGAGGACACCTGCGAGAACTGCAACACGTACAACATGCTCAAGCTCGGCCGCGGGCTCTTCCTGCACGACCCGGAGCGCACCGCGTACATGGACCACTACGAGTGGGCGCTGTACAACCAGATGCTCGGCGAGCAGGACCCCGACTCCGCCCACGGCTATGTCACCTACTACACGGGCCTCTGGGCCGGCTCGCGGCGTCAGCCCAAAGGCGGGCTCGGCGCGGCGCCGGGCAGTTACAGCAGCGACTACGACAACTTCTCCTGCGACCACGGCACCGGGCTCGAAACGCAGACGAAGTTCGCCGACAGCATCTACTTCGAGTCGGCCGACTCCCACCCGCAGAGCACGGACCTGCCCGAGCTGTACGTCAACCTCTTCATCCCCTCCGAACTGACCTGGCGCAGAAAGGGAGTGACCCTCCGTCAGTCCGGCGGACATCCGGACGCGTCAGGCCCGGTGCGCATCACCGTGAACCGCGGTGCCGCCCGCTTCCGCCTGAAGGTCCGCATCCCCGGCTGGCTCGCGGACGCGGACCGGCCGCTCACCGCGCAGGTCAGGGTCAACTCCAGGCCCGTAGCCCCGGAGCGCGTGCGGCCGGGCGGTCACGTCACCCTCGACCGGCTGTGGCGTGCGGGCGACACCGTCGAACTGTCCTTCCCGCGCGCGCTGACCTGGCGGCCCGCACCCGACAACCCGCACGTGCATGCCCTGTCGTACGGGCCGTTGGTGCTCGCCGGTGCGTACGGGGACATGAAGTCGCCCACCATTGCGTCCCTCGTGCGCTCGTCGGTACGGCGCGTCGGGACGGATCCGGTGCGGTTCAGCGCGTCGCAGCCGGACGGCGGAGCAGTCGACCTGCTGCCGTTCCACCAGGTCCATCACCAGCACTACAACGTCTACTTCGCGACCGAGCCGCCGCCCGCGCCACCGCGCGAGACGGCGCGCTACCTCCTCGACGAAGGGTCCGGAACCGCAGTGCGGGACACCGCCGGCACACGGCCCGCGGGCGCGTTGGCTGGCGGCGCCTCATGGACGACAGGGCGCGACGGCCGCACCCCCGCAGTCGCGCTCGACGGGCAAGGCGGGCATGTGGTGCTGCCCTCCGGACTGATCACGGGACTGACCGCACTCACGCTCAGCGCCTGGGTCCGCGTCGACGCCCAGGTCAATTCGGCCCGGATCTTCGATCTCGGCTTCCACAAGAGCACCTACCTCTTCCTCGCCGCGCGCACGGGGACAGGGCGGCCCCGGGCGGCCCTGAAGATCGCGGGGATGGAGGGCGAGGACCTCATCGACGGTGACGCACCCCTGCCCACCGGCAAGTGGGCCCATGTGGCGCTCGTGCTCGGGTCCGGTGGGGGAGTCCTCTACGTGGACGGCGCGGAGTCCGGGCGCAACGAGGCCTTCGTCTCATCCCCGCTGCTCCTCGGTGTGACGCCCCGCGCCTATCTGGGCCGCTCGCAGAACTCCACCCATCCGTATCTGCAGGGCGCGATCGCCGACTTCCGCGTGCACAACCACGCCTTGACGGCGCAGGAGATCTCCGGGCTCGCCCGTTCCTGACCCGCGTTTTCCACCCCTGAACAGAAAGCTTCCAGATGCCCCAGCAGCCGCAGCCCGCCCAGCCGTTCGAGCAAGTCCCGGGCGGTGAGGTTCCGCCCGTGAGCCGGCGCCGCTTCGTCGCCCTGTCCGCGCTGACCGCCGCGGCCGTCACCGCCGGTGTCCCCGGTGCCGCGCTCGCCGACGTCCCCGCGGCCGGGGCGTTCGGCCTCGACGCCGCCACCGGCGCTCGCGGCTTCGACCCCGCCGGATTCGTCGATCCGCGCCGGGACAGCAGACCCGCCGTCTACTGGTATTGGAACGGCCCCGTGACCAACGAGCTCGTGGAGCGGCAGATGGCCGACCTGCGGGACAAGGGCATGTACGAGGTCGTCGTCTTCCCTTACGACAACGCGGACATGCAGCCGGCCTTCTTCACGGAAGGCTGGTTCGACGTCGTCGGACATGTCATCGAGACCGCCGCGCGGACCGGTATGAAGGTCTGGCTGTTCAACGACAACCACTTCCCGAGCGGCCGCGCCGGCTACTTCATCACCAAGGGCGGCACCGTCGGCTCCCGTACGTACAAGCCCCGGCCCGAACTGGCCCTCAAGGGCCTGTGGCGCTCCACCGCGGTCGTCGAAGGACCGGTCGCGGTCAGCCTGGCGCAGACCACCGGAGTCGGCGTGGACAAAGGCCAGTTGGTCGCCGACGCGGCGGTGCTCGCCGGACCGGCCGTGCTGCGCGACGGCACGCAGTGGGGTGATGTGACCGTCACCGGCACCATCAAGGCCGACCTCGCGGCCGGCGGCATGCTCGTGCGCGCCTCGGCCGACGGCCGCGAGGGACTGCTCGTGGAGTTCGACCAGAGCGGCGTCGTCACGCTCTCCCGTGTGGCGGGCGGCAAGGTCACCCAGCTGGCCAGGTCGACGCGTACGGACGGGTTCAACAAGACCAAGTTCCACGCGCTCACCGCCACCCTGCGCGGCCCGGTCTGCTCCGTCACCCTCGACGGCAAGGACAAGGGCACCGTCACCGACGAGACGCTCATCCGCGGCACCGTCGGCGTGCACGCCCGCGACGGGCAGCGCGCCCTGTGGGAGGACCTCACGGTCACCGACGGCAGCGGCACGCTGTACTCCCAGACCTTCGACACCCCTGCCGCGGCCGGGGACTTCGTCAACCGGGCCGTACCCGACGGCGTCCCGCGCGCCGTGGCCGCCACCGCCCGTCCGGTGGGCTCCACGGACGCCGACGAGCTGATCGAACTCACCGCGCAGTTGGACGGCGGGAGTTGGCAGGCACCGGCCGGACGCTGGCAGATCGACCTGTTCGGCGGCGTCGACCTGGTGGACGACTCCTCGGGCTACGTGCGCGGTTACACCGACCTCCTGGACGACGAGCCCGTCGAGCTGTTCCTCGACATCGTGCCCGGCGAGTACCACCGCCGCTTCGGCCGCTACTTCGGCAGTGTGGTCAAGGGCTTCTGGGACGACGAACCCTTCATCGCCTCCGCGGGCCCGCACCCCTTCAAGCGCCGCCCCTGGTCGCCCGCGCTCGCCGCCGCCCTGGCCGAGACCGGCGCCGAACCGGGCGCCGCGTACGCGAGCGCGTTCGACGACCTCGGCGAGCGGGGGCGTGTGCTGCGCGGGCGGTACTGGCGCGCCGTCTCGAACCGCTTCTCGCGCTACTTCGAGAAGCAGGCGGAGCAGTACGCGAAGTGGGGCGTACGCCTGGTCACCAACCCGCTGTACGACGAGGTGGGCATGTCCAAGCGCATCCTGTCCACCGGCGATCTGCACAAGGTCAACCAGTGGGCACAGGTGCCGGGCGGCGACTGCATCACCGCCGAGTACGAGCTGGACACCCCGACCATGGACCCGCGCAACCCCGCCTCGGTGGCTCATCAGACCGGCCGGCCGCGCGTCCTGATGGAGGCGTTCGGCAACATGGGCTGGCAGATCGCCCCCGACTTCATGCGCGCCCTGCTCGGCGCCTTCGCGGCCCGGGGCATCAACCTCACGGTGCTGCACGCTCTGTGGACCGACGAGCAGCGGGTGTTCTTCGCGCCGCCGTTCGGACCGCGCAATCCGTGGTGGTGGGCGATGCCGCCGGTCTCCGCGTGGATCGGCCGGGTGATGGAGCTCGCGCGGGGTACCTCCGAGGCCCGCACCGCGATCCTGCAACCCCAGCGCGCCGCCGAGCAGTTCGCCGGGACCGACCGGCAGGACGAGGTGGACGACGGGCTGCCCGCAGCCGCCTTCGCGCTCGAGCGGGCCCAGGTCGACTTCGACCTCGTCCACGAAGGAGCGCTCAGCGGCGACAAGGAACTCCTCGCCCAGGCCGAGGCGGTCAACGGCACCCTGCACGTGGGGGAGGCGTCGTACCAACTGGTCGTCCTGCCCTCGACACCCGTACTGGACACGGCGACCGCCCGCGCGCTCGCCCGCTTCGTACGCTCCGGCGGAACCGTCGTCGCCGTCGGCGAGCCGCCGAAGCTCGCGGCCGACGGCGATGACGCGGTGCTCGTCGCGGAACTCGGCAGGCTCCTGCCCCAGGACGGGGTTCGGCGCCACGGCAAGGGCCGTGCCGTGCACATCGCCACCGTGGACGGGCTGCGCGAAGTCGCGCGGGAGGAGGGGGTGTCCGCGGCCGTTCTGGAGCCCTCGGCCGATGCGGTACGGGTGCTGCGGACGACCCGCGGCACGGACACGGCGTTCCTGTTCAACAACGAGAGCGGCACCGTGGTCACCACCCTGGCCACGCTGCCCGCCGACGGCCGGCCCGAGCTGTGGGACCCGGCCACCGGCAAGGTCCGGCCCGCACCGGTGCAGGGGCCGAGCACGCGCGGAGCAGTCCGGGTGCCGCTCACCCTCGCCCCGTACGAGACGCTCGCCGTGGTCGTACGGAGGAACGCCGCGCCCACGCCCCACCTCACCGAGGCCGACGGCCTGCCCGTCACCGCGGTGACCCGCGAGCGCCGCACCCTGCGCGTGAGCGCACTCGCCGAAGCGGCCGGCACCTTCCACCTCACGGGCCGCGACGGCGGACGCACCTACCGGGGCACCGCGAAGGTCGAGGATCCGCTGACGCCGCTCACCCTCGACGGCGACTGGACCGTCACGCTCGCCAAGGAAGGCGCCCGGCCCGTCACCCGGCCGCTCGCGAGCTGGGTCGACCTCGACCCGCTGTTCTCCGGGAGCGCCACCTACACCAAGGAGGTCACGCTCGACGTGGCCTTCCTGGACGGGCGGCGCGTCCTGCTCGATCTCGGCTCGGTGCGAGAGGTCGCCCAAGTGACGCTCAACGGGAAGGAGTTCGGTCCCGCGGTGTGGGCTCCGTATGTCCTCGACGTCACCGACGGGCTGCGGCCGGGAGTGAACCGTTTCGCCGTCCGTGTGTCCAACACCCTGTCCAACGAGCGCAAGAAGCCCCTGCCGTCCGGCCTCCTCGGCCCGGTGACGCTGCGCCCGCGCCGGCCGCTGACCGTGGACCTGAAGCCGGCCTCCGCCTGACGCGGGCCGCCTGACGCAATCCACGCCTGCAAGCGCGCCTGACGCGTCCCCGCATCGACGACGCCCGCCCACCTGAACCGGAGACCCCGTATGGCAAGACGATCCCTCCTGCTCGCCACCGCCCTGACCGCCCTGGTCACGGTCGTGCCCTCCGCGGCGCCCTCCGCAGCCGGCACCGGCACCGGCCTGAACCCCACTGCGTTGCGCACCCAGCACCTGCGCAGCGCACTGGGCATCGACGACACCACCCCCGACCTCACCTGGCAGCTCACCGCCCGGAGTTCGGGCGCCGCCCAGCACGCCTACCGGGTGCAGGCCGCCACCAGCCGCGCCGCTCTGGAACGCGGCCGCCCCGACCTGTGGGATTCGGGCAAGGTCACCTCGGCCGTCCCGGGGACCACGTACGCGGGGAAGGCACTCGGCTCCCGTGCCCGCGTCCACTGGCGCGTCCAGGTCTGGTCCCAAGGGTCCGACCGCGCCTCCGGATGGAGCGCGCCCGCCGTCTTCGAGACCGGCCTCACGCAGCGCGGCGACTGGTCCGCGGACTGGATCACCCATGAGGACTGGCAGCTGGGCGAGCGTTCCGTGCAGCCGGTCACCGTGACCGTGCCCCGCACCACCTCCCGCTATCTCCGCCTCGACGTCACCCGCCTCGGACTGCCCCTCGCCGACGAGTTCCCGGCGCTCGCGCATCGTCTGCAGCTGGCCGAGATCGCCGTACGGGACTCGGCCGCACCGGACACCGAACTCGCCCAGGGCGCCACTGTGACCGCCTCGGAGTCCGACACCGAGCGCAAGGTGTGGGAGCCGAAACTCGCCGTCGACGGCGTGACCAACAGCGCCTGGAGCCAGGCGGCCGGCTATGCGAGCCTGCCGCACCCGACCACCGACGTACGGGACAAGCCGGTCACCGTGACCCTCGACCTCAAGGAGGCGAAGACCTTCGACCAGGTGGTGCTCCACCCGCGCGCCGACGTCCTCACCGACGACGGCCGCGTACCGGGCTTCCCCGTCGACTACACGCTGGCCACCGCCGCCGCGGCCGACGGCCCGTACGAGACGGTCGCCGACGTCACCGGACAGCGTCCGCCCGAGCCGTATCTGCCCTCCGGACTCCCGCTGTTCGCCAAGGACTTCACCTTGCCGAAGGGGGTACGTCAGGCGCGCCTCTACATGGCGGGCCTGGGCGTGTACGACGCGGACATCAACGGAAGGCCCGTCGGCGACGCGGTGCTCGAGCCCGCGAACACCGACTTCGCCGACCGCGTCCAGTACGCGACGTACGACATCACCGACCAACTGCGCCCCGGCGCCAACACGGTGGCCGTCGAGCTGGGCAACGGCATCTCCAACCAGCTCAGCACCGCGGACCGCTACCGCAAGCTGTACGGCAACAAGGCCGACCCCGCGCTCATCGCGCAGCTGGAGGTGACGCTCGCAGACGGCACGGTACGCCGTATCTCCAGCGGACCCGACTGGCGCACCACGCTCGGCGCGACCACCTCGTCCAACTGGTACGGCGGCGAGGACTACGACGCCCGTCGCGCGATACCGGGGTGGAACAAGCCGGGTGCCGACCGCTCGAAGTGGAAGGAGGCCACGCGGGTTGCCCCCGACGACCCGCCGGCGCTCAGCGCCCGGGAGACCGAACCGGTGCGCGTCGTCGAGACGTTGAACGGCGAGGAGGTACCGGAGGCCGCGCCGGGCAGCCGCATCTTCGACCTGGGGCGCAATATCGCCGGCTGGCCGGAGATCACGGTCACGGCACCCGAGGGCACCGCCGTCCGCGCGTACCCGGCCGAGAGTCTCAAGGACGGCCGCGCCCACCAGTCCATCAGCAATGTCGGCGCACCTCTGTGGGACGGCTACACCACCGGTGAGGGATCCGGCCCGCAGACCTGGCACCCCAAGTTCAACTACCACGGCTTCCGTTACGTCGAGATCCGCGGCCTTCCCGAGGGGGCCGAGGTGTCAGTACGGGGCAAGGTGCTGCGCGCCGACAACGCCTCCGCCGGTTCGTTCAGCAGCTCAAACGAGCTGATCAACGGCATCCACTCAATCATCCGCCGCTCCGTCGAGGGCAACATGATGAGCGTCCTCACCGACTGCCCGAGCCGCGAGAAGCTCGGCTGGCTGGAACAGAACCAGCTCGTCTTCCCCACCCTTGCCGCCAACTACGACATGGAGGCGTATCTCCGCAAGATCGTGCGCGACATGGCGGACGCGCAGACCGAAGAGGGGCTGATCCCGTCCACCGTCCCCGACTACGTGCAGCTGGCGGGGACTTACCGCAATGACGCCAACTGGGGCGGTGCGTTCGTCCTCGTGCCGTGGCAGCTGTACACCACGTACGGCGACAAGGAGACGCTGCGCGCGTACTACCCGCAGATGAAGAAGTACGTGGCCTTCCTCGAGCAGAAGGTCGTGGACGGCATCCTCGACTACTCGCTCGGGGACTGGTTCACCCCGGACCGCACCTTCCCGAAGGCCGTGTCCGGCACGTACGGCTACTGGCGGGTGGTGAACGGGCTCAGCGATATCGCGCGGGTCCTCGGCGAGGACGAGGACGTGGCGACGTACCGCACCAAGGCGGACACCAGCGCCCGTGCGCTCTCCGACAAGTTCTACGACCCGGCGACGGGGACGTTCGGCGGCGGTGGGCAGGGCGCGGCGGCTCTCGCCCTGGACATGGGCGCCCATCCGCAGGGCGAACGCGACCGTCTCCTCGGCCACTTGGTGTCATCGGTCGAGGCGGCGGACCATCACCTGCTGCTCGGCGAGATCTCGCTGCCGGCCGCGATCCGGGTCCTGTCGCGGTCCGGGCACGACGACCTCGTCTACAAGATCGCCACGCAGACGACGTCCCCGAGTTACGGCTTCCAGGTCGTCGCCGGCAACACCACGCTCGGCGAGACCTGGGACGGCGGCTCCGGCCAGTCGCAGAACCACTTCATGCTCGGCGCGATCGACGCCTGGTTCACCACCCGGCTTGCCGGACTCGACCAGGCACCCGGCTCGGTCGGCTACCGCGAACTGCGCATCGCCCCGGCCGTGGTCGGCGACCTCACCTCGGCCCGCGGCACGTACACGACGCCGTACGGCCGGGCGGTCAGCGACTGGCGCCGTGAAGGCGACGCCCTGCGCCTGAACGTCCGCGTGCCCGCGGGCAGTACGGCCACGGTCGAGGTGCCGGCGACCTCCGGAGAGGTGCGGGCGCCACGAGGTGCGCGGCTGGTCTCCGAAGAGGGCGACGTCGCGGTGTACGCGGTGGGTTCGGGGGAGTGGGCCTTCGAGTCGGTCTACGCGCCCGTGGCGGACTGACGGGCTGCGAGGGGCCGGTTCCTCACGCGGGACCGGCCCCCTTGAACGCACGGCGGCAGTCCTTGAGCACTTCACGCACCGGCGGATGGTGCCCGTTCTTCCAGACCAGAGCGAGCAGAGCCGGTGTCCTGGCATCGGCGACGCGGTGGATGACGAGCCGGTCGCGGTACCCATGGGCCATCGACTCGCTGAGGACGGCGACGCCGAGACCGCGGGCGGCGAGTTCGGCGATGGCGTCCGCGGCGCCGGCCTGCAGCGCGATCGAGGGCTGAAGGCCCTGCGCTGATCGCCGACGTGGTGGCACCGGGTGAACACGTCCGCGCCTACGGCCTGT
>NZ_JBEPEW010000221.1:0-9685 GCF_040300965.1 Streptomyces mesophilus | reverse complement strand
CCAGCTTGCACAGCAGGACGAGCGCGGCGAGCCCGGCGCCTCGGCGCAGCCCATCCCTCAAGGGTCCGTCCCTCAACGGTCCGTCCCGCAACGGCCCGTCCCTCAACGGTCCATCCCTCAACGGCCCGTCCCTCAACGGCGCGTCACCAAAAGGGCGTCGGGGCATCGGGCGAGCCTCCACGGGCGGCTGAGGTGGCCCCGGGCGTACAGGTCACACGACGCCCGGGGCCGGTTCGTTTCCGGCGCCGCCGCATCAGGCGGGCCGGGGCCGGTGCATCCCGTACCGGTTCATCCGGTGCCGGCTCGCAGGGCGGCACCGGTCTGCGCCGATGCGATCAGCGACAGCGGTCGAAGACCGGCAGGGATCGGATACCGGCAGGGATCACAGGCACAGCAGGGTGCTGTGCGAGCTGTGCTTGTCGCACAGGAGCAGGCTCGCGCTGCTGAGGTCGCCACCGCCGCCGCCGTCGGTCTGCGGCTCGGGGACGTCCATGCTCTGCAGGTCGAGAAGGGCCATGGTCTCTCCTTGGTGTCGGTGCTCGGTGTCGGGGCCCGCCGGTTGCGGGCCCGTCAGGGACGTTGGTGCGGCGTTCGGCCCGTACGCGGTGTTGTCGCGCACAAGCCCGTTCGGCCCGTACGAGGTGTACTCACGTACGGGCCCGTTCGGCCCCGGTCGGGGCCGTCTGTGGGGCCGTCGCTACGGACGGCGGTGCGGCGGCGGGTCGTGAACCACCGCTCGGGAAGCGCCGGTCGGGCAGGAACGGCAGGCTCGCCCCGTGCGCCGCGCCCAGCGCGAGCAGGCACCCGGCCGTACCGGTCGCGAGGTCCATGGAAAGGCGCAGCATCTGATCGCCGGGGAAGGCGCGATGGCCCGCGTACGCCATGGCGTACCAGTCGAGTCCGGCGGTCTGCGCGTCGAGCGCGGCGGCGGACGCCCCGGTGCGGGCCAGGTGCCAGACCATGCCGGCCCGCCCGTTGAACAGTCCGGGCTGCGCGTAGTAGCGCAGCCGGGCCGCCGGCGCGATGGCTGCCCGCGCCCGGGCGAACTCCTCGTCGGCGCGGTGCACGAGGTAGTCCTCGAGCACGGCCGCGATCCCGACGCTGCCCGCGCCGAGATACGGCATCGTGCGGGCGCCTTCGTCGACGACGAGCGCGCCCGACGCGTCCGTCACACAGCGGCCGAGGTCCGCCCGCAGAGCCGCCGCGGCCCGGTCGAGGAACGCGGGGTCCCGCGTGGACTCGTACAGCCTGAGGAAGAGAAGGGCCGGGCCGCTGGAGCCGCGCAGCAGTCCGGCGCGCTGTGCGGGCAGCCGCGCGGACGTGATGTCGGCTGCCTCCAGGGCGAGTTGGCGCAGGGCCGGCTGATGGACGGCGAGCCGGTCGAGTACGAGGCCGAGGCCCGCGAGGCCGCCGTGCAGATCGGGGGCGAGCCGGCGCCAGTTCTCGCCGAGCACACGGGCGATGAGGTCGAGGGCGCGTTCGGTGTGGCCGAGCCGGTCGAGCACGTAGGCGACTCCCGCGAGGCCGTCGTACAGGCCGAGCGGTGTGCCTTCGGGCGGCGGTGCGGTGCGCCTGAGCAGCCACTGCTCGCCTTCCTCGTGGCGGGGGCAGCCGGTCTCGGCGAGCGCGTACAGGACGCCGGCCGCGCCGTGCGCGAGCCCGAGGCCGCCGCCGTCGGCGAACTGCGCGATGTCGCCGGGATACAGGCGGTCCTCACGGTCAGGGGTGGCACTGGCGAGTACCGCCGCCGCGAGCGCGTCGCGGCTGTGCGGCCAGTCGCCTGCGGCGGGCTCCTCGGGGATACGGGGCGGTGCGCTCGGCCCTTCGATCACCCGTACCGCCTCATCGAGGAACTCCCGTGGCAGGTCCGGGAATTGAGCACAGGCGATCCGGGCCAGACCGGCGGCCTTCCCCCGGTCCACGGCGAGCAGTGTCGTCATCGGCACGAACAGCGCGAGCTTCATGCACGCGAGCGCGTAGTGGTCGACCTGGAAGCCGCAGCGGTCGGCGGGCGCGATGAACCCGGGGTGGGCGATGGCCTGCCCGCGGTGCTCCTCGACCGGGGTGGCGGCCTCGAAGTCCAGGAGTTTCACGGTGTGTTCGTCGTCGCCGACCATGATGTTGAACATGTGCAGGTCGTTGAAGACGAGCCCGCGCCCGTGCACGGCGTCGACGGTCCGTTCGACCCCGCGCAGGATGCCGAGCGCCCACCGCGTGTACTCCGCCACCGCCCGCGGGTCGGGGTCGACGGCGAGCAGCGGATGGCGGCGCGCGAAGAAGGAGTTGAGGGTGGTGCCGGGCAGATGGTCCATGACGAGGAAGCGGTGCCCGTCGACCTGGAACCAGTCCCGCAGGCCGGGCGCGACGCCGAGTCCGCCGAGCCGCTCGAGCGCGGCCCGCTCCCGCTCCAGGCGGGCCACGGCGTCGGCCCCGTCCGCGGCGAGACCGGCGTACGGCCGCGCCTCCTTGAGGACCACGCGCTCACCGGTCCGGGTGTCCGTACCGGCGTACACACCACCGCCGTTGGAGAAGTGCAGCGCCTTCTCTATCGCGTACGGCAGGTCGGTGACGGTCGCCGCGTTGCGGGCGTCGAGGTGCGGCCGCAGGAACGCGGGCAGTTCGACCCACTCGGGCAGCCGGAACACGGGATCTCGGCGATCGGGTACGAGGGTGCCCTCGGGATTCTCGATCGCGGGCACCAGACGGCCGTCCCCGCCGACGCAGTGCCGTTGGACGAACGCGCCGTAGCGGACGTAGAGCGGACCGTTCGCGTACCGCAGATCGGTCAGGATGTACGGTCCCGGCTGCCCGCCGATGAGCTCCTCCAAGTCCCGTAACACGCTCGCGAGTTCGGTCTCGTCCTTCGGGTAGACGGTGACGAACTTGCCGCTCGAACCGCGCTGCGCGTACTTGGAGTTGCGCAGGTGCAGGGCGTGCGGCCCCGGCACGAACTTGAACGGCAGTCCGCGCGGCACGCAGTAGTCCCACACCACGGCCGCGGTCTTCTCGGCGGTGTCGAGACAGGCCGAGACATGCACCTTCCAGCCCTGCCGCGGCCGGTCGCGGGTGCCCGGGTCCAGGTGCAGCCAGTCCCCCGCCCTCTCGCGGCGCCAGCCGGCGGGTGCGGGCCGGCGGGCCGCCTCGTACTGCGGGACGGCGCCGGCGCGTGAGGTGATCCGGTCCGGCGTCTCGTAGAAGTACCGGTCCGCAAGGCAGAACACCTCGTACCTCTTGTCCATCCCGAGCCCCCTCCAGCGGCGTGGCAACGAGATTTCCACGCCGTCCCGTACGGGGGTAAGTCGCCTTTGTCACGACGGCACCGTGACGAACGCATGAGTAACCGCGGGCACGGAAAAGGGACCCCGCATGCGGGGTCCCTTCTCGTCCGCGCCGCGAACGGTCGGTCCACGGGTCGGATACGACGTCAGTCCTCGGGCGGATACACCGACTCCCCCGAGCCGAGCATGGTCAGGGTGATCGCCTCCACCGGACAGCCCTCGGCCGCCGCGAGGATCTCCTCACTGGCGTCCGTTTCCGACTGCTGAGGGTGCGACTGGCGCGCCGTATCGAGCCGGAACCCTTCGGGCGCACTGGTGACGCACATCCCCGACCCGATGCAGACCCCCCGGTCGACTTCGACGTGCCAGCGGTCTCCCATCAGGCACTCACCCCTCATACCCGTTCGGCAGGTGGATCATCTTGTGCTCGAAGTACTCCCCGTACCCCTCGGGTCCGAACTCACGCCCCAGGCCGGAGTTCTTGTAGCCGCCGAAGGGGCCGAGCATGTCGAGGCTGAAGGTGTTCACGGAGTACGTGCCGGTCCTGACCTGGCGCGCGATGTCGATGCCGCGCTCGGTGTCGGCGGTCCACACGCTGCCGGAGAGCCCGTAGTCGGAGTCGTTCGCGATCTTCACGGCCTCGGCCTCGTCGCCGTACGGCAGCAGGCAGATGACCGGGCCGAAGATCTCCTCCTGGGCGATCCGCATCGAGTTGTCGACCCCGCCGAAGAGCGTCGGCTCGACGTACCAGCCCTTGTCGAACCCTGCCGGACGCCCGCCGCCGGTGAGGATCTTGGCGCCTTCCTCCTGTCCGATACGGATGTAGTCGAGCGACCGCTGCTGCTGACGCTTGGCGACCAGCGGGCCGAGTTCGGTGGCCGGGTCGAGCGGGTCGCCGACCTTGAGCGCACCGGCGGCCGCGGCGAAGGCCTCCGCGAACTCGTCGTAACGGGAGTTGGGCACGAGGATGCGGGTCTGGGCCACGCACGCCTGTCCGTTGATCATCCAGGCGAAGGGCACGATCCCCTTGACCGCGGCCTCCGCGTCGGCGTCCGGCAGGATGACGGCGGCGGACTTGCCGCCCAGCTCCAGCGTGACGCGCGTGAGGTTGCGGGCGCAGACCTCCATGACGCGCTTGCCCGCCCCGACGGAGCCCGTGAAGGAGACCTTGTCGACACCCGGGTGCCCGACCAGGTACTCGCTGACCTCGCGGTCGGCCGGGATGATCGAGAGGACGCCCTCGGGCAGGCCCGCCTCAGTGGCGATCTCGGCCAACAGGTAGGCGTCGAGCGGGGTTTCGGGCGAGACCTTGAGGACCACCGAGCAGCCGGCGAGCAGCGCGGGTGCGAGCTTGGCCGCGGCGGTGAACTGGGGGACGTTCCACGGGACGACCGCGGCGACGACACCGACGGGCTCACGGCGCACGAGGATCCGGCCGAGCGCCCCCTGCCTGCCTTCCTCGTACGTGAAGTTGCGCGCGGTGGTGAGCGCCGCGTCGTAGACCATCATCGTGGCGAGGGCCTGCACCATCACGCTGGACGTGAACGGGGTGCCGTTCTGCGAGGAGATGACGCGGGCTATCTCCTCGTGGCGTACGAGGAAGGCGTCCTTGATCTTGGTGACGACCTCGATCCGCTCGTCGAGGCTCATCCGGGGCCAGGGGCCCTCGTCGAAGGCCCTGCGCGCGGCGGCGACCGCCCGGTCCACGTCGCCCTGGGCCGCGTGCGGCACCCGGCCGATGACCTCCTCGGTGTGCGGGGAGATCACCTCGATGACGTCCTTGCCGACGGGGTCGATCAACTCCCCGCCGATGAACAGCTTTCCGTGTTCCACGAGCTCGGTCATGACCGGCAGCCTCCTGCGGGGCGGTTCCTGACACCTTTTCAGACTCTGGCTTCCCGGAACTGATACCAGTTCTAGTTAGAGGTTTCCAGAGGTGGGACGGGGTCCGCCCCTCGGGCGACCACCCCAGTCGGACACCCCGTCAACTGGCGTCCAGGAGTAGATGACTTGGGCTACTACTGAAACTAGTTCTAGTTATAGTGGTCGGGGCCGGAACGGCCGCACCCGGCGAGAGGGATCCGCTCCCAGCCGGCGACAGAGACGAGGGCGCTCCATGACGCAGGTGACCGAGCACGGCGGTGGCGTCTGGTCGCTCAAGGTGCCGATCCCGGACAACCCGCTCGGCCACACCCTCGTCCACCTCCTCGACACCGACCGCGGCCCGGTCCTCATCGACACGGGCTGGGACGACCCGGAGTCCTGGGACACGCTGGCCGGCGGTCTCGCGACGCTCGGCATCGCCGTCGAGGACATCCACGGTGTCGTGATCACCCACCACCACCCCGACCACCACGGTCTGTCGGGACAGGTGCGTGAGGCGTCGGGCGCGTGGATCGCGATGCACCCCGCCGACACCCATGTCGTACGGCGCACGCGCACGCAGGTGCCGGGCCAGTGGCTGGACTACATCACCGCCAAGCTGACCACCGCCGGCGCTCCGGCGGAGCATCTGGCCCCGCTGCACGCGGCCCGTGAGTCCGGGCGCATGCGGACGGTTCCCGGCCTGAACTCGGCGCTCCCGGACCGGGACATCACCCCCGGCGAGCTGCTCGACCTGGCCGGCCGCCGGCTGCGCGCGATCTGGACGCCCGGGCACACGCCCGGCCACGTATGCCTGCATCTCGAAGAGGAGCACCCGTCCGGTCTCGCGGGCAACGGGCGGCTGTTCTCCGGGGACCATCTGCTCCCGGAGATCTCCCCGCACATCGGTCTGTACGAGGACCCGGCCGAGGAGGTGGTCACCGATCCGCTCGGCGACTACCTCGACTCCCTCGAGCGGATCGAGCGCCTCGCGGTCGCCGAGGTCCTGCCGGCGCACCAGTACGCCTTCACGGACGCGGCCGCCCGGGTACAGGAGTTGCTGGCCCACCACGAGGAGCGCCTCGCGGGCCTGCGCCGGCTGCTCGCCCAGCCCCTGACCCCGTGGGACCTCGCGGTCCGCATGGAGTGGAACCGCCCCTGGGACCAGATCCCGTACGGCTCGAAGAACATCGCGGTCTCCGAGGCCGAGGCTCATCTGCGCCGCCTGGTGAAGCTGGGGCATGCGGAGGCGGTGGAGGGCAGCGATCCGCTGACGTATGTGGCGGTCGGCGGCTGACCGGCATGGGCCCAAGGCGGCCTCTCACCCTTTGCGGGGGCTGCCGCCCCCGCACCCCCGCCCGGATTCGTGGGTGGACCGGGAGGTCACGGGACTGCGGGCCACCGTGCCCGTGGGGGCCGCGCCCCCACACCCCGCCGGTACAGTAGGCGGCGCAATCACCACACCCGTACGGAGGGAAGCCGGTGCAAACCCGGCGCTGACCCGCAACCGTGTGCCGCCCACAAGAGGGCGGCGAGCCGGAATGCTCCGCGGGGTGTGCGTGGCTCCAGTCGCCGAATTCCCCGGCGACCGGGACCGTCGAGGTATACGGATCCGGAGCCCGGTGCCTTCGCGGGCCCGTGCCCGGCCCAGCAGGAGAGGCACCGTCCGACCATGAACGCCCTCAAGAGCGCCGCCGCTCTGGCAGCCACCACCGTGCTCTGCCTGGCCGCCGCCCCCGCCGCGAGCGCCGATACGCCCGCTCCCGCGGACCTGCCCTCGGGCCTGTACGGCAAGACGGACCCGAAGTACGACGGCGTCTTCCGCCAGTCGTACGCCCTGCTCGCCCAGGACACCGTCGGCGAGAAGCCCGCCGCCAAGGCCGTGGACTGGCTGACCGGGCAGGCCTGTGACAACGGCTCGTACGCCGCGTTCCGCGAGGACCCCTCGAAGGCGTGCGACGCCAAGACGGTCGTCGACTCCAACTCCACGGCCTCCGCGATCCAGGCGCTCACCGCGCTCGGCGGCCATGACGAGGACGTCAAGAAGTCCGTGACGTGGCTCAAGTCCGTGCAGAACCAGGACGGCGGCTGGGGCTACAACCCGGGCCTGCCCACGGACGCCAACTCGACCTCCCTCGTCATCGGCGCCCTCAAGGCGGCCGGCGAGAACCCGGCCGAGGTCAAGTCCCAGAAGGACAAGGCGCCGACCGACGCGCTGGTCGCCCTCTCGCTGCCCTGCGACAGCGGCAAGGGCGCCTTCGGTCTCGCGGACATGAAGACCGGCAAGCTCGCCCCGAACGCCGACGCCACCGCCGCCGGAGTGCTCGGCGGCCTGGAGCAGGGCCTCGTCGTGAAGGCCGCCGCCGCCACCGAGCCCGCAAAGTGCGCCAAGGCCGCCGACGCCGAGACGGCCGCCGCCAACGGTGCCGCGTACCTCGCCGACACCCTCGCCAAGGACGGCCACCTCCTCTCCTCCATGCCCGGCGCCGAGGACCAGCCCGACTACGGCAACACCGCCGACTCCGTCGTGGCGCTCTCGGCCGCCGGTCTGACCGACCAGGCCAAGAAGCCCCTGGAGTACCTGGAGAAGAACGGCGCGGCCTGGGCCGAGCAGTCCGGCTCCCCCGCCGCGTACTCCCAGCTGATCTTCGCCGCCCACGCGGCCGGCGCCGACCCGAAGGACTTCGGCGGCACCGACCTCGTCTCCGCCCTGAACGCCATGGGACCGGCCCCGCAGAAGGCCGGGTCCGCCGACGCGGCGAAGGACGAGAAGAAGGACGACGAGGGTTCGTCGATGAGCGTCTGGTGGATCGTCGGCGTCTTCTTCATCGCGAGCGTCGGCATCGGCTTCCTGATCAGCGGCCGCAAGAAGAACGAACTGTGAGCACGCTCCGCCGCGGTGGCATCGCCCTCCTCGTGGGGGCGGTGCTCGCCGTGCTGTTCGCGGCCCCCGCGCAGGCGGACGCGTACCGCTACTGGTCGTTCTGGTTCAAGAACGACAAGGGTGCCTGGGCCTACGCCACGCAGGGTCCCGCGACCGCGAAGCCCTCGGACGGCGATGTGGAGGGCTTCCGCTTCGCTGTGAGCGAGGACTCCGCGAACGCCGCCAAGCCGCGCGAGGACGCCTCGTTCGACGCGATCTGCGCCGACACGGAGAAGAAGGACGGGCAGAAGCGGATCGCGCTCGTCGTCGACTTCGGCACGGACAAGGACGCGCCGTCCGGTGAGACACCGCCGAAGCCGCGTACCGCCTGTGCGCAGATCGACGAGGACGCCACCTCGGCGGACGCGCTCGCCGCGGTCGCCAAGCCGCTGCGGTACGACAGCAACGCGCTGCTGTGCGCCATCGCCGGGTACCCGAAGAGCGGCTGCGGCGAGCAGCTCTCGGGTGACACCCGGGGTTCCGGTGACGCCGCCGAGAAGCCCGCGGCCTCCGGAGGCGACGGTGACGGCGGCCCGTCCGTCGGACTGCTCGCCGGTCTGGCCGCGGTGCTCGTGCTCGGCGTGGCAGCGATCTGGCAGGCCCGCCGCCGCAGGGGCTGAGGTATGAGCTCGAACGGCGCCGCCGCGCGCAACGGGTCCTCCCCTGCTCGAGCGCAGTCGAGCGCTTGGGGAAGGCTCGCCGCCCCCGTCGCCACCCGCGCCAACGCGCTGCACCCGGGCGCCTGGTGGCTCTGGGCGCTCGGCCTCGGCACGGCCGCGTCGCGCACCACCAACCCGCTGCTCCTCGGCCTCCTGGTCGCGGTCGCCGGCTATGTGGTCGCGGCGCGGCGTACGGATGCGCCGTGGGCGCGTTCGTACGGGGCGTTCGTGAAGCTCGGTCTGCTCGTGCTCGCGATCCGGCTGGTGTTCGCGGTGGTGCTCGGCTCGCCGATTCCCGGCTCGACCGTCCTGTTCCGGCTGCCCGAAGTCCCGCTGCCCGACTGGGCGCAGGGCATCCGCCTCGGCGGCAAGGTCACCGCGGAGGGCCTGCTCTTCGCGCTGTACGACGGTCTGAAACTGGCCACGCTCCTGATCTGCATCGGCGCCGCGAACGCGCTCGCCAACCCGGCCCGGCTGCTCAAGTCGCTGCCGGGTGCGCTGTACGAGGCCGGGGTCGCGGTGGTCGTGGCGATGACGTTCGCACCGCAGTTCCTGTCGGATCTGCAACGGCTGCGGCGGGCGCGGCGACTGCGCGGCCGCGCGGACAACGGGATCCGGGGGCTCGCGCAGGTCGGTCTTCCGGTGCTCGAGGGCGCGCTGGAACGGTCGGTCGCGCTCGCGGCGGCGATGGACGCGCGCGGGTACGGGCGCAGTGCAGAGGTCCCCGCGCCCGTACGGCGGATGACCGCGGTGTGCACGCTCGGCGGTCTGGCCGGTGTCTGCGCCGGTACGTACGGGCTGCTCGCCGCCGAAGGCGCGCGCTACGGCCTTCCCGTACTCCTCGGCGGACTCGCGCTGGCCCTCGTGGGGCTGTGGCTCGGCGGGAAGCGCTCGCTGCGCACCCGCTACCGGCCGGACCGGTGGGAGCTGCGGGCCTGGCTGGTGTCGGCGTCCGGTGTGGC
>NZ_JBEPEW010000220.1:0-9688 GCF_040300965.1 Streptomyces mesophilus | reverse complement strand
CTCCTGGGCGGGCCCCTCGGCCGCCGCGTGATCCGGGTCGTCGGCCGCGGCGGCGGCACGCAGCGCCGCCTCGACCCGGCGGTTACTGGTCATGGAGGCCGTGATGGCCGTCATCGCCAGGAGGAGACCCCCGGCTGCGTACAGCGGAGTGCGTACGCCGTAGGCGGTGGCCAGCCAGCCGCCGAGGAAGGCGCCGAACGGGGCGGCGCACATGGCCAGCATGCGGGAGGTGGAGGCGACCCGGCCCATCAGGTGGGCGGGGACGATCGCCTGCCGCAGGGAGGGGCCGAGCACCATCGTGGCGCCCATTCCGGCGCCGCACACGGCGAGCGCGAAACCGGCCGCGTACGGGTTCGGGGCAGCGGCAAGACCCAGGATGGCGAGCCCTTCGACCGCGGCCGTGCAGGTCATCGCGGTGCCGGTGCCAAGGCGCCGGCCGAGGAAGGAGGCGATGCCCGCACCGAGCAGACCGCCGGTGGCCTCCGCCGTGAGGAGCAGGCCGAAGCCGTATGTGTCGATGCCGAGACGTTCGTGCGCGAAGAGGGCGAGGACCGTCTCCACCGCGAGGAAGGCGATGTTCCCGACCGCCGGGCGGAGCGCGAGCCCGAGCAGCAGCCGGTCGCGGAAGACGTACGAAGCGCCGGCCCGCGCCTGCCGGAGCAGCGACTCGCGGACCTCCAGCACGGGCCGCGGCATGGCGGGAAGCGACCGTACGAGCACGGCCGAGACCAGGAACGACGCGGCGTCGGCGAGCAGCGGAACGGCCCGCCCGAGCGCGAGCAGCGCACTGCCCGCGGGCGGCCCCGCGAAGCCGGACATGGCGGTCTGGGCGCCGCGCAGACGGGAGTTGGCGCGTTCCAGGAGTACGGGGTCGCGGCTCAGGAGATCCGGCAGATAGGCCGTGGCGGCCGTGTCGAAGAAGAGTCCGCCGAGGCCGAGCAGGAAGGCGGCGGCCGCGAGCAGCGGAATGCTCAGCAGGTCGAGCACGGCCGCCGCCGCCGGTATCGCGAGCAGCACCGCACGCACCATGTCCGCGACCCACATCGTGCGCCGCCGGTCCCAGCGGTCCACCAGCGCGCCGCCGAGCACCCCGAAGAGCAGCCATGGCAGTGTCCCCGCGGCCGTGACGACGGCGAGCGCCATCGGATCCCGCGTCAGCGACAGAGCAAGCAGCGGCAGCGCGGCATGCGACACCCCGTCGCCGAGCGAGGAGATCGTCTGCGCGGTCCACAGGCGCCCGAACCCGGTCGGCAACTTCCTTATGCCCGAGGTCACTTGACTCCCCCCGCCTGCTGACGCGGCGCCGGGTGGAACAGCGCGAAGACGAGTGACGCGTCCGGCAGGGAGGGATCGGACAGCTCCCGGTACTCGTCCGCGAGTGCCTGCAACCGCGCACCCAGCTGCGCGAACTGCTCGTCGGTGAGCCGAAGATGTGCCATCCGTACATGCCGCTCGCCGTCGGCCGGCGACTCCTCCAGATCCGCCACCGCGTGCCGCATCAGCACATCCGGCCCTCCCTCGCCCGGGTCCGGCAGCTCGATCGAGCGCGCGGCCATCGCGTAATACCGCTCGGTGACCCCCCGCACCTTCCGCGTCCGCACCACCTTCACCAGGCCTGCCCGCTCGAGGAGCCGCACGTGGTAGCTGGAACTCCCCTTCGCGAGGCCCACCCGCTCGGCGATCTGCGTGATCGTCGCCGGCTCGAAACGGAGCACGGCCATGATCCGATGGCGCGTCAGATTGGAGACGGCACGCAGCTGTTCGTCCGTGGTGACGTGAAAGGTCTCGGGGAGATCGTCGGCAGGCATGCGCGCAATGGTCAAGGGTTCTTGACCATTGAGCAAGAGGTTTCACACAGGGTGGCGTACGACCTCCCGGAATCGCGCTCAGTCGTGCGGAGCCGCCCCGCTCACCCGGTGGTCGGCGTGGCTCAGGGCTTCGAGTACGAGACGGCGCAGATGACCGTCACGCAGGCTGTAGTGGATGTGCCGCCCCTCGCGGCGGGTGTCGACCAGGCCCGCGAGGCGCAGCTTCGCCAGATGCTGGCTGACCGCCGTACGGGATGCGGCGCAGCGCTCGGCAAGCGAACCGACGTCCGACTCGCCCTGGGCGAGCAGCCACAGCAGGTGCAGCCGGGTCGCGTCCGCGAGCATCGCGAAGACCGCGGTCGCCTCCGCGAGACGCGCGCTGTCCGGAGTCCGCAGATGCGTATCGGGCGCAGGTGAATGGGGCTCGCGAGCAGGCATGACGACAGAGTAGAGCGCGCCGCAACCGGAGCACGGAAGGCGTCGCCTGCATATGTGCGTAGCTGCGCACGTGTGCATACACTTGGGGAAGTCGGCCACACGTCACGCCCGGGAGACCACGCCATGCTGTCCGTCCTGCGCAACCGCCCCTACCGGCAGTTGTTCACCGCCCAGGTCGTCGCCCTGGCCGGCACCGGCCTGGCGACGGTCGCACTCGGGCTCCTCGCGTACGACCTCGCGGGCCCTGCCGCCGGTTCGGTGCTCGGCACGGCGCTGGCGATCAAGATGGTGGCGTACGTGACCATCGCGCCCGTCGTCGGTGCGATGGCCGACCGGATACCCCGGCGGGCCCTGATGGCGGGCGCCGACCTGACCCGGGCGGGCGTCGCGCTGTTCCTGCCGTTCGTGACCCAGGTCTGGCAGGTGTACGTCCTGGTCTTCCTGCTGCAGGCCGCATCCGCCGCCTTCACCCCGACGTTCCAGGCCGTCATCCCCGACGTACTGCCCAAGGAACGCGACTACACCCAGGCCCTGTCGATGTCCCGGCTCGCCTACGACCTGGAGAGTCTGTTCAGTCCGGCACTCGCCGCCGTCCTGCTCTCGGTGATCACGTACAACTGGCTTTTCCTGGGCACGATGTTCGGCTTCGCCGCCTCGGCGGTGCTGGTGGTCTCGGCCGTGCTGCCCGCCGCACGCCCCGCCGGCGATGCTCCCGGCGGCCGACGGCTGTACGCCAAGGCGACGGAAGGCAGCCGGCTCTTCCTGCGCAAGCCCGAACTGCGCTCGCTGCTCGCCATGGACGTCGCGGTCGCCGCCGCGGGCGCGCTCGTGACCGTCAACTCGATCGTGTACGTACGGGACTTCCTCGGCCTGTCCGCGAACACCCTGGCGCTTGCGCTCGGGGCGTACGGCGGCGGGTCGATGAGCGTCGCGCTGGTGCTGCCGCGGGTTCTGGAGCGGCGCTCGGACCGCACCGTGATGCTCGGCGGGGTGCTTGTGCTGCCCGTCGCGTTCCTCGCGGCCGGCATCATCACCGCGGCCCCGGGCGGGAGTTGGCGGTGGCCCGCGCTTCTGGCCACCTGGGCCCTGTTCGGTGCGGCCGGTTCCATGGTGCTCACTCCGGCCGGGCGGCTGATCCGGCGGGCTGCGCCCGAGAAGGAACGTACCGCCGCGTTCGCCGCGCAGTTCTCCCTCTCGCACGGCGCCTGGCTGCTCACCTATCCGCTGGCCGGCTGGGTGGGCGCGAGTGCGGGGCTGCGCAGCGCGGTGATCGTTCTGGGCGCTGTCGCACTCGCAGCCGCGCTGCTCGCCGTACACCTGTGGCCCGCCCGGTCCGCTGCCTCCGCCTCCGCTTCCGCCGCTGCCTCCGCTTCCGCCTCTGCCTCTGCCTCTGCCTCTGCCTCTGCCTCTGCCTCTGCCTCTGCCTCTGCCTCTGCCTCCAACGAAACACCGCGCCGCGGCCATGTCCACGAGCACGAACACTTCGGTCTGCTCCCCGGCCACCCGCACCTGGCGGGCGCCCGACGCATCGGGAACGCCTGGCGGCACAGCCACCACCACTTCGCCGACGAACTGCACGCCGTCCACGGGTGATGGGTCGCGGGTAACCAGAAGCCAGAAGCCCGGCGTCACACTGGAACTGGAACTGTGGGGAATCGGCACCGACCGCCGCACGGTAGAACTCCGCACGCGGCTGTGCCGGTTGTTGTACCGTCGGCGCGTAGCGGCAGTACACACGTGGCATTCACCTGCGTCCACGAATCGCACGGATCACCTCGGCAACGGCCCGGAGCAGCTTGGCCCGATCCGACGAGGCGGTGTCCTTGACAACCAGGAAGACCATCGCGACCGCAGCCGTGGCCGAGACCAGGATGTTGGCGATCAGCATCAGAACCCACACGTTGATGTCCATGGCGTTGCCGCTTCCTTCGTCTGCACGGCCGTCCCTGTGGCGGCTCAGAAGCGATTCCACGAGCTCACACCTGCGCAGTGAAGCTCTGCCGGATCCAGCGGGGTGGATCGGGAAAAGCCGAGGTCGCCACGATCCTTCCGACGTCCGCTAGCGGATTCGATGGATCGGGGGAGGCAGGCGTGAACCGGTGACCGCGACGACAGGCCTGAGCTCTGGGCGGCAGTTGCTGCGCGACGCGCTCAGAGAGCTGGAAAGCCAGGCCCTCCTCGGCCGGGATCGTACGGATGCGATAGCCGAGGCGAACCGCAGGCTTCGGTCAGCTGGGCATGGCGAGCCGCTGGGCCCGACCAGGGTGGGAGGCTGGTTCGAGAAGGGCAGCCCGGCGAAGGATTTCGAACTCCTGTGGGTGCTTGTGCAGGTGCTGCTCGAATGGGGTGGGCTGCATCCGCCGGGCGCTCTCGCCGGGAGAGCGCGACCGGAAGCCGCAGCCAAGTGGACCCATGCCAAGGAGCTGTGGAAAAGCCGTTGGGAGTCCGCCAGGAAGGCCGCCAGGAATGCGCCGGAGGGTAAGTCGCGGCCGGCTCTGACTCCCACGCTGGACGGATACCTCCGCACCGTGCGGGTCGCGAGCCGACAGCATCCGTATCCTGGGGCGTCGGTCGATCGCCGCCTGCCCGCCCTGTCCGATGTCTACGTCCGCCAGCGAGCATTTCGTGCAGCGGCTGACGACGAGGACGAGCCCCACACCGACGGCCCGACGGGGGACACGGCCGACAGTCCGACAGCGACCCCCGCCGATCGTGTCGTTTCCGCTGAAGCTGTCTTCCGTACCGGAAAAGGAATTTCGGTTCTGGTGGGCGATCCCGGCTGCGGGAAGACCACACTTCTGCGCGCCTACCTGACCACTGCCGCCACCTCCTGGCTCGACCTCAGGCGGGGCGGAGGGGTCCCGGTCATGATTCGCGCGCATTCGTTGACAGTCGGCGATCCCATGCCGGTTGCCCTCGCCAGGGCCGCCAACGCAGATCTGGCGCCGTTCGGTCTGCTCGATGAGCTGACGTCCGCGTTCTTCCGAGAGGTTCCCCATGAACAGACGCCCTGGCTCGTACTCGTGGACGGCCTCGATGAGATTTCCGACGCAGGCACCCGGCAGCGCGTCATCACCATGCTGGACGGAGTCGTCCGCGGCAATCCGCACACCTACCGGTTCGTCGTAGCCACCCGCTCGCTACCCGAGCACGAGGTGTACGGGATCGGTGCCCACGTGCCGCGCTTCGAACTGCTGCCCTTCTCCGCGCATGATCTGCTCACTTACGCCGAGAAATGGTTCTGCCACCTCGAGGATGCCGCCAGGCATGCTCGGCTCTTCGTAGCCGGGCTTTCGAGTACGCGTCTGGAGGGCCTGGCCTGCACTCCTCTCATGGCGTCGATGCTCTGCCAGCTGTACGAAGCCGACCCTGCGCGCCCCCTGCCCGAGGGCCGTACCGGCGCCTACCGGTCATTCGCAGAGCTGATCTACGAGAAGAACACTCATAAGCAGATCAAGCGGACCCACGACGAGGCAATTCGCCAACTGCGCAGTCACCACCAGGTCCCCAGGGACGACCGGACAGCCGAGGAGGCTGCCGAGCTGGTGCGCGGCAATCTTCCCGAGCTGATCGACAACCTGGCGTTCGAGTGGATCGAAGGGAACGACGGCACCGCCACCGATGTGCTCGCCACCCACTTCCATGTCAGGCGCCCCGCCAAGGTGAGCGAGCAACTGTGGAACGAGTTCCTCAGTGATCTGCTGCGGCCCACCGGTCTACTCACCCAGCGCGGCGACGACTTCGGCTTTCTCCATCAGACCCTCATGGAGTATCACGCCGCGCGACACGCCACTCGCAGCAAGGAGAGCCGGGAACAAGTCCTGCGCAGATTCCAGTCGGACAGCAACCAGCTGCTCTCGACGGATGCCTCGTACCTCGGGTTCCTCCTGGACGGGCTGCTCATGCCCCAGGACCGCATCGCGGCAGCGACCACGGAACTTCTCCGGGACGGTCTGCCGCCGGGGCTCCGTCGCCTCGGCTTTGTGCGGCAGCAGTTACGGCTCAGAACCAGCCTCCCGCCCGATCTCATCGCCGCTCAGTTGATCAGCGTGGCCGAGGACAGTGGCAGTGGCACAGAGCGGCTGGAGGCCGTCGGCCTTCTGCTGGGGATGACCGAGCACCACGACAAGGCCATCGACGTGCTGATCCGTCTGTGCCAGCCGGACGCCAAACTGAGCGCCACCTACCGCCTGGCCGCCTCTGGGCTGCTGGCCGCGGAGAAGGGCAGCTGGGAACAGACGCTCCAACTGGCGGCACGCCTCGCCCTGGAGAAGAGAAGCCGGTGGAGCGAGGACCCGCTGCTTGGCGCGGTCCGCATTCTGGCGGCCATGGAATGGGGCAGAGACGCGGCGGCCGGGCTGGCGGTTCCTCTGGTGCGTGACACCACCGTGCGGGACAGCGACCGGTTCAGGGTGGTCATGTCCCTGGCCGGGGTGGCGGGTCCGTTCGAAGAGACGGCGAGTCTGCTGCGGCATCTCGCACTCGACGGCACGGTGGGCGCAGCCGTCCGCCTCGACGCGGCCGCGGCGCTGGCCCGGGAGAATGGCCGGGCGGAGGAGGCAGCCACGCTGATGGTCCAACTGGCCGAGAGCCCGACGGTCAAGGCCGCGTACCGGCTGCGTGCCGCTGGAGCTCTCGCACAGGTCGACGGCTACCGGGGGGCAGCACCACTGGCAGGTCACCAGGAACAGGGTGCCGCCCTGCTGGCACGCCTCGCGCAGGACAACACACTGGACGCAACCTATCGGCCCCGTGCTGCCGTCGCCCTCAGCAGAGTGCAAGGACACCGGGTCCGGGGGGCCTTGCTGCTGAAGCGCCTTGCCGATGACAGATCGCTCAGCCCGTTCGTCCGGATGCACGCGCGAGCGGCGTTCACCCGGCTGATGGACCAGTAGGGCAACGGCACCGCGGCACGGCTCTCAGCCGAGGTACTGACTGGTCCCCCGCGCCAGATACACCCCATGCCCGGCCCGCCCCACGAACTCCCGCTGGTCGATGACCAGTTCACCGCGCGAGAGCACCGTCTCGACCCGACCCGTGACCCGCTTCCCTTCGTACGCCGAGTAGTCCACATTCATGTGATGGGTCTCGGCGGACATCACCTGCTCGGCCGCCGGGTCGTAGATCACCACATCCGCGTCCGCACCCGGCGCGATCGTGCCCTTCTTGCCGTACAGGCCGAACATCCGCGCCGGCGCGGCACAGGCGATCTCGATCCAGCGGCGCCGCGAGATATGCCCGTCGAGGACCGCCTGATGCAGCAGATCCATCCGGTTCTCCACCCCGGGCATACCGTTCGGGATCTTCGAGAAGTCGCCGCGGCCCAGCTCCTTCTGGCCGACGAAGCAGAACGGGCAGTGGTCCGTCGACACCACCTGAAGGTCGTTGGTCCGCAGGCCCCGCCACAGCGCCGCCTGATGCTCCTTGGGCCGCAAGGGAGTTGAACACACGTACTTCGCGCCCTCGAAGTCCGGCTCGGCGAGATTGTCCGTCGACAGGAACAGGTACTGCGGACAGGTCTCACCGAACACCGGCAGCCCCTCGTCCCGCGCCCGCGCCAGTTCCGCGACCGCCTCCTGCGCCGACACATGCACCACATACACAGGCGCCCCGGCCACCTGCGCCAGCTTGATCACCCGATGCGTCGCCTCCGCTTCGAGCAGGGCCTTGCGCACCTCACCGTGATAGCGCGGATCCGTCTCACCGCGCTGCAGCGCCTGCTCCACCAACACATCGATCGCGAGCCCGTTCTCGGCATGCATCATGATCATGCCGCCGTTGGACGCGGCCCGTTGCATCGCCCGCAGGATCTGCCCGTCGTCGCTGAAGAAGACCCCGGGATACGCCGTGAACAGCTTGAAGCTGGTCAGGCCTTCGGCGACCAGCCAGTCCATCTCCTTCAGGGACCGCTCGTTGACGTCCGACATGATCATGTGGAAGCCGTAGTCGACCGCGCACTTCCCGTCCGCCTTCGCGTGCCAGGCGTCCAGTCCCTCACGCAGCGAACGGCCCACGGTCTGGACAGCGAAGTCGATGATCGTGGTCGTGCCGCCCCATGCGGCCGCCCGTGTCCCCGTCTCGAAGGTGTCCGAGGCGAACGTGCCGCCGAACGGCAACTCCATGTGCGTATGGGCGTCCACGCCCCCCGGGATCACATACTTGCCGGTCGCGTCGATCGTCCGCTCCGCAGTCCAGGTCTGCGTACCGGGCACGGCGAGCGCCGCGATGCGCCCGCCCTCGATCAGGACATCCGCATGGATCTCCTCGGCGGCCGTGATGACGAGCCCACCTGTGACCTGTGTACGAGTCATGTGCCAGAACTCCCCTTCGATTCGAGTGCCGCGCCCCTCACCTCCGGGACACCGGTTGCCGCGTCCCGGAGGTGAGGGGCGCGGCAACCGGTGTCCCGCCGGCCGCCCTGTCGCCCAACCGCTGATCCCCTGACCTTCTCTCCCCGATGCGCCGCTGCCAAGAGGGCCCGCCGACCGACGGCGCACCCGTGGCCCGGGCACGGCATCGAGGACACCGGCCATGGCGGCACCGGCGTCCTTCAGGCCGCCCCGGGCGGGCGCAGTTCGGCGAGGTCCTGGACCACGGTGTCCGCGCCGTGGGCCCGCAAGCCGGCCGCCCGGCCGCCCCGGTCCACCCCGACCACATATCCGAAGCCCCCGGCCCGGCCCGCTTCCACACCGGCGAGCGCGTCCTCGAAGACCGCTGCCGCCCCTGGCTGCGCACCCAGTTCGCGCGCCGCCTCGAGGAAGGTGTCGGGGTGCGGCTTTCCGGCCAGGGCACGCTCCTGCGCCACCACCCCGTCGATGCGCACGTCGAAGCGGTCCGCGAGGCCGACGGAGCGCAGGACCTCCGCGCAGTTGGCGCTGGCGGAGACGATGGCGGTGCGCAGACCGGCGCGACGGACCGCGTCCAGGTAGCGGACCGTGCCTTCGTAGGTCTCGACGCCGCCCTGCTCGATCTTCTTCAGGAGGACGGCGTTCTTGGCGTTCCCCAGACCGTGCACGCTCTCCCGGTCGGGCGGGTCGTCCGGTGCGCCTTCGGGGAGTTCTATGCCGCGCGACGCGAGGAAGGTGCGTACGCCGTCGGCCCGTGGTCGTCCGTCCACGTACTCCTCGTAGTCGGCCTCCGGGTCGAAGGGGCGGAACGCCTCGCCCGAGCGTTGCCACAGAAAGGCGTCGAAGGTCTCCTTCCAAGCGGCGTTGTGCACCACGGCGGTCCGGGTGACGACGCCGTCGAGGTCGAACAGGCAGGCACGGATGTACGCGGGCAGACCGAGTTCTGTCATGGGGACCGACTCCCCTCCCGCGCCCGGGCCATGCCCCGAGGACGGTCCGGCGGACACGGCCCGCTCAGCCGCCGAGCGCCCGCAGCCTGCGCCGGGCCGGCCCGAGCGCCCGCCCCCGCCGCAGCAGTCCGCTCCAGGGGTCTGT
>NZ_JBEPEW010000219.1:0-9749 GCF_040300965.1 Streptomyces mesophilus | reverse complement strand
GTGCTCGCGCTGTGGGCGGCGTACCGGGGGGCGCCGCTCACGGGTGAGGGGGACGGGCGCTCCGTATCGGCGAGCGAGGCGGGCGGTCCCGGCGGGCTCGACGGGGAGAACGCCGAGGACACGTACGAGAACGCGGGCAACGCCCATGCCGAACCGGACCCCCGCTTCACCGCCGGCAGCCACTCGCCCGATGTCTCCGTCGAGGTCATCAGCCCCGGGGCCGCGCCCACGGCGCCCGGGATAGGCCCGGGCAGGCTCACCGTGGACGCACAGCCGCACGGTGACACCACGCTCATCACGTTGACGGCTTCCGGCGGCAGGCCGGTGCACTGGTCCGCGTACAGCGACGCGTCCTGGCTCTACTTCAGCCACACCTCGGGGACCCTGAACCCCGGCGAATCCCTCACCATCCAGGTCTGGGTCGACCACTCGCGCCAGCCCACGGGCCACTGGACCGCCCGGATCGCGGTCGACCCGGGCAACGCGGTGGTGGTCATCGACGGCTACGGCGCGGGCTCGCCCGGTCCCGGCCCGTCCGACCCCGGACCTTCGGATCCGGGCCCGTCCGATCCGGGTCCCTCGGATCCCGGACCTTCGGACCCCGGTCCGTCCGATCCGGGTCCCTCCGATCCCGGACCTTCGGATCCGGGCCCGTCCGACCCGGGTCCCTCCGATCCGGGCCCGTCCGACCCCGGGCCATCGGACCCAGGTCCCTCGGACCCGCCTCCGACCACGGACCCGACCCCGTCGGACCCGCCGCCCAGCGACACCTCGGGCCCCAGTCCCACGGGCTGACCGGACGCCGGCCGGGCGCCCTGGGCCCTCGGAACCGGGCTCTCGGCCTCTGTTCCTCGGGCCCGGGCTCGCAGGCACGGGCTCTCCGGCCCGGACCCGGCCCGGGCTCTCAGCCCCTGACCTCAGACCCCGGGATCAGCCGGATGCGGCGCCACCAACGGCAGCTGGGAAGCCAGCCGCTGCTCGCACATCCCGACCAGGACCTCGTACGCGGTCGGCCCCATCAGCTCCCGCAACTCCGGCTCGTACGACAGATAGACCGGCTTGCCCGCCCCGTGAGCCGACGTCGCAGAGGTGCACCACCAGTGCAGATCGTGGCCGCCGGGCCCCCAGCCCCGCCGGTCGTACTCGCCGATGGACACCTGAAGGATCTTGGTGTCGTCGGGCCGCTCGATCCACTCGTACGTCCGCCGCACCGGCAACTGCCAGCACACGTCCGGCTTGGTCTCCAGCGGCTCGCGCCCTTCGCGCAGCGCCAGGATGTGCAGCGAGCAGCCCGCGCCGCCCGCGAACCCCGGCCGGTTCTGGAAGATGCAGGACCCCTCCCAGCGCCGGGTCTGCCGCTCCCCGTCCTCGTCCTCCTGGGTCCACCCCGAGTCCGTACCGACGGGATGGTGCTGCCAGATATCCGGCGTGAGCTTGGCCACGAACCCCGCGACCCGCTGCTCGTCCTCCTCGTCCGAGAAGTGCGCCCCGAGCGTGCAGCAACCGTCGTCCGCGCGCCCGGCCTGGATCCCCTGGCACCCGCTGCCGAAGATGCAGTGCCAGCGCGAGGTGAGCCAGGTCAGATCGCAGCGGAAGACCTGCTCGTCATCGGCGGGATCGGCGAACTCCACCCAGGCGCGCGGGAAATCGAGCCCCTGCTCGTCGGGAACCGCCCCCTTCGGGGCCTTCCCGGGCTTGTTCGCCTTGGAGTCCTTCTGTGAAGCCTTCACCGAATCACCTGACTTGCGGGCCTTGCCAACCTTGCCGGTCTTGTCGGGCTTACCCGCCTTACCCGACTTCTCCGGCTTCGCGTTCTTCGTCTTGGGCACGCACCCAGGGTATGCGTGCCGAGCCCGTCGCGTGGACCGTCGATCCCCGAACGCGCAGTAGCGTTTTACGTATGAGACTCGGTGTCCTCGATGTGGGTTCGAACACGGTGCATCTGCTGGTGGTGGATGCCCACCCCGGCGCGCGCCCGCTGCCCGCCCATTCCCACAAGGCAGAGCTGCGGCTTGCCCAACTCCTCGACCGGACCGGGGCGATCAGCCCCGAGGGGGTCGACCGGCTGATCGCCACCGTCAAGGACGCCCTGGAGGCCGCCGAGGACAAGGGCTGCGAGGACGTGCTGCCGTTCGCGACCTCCGCGGTGCGCGAGGCGGGCAACGCCGACGAGGTCCTCGCCCGCGTCAAGGACGAGACCGGCGTCGACCTGCAGGTCCTGTCCGGCGAGGACGAGGCCCGGCTCACCTTCCTCGCCGTGCGCCGCTGGTTCGGCTGGTCCGCCGGCAAGCTCCTCGTGCTCGACATCGGCGGGGGCTCGCTCGAGATCGCGTACGGCATCGACGAGGACCCCGACGCCGCCGTCAGCCTCCCGCTCGGCGCGGGACGCCTCACCGCGGGCTGGCTGCCGGGTGACCCGCCCGACCCGCAGGACGTCAAGGCGCTGCGCCGTCATGTGCGCGCTCAAATCGCTCGTACGGTCGGGGAGTTCAGCCGCTTCGGCAACCCGGACCATGTCGTCGCCACCTCCAAGACCTTCAAGCAGCTGGCGCGTCTGGCGGGCGCGGCGCGCTCCGCCGAGGGCCTGTACGTCCAGCGCGAGCTGAAGCGGAAGTCCCTCGAGGACTGGGTGCCGCAGCTCGCCGCACGGACCGAGGAGCAGCGGGCCGAGCTGCCCGGCGTCTCCGAGGGCCGGGCCGGACAGCTGCTGGCCGGGGCCCTGGTGGCCGAGGGCGCGATGGATCTGTTCGGCGTCGAGACCCTTGAGATCTGCCCCTGGGCGCTGCGCGAAGGCGTCATTCTGCGCCGCCTCGATCAGATGACCGAAGGCGCCACTATGGCTTGAATCTGTCGCTTTTCGGTGTCGCACCAAACACGACAGAACCACCCATTGAGGAACCACGACGGCGCTGAACGAGGTCCGCGAAAGCGGCGGCGGTTTAGCCGCAAAAGGGGAGCCCGTACCCTGTCCTTCGTGGCAGAACCAGTGGTGCGGATCCCGGATGCGAAGGTCGCCCTGTCGACGGCCTCGGTCTACCCGGAGTCGACGGCGACGGCCTTCGAGATCGCCGCGCGCCTGGGCTACGACGGCGTCGAGGTCATGGTGTGGACCGATCCGGTCAGCCAGGACATCGAGGCCCTCCGCCGCCTCAGCGACTACCACCGGATGCCGATCCTGGCGGTGCACGCGCCCTGCCTCCTGATCACCCAGCGCGTCTGGTCCACCGACCCGTGGGTGAAGCTGCAGCGCGCGCAGGCCGCCGCCGAGAAGCTGGGCGCCTCGACGGTCGTGGTGCATCCGCCGTTCCGCTGGCAGCGGCAGTACGCCCGCGACTTCGTGACCGGTCTGTGGCGGATGGCCGACGAGACCGATGTCCGGTTCGCCGTGGAGAACATGTACCCGTGGCGCTACCGCGACCGCGAGATGCTCGCGTACGCGCCCGAATGGGACGTCACCAAGGACGACTACCGGCACTTCACGGTCGACCTCAGCCATACCGCGACCGCACGCACCGGCGCGATGGAGATGATCGACCGCATGGGCGAGCGTCTCGCGCATATCCACCTCGCGGACGGCAACGGCTCGGCGAAGGACGAGCACCTCGTCCCGGGCCGCGGCACCCAGCCCTGCGCCGAGCTCCTGGAGCGCCTCGCGCTCAGCGGCTTCGACGGCCATGTCGTCATCGAGGTCAACACACGGCGCGCGATGTCCAGCGCCGAACGTGAGGCCGATCTCGCCGAAGCGCTGGCCTTCACCCGGCTGCATCTCGCCTCGGCCCTGAACGCGACCTCGAAGCAGTGACGGCCGCGGAACCCCAGGGTGCGGCGCCCCGCCGAGGTCGCGGCCGCCCCTCCCGTACGGAAGCGGAGTCGGGTCCCGGCGCCAGGGACCGGATCCTCGCGGCCGCCCGCGAGCAGTTCTCCGAGCGCGGCTACGACAAGGCCTCCATCCGCTCGATCGCCAAGGCCGCGGGGGTGGACTCGGCGCTCGTGCACCACTACTTCGGTACGAAGGACGAGGTCTTCGAGGCCGCCATCGAGCTCACCTTCGAGCCGGCCCAGGTCGTCGTCGACACGGTCGGCGAGAGTGTCGACGGCGCGGGCGAGCGGTTCGCCCGCTTCTTCTTCTCCGTCTGGGAGAACCCGGCCACCCGCACCCCGCTGCTCGCGATCGTCCGCTCCGCGGTCACCCACGAGGCCGCGGCCAAGGTCCTGCGCGCCTTCGTCATGCGCCGTCTGATCGAGCGGGTGGGGGCGGACCTCAAGGTCCCCAACCCGAAGTTCCGCGCCGAGCTCGCCGCCTCCCACATGGTCGGCATCGCGATGATCCGTTACGTGGTGAAGGTCGAGCCGCTCGCTTCGGCGGACCCGGAGGAGATCATCGCGCTCGTGGCGCCGACCTTGCAGCGGTACCTGACCGAGGAGTGAGCCCTCCGTCCCGTATTCCGGACATGCTGTCCAGATCTTGGAGCCCCGGCGTACGCTCGACAGAACCAGCACTGTCTTGAAGGAGCGAGCGACGATGCCCCAGCTGAGGTCCCGCACTGTCACCCACGGCCGCAACATGGCGGGCGCCCGCGCCCTTATGCGGGCGTCGGGCGTACCGAGCGGGGACATCGGCCGCAAGCCCGTCATCGCGGTGGCCAACTCCTTCACCGAGTTCGTCCCGGGCCACACCCACCTCGCCCCCGTCGGCCGGATCGTCAGCGAGGCGATCACGGCGGCCGGCGGCATCCCGCGCGAGTTCAACACCATCGCCGTCGACGACGGCATCGCGATGGGCCACGGCGGCATGCTCTACAGCCTGCCGTCCCGCGATCTGATCGCGGACAGCGTGGAGTACATGGTCGAGGCGCACTGCGCCGACGCCCTGATCTGCATCTCCAACTGCGACAAGATCACCCCGGGCATGCTGAATGCCGCCCTGCGCCTGAACATCCCGACCGTCTTCGTCTCCGGCGGCCCGATGGAGGCAGGACGTGCCACCCTCGTCGACGGCACCGTCCGCACGCTCGACCTGGTCGACGCGATGTCGGAGGCCGTGAACGAGAAGGTCTCCGACGAGGACATCCTCCGCATCGAGGAGAACGCCTGCCCGACCTGCGGCAGCTGTTCCGGCATGTTCACCGCCAACTCCATGAACTGCCTCACCGAGGCGATCGGCCTCTCGCTGCCGGGCAACGGTTCGCTCCTCGCCACGCACACCGCCCGCAAGGGCCTGTACGAGGACGCCGCGCGCACCGTCGTGGAGCTGACCCGCCGCTACTACGAGCAGGACGACGAGTCGGTCCTGCCTCGTAACATCGCGACCTTCGCGGCCTTCGAGAACGCCATGGCCCTCGACATCGCGATGGGCGGCTCGACCAACACGATCCTGCACCTGCTCGCCGCGGCCCAGGAGGCGGAGGTCCCGTTCGGCCTGAACGAGATCGACGCCGTCTCGCGCCGCGTCCCCTGCCTGGCCAAGGTCGCCCCGAACGTCGGCAAGAACCGCACGTACTACATGGAGGACGTGCACCGCGCCGGCGGCATCCCGGCTCTCCTCGGCGAACTGCACCGCGCGGGCCTGCTCAACGAGGACGTGCACTCCGTGCACAGCCCGTCGCTCGCCGACTGGCTCAAGACCTGGGACGTGCGCGCCGGTTCGCCCAGCCCCGAGGCGATCGAGCTGTGGCACGCGGCCCCCGGCTGCGTCCGCTCCGCCGAGGCCTTCTCGCAGTCCGAGCGCTGGGAGGCCCTCGACGAGGACGCCGCCGAAGGCTGCATCCGCTCCGCCGAGCACGCCTACTCCAAGGACGGCGGCCTCGCGGTCCTCAAGGGCAACCTGGCGGTCGACGGCTGCGTCGTGAAGACGGCGGGCGTGGACGAGTCGATCTGGACCTTCGAAGGCCCGGCCGTCGTCTGCGAATCCCAGGAAGAAGCCGTCGAGAAGATCCTCCTGAAGCAGGTCACGGAGGGCGACGTGGTCGTCATCCGCTACGAGGGCCCCAAGGGCGGCCCCGGCATGCAGGAAATGCTCTACCCGACCTCGTACCTGAAGGGCCGCGGCCTCGGCAAGGCCTGCGCCCTGATCACCGACGGCCGCTTCTCCGGCGGCACTTCGGGCCTCTCGATCGGCCACGCCTCGCCCGAGGCGGCCTCCGGCGGCACGATCGCGCTGGTCGAGGACGGCGACCGCATCCGTATCGACATCCCGAACCGCACCATCGAACTCCTGGTCTCCGACGAGGACTTGGCCGCACGCGAGAAGGCCCTGAACGGCACGTACGCCCCGAAGAACCGCGAACGCAAGGTCTCCCAGGCCCTGAAGGCATACGCGGCGATGGCCACCAGCGCGGACAAGGGCGCGGTGCGCGACGTGAGCAAGCTGGGCTGATCGCCTCAGTACCTGTGTGAAGGGCCGGTCCCGATGGGGCCGGCCCTTCCGCGTGGTCACCTGGGCGGCTCGGCGGTCACTCGGGCGGTTCAGCCGTCACTTCGTTGGCCCGGCGGTCACTTGGGCGGCTTGGCCGGGTCGAACGAGAACACCGTCCCGCCCGACGAGCTGACCACCAGCGCACCCTCGGCCCGCAGCACCTCGGGTCCGCCCCAGGACGCGGCGTCCACGGGTGCGTTGCGCGGCGGGGTCTGCCAGAGCTCCTCTCCCGTACGGACATCGAGCGCGAGCACCCGGCCGCTGCTGGACGCCAGGTAGAGCACACCGTCCAGGACCAGGGGCGTGCCCGGACGCTCCAGCGAGGTCGGTGTACTCCACAGCTGCCGGCCACTGCGCACGTCCACGGCAGTCACCGTGCCGTCCGTGCGCCGTACGTACATCGCCGAGCCGAGGATGTCGACGCCCGTGCCCTCGACCGGCTTCGCCAGGCGCACCGTGGTGCGCTTCCGCTTGCCCGTCGGGTCCATCAAGGTGAGCGAGGTGTACCGCGTGACCCAGTCGAACCCGCCCTCGGAATCGGGCTGTTCACCACCCGCCACCGGGAACACCAGGCGCCCGTCGTCGAGCACGGAGACGGTGCCGTCGGCGTCGGAGACCACCGGGAGCTCATGCGCGTTGCCGTCCGCGGGGTCGAGACGCTTGAGGGCGAGCCGGTAGGTCTCCCCGTCCTCGGTCTCGACATCGCACCTCGCGTAGATCGCACCGCCCAGCTCCACCGGCATGCACATCTGTTCGGGCATGACCGGAGTCGTCCACACCGTCCGGCCGCTCGACAGCTCTCGCGCGGTGATCGACGTGTCGTCCGGATCCAGCGTCGCGACGAGTCCGTCGACCACGGCGGCCGAGGAGACCCCGGTGCTGGCCGGCCGGCTCCACACCCGCTTGCCGGTGTCCGCGTCGAGCGCGGTGACCTGCGCGCGTTCCCCGGGCTGGGCCTCGAGGACGATGACCTTCCCGCCGCCGACCCCGAGCGGCGACGAGTCGTGTATCCCGGTCTCGGACTCCTCGAGCGCGACCGGGGCGGGCGCCCGCCACAGCACGGCACCGGTCGCGAGGTCGATCCGTACGGTCAGAATGCTTCCGCCCCCGCAGTACGCGGCCGCACCCTCGACGACACATTCCTGTACGTCGGCGAAGTGCCGCCAGCGCTCGGGCGGTTTGCCGCCCCGCTCCGCCGCGCCGACCAACGAGGTCTGCCACGGCTTCCAGCCCGCGGGCAGTGCGGTACGCGGGGGAGCGGGCGCCGAGGCCGATCCCTTGCCCCCGGTCCGGCCGCCCCCGGAGTCCGGCCCGAACACGGCCACCGCGGCACCGACGGCCGCCACGACCACCAGGGCGCCGGCCGCGAGCAGGATGCGGGCGCGCCGGCGCGGCTTCGCGGCCGTGGTGGAACGCTCGGACCGGTCCGAAGCCGCGGACTCCGCGGACTCCACCGGACCCAGCGTCCCCACCGGCGGCAGCGACTCCGTTTCCGGCCGCCGGGCGCCGCTCTCGCTCTCCGCCCGCCCTGCGCCGCTTCCCGGCCCGCTCGCAGCAGCGCTCCGTATGGTCAGCGTCTGCTGGTCACCGGCCGCCGGCCAGACCACGGTCTCCGCCGTCCGCTCCGGCAGCCGCCGCAGTTCGTGCGCCACGACGTCGAGCGCCGGCCGCTCGCCCGGCTCCTTCGCCAGGCACCCGGCCACGACCTCCCGCAGCGGCTGCGGCACACCGTCCAGCTCGGGCACCTCGTTCACCACGCGGTACGCGGTCAGATACGGGCTGTCCGCGTCGAAAGGACCCTTGCCCCGCACCGCGTAGACGAGCAGCGCCCCCAGCGAGAACACATCGGAAGCCGTCCCGGTCGACCGCGGATCGCTCAGCTGCTCCGGCGACATGAACGGCGGTGTCCCCATCACATGCCCGGTCGCGGTGAGCGCCTGGTTCTCGGCCGCGCGGGAGATCCCGAAGTCGATCACCCGCGGCCCGTCCGCGGCCATCAGCACATTCGCCGGCTTGAGATCACGGTGCACGACACCGGCCCGGTGGATGTCGCCCAGCGCCTCCGCGAGCCCCAGCGCGAGCCGCCGCAGCTCACCGCCCCGCACCGGACCCTGGTCGCGCAGCCGGTCGGCGAGCGTCGGTCCGGGTACGTACTGCGTGGCCATCCAGGGCCTGCGCGCCTCGGAGTCGGCGTCCACGACGGCCGCCGTGAAGGCACCGCTGACCCTGCGGGCCGCGGCCACCTCCTGCCGGAAGCGCGTACGGAAGACCGGATCGCCCGCGTACTGCTCGTGGATGACCTTGATCGCGACATCACGGCCCGAGGGCGCATGCCCCAGGAACACCGTCCCCATCCCGCCCGATCCGAGCCGATCGCTCAGCCGATATGCCCCGATAGCATGCGGATCATCCTCCCGCAGTGGCACAACAGGCCCTCCCCGTACACGAGTTGACGCCTACAACATAGCCGCGGGCACCCGCACCCTCGACGGCCCGCGCCCCACACAGTCCGCCCGGGCCCCGAGGTCCGGGATAATCAACCTCGTGAGCGACGAAAACGGCACGAACGAGACATCCACCACCCCGGCGGGCCCGCAGCCCGAGGAGCTCCCCCTCTTCGGCACCACCTGGCTGAACCACGACGGCGGCTACCTCTGGCGCCGCATCGGAGCCGGCATCGGCTCCCTCGCCCTCGCCGCCGCCGGCGCCTTCGTCCTCCGCTTCGCGTTCGAGGGCCTGGAGATCGCCAAGGTCGGCAACTTCGTCAACGTCCTGGTCATCGTCGCCTTCTCGGCCTGCAGCGCGATCGCGTTCCGCCGCGCCTGGGAGTCGTACGGCAAGCGCACCGAACCCGATACGGCACAGTCCGCGAAGGGCCTGATGGCCATCGGCTTCATCGGCGTCCTGCTCGCGTACTTCTTCCGCAACCTCTACGAGGCCCCCGGCGAAAAGCTCCGCCGCACGGAATACGAAATGGCCCGCACCCAGTACGAACGCCGCTCCTCCCGCCGCGCGGGCAACCCGAAGAAGAAGCGCCGCGGCTGACCGCACCGGCGCGGCCGGTCGAACCGCCGCGTCTCGGTGGGTGATGGGCTTGGGAGTGGGCGTATCCCGGGGTTTCCGGGAGCTCCTATTCGTCGCTCCCGGCGGTCACGATGGAGTCATGACCGACTTCGCGCTCTCCTTCGACGCCGTCGCCGCTCAATACGCCACCGCCCGCCCGGACTATCCGCCGGAGCTCTTCGAGACGCTCGAGGAGCTGACCGGCACGCCCCTCGACGGCCGCCGCGTCCTCGACGTCGGCGCCGGCACGGGCATCGCCAGCCGCCTCCTG
>NZ_JBEPEW010000218.1:0-9819 GCF_040300965.1 Streptomyces mesophilus | reverse complement strand
GACGGCCTGATCGTCGACGGGATCTGGGGCACCATCAAAGGCCTCGGCACCCTGGTCGGCTTCCAGGGACTCGATGCGATGGGGCAGGCCTGGAAAGGCCTCGCCCAATTGGCGACCGGCCTGCTGATCATGTCGGTGCCGGTGGTCGGGGCGGCGTACATGATGGCGCCGGACGACAAGCTCCCCTCCTGGCTGCGTGATTCGCGTACCGCGGTGAAGGAGACCGGCAAGGCCCTGGTCGCCTGGGACGAGTGGGGCAAGAACCCCGCCCGGGCTGCGGGTGCGGTCACGTTCAACGTGGTCACCACCGTGTTCACCGGCGGCGCAGGCGCCGGAGTCGCCGGCGCGGGCAAGGCCGGCGCGGTCGCCAAAACCCTGTCCGCGTTGTCGAAGGCGGGCAAGGCCATCGATCCGATGACCTACATCACCAAGGCCGGCGGCGCAGGACTGACCAAACTCGGCGATGTGATGGCCGGGCTGAAGGGCGTCGGCACCATCGACATCCCACCCCTGCCCGACACGATGGTCCGGCTGCCGGAGGGCTCGCTGCGTATGCCCGACGGTTCGTTCACGCTGCCCGAGGGCGCGGCGATTCCGGAAGGCGCGGTCACCACGCCCACCGGGGCGCTCAAGCTCCCCGAGGGCTGGACGACGGTGTCGCACAACTCGGTCGCGCTGCCGGACGGCCGAGTGATGGAGCCCGACGGCTCGCTGATCTCGCCCAACGGAGCGGTGGACCCGACCCCGGTCAAGGCGGAGTCCGTCCCGGCCCACGCCCCGGCGCAGCAGCCCGTGTTGGCGGGCGTCCACGCGGGCGACTCGCTCCCGGCGGGCTCCGTGGACAGCGTTCCGTCCGGCTCCGCCACGGACCACGTACCCGGTGGTGCGACCGGCGAGGTCCCGGCGGGCACGGCCACGCACACGCCGGGCACGGGCCCGGCTACGCACGTCCCCGGCGTGAGCACCACGGACAACGCGATCCCCGGCCCGTCCTCCGCGGGCCACGACCTCCCGCCCTCGGGCCCCCACGGCCCGGGCCACGACGGCCCGCCCGCGGGCCCGGCGTCCCACGCGGACGACGGCGCGCACGTCGGGGACGATGCTGCGGGGCACGGTGACGACGCGGTTTCCCACGCTGATGACGCGGCGGGGCATGGCGACGACGGGGTCCACGGCACGGACCCGGACCACAGCAGTGTGGTGGATGACGCGGCGCACGGTGTCGATGAGTCAGGCACTCCAGGCGCCCACGGTTCCGATGCGTCGGGCGACGCGTACGAGTACAAGCCGCACATGTCGGCGGATGAGTTCGACGCTCTCCCCAACGCGGAGAAGCACCGCGTCGCGGCCGCCGAACTGTCCGCGGGCACTTTGCCCTTCGCGGATGACACGGCGGCGATCGCGTACGGCCGCGCCGAGTGGAACCAGTACGTGGACGACTTGGACCCGTCGGCGCAGAGTGCCCTGCGGGACTACACAGGCGACACCCCGCCCTCCTATATCGACATGAACGGGCTGCTGCGCGGCGACAGCGCCTACGACACACCTGCGGTGCGGCACGACATCGCCGAGATGGACCGTGTCATGTCGGGGCGCCCGGTGCCGGACAACATCATGGTGGTGCGCGGTACGGGTCTCGGGCACCTGAACCTCTCCGCTTACGAGGACATGGTCGGCCGGACGTACCCTGACCAGGGCTATCTGTCGACGTCACTGGGCAACCACCCCGTGCCCAGCTTCGCGGGCAAGGAAGCCATCCTGCACTTGCGGGTTCCCCAGGGCACCCCGGCGCTGTGGCTGGAAAAGGTGAGCAAGTACGACGTGACCGAGCGCGAGCTGCTGCTGGCACGCGGGAGCGAGTACAAGGTGACCCGAGTCTTCGTGGAGAACGGGCAGGTTCAGGTCTACGGCGAAGTGCTGCCGAGGACTTAAGGAAAGGCGTACGCGATGAGCAGGGAACAGCGCCCCAATCCGCGCTTGAACGAGGACCTCCTTTTCCAGGAGAAGCCGGGCGGCCCGCCGCTGTACAACCCGAACACGGACAAGCCGGTGCGGTACCTCACCATCGTCGATGGCGGGGGCAGGGTGCTGGGCTACGCATGGGCCAACGACGCGGACGATGCGGGCGGCTACACCGCGCGGGCGGCGGCTGGGGACGACGGGCACAACAAGGGTGGTCGCTGGGCTCGGAAACTGCGTGAAGCCAAAGCAGCGGGGCTGCCCCCGACGGAGGCCCTGCGGCAGCTGATCGCCTTCGGCGGCGACGAGCTGAGCCGTGTCGAGCCGGCGGTGCCCGCGGAGTTGCCCTCCCTCGCGGCGCTCAAGGAACTCGCGGCCTCGTCCTAGGGTGACCGCATGTCGATGCCGCCAGGCCGCAATCCCCGGCTCAATGAAGACCTACGCTTCGGACGGTCATCCGGCCCGCCGCTCTACTGCCCGAGCACGGACAAACCCGTCCAGTACCTGACCGTCGTCGACGCCCTCGACCGCGTCGTCGGATACGCCTTCGCGGGCGACGAGGACGACGCAGGCGGTTTCTGCTACCGCAAGGTCGGTGGCGACGAGGCGTACGACAAGAGCGTGCGCTGGGCCCGGATGCTGCGCGACGCCAAGGCGGAAGGGCTCGCGCCGACCGAAGCGCTCGCTCGCCTTGCCGCGTTCGGCGGTGACGAGGACAGCCGCGTCGTACCGGGCCCGCCGCTCTCCGCGCCCGACTCCGCGTACGTGAAAGAGCTCGCCGACCCCGGCACAGGCTTCGCTCCTTACACGCCCGAGGACGTCGACTACGTCGTCATCGTCGACGCGGGCAAGGTCGCCCTCGGCATGCTCTGGGCGCACGACGGAGCGAACGGCCGCGTGGCCGCAGCCGGTTGGCTCCCACGGGAGCACGCACCGCGGGACGCGGCCCACGCAGCAGGGCGCAAGTGCATCGGCAGGCTGCGGGAGGCCGCCGCGCAGGGGCTTGCGCCAAGCGCCGTGCTCGGCCCCGGCGAGGGCGTGAGCGTCGGCGGATGCCGGCCGCTGAAGACCCTCACGCACTGGGCGACCCTCACGACCGACCCGCGGGTACTGCCCCGGTTCACCGAGGATCTCCATTTCCGGCAGGCGGACACGTAGTTGCATCCGCAATCGACTGCCTGATAGGCAGACCCCTGCGCACCACCACGCGGCACCGCACGCGCCGCGCAGCACCAAGTACCAAGCAGGGGGACCACGGTGACCACGCCACCGCCGCAGCAGCAGAACCCGTACGCGAATCAGAACCCGTACGCGAACCAGCAGCCCAACCCGTACGCGAACCAGCAGCCCAACCCGTACGCGAACCAGCAGCCCAGCCCGTATGCCCAGCCGGGCATCCCGCCCCAGGGACAGCAGGGCCAGCAGGGCGGGCAGGGTCAGTGGGCGCACCCGCAGTGGAGCGCGCCCAACCCGCAGGCCGGACCCGTCGGTTGCCGCTTCTGCGGGGCGTTGCCCGCCGAGCGCGTCACGTTCCGCGCCCACCAGGGCCTGCTCATCCTCATGCGCTTCCAGAAGCTCGACGGCCCGATGTGCGCCACGTGCGGCGAGGCCGTCTACCGCGAGATGAGCGGGAAGACGCTGTGGCAGGGCTGGTGGAGTCCGTTCTCGCTGTTCCTGTTCGCACCGTTCACCCTGCTCCGGAACCTCTTCGCCCGCCGCAGGATCAAGGCCGTGCAGCCGCCCGCGCCCGGGCAGCACGGTCCGCAGCTGCCGGCCGGTGTACCGCTGCACAAGCGGCCGCTCTCGTATGTCGCGCTGATTCCTCTGGGGTGGATCGCGTTCTTCGTGATCTCCGTGGTCTTCCTCGGCGACCCGCTGGCCGGCTAGCCGCGCGCACAGCTCGGCGGCGTGACGCACCCCACCCGAGCTGTACCTCCCCCTCACCCATGCTTTATGTTGCGGAGGCAAAGCCAAGGGGGAACGCCATGCCGGACGAGCAGCAGCCGCTCATGAGCCTCGACGAGGTCGAGGCCGTGGCCCGCCGTGCGCACGCGGCGCAGACGGACAAGGCCGGACGGCCGTACGTGGAGCATCTGCAGGCCGTCGCCGACGGCACCCGGGCCAGGGGCGGCGGCGACGAGCAGATCGCCGCCGCATGGCTGCACGACGCGATCGAGGACCACGCCCTGACCGAGGAGTGGCTCGAGGCGGCCGCGCTCACCCCCGCCACCAAGGCCATCGTCCTGGCGCTCACCAAGCGCGAGGACGAGGAACCGGAGGCGTACGCGGCACGTATCCTCGCGACCCCGGGAGCCAGGCTCGTCAAGACGGCCGATCTTGCGCACAATTGCGATCCGGTACGCAGGGCCGTCCTCGACCGGGCGACCCAGGAGCGGCTCGACCGCAAGTACGCGAAGATGCGGGAGCTCCTCGGGCTCGCCGAGGACGACTGAGGCAAAGAGAGTCATGGCGCGGGATTACGACAGCCAGTTGCTGGAGTCGGTGTCGGTACGCCGACGGAGGCTCCGCGACGCTCTGCTCTTCGGGGCGCAGCGCGCACGGCGCAGCGCCGACGAGCGGCTCGGCAAGGTGTTCGCCGGGATCGCCATCGCCGCCGTCCTGTGTGCCGGCTGTGTCGGCTGGTCCTTCGTGCAGAACATGATGGAGAAGCAGAAGGACGAGCAGCGCAAGCAGCAGCAGAAGCAGGAGAAGCTCGTCGGTCTCGACGGGATCGATGCCGCTCAGCAGTTCCGGCAATTCGGGCAAACGCCCATCAATGGGCATGGCAACAACCCGCCGTCCGCCTCGACTTCGCGATGATAGGTTCCGGTAAGTGGTGAGCACTGCAACGAGTTCCCGAGCGCAACTCAGCCGAGTGACCCTCGTCGGCGAGCGCCGGCGGGCGGACATCGTTCTGCCGTCGGACACACCCATAGGGCAACTGCTCCCCGACATCCTGCAGTTGCTCGACGACCGAGCCGCCTCGCGGCCGATGACCCGGCAGCTGATCACCTCGGACGGTGCCGTACTGCCGCACGAGAGCACCCTCTCCTCGGCCGAGGTCGCCGACGGTGCGGTCCTGCGTCTCGTACGCGCCCACGCGGCCCCGCCCGCACCCGTCGTCCACGACGTGACCGACGAGGTCGCGGACGATCTGGATCTGCGCGCCTGGCGCTGGCGGCCCGCGACGCGCAGGGTCAGTGCCGGAGTCGCCACAGTCGCCTTCACGGTGATCGCGGCAGTCCTCGCACGGGCCGAGTTCCCGCTCGCGTCCGTCGCGACCGCGCTCCTCGTGGCCACCCTGCTCCTTGCCGCCGCGGGCGCGCTCGTCGCGAAGCTCGGCGCCGGCAACCGGGGCCTGGCCACCGCGCTGCTGCTCACCTCCGGAGTGCTCGGACTGCTCGCCGCGTGGACCGCGGCCGACGCGCACGCCTGGTCGGGCCAGGTGCGGACGGCGGCGGTCGGCGGTGCGCTCGTGCTGACTCAGCTGCTGCTCGGCTTCTTCTCACCGCTCGGCCGAGGCGGTCTGATCGGAGCGGCCGCCACCGGCGCGTTCACCCTCATCTGGGAAGTGGCCGCCGCTGTCCAGGACGACCCGGCCCGGCTCGGTGCCGTGATGGCCGTGCTCTCCGTGGTGCTGCTCGGCATGCTGCCGCGGCTCGCGCTGATGGCCTCCGGTCTGACGGGCCTCGACGACCGCCGCTCCGGTGGCGCCTCGGTCAGCCGCCACCAGGTGGCCGGCGCACTCGCCGCCACCCACCGCGGGCTCGCGCTCGCCACGATCGTCACCGCGCTCTCCGCGACGGCCGCCGGCTTCCTGCTGACCTCGGCGCCGCCCACCGTGTGGACGGTGCTGCTCACCGCGCTCACCGCCGTGGTGCTGCTTTCGCGGGCGCGGGCCTTTCCGCTGGTGGCGGAGGTCGTGGCGCTGTTCGTGGCGGCCGGCTTCCTCGTCGTACGCCTGGTGATGCTGTGGATGGCGCACGCCCAGGGCATCGGTCCGCTCGCCGTGCTGTGCGCGGCCGCCGTGCTGCCGCTGCTCGTGCTCGCCGTACAGCCGCCCGAGCATGTGGTGGTCCGGCTGCGCAGGATGGCCGATCTGATCGAGTCCATCGGCGTGATCGGGCTCTTCCCGCTCGCCGTGGGCGCGTTCGGGGTGTACGGCCAGCTGCTGAACAAGTTCTGATCGGCACCGCAGTGACTTCGAGGGAACGGGGCGCAGGGAAGTGAGCACGGACATGCCGAACGGCGGCAACTGGCAGGGCGATGTGCTGCGCGACCTCACGGGCGGAACAGGGGGCCAGGGGGCGTCCGCCTCCCAGACGCCGCAAGCCCAGGCGCCAGTGGCTCAGCCACTTGGCCACGGAGAGGCTCAGCCACTCGCCCACGGACAGGCTCAGCCACTGCCCCAGCAGCAAGCTCAGCCGACCCCCGCCCCCGCGCCCCCAGCCCAGCCTGTCCAGCACTCCTACGCCCAGCAGCCCCCCTCCCCGTACACCCGGGGCCCCGCCCACACCCCCGACTCCCGCCAGGTCCTCGACCGCGATCTCGCCGCCGCCCGCCGCAAGCCCCGGCACGGCGAGCCCTTCGCGACCCGCGCGCTGCGGGCCGTCCGCAGGACCGTCTCGTCGAGCGCCGCCCGCGAGGTCGCCGACGCCTCACGGCTCGGCGAACTGCTCCAGGCCCCGGTCACCACCGGCCGCCAGATCGCCGTCACCTCGATCCGCGGCGGCGCCGGCAAGTCCACGGTCTCCGCGCTGCTCGGCACCACCTACGCGCACTACCGCCACGATCCGGTCCTGCTCGTCGAGGCCGACCCCGCGCTAGGCACCCTGCCGCTGCGCGTCGGCGCTGAGGCGCTGCGCTGGACCACGGGCGACCTCGCCTCGATCGTCGTCCCGCAGATGTCCCTGCTCGACGTCACCGGTTACCTGGTCCAGCTCCCCGACAACGCCTGGCTGCTCCCCGGCAGCCAGGGCCAGATCGGCGCGATGCTCGACCTCAAGGCGTACGAGAAGGTCATGGTCTCGCTGCGCCGCTACTTCGGGATCACGGTCGTCGACTGCGAGACGCTGCCCGCCGAGGTCGCCCGTACCGCCCTGTCCGCGGCCCAGGCCCGGATCCTGGTCGCGCCCGCGACGCTCGAGGGCGTCACCTCCACGTACTCCGTCCTGCAGTGGATGCAGGGCCTGCCGCGCTACATGATCGAGGGCACCGTCGTCGTGCTCACCGAGATGGTGCCGCACAGCGGGCTCGATCTCGCGAAGGCCACCGAGAAGCTGAAGTCGACCGGGGTGGGCGTCCAACTCCTGCCGTACGACCGGCACTTGGCCTCCGGTGGCGCGATCCGCACCGAACTGCTCGCCCAGCCGACCCGGACCGCCGCGACCCGCCTCGCCGCCGAGGTGTTCCAGCTGTCGCAGAAGCGCCGCTGAGCCGCAGGTACAGGGAAACGATGAGCACCCGACTGATCCACCGCCCGGCCCGCACCACACGGCCCGGTGCCGCGTCCGAGGCCCGCGTCATCGAGGCGCCGCCGAACCTGCCCGACGGCAAGGGCGGCAACATCGCCACCTCGCTGCTTCCGGTCGCGGGCGTCATGTCGTCCGTCGTGATGATGACGGTCCTGCGCAGCAACGGCGCGTTCGCGGCGATCGGCGCGCTCATCCTGATCGTCACCATCATCGGTTCGGTGGTGCTCGTCTTCTCCCAGAAGGGCAAGGCGCAGCGCACCCGCCGCACCCAGCGCGAGGCGTACCTCGAATACCTGGAGGAGCTGCGCGAGGAATTGTCGGGCGAGGAGAAGCAGCGCCGCGAACGCGCCGGCATCCTCAACCCGCCGCCCTCCGCGCTGTACGACATCGTGCGCGACCCTGCCCGGCTGTGGGAGCGCCGCCGTACGGACGGCGACTTCCTGCGGGTACGGGTCGGCACCGGCGAGATGCCCGTACGGGATCTGAAGATCCAGCAGCAGGGCTCATCGGTGCTCACGCCGCCCGACAAGTTCATGCTCAACGAGGCGTCCGCCCTGATGGACCGCTTCCGCACCGGCACCGAACTCCCGCTCACCGTCCCGCTCGACCGCGTCGGCAACATCAGCATCGTCGGCCCCCGCGAGGACACCCTGCGCGTGGCCCGCGCCCTGCTCGTGCAGGCCGCCGCGACCCACGCCCCCGACGACGTGGCCATGGCGCTCGCCGTGCCGGGGGAGCGTCTCGGCGACTGGGAGTGGGCGAAGTGGCTGCCGCACCTGCTCGACAGCGAGCAGTTCGACGGACCGGTCGCGGCCCGCCGTATCGCCCCTTCACCCTCCCAACTGGCCCGCCAGATCGGCCACGAGCTGCGCCGCCGCGCCTCGTACGCGGCCGAGGTGCGCCGCGGTCTGTCCGACAAGGGCGCCCTGTCGATGAGCTCCCGGCTGCTCGTCGTCTCCGACGGCTACGGCGAGGACGCGGCCGAACTCCCGCGCCCCGACGACGCGGTGGGCCTGCGCGACATGGGCGTCTCCGTGCTGCATCTGCTCGCCGAGCGGGTCCAGGAGCCCGGCCAGGTCTCGGTCCGTATCACCGTCGACGGCGACCGCGTCGTCATCGAGGACCTGCGCGAGGCCGAGCCGATCAGCGCCCACGGCACCGTCGACGAGGTCACCGTGCCGGGCGCCGAAGGCATCGCGCGGATGCTGGCGCCGCTCAGGCTCTCCGCCGAGTCCATGGCGGACGCCCCGCTCTCCGGTCCCGTGGACTTCGCCGAACTGCTCGGCATCGACGACGTGGCCCGCCTCGACCTCGAAAAGCTCTGGGCACCGCGCGGCGAACGCTCCTTCCTGCGCGTCCCGATCGGCATCAGCGACTCCCACGAGCCGGTCCTGCTCGACCTCAAGGAGTCCTCCGAACTGGGCATGGGTCCGCACGGCCTCTGCGTCGGCGCGACCGGCTCCGGCAAGTCCGAGCTCCTTCGTACGCTCGTCCTCGCGCTCGTCGCCACCCACCCGCCCGAGGACCTCTCCCTCGTCCTCGTCGACTACAAGGGCGGTGCGACCTTCGCGCCGTTCGGGTCCCTGCCGCATGTCGCGGGCGTGATCACCAACCTGGAGAACCAGGCGGGCCTCGTCGAGCGCGTGCACGCCTCGCTCGCCGGTGAGGTCAAGCGCCGCCAGCAGGTGCTGAAGGACGCGGGCAACGTCGCCGACATCGGCGACTACGCTGCCCTGCGCGCCACCAAGCGGCCCGACCTCGACCCGCTGCCGCACCTGTTCGTCGTCATCGACGAGTTCGGTGAACTCCTCACCGCCAAGCCCGACTTCATCGACCTCTTCCTCTCCATCGGGCGCATCGGCCGCTCCATCGGCGTGCACCTGCTGCTCTCGTCGCAGCGCATCGAGGGCGGCAAGCTCAAGGGCCTCGACACCTACCTCTCGTACCGCCTGGGTCTGCGCACCTTCTCGCCGGACGAGTCCCGTACGGTCCTCGACACCACCGACGCCTTCCACCTCCCGCCGCTGCCCGGCTTCGGCTACCTCAAAGTCGATATGTCGGTGTACGAACGGTTCAAGGCCTCGTACGTCTCCGGCGCCTACCGCGGTCCCGTCGCCCGCGACGAGGAGGACAGCGGCCCGCTGGCCCTCGAATACGAGGCGTACAACACCCTCGCCGAGGCGGACTCCACCGGACCCGCCGAACCGCAGATGCGCCGCCGCGAGACCGGCCCGACCGAACTCGGCGTCCTCGTCTCGCAGTTGGAGGACGCGCCCACCGACCCCGTACGCCAGATCTGGCTGCCGCCGCTCCCGGAAGCCGTCGCCCTCGACAAGGTGGCGGGCCCCGTGGACGTCGGCGCGCGCGGCATGCAGCTGCGCGGCCG
>NZ_JBEPEW010000217.1:0-9831 GCF_040300965.1 Streptomyces mesophilus | reverse complement strand
CCCGTCGCGCCCCGCACCGCCCGCGTACCCGAGCGGCACCACGCCGTACGACACGGCCGCGAGCCCCACGTACGACACCGGCCCGGTCCCGACGTACGACACGGGCCTCGCCGAGCCCGCCACGGACCCCGCCGCGCCCTTCATCCCCGCGCCCGCCGCAAACAGCGACCCCCCGTACTACGTGACCAGCGACCCCTACGACACCGGCTCGACCCCCACGTACGGCTCGGGCCCCATCTCCCCGTACGACACCGGCCAGACGCCCTTGTACGAGGCACCGACCGAACCGATCCCGAACCCCTTCGAGGCTCCGGCCGCGGGTGAGCCCTGGTCCGCGCCCGGTACCGCGGGAGGCCGTCGTTGAACGCACCGCTGCCCGACGTCCCCGAGGTCCGCGTCGTCGGACTGCCCCAGCTCACCTCGGGGTTCGACCTCGTGGAACGGCTCGATCTGGCGATGCACCTCAAGGTGCACGGGCCCCTGGAACCCATCGGCGGCGAGCGCCTCGCCCAGCTCGCCGACGACGTCTGTCTGCGCGGCCGCGGCGGCGCGGGCTTCCCCTTCGCCAGAAAGCTGCGGGCCGTCGCCGACGCGGCGATCAAGCGGGGAGTACGGCCGGTGGTGGTCGTCAACGGCAGCGAGGACGAGCCCGCATGCCGCAAGGACACCGTTCTGATCAACCGGGCCCCGCATCTGATCCTCGACGGCGCCCTGCTCGCCGCCGAGGCGCTCGGCGCCCGCACCCTGGTCGTCGGCGTGACCCGTGACTCGACCGAGTCGTCGATGACCGCCGCGCTCGCCGAGCGCGGCCTGTCCAACCGCCGCAGCGCCGCCCTGCGCGCCCGCGTCCAGCGCAACCCCGAGCGCATGGTCACCGGCGAGGCCTCGGCCCTGATCCGCTCCATCGACGGCGGACCCGCGCTGCCGCCGGGCCGCCGGGTGCGCGCCGCCGAGTCGGGCGTCGGCGGTGCGCCGACCCTGCTGTCCAACGCCGAGACCTTCGCGCAGCTCGCGATCGCCGCCCGTATCGGCCCGTCGCGCTACCGCGGCACGGGCCTGTACGACGAGCCGGGCACCGTGCTCCTCACCGTCTCCGGAGCGGTCGCGCGCCCCATGGTCATCGAGGTTCCGACAGGTGTCCCGCTCCGTTACGTCCTGCAGCTCGCCGGCGCTCCCCCGCTCCCCCAGGGCGTGCTGACCGGCGGCTATCACGGCAGCTGGCTGAACGCGATCGCCTCGCACGACGCGGTGGTCTCGCGGGCTTCCCTCGAGGCGCTCGGCGGAGCCCTCGGCGCGGGCGCGATCCTGCCGATCGGCCAGGAGACCTGTGCGCTCGGCGAGGGACTGCGCGTCGCCCAGTGGCTGGCCGACGAGAGCGCGGGCCAGTGCGGCCCCTGCCGTCTCGGCCTGCCGGCGGCGGCCGGCGGTCTCGCGGACGTCCTGAACGGCGGCGGCCCCACGGCCCTGGAGGCGTTGCACGAGATCACCCGCGCCGTGAAGGGGCGTGGCGCCTGCAAGCACCCGGACGGTTCGGCCCGTTTCATCGCCTCGACACTCACGGCGTTCAAGGACGACCTCGCGATGCACGTCCTGAGCGGCGGCTGCGGCCGCGAGACCCGCGGGGTGCTGCCGCTGCCCGTGCCGGGCCTGACCGATCCGGGCGCACCGAGCGGTGAACGTCTGGTCGTCGACTGGACCCTGTGCCAGGGCCACGGCCTGTGCGCCGATGTCGTACCGGAACTGATCACGCTCGGCCCCGACGGCTTCCCCACGGTCTCGGACGCGGGCGTCCCGCTGGCCCTGCGCGGCCGTGCCCAGCGCGCGGTACGGCGCTGCCCGGCCCTCGCCCTGCGCCTGGAACGCACCGCCGACCAGCTCCCGGCCCCGCCCCGCCGCGCGGCCCTGCCGAGCGCTCCGGGGCGCAAGGCACTGGGGAGCGGCTGGAGTTGAGAAGCCGGCGGGGACGGACCCCGGCCCTACACGAGCCCGAAGGTGACGGCGATGCGCAGGCCGCCCCCGGCCCTGGCCGTCGCCTCGGTCCGTGCCCCGTGCGCCTCGGCGATGGAGCGGACGATGGACAGCCCCAGGCCGTGCCCGCTCTGGTGTGCCAGACGGTCCTGGGCAAGGCGGCGGAACGGCTCGAAGAGCTCGTCGACCCGGTCGGCGGGCACTTCGGGGCCCGTGTTGGCCACCGTCAGGGTGCGGCCTTCGAGCGTCACGTCGACGCGGCCGCCGGGGTGGTTGTAGCGGATGGCGTTGCCCACCAGGTTGGTGAGGAGATGACGGAGCAGGACCGGGTCGCCGACCACGTCCGGGGCCGTACCCGTCACCACCACCTCCACTGACATCTCCCGTGCGGGCGCGGCGAGTTCGGCGGCCGCCTGCCGCGCAAGCACGCCCAGGTCCACGGGCTCGGTGGCCCCGAGGCCGCGGTCGCTGCGGGCGAGCAGCAGCAGCGCGGCGATCAGTTTCTCCGCGTCGCGGTTGGCGGCGAGCAGATCCTCGCGTACCTCCTCCAGGCCGTCCGGGAGCGGATCGGCGAGACCGACCTCGAGGCTGGTGCGCTGTACGGCGAGCGGGGTGCGCAGCTCGTGCGAGGCGTTGGCGACGAAACGGCGCTGGCTGTCGAAGGCCTTCTCGAGACGGTCCAGCATCGTGTCGAAGGTGTCGGCGAGGCGGTGCAGTTCGTCGTCGGGGCCGGTCAGGGCGAGGCGCTCGTGGAGGTTGTGGTCGCTGATCCGGCGGGCCGACTCGGTCATCGCGGTGATCGGCCGCAGCGCCCGCCCGGCCAGCCACCAGCCGAGCAGCCCCGCGAGCAGCGCCATGACGAGCAGTCCGATGCCGGACCACAGCAGCATCTGCTGCAGCGCGGCATCCTGCACCGCCTGTACGGTCTGCTCGGTCTTGCGGATGGCGATGCCCTCGAAGGCGGCCGGGTTCCAGGGCGGCGGCACGGTCGCACCCTGGCCCGGCTGCACCGGCTGTGCCTGGCCGGCGCTCGGGTCATCGGTCACCGGCAGGAACTCCATGCCCTGCACTTTCTGCGCCGTGCCGTAGCGGGCGAGCAGCACCACGAAGGCCAGCAGCCCCATGCCGGCGAGCAGGAAGAGCCCGCTGAACGCGACCGCGAGGCGTGCGCGGAACGGGAGCCTGCGCAAGGTCAGCCGCACAGCCGGTACCCCTGTCCTGCGTCGGCGAGGATCAGGTCGGGATCGCCGAGTTTGCCGCGCAGCCGGCTGATGGTGGCGCGGACCGCCGTGGTCCGCGGATCGAGGTTCTCGTCCCAGACCGTCCGTACGAGCTCGTGATGCGGCACGGCATCGCCGCCCGCCTCCATGAGCAGCCGCAGCACGGCGAACTCCTTCGGCGTGAGCGTCACGGCCCGCCCGCGCGCCGTGACCTCGCGCCGGGCCCGGTCCAGCGTGATGCCCGCGTGCCGCAGCACGTCCAGCGGCGCCTTGGGTACGCGGCGGCTGAGTGCGCGGATACGGGCGACGAGTTCGGCGAAGTCGAAGGGCTTGGCCAAGTAGTCGTCGGCGCCGAGCCGTTCGAGCCCGTACACCTTGTCCTCGAGGGCGCCGGCCGAGGTGAGCATGAGGATCCGCGGCGGGTCGACGAGCTCGCGCAGTCTGCGGCACACCTCGTCGCCCGTCATCACGGGCAGATCCCGGTCGAGCACGAGGACGTCGTACTCGGTGAGCAGGCACATCCGCTCGGCCTCGTCACCCGAGGCGGCCAGGTCCACCGCGATCGACTGCCGCCGAAGCCCGGTCGCGATCGTCCGCGCGAGGACCTGATGGTCTTCGGCTACCAGAACCCTCATACGCGCACTCTCATACGGCTCATGCAAGCAAGCGGAACGTTGCAGAGATATAAGCAACTGGGCCGACCGGGCATCGGCCCCTGTCCCGCCGGTCCCGACGACCGCTGCCGGTCCGTCCGTAACCGGCCGCTCCTTATCCCGCCGTAACAAGCCTTATCCCCCTGCAAAGCCCTGCCTGGTGTGCTCGGCGCCATGAACTTCGTCAAACGGGCCGGCCTGAGCCTGGTCGCCCGCAAGGGGAAAACGGCGCTGCTCCTGGGCGTCTTCCTGGTGGTGTGCGTGCTGCTGCTCGGCGGCTTCCTGCTGCAGGGCGCCATGGCCCGCCAGGAGGACCGGGCGCAGCACCGGATCGGCGTGGACGCCACGGTGCGCGCCGACGGCCTGACCGCCGAGCGGGCGGCGCGGCTGGCACGTGAGCCGGGCGTCCGGCGCTACAACCCGCTGCTACGGGGCACGCCGCGGATGCCGGGCGGCAAGCTCGTCGTATCCGACGCGCCGCGCCCGCCGGACAGCCGGCCGCAGCGTGACGGGCCCGGTCTGGTCGGGCTGCGGGACTCGGAGATGCTCCTCGACTTCGCCACCGGCCGAAGTTCCCTGGTCGCGGGCCGTCCCCTCACCCCGAAGGACGCCGACCGCGATGTCGTCCTGATCGGCGAGCGGCTGGCCGGGCTCAACGGGCTCTCCACCGGCGACCGGATCACGCTGACCTCGCCGGACGGGTCACAGCGCAGGACGTACGACATCGTCGGCATCCACCGCGACGACCGGGCGCGCACCCCCGGCACCTGGGTGGAGCCGGCCGAGCTCCTGGCCAACCAGATCTACACGCCGCTCGGCGCACTGTCCGATCTGGGGCTCGGCGGACGGCTGGACGAGGCGGTGTTCAAACTGGGCTCGCCCGAGGACGCCGAGCGGGTGCACGCGGCGGCCCGACGGCTGCTCGGCGACACCGGCTTCCGTTTCGACGTCAACGACAAGGCGTACCGGGACCAGGTGCAGCCGCTGCGGCGGGTCGGTGCCTTCGCCGGGGCACTGGTCCGGCTGATCGCCGGCGCGGGCACCGTGGTCCTCGCCCTGATCGTCGCGCTCACGATCCGCGAGCGGCGAGACGAGCTGGGGATGCTGCTCTCGCTCGGCGAGAAGAAGTGGAAGCTCGTCGGCCAGCACACGGTGGAGGTCACCGCCGTCGCCCTGCCCGCGCTCGCACTCGCCGCACTGGCCGGTGCCACCCTCGCCGGCGAGGCCTCGCAGCTCCTTCCCGGCCACACCGCGGCCGCCCTGCTGCCGCCCGCCGAACTGCGGATGGGCCCCGCCGACCTCGGCAGGGTCGCGGGCCTCGGCCTCGGGATCGCGCTGGTCGCCACCGCGCTGCCCGGCATCGGCATCCTCCGCCTGCATCCCCGCTCGATCCTCACCGACAGCGAATGACCTCCTCCCCCTCACCAAGAGAGAGCCGGCCGGACACCGACATGAACTTCCTCAAACGCGCGGGCCTGAGCCTGTGGTCCCGTAAGACCAGAACCCTGATCACCTTCAGCACCTTCGTGGTCATCTCCGTGATGGTGCTCGCGGGAGTCCTCATCAAGGACGCCACCGCCCGTGCCTCCGATGCGGCGCAACGCAAGATCGGCGCCGAGGTCACCCTCGGCGTGGACATGGATGCGCTCGCATCCGCGGGACAGCTTCAGGCGCCGCAGATACGAACCGACGTGGTCGACAGAATCGGTACGTCACCGCTGGTGGACAAGTACACCTACCGGTCCTTCAACGGCGCCTCCTTGCAGGGCGACAGGAAGCTGCCCGGCAAGCCCCTCTACCCGGAAGTGCCGACCTCGACCCTGGCCTTCGGCGTACTGGACTCCTCGCTGGAGCCGGACTTCGCGAGCGGCAAGTGGAAACTGCTCTCCGGCAAGCCGATCACCGGCGCGGACCGGGACAGGAACGTCCTGCTCGTCGAGGAACGGCTGGCCCGCGCGAACAACCTCAGGACCGGCGACAGAATCACGCTCGGCGAGAACGACCCCAAGGGCGAACGCACCGCCGAGTTCACCGTCCAGGGCATCTACCGCGACCCGTCCGACGCACCCGACCCCGAGTGGCAACTCGACCCGGGCAACCGCCTGTTCGTCACCGCCGGGGCACTCAGCAAGCTCAACGGGGAGGACGCGGCGACCGTGGGCGCGGCGACCTTCCAGCTCAAGGACCCGGCGACGTACGAGGAGTTCGAGGCGCAGGCCGAAAGGACCGCCGGGGCCTCGTTCAAGGGCTTCGAGCTCGGCATCAACGACAAGGCCCTGCGGCAGATGACAGGACCGCTGTCGTCCGTCTCCGGCACCGCCACCGCCGCCATGTGGCTCATCGGCGTCGCCGGTGCCGCGGTGCTCGCCCTGCTCGCCGCGCTCGCGGTCAAGCAGCGGCGCACCGAGTTCGGTGTGCTGCTCTCGCTGGGCGAGCGCAAGGGGAAGCTGATCGCGCAGCAGGTGGTGGAGATCGTCGTGGTCGCCGCGCTGGCCATCGGTCTCAGCTCGCTGTTCGCACAGACCCTGACCGAGCGGGCGGGCAACGCTCTCGTACGGGACGAGGCGAGCGCCGCGCAGCGGAAGCTGGACGCCTGGAAGCCCCCGCCGCCCGGCTCGACGGGCCTGCAAGAGGGCATCGACCAGGACGCCGAACCCGTCGAAGGCGCCGACCCGATCGACCGGATCACCGTACGGCTCGACAACGGCGCCCTGGCCACCGTGGCGGGCCTCGGCCTCGGTATCGGCCTCCTCGCCACCGCCCTGCCGGCCGCGTCCGTGCTGCGGCTGTCCCCCCGCTCCATCCTCTCGAAGGGGAAATGACCATGAACGACGCCACGTCGACCGCACCGCCCGCTCTGGAGCTCACCGGCCTCGGCCATACGTACACCGGACAGCGCCGCAGGACCACCGTGCTCAAGCAGATCGACTACCGCTTCGAGCGCGGTGTCTTCTACGCCATCCTCGGGCCCTCGGGCAGCGGGAAGACCACGCTCCTCTCGCTGGCCTCGGGTCTGGACGCACCCACCACGGGTTCGATCGCGTTCGACGGGGTGGATCTGCGGACCATCGGTCTGGGCCGCTACCGCAACCGGCACGCCGCCACGATCTTCCAGCAGTACAACCTGCTCACCTATATGACCGCGGTGCAGAACGTCACCGCCGCCATGGAGATCACCAAGGTCCGCACCCGCGACAAGAAGGCCCGTGCCCTGGAGATCCTCGAACGCGTCGGCCTCGACCGGCACCACGCCACCCGCAACGTCCTGCGGCTCTCCGGCGGCCAGCAGCAACGCGTCGCCATAGCCCGGGCCCTGGCCTGCGACGTCGACATCCTCTTCGCCGACGAGCCGACCGGGAATCTGGACGAGGACACCGCCCAGGGGATCATCGGGATCTTCCGCGAACTCGCCCATGAGCAGAACAAGTGCGTGGTGGTGGTCACCCACTCCCAGCAGCTGGCTGCCCAGGCCGATCGCACGCTCACCCTGCGCCGGGGCAAGGTGACGACCACGCCCGCCCCCTGAGGGGGTGTGGGTGGCGAAGCCCCCACAACGCGCGGCGAAGCCGCGCAGAAAACGACGAGAGCGACCCGGTCCGCGTATTCCGCGGACATGGGTCGCTCTCGATCAAGTGGAGCTAAGGAGAATTGAACTCCTGACCTCCTGCATGCCATGCAGGCGCTCTACCAACTGAGCTATAGCCCCTTGCTTGGTGTGTCCGCCCGGTTTCCCGTGGCGACGTCGACAACAGTACACGCTCACCCCGGTGCTCCACCAAATCGTTTGTCGCGGCCATGATCGCCAGCAGAGCGGGGCCTCCGCAGCCGGTAACGTCGGTCGGCGTGACCATCCTGGGACGAACCGCCGCGCGAGCCGATGACGACCTGCACAAGGGCGCCGGACGCCCTCTGCTGCTCGCCGCGCTCGTGTGCCTCATCTCGTTCACGGCGTTCTGGATCACCCAGCGGCTGGCCGGTGTGACCCTCCTCGACGTGATGGTCTACCGCGCCGAGGGCTGGACGGTCCGCAACGGCGGCGACCTTTACGCGATGCAGGCCACGGTCTCCAACCTCCCCACCACGTACCCGCCGTTCGCCGCCCTGCTCTTCACGCCGCTCACCCTGCTCGGCGTACCGGAGATGCGGACCTTCGCGACCGGCTTCAATCTGCTGCTCGTCCTGGCGCTCGTGTATCTGGCGCTGCGGCTCATCGGCATCGAGGAGCGCGCCAGGCGCCTCACGCCGGCCCTGCTCATCGCCGCCGCCCTCGTGTGGTGCGAACCCGTGTGGACGACGTTGCGCTACGGGCAGATCAATCTGCTGCTCGCGGTGTTCGTGCTGTGGGACCTCACCCGCCGCAAGGAGAACCGCTGGGCGGGTATCGGGATCGGTCTCGCCGCCGCGATCAAGCTGACGCCCGCACTGTTCGCCGTGATGCTGGCGCTCGCGGGCATCGTCGTGGCGGTGCGCCGGGTGCGCGCCGCACAGCCGTGGTGGAACCCGCAGCTGCGCCGGGCCGCCACCGCCACCTGCACCTTCCTCGCGGTCACCGTGGCGTCCGCGGTCGTCCTGCCGTACGACTCGAAGCGCTTCTGGACGGAGATGGTCTTCTCCGCGAGCCGCCCGGGCCAGGCCGAGGACACCGCGAACCAGTCGCTGCGCGGCGTGCTCGCCCGCCTCCTGGGCACCACCGACCCGGGCCTGTGGTGGGTGGTCGTGGCGGCCGTGGTGGCGATCTTCGGCCTTGCGGTGGCGGTGAGTTCGCTGGTCGAAGGCCGTACGGCATGGGCGGTCACCGCCTGCGCCCTGACCGCCCTGCTGATCAGTCCGGTGTCCTGGTCGCATCACTGGGTGTGGATCGTGCCGGTCCTGATGCTCCTGGTCACCGAGGCCCGCCGGCGGGGCGGACGCGCACTCAAGACGGTGGCCGCGGCAACGGCCCTGATCTTCTACTCGTACTCCCTGTGGTGGGTCCCGCACGCCGGCACCAGCGCCACGGTGCGGCCCGAACTCGACCAGAACGCGGGCGAATTCCTGCTCTCGTCCGGCTATGCGCTGGCCGGTGTCGGGTTCCTGGCGCTGGCGGCTCTACGGGGACGGGGCGCCGCGAAGGTCACCTTGACGCTCCCGGCCCAGAGCAAGCACCCTCAGGCCGTCGCGAACGAGTAGAAGCGCTTCAGAGTGCAGTGCTCGTCGAGCAGCCGTCCGTAGATCGGCTCCCCCTCGAGTTCACGGTAGGTCTCGATGGGGTCGCCCTTTATGATCAGCGCCCGCGCGCATTCCTCGCACCAGTACTGGTAGTCGGGGTTGACCGGTTCCATGTCGCGGACGATCGGCGTACCGCTGCCGCACCAGTCGCACTTCCTCCTGTGTGCCCCCATCGATCAGCTCCAGCTGTGGCCGCAGGCCGTGCACACGTAGGAGATCCCGCCGTTGTCGCCGAGCACCTGGGCGACATGGGTGGAACCGCAGGACGGACAGATGAGGGAGATCGGCGCGGGGGTGGTGGGGAGTTGCTCGCAGCCCTGGGTCCCGGCCATGTCGAGGAGGTCGCCGTCCTCCTCGAGGCTGCTCCCAGGCATCGTGCTTCTCCCTCCCGTGGGACCGCCGTCGTCCCCCGATCCCGGCCCGCTCGATTGTGCCACGGTCGTCCGGATGGGTCAGCGACGCGCGCGTACCAGTCCGGACACGGCGCCGAGAAAGGCGGCCCCGGCCAGCGCGAATGCGGTGATGAGGAGGGCGTCCGCGGATTCCTGGGCGCCTGCGAGGGGCCGGCTCAGGAAAACGGTGCCGAACACCGCCACCCCCGACAGCTGACCGAGCTGCAGCACCGTGGTGAGCAGCCCGCTGGCGTCCGCTGCGTCCTCGGGCCGTACGGTCGCCAGGGCGCGCGTGAAGGTCGGGCTGTACGCGAGCGACATCCCGGCCCCGCCGGCGGCGAACGCCGCCCAGAGCCCGACCCCGCCGCTGCCTCCGTCGCGCAGCGCGAG
>NZ_JBEPEW010000216.1:0-10013 GCF_040300965.1 Streptomyces mesophilus | reverse complement strand
GGCGTCCGGTGTGGCGGTCGCGGCCCTGATGATCGCCGCGGCGACCGCGGATCCGGCGGCCCTGAACCCCGGTGTCGTCCCGCCGACGGCGCCCGAGCTGCCGCTGTGGCCCGCGGCGGCCGTCCTGATCGGGCTGCTGCCCGCATTCGTCGCGCCCGCCCCCGTGTCCGCTTCTGCAAGCCCTCCTCGGAAGGAAGCCTCATGATCCGCTTCGAGGATGTCTCGGTGACGTACGACGGCGCCGCGCGGCCCACCATCAGCGGGGTGGAACTCACCGTCCCCGAGGGCGAGTTGGTGCTGCTCGTCGGCCCGTCCGGAGTCGGCAAGTCGACACTGCTCGGCACGGTCAGCGGACTCGTCCCGCACTTCACGGGCGGCACCCTGCGCGGCCGGGTCACGGTCGCGGGGCGTGACACCCGTACGCACAAACCGCGTGAACTCGCCGATGTGGTCGGCACCGTGGGCCAGGATCCGCTCTCGCACTTCGTCACGGACACCGTGGAGGACGAGCTCGCGTACGGCATGGAGTCCCTGGGCCTCGCGCCCGACGTGATGCGCCGCCGCGTCGAGGAGACCCTCGACCTGCTCGGCCTCGCGGATCTGCGCGACCGCCCGATCGTCACGTTGTCGGGCGGCCAGCAGCAGCGGGTCGCGATCGGCTCGGTGCTCACTCCTCACCCGCGGGTCCTGGTGCTCGACGAGCCGACGTCGGCACTGGACCCGGCCGCCGCGGAAGAGGTGCTCGCGGTGCTGCAGCGCCTGGTCCACGATCTGGGCACGACGGTCCTGATGGCCGAGCACCGCCTGGAAAGGGTGGTGCAGTACGCGGACCAGGTGGTACTCCTGCCCGGCCCGGGCGATGCCCCGGTGCTCGGCTCGCCCGCCGAGATCATGGCCGTCTCCCCGGTCTTCCCGCCGGTGGTGGGCCTCGGCCGCCTCACGAACTGGTCGCCGCTCCCCCTGACCGTGCGCGACGCGCGACGCCGGGCGGCGTCGCTGCGGGAGCGGTTGGCGGGGGTGGCGGTGCCGCCGGTGGAGGGGCGGGGGTTGTCGGGGGGAGGCAGGGCGTCGGCGGCCGCGGGCCGGACGTCATCGGCCGACGACGGGGCACCGTCGGTCGAGGGCCGGGCGTCGGCGGCCGAGAGCCGGACGTCGGCCGCGGAGGACCTCGCGTCAGCGGTCGAGGGCCCGGTGTCGGCCGCGGAGGACCGGGCGTCGGCAGAGGGCCAGGCGTCGTCAGGCGAGGACCGGGCGTCGGCGGCCGAGGGGCAGGCGTCGTCAGGCGAGGGCCGGGCGTCGGCGGCCGAGGGTCAGGCGTCGTCAGGCGAGGGGCGGGCGTTGTCAGTGGGCGCCGATAGGCTCGAAGGGGCTCGGCCCCCGGGAGGGCGGGGACTGTCCAGCCCCGGGGCGGCAGACACTCCTCGCCGCCGCTTCTCCCTCCGCCGCCGCAAGCCCGAGACCACTCCGGGCGAGGCCGCGCCGCTCACCGAGCGCACCGCCGCCGCCGCTTCCCTCGGTGTGCACCGCGGCCGGATCGAGGCCCTGCGCCGCGTGGACCTCACCGTCTCGCCCGGCGAGACCATCGCGCTGATGGGGCGCAACGGGGCCGGGAAGTCCACGCTCCTGTCCGCCTTCGTCGGACTCGTCGAACCGTCGTCCGGCAGTGTGCGGGTCGCCGGGGCCGTCCCCCACAGGACCGCCCCGCGGGAGCTGATCCGGCGCGTGGGCCTCGTACCGCAGGAGCCGCGCGATCTTCTGTACGCCGACACCGTGGCCGGTGAGTGCGCGGCCGCCGACGCGGACGCGGCTGCCGCGGCCGGGACCTGCCGTGCGCTGGTCGAGGAGCTCCTGCCGGGCATCCCCGACGACACCCACCCCCGCGATCTGTCCGAGGGTCAGCGCCTCGCGCTCGCCCTGGCCGTCGTGCTGACCGCCCGGCCCCCGCTGCTCCTTCTCGACGAACCGACCCGCGGTCTGGACTACGCGGCGAAGGCCCGGCTCGTGACCGTACTGAGGGGGCTGGCCGCCGACGGACACGCGATCGTGCTCGCCACCCATGACGTGGAACTCGCCGCCGAGCTGGCCCACCGCGTGGTGATCCTCGCCGAGGGCGAGGTGGTCGCGGACGGCCCGACCGAGGAGGTCGTGATGTCCTCCCCGGCGTTCGCCCCACAGGTCGGCAAGATCCTCGCCCCGCTGCCGTGGCTCACGGTCGGCCAGGTGCGCACGGCGATCGGGGAGGGCGCGTGACCGGCCAGGTGCGGGCCGTACGCCTCGGACCGAAATCGGTCGCGGCGCTGCTCCTCGTCAGCGTGACGGGGTTCTTCGCCTTCAGCTGGCCCCTGCTCGCCGACCCGCAGTCGGGTGTCTCGCACGCCAAGGACGCGCCCTGGCTGTTCGCCGCCCTGCTCCCCCTTCTGCTCGGCGTCGTGCTCGCGACCATCTCGGAGAGCGGGATCGGCGCGAAGGCCGTCGCGATGGTCGGCGTGCTCGCCGCGGTGGGCGCCGCGCTGCGGCCGCTCGGTGCGGGGACGGCCGGTCTGGAGCCGACCTTCTTCCTGATGATCGTGGCCGGCCGGGTGCTCGGGCCGGGCTTCGGCTACGTCCTCGGATCGGTGACCCTCTTCGCGTCCGCGCTCCTGACCGGCGGGGTCGGGCCCTGGATGCCGTTCCAGATGATGACCATGGGCTGGGTCGCCATGGGTGCGGGTCTGCTGCCGGGCGCGGACCGGCTGCGGGGGCGGGCCGAGATGGGGATGCTCGCGCTGTACGGGGCGATCGCCTCCTTCGCGTACGGCTTCGTGATGAACCTGTACGGCTGGCCGATCGTCGGGGGTCTCAGCTCGGGGATCTCCTTCGTGCCGGGTGACCCGCTGCACGAGAACCTCGTCCGCTACCTCGCCTACTGTCTCGCCACCTCCATGGGCTGGGACCTGGGCCGGGCCGCGATCACGGTGGTCCTGACGCTGACGCTCGGCCCGACGATCCTCAAGGCGCTGCGGCGGGCCACACGCAAGGCGGCCTTCGAGGTGCCGGTCACGTTCGGCGGGCGCAGCGACGGAAGCGGCGACGGCGGCAACGGAAGCAGCGGCGGCGAAGAAAGCAACGGCAGCGGCGACGGCGAAACCGATACAAAAACCCCGAAAAACCGTAACGAATCCTAGCCCTACGTAACAGTAGGGGTCCTTCCCAGGTGACCCCGCCCACAGGACCAAGGTCCTTTACGAGCCGGGATAGTAGACCTCAGAGCCCGTTCCCCTAGGGGTCTCACAGGGGGTCTGACCTGCGATTACAAGGGGTCCGGCGAGATTGGGGCCGTTACGCCCCTGGTGCGAGGTCCACTAGTAAGAGGGGTCATTGCGGCGACGTAACAGCCCTGCTTCTCTGGAGGAGTCGCAGGGCACGGCGGCCCCTACGGGCCCCGCCCCGGCAAACCCCCACCGCACAGTCCCCGCGGTACCGGCTTGCCTGCGACTGCCCTGTTCCCGACCGGAAGGTTCTCCGTGTCTCTCGCCAGCATCCGCCGTATCGCTTCCCCGAAGAAGGCCGTCGCCACCGCCCTGGTGGGCGCCTCGGCCGCCGGCCTGGTCTTCATGGCGGCCCCCGCTCAGGCCGCGACCGTGCAGGCGGCTCCGGCCGCCGCCCCGGCCGCCGCGGGTTCGGCGCAGGCGATCGCCAAGCAGATGATCCCGGACCCGGCGCAGTACAACGCGTTCAGCCAGATCGTCTCCCGTGAGAGCGGCTGGAACCACACCGCGTCGAACGCCTCCTCCGGTGCGTACGGCCTGGTCCAGGCCCTTCCGGGCTCGAAGATGGCGTCCGCGGGCGCCGACTGGAAGACCAACCCGGCCACCCAGATCAAGTGGGGCCTGGACTACATGAACTCCCGCTACGGCTCCCCGGTCGGCGCGTGGAACTTCTGGCAGCAGCACCACTGGTACTGAGCCGGACCCTGAATGACCGACGCAAGCGGCCGTCCCTCCTCGTGAGGGGCGGCCGCTTCGTCGTTGCCCGGACCGGTCACCGCGCGAGCCGTCGCACCGGGTGACCGCCTACCGCACGAGCCGTCGCACCTGGCGACCGTCTACCGCGCGAGCCGTCGCACCAGGCGACCGCCTACCGCGCGAGCCGGTCGAACCATTCCACCGCCTTCGGCCCGCCCTTCTTGAACGATCCGAAGTGGTCCACGGCGCCTTGGTCGAGCACGGACGCCCGCACCCCGTGGTCCGCGAGGTCGGCGGCGCAGCTGCGGGCGTTGCCGATGGGTACGTCGGTGTCGCCGGCCGAGGCGTACAGGCGCACCGGCACCTGGGGCTTCCAGTCGCAGCTGTCGTCCTGGCTCTTCAGGGCGGTCAGGAGCGCTCCGTCGGGGTGCCGCAGCCGCTCGTAGAAGGCGGGGGTGAGCAGCTCCTTCACGTTCCCCGGCAGCTGGGCGACCACGTCCTCCTCGTGGTGCTCCCCGTCGAAGAGCGTCTCGACGCGCTCGTCGTAGGGGGCGCGGAAGGCTTCGGAGGGGTCGGTGTAGATGGGGTGCAGCCGGTTCTGGGCGACGAGGAAGTACGAGACGTAGAAGAGCCCGCTGATGTCGTTGACGCGGCCGTCGTACAGCGCCGGCACCTCTTCGCCGGTGAGGTCGTACGGTCCGGCGACGGGGGCGAGGGCACGCAGCCGGAAGCCGCGGGCCTGCCCGGTGCTCAGTTCGCGGCCGAGCGCCATGGCCACCTGGCCGCCCTGCGAGAACCCGGTCGCGTACACGTCGCCGGTCAGCGGCCGGTGCAGCCGCTGCGCCGCGCTGCGGGCCGCGTGCAGCATGTCGAGCGAGGCGGTGACGGCGGAGCGGGTGTCCATGTACGGGTGGGTGCCCGGGCCCTTGCCTAGCCCGAGGTAGTCGGGGGCGGCGACGGCGCGGCCCGCGGAGGCGTGCAGATACGAGGGCAGCTTGCCGAAGTCTTCCGCGACCGAGGGCGCGTAGTCGCGGTGGACCATGGTGCCGTGGGTGTCGGACACGAGGTCGAGCCGCCGCTCGCCGCCGACGGGCAGGGTGAGCAGGCCGGTGGCGGTGGTGGGCCGGCCCGCGGTGTCGATCGTGCGGTAGGTGAGGCGGTAGGCGCGCACCCCGTGGCGCACGGTCTCGTCGCCGATCTCGGCCTGGGCGAGGAACGCGGCGACCTGCGCCTTGCTCAGTTCCGCGACGGGTTCCACGCGTATGAGGTCGCCGCGCCCTTGGTGCGCCGTGACCGCGGCGGGGCGGGCGTCGGCGAAGGCCGGAGCGGTCAGGGTCGCGGCCAGGGCGACCGCCGCACAGGCGGCGACGGCGGCCCTGATGCCACGGGAAGTGCGGTGCGTCCGGCGGGTGTTGGGCGTCTGGTGCGTCCGGTTCGTCGTCATGAGGAGATGGTCGTACGTGGCCGGGTCCGGCCCCATCCGACCAGCCCCCGGATCCCGGGGTGTACTCAACTACACCTGGATACGGGGGATTTCCGAGCCGCGCACGGGGGATTTCCCAGCCGCGTACGGGGATTCCGGAGCCGCGTACGGGGGTTTCCGGCCCGAGCCCGACGTCCTCAGAGACGCTGGATGATCGTCCCCGTGGCCAGCGCCCCGCCCGCGCACATGGTGATCAGGGCGAACTCCTTGTCGCGCCGCTCCAGTTCGTGCAGCGCGGTCGTGATCAGACGGGCGCCCGTGGCGCCCACGGGGTGGCCGAGAGCGATGGCGCCGCCGTTGACGTTGACCTTCTCCAGGTCCTGCTCGAAGACCTGGGCCCAGCTCAGGACGACGGACGCGAAGGCCTCGTTGATCTCCACGAGGTCGATGTCCTTGAGCGACATCCCGGCCTTGCCGAGCACCGCACGGGTCGCGTCGATCGGACCGTCGAGGTGGTAGTGCGGGTCCGCGCCGACCAGGGCCTGGGCGACGATCCGGGCGCGCGGCTTGAGCTTCAGGGCACGGGCCATCCGCTTGGAGGCCCACATGATGGCGGAGGCACCGTCGGAGATCTGCGAGGAGTTCCCGGCGGTGTGGACGGCGGTGGGCATCACGGGCTTGAGGCCGCCGAGCGCCTCCATGGAGGTGTCACGCAGCCCTTCGTCACGGTCGACGAGGCGCCACATGCCCTGTCCGGCGCGCTGCTCGTCCTCGGTGGTCGGCACCTGGACGGCGAAGGTCTCGCGCTTGAACCGCTCCTCGGCCCAGGCGATCTGCGCCCGCTCCTGCGAGATCAGGCCGAGCGAGTCCACGTTCTCGCGGGTCAGGCCACGGTTGCGGGCGATGCGCTCGGCCGCCTCGAACTGGTTGGGCAGGTCGACGTTCCACTCGTCCGGCATCGGCTTGCCCGGACCGTGCTTGGAGCCCGAGCCCAGCGGTACGCGGGACATGGCCTCGACCCCGCAGGAGATCCCGATGTCGATCACACCGGCCGCGATCATGTTGGCCGTCATATGCGAGGCCTGCTGCGAGGAGCCGCACTGGCAGTCCACGGTCGTCGCGGCCGTCTCGTACGGCAGGCCCATCGTCAGCCAGGCGGTGCGGGCCGGGTTCATCGACTGTTCGCCGGCGTGGGTGACCGTGCCGCCGACGATCTGCTCGACGCAGTCCGGCTGGATCCCGGTGCGTGCGAGCAGTTCACGGTAGGTCTCGCCCAGGAGGTAGGCGGGATGGAGGTTGGCGAGCGAGCCCCCGCGCTTGCCTATGGGTGTGCGCACTGCTTCGACGATGACGGGTTCCGCGGCCATGAGCCCTCCTTCGCGGCCGGCCCGCCGCCGCTTTCGCGAGCCGGCTGCTTGCCGCCTTGATTCCTCAAGTGACGTGTTGCGGTCCGTGGGGGTGTCCCGGCACCCCGCCCGGCCGAGCCTTCGACCTCAGGTCTGTTTCTGACTCAAGAACTAGTACGCGTTCTAGTTACGGGGACAGTCTCACGACTTAGGCCCGTCCACCGCAAGGGTCTTGCACGCACAGCCACCGTTCCTGCACCCCACTTGCGCGTAAAAGATCTCCGCACAACCCTTGCCACAGGTAGAACCCGTTACTACGCGTTCCGGCCCCGGAGTTGACCCGCTGTTCCGCGCCTGCCTGCGCAAATCGCCCGGAACCGGGGGCCGGGTGCCTGAACGGATTGCGGCTGGCTAGCGTCTACGAGGTTGCCCAGCTCATCCGCCGGACCGAAAGCCGTCATCCATGGCCCAGGACGCCCTGTCGTCGCCGTCGCACCCCCGGTCGCCCGCCGCGGCCGCGGACCGCGCCGTCTGGCATGTCCGCCACCGGGTGCCGCTGCTCTCGACGCTCGCCCTGCTTCCGCTGTACGCGGTGTGGTGGCTGGTGTTCGCGAAGGGCGGCGGGGATCTCGCCGCGCAGCAGGCCTGGGCCGACTTCGTGGCCGAGCACCCGGGCTCCCCGTACAACCTGTCCTGGTACGGCGGGCTGCACACCGCCAACTACAGCCTGATCTCCCCGTATCTGATGGCCGCGCTCGGCGTGCAGACGGTGACGCTGCTCTCCGGTCTCGCCTCGGGCTGGCTGGGCGGGATGCTGTGGGTGCGCACGGGGATCGCCCGGCCGCTGTGGCCGGCCCTGCTCACCTCGTACGCCCTGTGCTGCAACGTCATCTCGGGGCGCACCACCTTCGCCCTCGGCATCGCGTTCGCGCTCGGCGCCTGTGTGCTCCTGATCGGGGCGCGGCGCATCTGGTGGGCGGGCCTGTGCGCGGCGCTCGCGACCATGGGGTCACCGGTCGCGGGGCTCTATCTGGTCGTGGTGGGTGCGGCCTTCCTGCTCGTACGGGACTGGGGCCGGGCCCTGTCGCTGCTGCTGCCGCCGTTCGTGGTGGTCGCGGCGACGACGCTGCTGTTCCCGTTCGAGGGTGTGCAGCCCATGGGGTGGGGGCGGATCCTGGCGCCCGTGCTGTTCTGCGCGGCCGTGCTGCTCGTCGCGCCGGCCAAGTGGCGCACGCTCAAGGCGGGTGCGGCGGTGTACGCGCTCGGCGTGGTGCTCACGTATCTGATCGCCTCGCCGATCGGGACGAACGTGGAGCGGTTCGCGCAGCTGATCGCGCCCGCCGTGCTGCTCGCGTGCCTGCCCGCGAAGCCCGCGGGGCCGCAGCGCCGCGCGGATCGCGTCAAGCGGGTCGCGTACGTGCTGACCTTGGTGTTCTCGGTCTACTGGGTCACCCAGAAAGCGGTCGACGACATAGTCGTCTACACCAAGGTCCCGGCCTGGGCGCAGCACACCGACGGCCTGGTCGAGGCGCTCGACGGCCTGGGCGCTGACCGTACCCGGGTCGAGGTCGTACCGGCACGCGACCACCGCGAGTCGGTGCTCCTTGCGCCGCACGTCAACCTCGCCAAGGGCTGGAACCGGCAGGCCGACGTGGAGCGCGGACCGCTCTTCTACGACGGCTATCCGGGCGCGGGCGTGGAGGACGGCGCCTTCTCGGCCCGGGCCTACAAGGACTGGCTCGACCGGTGGGCCGTCGGCCTGGTCGTGCTGCCGAAGAACGCACGCCCGGACGGGCCGGCCGAGCGGGAGGCGGCGCTGGTGCGCGGCGGTCCCGGGTTCCTGGAGCCGGTGTGGCAGGACGAGCACTGGCAGGTGTTCCGCGTGCGGGACGCCGAGCCGCTGGTCTCCGGGGCGGCCGAGGTGGTGCGTTCCGATGAGACCTCGCTGGTCGTGCGTGCTTCGGCGAAGGGGCCGGTGACGGTCAAGGTCGCGTACTCGCCGTGGCTGACCACCTCCGGTGGCTGTCTCGCGCGGGACGGGGATTTCGTACGGCTCGAAGTCGACGGTCCCGGCGAGTACCGGATCAGTTCGGCGTACGGGTGGCGGCCTCCGGAGCGCTGCTGAGCGGCTCCGCCTCCGGCCCGGGCGCCGGCTCCTTGGTCCTGCGCGGCCCCGACAGCGCGTATACGAGGAAGAAGCCCGCGCCGACGACGAGCGCGCCGCCGGCCGCGTCCAGGATCCAGTGGTTGGCCGTGCCCACGATCACCACCAGGGTGAGCGCCGGATGGAGCAGGCCGAGCGCCTTCAGCCACCACCGCGAGGCGAGCACGGCGACGACCAGGCCGCACCACAGCGCCCAGCCGAAGTGCAGCGAGGGCATGGCCGCGTACTGGTTCGTGAGCGCGGTCATCGCTCCGTAGTCGGGCCGGGTGAAGTCCTGGACGCCGTGGATCGTGTCGACGAAACCGAGGTCCGGCATCAGGCGCGGCGGCGCGAGCGGATAGAGCCAGAAGCCGGCCAGGCCGAGCAGGGTGGCCAGTCCCAGGGCGCTGCGGGCCCAGCGGTAGTCGGCGGGGCGGCGGCGGTAGAGGGCGGCGAGGATCGCGAGCGGCACCACGAAGTGGAAGGACGTGTAGTAGAAGTTCATCGCCGCTTCGAGCCGAGGGGTGCGCGCCACGAGGTGGTTGAGCCACAGCTCGAAGTCGAGGAAGAGCGCCTTCTCGAGTTCGTAGATCTGTGTACCGTGCGCTTCGGCCTGCTCGCGGCCGGCCGTCGCGGCCAGGCGCACCTGCGAGTACGCCCAGTAGAAGACGCGGATCAGGAGCAGTTCGAGCAGCAGGTTCGGGCGGGTCAGGGCGCGGCGCCACAGCGGCAGGAGAGGGATCCGTCTCCAGCGGGCGTCGACGGGGGTCGCGTAGTCGGTGCGGACCGGCTCGCGGAAGTACGGCGAGGTGCGGCTCAGGAACGGGACGGCGCAGGCGGCGGCCAGGGCGGTCAGGAGCAGCAGGTTGTCCCGCAGCGGGAAGAGGACCGCCCGGTCGAGCAGGATCACCTTGGCCGGCAGCGTCATCACCACCACGACGGCCGCCGGCCACACGAGCCGCGAGGAGACCTTGGTGCCGACGCGGCCGACCGCCGCGAGCAGCAGCCACAGGAGCTGGTGCTGCCAGGCCGTCGGCGAGACCGCGACCGCCACGCAGCCGGTCAGGGCCACGGCGAGCAGCAGCTGTCCGTCGCGCGCGTAGTGCACGGCGCGGCGCAGACCCACGTATGCGACCACGACGGCGAGCGCGGCGAAG
>NZ_JBEPEW010000215.1:0-10093 GCF_040300965.1 Streptomyces mesophilus | reverse complement strand
CCACCGGGCTCCTCGACGGTCGGCGCGCCACCACGCACTGGCACTACACACGGGCGCTCGCGGCCCGGTACCCGCGCGTGCAGGTGGACGAGAACGTGCTGTTCGTCGACGAGGGCCCCGTGCTGACCTCGGCCGGCGCCGCTTCGGGCATCGACCTGTGCCTGCACATCGTGCGCGGCGACCTCGGGGTGGCCGCGTCCAACCACGCCGCCAGGCGTCTGGTCGCCGCCCCCTACCGCAGCGGCGGCCAGGCGCAGTACGTGCCGCGCAGCGTGCCCGAGCCGCTCGGCGAGCGGTTCGCCGTGACCCGCGAGTGGGCGCTGCACCGGCTCGGCGAACCGCTCACCCTGGACGAACTGGCGCGCCAGGCAGGGGTGTCGGCACGCACGTTCTCCCGGCGGTTCGCCGAGGAGACCGGGTACACGCCGATGCAGTGGGTGCTGCGCGCCCGCCTCGATCTGGCCCGTGAACTGCTCGAACGCTCGCAGCGCAGCGTCGAGCAGATCGCCGCCGACGTCGGGCTCGGCACCGGCGCGAATCTGCGGATGCATTTCCAGCAGATCCTCGGCACCACACCGAGCGAGTACCGGCGCACCTTCACGCGAGGTATCTGACCCGCGAGCACGCGCATCCGGGCGACTGGCGGGATCCTTTCGAACCATGGCGATCCCGCCACTGTCCGCACGAGGCGCGGCGAGCGAGCCTGGTGGCGAAGGACAGACGGAAAAGGGGACACCACTCATGACTCGCATCGCCATCAACGGATTCGGCCGCATCGGACGCAATGTGCTGCGCGCCCTGCTCGAACGCGACAGCGCCCTCGAGATCGTCGCCGTCAACGACCTCACCGAGCCTGCCGCGCTCGCCCGCCTGCTCGCCTTCGACAGCACCTCCGGACGGCTCGGCCGCCCCGTGACCGTCGACGGGGACACGCTCGTCGTCGACGGCCACCGCATCAAGGTGCTCGCCGAACGCGAGCCCGCCCAGCTGCCCTGGGCCGAACTCGGCGTCGACCTCGTCCTCGAGGCCACCGGCCGCTTCACCTCGGCGAAGGCGGCCCGCGCCCATCTCGACGCGGGCGCCCGCAAGGTCCTGGTCAGCGCGCCCTCGGACGGCGCCGACATCACGCTCGCGTACGGGGTCAACTCCGACGCGTACGACCCGGCCCTGCACACGATCGTCTCGAACGCGTCCTGCACCACGAACGCGCTCGCGCCGCTCGCCCAGGTCCTCGACCAACTCGCGGGCATCGAGCACGGGTTCATGACGACCGTGCACGCCTACACGCAGGAGCAGAACCTCCAGGACGGCCCGCACCGCGACCCCCGCCGTGCCCGCGCCGCCGGCGTCAACATCGTGCCGACCACGACCGGCGCCGCCAAGGCGATCGGCCTGGTCCTGCCGAACCTCGACGGCAAGTTGTCCGGCGACTCGATCCGCGTGCCCGTACCGGTCGGCTCGATCGTCGAGCTCAACACCACCGTCGCCCGCGACGTGACCCGCGACGAGGTGCTCGCCGCCTACCGCACCGCGGCCGAGGGCCCGTTGGCCGGGGTCCTGGAGTACTCCGAGGACGCGCTCGTCTCCTCCGACATCACCGGCAACCCGGCCTCGTCGATCTTCGACTCGGCGCTCACCCGGGTCGACGGCCGCCACATCAAGGTCGTCGCCTGGTACGACAACGAGTGGGGCTTCTCGAACCGCGTGATCGACACCCTCGAGCTGCTCGCCGCCGGCTGACCGGACGGACCTGTGCTGGTGGCCCAACGGTGCCACCGGCACGGGTAGGTCACCTCAGACCGTTGTAGTGGCCAGCGGTTCACGACGAGTGTGCTCCCCCATGGGGTACGTGAATCGAAGAACCACGCACATAGGCCTGTCGGCCGCGGTGCTCGGCGGACTGCTCACATCGGTCCAGTCGGCATCCGCCGCCGCGGCGCCTTCCGCCACCGGACAGCAGAAGGTCATCGTCGTGCTCGACGGGGCCTCGGCGATCGAGGCACCCGCGGGTGCCTCGAAGGACGCCGAGCCCGCCGAGGTCAAGGCCGAACGGGCCGGCATCGCCGAGCAGCAGAAGGACTTCCTGGGCCGCGCGAAGAGCGCCGGGGTCGACCCGAAGTCCGTGCGCAAGCTCGGGCTCCTGGTGAACGCCGTGGCGATGACCGTCGACGCGGACGAGGTCGCGCAGCTGAAGAAGCTGCCCGGGGTCAAGTCCGTGGTGCCGGACGCCCGCATGAAGGTCACCATGGCCGATGCCAATGAACTCGTCGGCAACACCGACGTATGGCAGCGCAAGGATGCCGAGGGGCAGAAGGTCACCGGCAAGGGCGTCACGGTCGCCGTCATCGACTCCGGTATCGACTACACGCACCCCGACCTGGGCGGCTGCCTGGGCGAGGACTGCAAGGTCGTCGGTGGATACGACTTCGTGAACGACGACGCCGACCCGCTGGACGACAACGGGCACGGTACGCACGTCGGCGGCATCGTCGCCGCCAAGTCCGCGACGGACAACGGTGTCACGGGTGCCGCGCCCGACGCCGAGCTGCTCGCGTACAAGGTGATGAACCAGGACGGCTACGGCGAGATGTCCGACATCATCGCCGGCATCGAGGCGGCCGCCGACCCGGCCAACCCGCACCGCCCCGACATCATCAACCTCAGCATCGGCGCCACCGGACCCGGTATCGACGGCACCGACCCGGTCGGCCTCGCCGCCACCGCCGCATCCGACGCGGGCATCCTCGTGGTCGCCGCGGCCGGCAACGACGGGCAGCAGTACGCGATCGGCTCGCCCGGTTCGGCGGACGGCGTCCTGACAGTGGGCGCCTCCACCTCCCGTACGCGGGTGCCGCACGCGGCCATCGGCGAGGACGAGATCCAGACGTACCCGGGTGTGATGACCGCCTACGGTCCCACCGAGCCGGCCACCGGTCGCGTCGTCGACCTGGGCTGGGGCGAACCGGCGGACTGGGAGCGCGCCGGGGACGTCAAGGGCAAGGTGCTGCTCTTCGCGATGCCGCCCGGGCAGACCGAGGAGGACGGCGTCCAGGACTTCGAGCAGAAGTTCTACGAGGAGGCCGAGAAGCGCGGTGCCATCGCCGTGATCGGCGGCGTGAGCCCGAGCGGCGCGCCGGTCGCCGCCGAGCAGGGCCGCGACCAGGCCGAGCGGCCGGAAGCGACCCCCAAGGGCGAGGTCAAGGCGGCTGCCACCAGCGGCACCCTCGGCACCGACCACTGGCGGATGGACAAGCTGGCGATCCTCGGTGTGGACCGGCTGACCGGTCAGGAGCTGGGCAGGCTGGCCGGCACCGACACCGAGATCACTGTCGGCTCCACCGACTCCAGCGACCAGATCGCCTCGTTCTCCTCGCGCGGCCCGAGCCCGCGCTTCGGCCTGGAGCCGGAGATCGTGGCACCGGGCGTGGAGATCCGCTCCACCGTTCCCAAGTCCCTTGTCTCCACCGGGTACTTCAGGCTCTCGGGTACGTCGATGGCTTCGCCGCTGGTCGCCGGGTCCGCCGCGCTCCTTCGCCAGCTGCACCCGGGCAAGAGCGCCGCCGAACTGCGCGACGAACTGACCGGCACCGCCAAGCCGCTCGACGCCGCGATCACGGCGCAGGGCGCGGGACGCCTGAACACCGAGGCCGCCGCCGACGCCCGGATCTCCGCCTCCCCGGCGACGCTGGCCTTCGGCCACCCCGACGCCGACGAGGACGAGGTCGAGGGGCGCAGGACCCTCACTCTGCACAACTCGTCGGACCGTGCGGTCAACGCCCGGGTACGCGGTGACGAGAAGGCGCGCGTCTCTCCGTCGTCCGTCCGGATCCCGGCGCACGGCAACGTCAAGGTGACCGTGTCCGCCGAGGCCGACCGGCCCGCCACCTACCAGGACATCACCGGCCGGATCTCGGTCGACCCGGACCGAGGCCCCGACCTCACCGTCCCGTACCAGCTCACCTTCGTACCCCTGGAGGTCGAGGCCACGCCCGACCCCTCGGACGGCACGGCGACCGTGTACGTCTACTCCCAGGTCGCGATCGAGTCCACGTCGAAGCTGAAGGTCGACCCGCGCCACGGCCGTTCGTACGAGGTGCCGCTGAAGAAGGCGGCGCCGACGCACTACGTCGCCGAGTTCAAGGACTTGGCGCCGGGCACCTACGAGCTGACCGTCGACGGCCGTTCCGTGTACGGCAACACGGTCTACGGCGCAGGGGCCTTCGAGGTCACCCGGGAGACCGAGTACAGCGGCAGGTGGAAGCCGGTCGGCCCGTACAGCGCCGGCGGCGACGTCACCCTCGCGCCGACCGCCCCGGACCAGGCCGTGGTGTCCAACGGCACCATCGGCGGAGCCTGGGTGACCACCGACAAGGGCAAGTCCTGGCAGCAGCGCACCCGGCTGCCGTTCGGCGGCGCCAAGCGTCCGCCGGTCATCGTGGTCGACTCGGCCGACGAGCGGCACTGGTGGTCCGCGGTCCGCTCCGACCACCCGCCGGTGCGCTATGGCGGCCTGCTCATGGAGACCCACGACAGCGGGCGCACCTGGACCAAGGTGAACGCTCCCGATTCCCCGTACACCAATCTGCTCTCCGACGCGAAGCATCAAGTCCTCATCGCCGAGGACGAGTTGGGTCAGTACACGGTCAGCCGTGACCGCGGCCGGACCTGGAAGGTCGAGGAGCTCGGCTTCCCGACGGACTACATCCAGTCCGTGCAGCTCGGCGGCGACGACCTCTACGGGTGGCACGGCAAGGACATCTGGGTGATCCGGGACTACGTGACCGGCAGCCCGAAGCCCGCGGAGAAGGTCTACACGGGCGTCGCCGGGCAGGTGCTGTTCGGGTACGACGTCTCCGGACCGCTCGTCACCGTGCAGGTGCAGGGCACCGACGCCGGCCTGCGGGTCAGCGGGGACGGCGGCCGCACCTGGACCAACACCAAGCGGCGGCCCAACGGCAACGTGAGCCTGTCGGCCGGGCAGATCCTCCACGACGACCAGGGCAAGCTCAGCCGCAGCGGCGACGGCGGCAAGACCTGGACGAGCGTGGACAAGCCCAACCGCAATGCCGTGGCAGGCGACTTCGACGTGTGGGCCGACGGCTCGCACACCGTGGGCTTCACGTCCGGCATCCTGCGCGGCGGCGAGGACGGCGCGTACGACAGGATCGGCGTCCAGGGCGGCACGGTGTCCTCGCTCACCGTCTCCGACGGCAACCTCCTGGCCGGCACCGCGACCGGCGTCTACCGCGCCCGTCTCGGATCGGCTGAACCCGACTGGGGCCAGGGCGAGTTCGAGGGTTCGACCGGCGCCGGCTTCCCGCTGATGCAGGCCTCCGGCAAGACGGTCTGGCGGGTCCTCGACGGCCTGTTCGGCTCCTCCCTCCAGCGCAGCACGGACGGCGGCACGACCTGGGAGGACCGCGGACAGCTCGACGGCGACCTCACCTCGCTCCTGGTTGACGCCGAGGACCCGGACAAGGTCACCGTCGGCTACGCCAACCGCCGGGCCGGCGGGGTGTACACCACCACTGACGGCGGGGAGAACTGGGCGTCGTACAACCACAAGCTGTACGTGGGCGCCCTGGCGCAGAAGCCCGGCTCCGACCGCCTGTGGCTCGGCGGTCCGCTCGGCCTGTGGTACTCCGACGACGGCGGCAGGACGCTGAAGAAGGCGGACGACAAGGAGACCACCGCGATCGCCTTCGAGGGTTCGCGGATCATCGCGGGCGGCCCGGACCTGCGCCACTCGTCCGACGGCGGACGGACCTTCCGTACCGGCGACTCGGGCGGGCTGCGGATGAAGGTCTCCGACATCGTGGAGATCGACGGCGACCTGTACGCCGGCACGCAGAGCCGCTGGGACTGGGGCAACCCCTTCGGGGGCCGCGGTGTGCTCAAGTCCGAGGACGGCGGCCGTACTTGGGACAGTCTCGCGCGCGGGATGCAGAACACCGACGTGCAGTCCCTCGTCGCCGATCCTTCGGGCAAGGCGCTGTACGCCGGTACGTACGAGGGGGGTGTGCTCCGGCTGACGCTGGACGACTGACTCCGAGGGTCTGGACGACTGATCCCCGGGGTCTGGACGATTGACCTCCGGGGGTTCGGACTGCCGACCCTGGAGGCGGGGCCGGCCCGGTTTCGGGCCGGCCCCGCCCTGTGTCGGTTCTGTGAGAACCCCGTGGACGCGGTGTCGTGGGCCCCGCTTATGCTGCGCGGACGATCACGCAGCACCTGGGGAGGGCGCGGCATGCTGGGGAAGCTGTTCGGCAGGGGTGGGGAAGGCCCGGCGGGGGATCCGCACGTCCTTGCTCCCCGCAAGGGCAAGCACGGGGTGTACACGCTTCGGGCGCTCGGCGACCCGCGGGTGCTCGCCGCCGTGGAGGCTGCCGACGCGGGGGACTGGACCGCGCTGAAGGCGGCCCTCGCGCCGTTCGACCTCGGCCGTGACCAGGCGGTGCTCGGTCAGCTGACCGAGATCGACGGCCTGGAGGAGTGGATCGTCCGGGCCGCCGACGAGGACGAGGAGCACCGGGCGACAGCGCTGCTGATCTCCGGTGCGCGCCACGTCAGCTGGGGCTGGGAGGCACGCACCTCGGCCCTCGCCAAGAACGTCACGCGCGAGCAGTGGCAGATCTTCTACGAGCGGCTGCGGATCGCCGAGGAGCACCTCCTTCGGGCCGCGGAGCTCCGGCCCGACTGGACCACGCCGTGGCGCCATCTGCTCACCTCGGCCCGCGGTATGTCCCTCGACGACAGCGTCAAGGAGGCCCGGCTCGCGGCCGGTCTGCGCCGCGATCCGCTCAACCTGGACATCCATCTGGAGTGGGTGTCGCAGCTGCAGCCCCGCTGGGGCGGCGAGCCGGGGCAGGCCCTGGAGTTCGCCCGCAAGGCCTTCGCCGCCGCGCCCGACGGGCACCGGCTCGGCTGTGCCGTCGCCATGGCGTACGTCGAGCACTGGGTGGAGTCGGACGACACCGACTGCCTCCAGGACCCCAGGATCCGCACCGAGTTGAGGGAAGCGGCGGAGCGCAGCGTCCTGCACCACGCGTACGAGCGCCGCCCGGGCTGGCAGGGCGACTACAACATCTTCGCCATGGCCCTCTCCCTGGCCGGCAGCAGCAAGGCCTCGAACGTCTTCCGCGAGCTGGACGGTGTGTTCACCGAGTGGCCGTGGACCTATATGTCGGACCCGCAGAAGGCGTACGCGCGCTTCCGCAAGGCCTTCTGAGCCGCCGCCTCTTCGTCTGCCCGCCGCCCACCACACTCCGGACTGCCCTATGAGCCTGCCCGAGAACACCGCCGCCGACCGCACCTTCCAAGTCGATCTGCGCGGCCTCGTCGACCTCCTCTCCCACCACCTCTACTCCAGCCCGCGGGTCTACCTGCGTGAGCTCATGCAGAACGCGGTGGACGCACTGACCGCCCGCCGCACCCTCGAGCCCCAGGGCAGTTTCGGCATCCGGCTGTACGCGGACGGCGGCGTCGTCCGCGTCGAGGACGACGGTGTCGGTCTCACCGAGGCCGATGTGCACACCTTCCTCGCCACCATCGGCCGCTCCAGCAAGCGCGCCGACAAGATCGCCGAGCAGCGGGCCGACTTCATCGGCCAGTTCGGCATCGGTCTGCTCTCCTGCTTCCTCGTCGCGGACGAGATCCACGTGGTCAGCCGCAGCGCCCGCACCCCCGGCGCCCCCGCCGTCGAATGGCGCGGCCGCGGCGACGGCAGCTACACCGTGCGTACGCTCCCGGCCTCGGCCCGCCCGCAGCCGGGCACCACCGTGACGCTCACGCCCCGTGCCGACGCGGCCGAATGGACCCGCCCGGCCCAGGTGCACGCCCTTGCACGGCACTTCGGCTCGCTCCTGCGCCACCCGGTGACCTTCGACGACGGCGCGGGCGGCCCCGCCGTACCCGTCAACCCGGAGCCAGCGCCCTGGTCCCTGACGCACCCGACGCCCGGTGCACGCAACCGCGCCCTGGCCGCGTACGGCGAAGAGGTCTTCGGTTTCAAGCCGCTCGACACCATCGAACTCGACCTGCCCGCCGTCGGGTTGAAGGGCATCGCCTGCATCCTGCCCGACGCCGTGCCGAGCGGCCGCCGTCACGGCCACCGCGTGCATGTCAAGGGCATGCTCCTGTCCGAACAGGCCCCGGAGATCCTCCCCGACTGGGCCTTCTTCGTCCGCTGCGTCGTCGACGCGGAGAGCCTGCGCCCGACGGCCTCGCGCGAGTCCCTGTACGAGGACGACACCCTCGCCGCCGTACGCGACGCCCTCGCCGAACGGCTTCGCGAGTGGATCGCCAAGGCCGCCGCCAGCGACCCGGACCTGCTCGCCCGCTTCCTCCAGGTCCACCACCTGGCCGTGAAGTCACTTGCCGTGCACGACGACGAGATCCTTCGGATGCTGCTTCCCTGGCTGCCGTTCGAGACCACCGACGGACACGCCACGCTCGACGAGTTCGCCCGCACCCACCGCACCGTGCTCGTCACCGCCAGCGTGGAGGAGTTCCGGCAGGTCGCCGCGATCGCCTCGGCGGCCGGACTCGGAGTCGTCAACGGCGGCTACACGTACGACCGCGAGCTCGTCCACCGGCTGCCCGAGATCCGGCCCGAGGTGAGCGTCGCCGACCTCGACCCGGAGACGCTCAGCGCCCATCTCGACCCCGTCGACCGCGAGACCGAACTCGCCGCCGCGGCCTATCTCGCGCGCGCCCGCGACGCCCTCGCCGTCTTCGACTGCGATGTCGCCCTGCGCACCTTCCAGCCCGCGTCCGCCCCGGCCCTGCTCATCGACAGCCGCGACGCCCGGCACGAACGCACCCGCTCCCAGCTCGCCCGCGAGCAGGAAGGCGGCCTGTGGGGCGACATCCTCGGCTCCCTGCGCCAGGAGGTGCCGCGGGCCCAGTTGATCCTCAACCAGCTCAACCCCCTGGTCCGCACCGCCGTGACCATCGAGGAGCCCGAGCTCGCCCGCACCAGCGCCGAAGCCCTCTACGGGCAGGCCGCGATGCTGTCGCGACGGCCGCTGCGGCCCGCCGAATCGAGCCTCATCAACCGCTCCTTCCTCGACCTGCTCGCCCACGCCCTCCGCAAGGACAGCTGACGATGCCGACCGCACCTCTTCCGCAGAACACCGACGAGCTCTACGAGGCGCTGCGCGACAACGACCAGCGCCCCTACGGCCGCACGCGCACCGTCACGGCCGAGGAACTCGTGGACGCGGCCGAGCAGTTCGACGATCCCGCCGCGCTCGCCGACGCCCTGCTCGAACTCCAGGAGGCGTACACCTACGGCTCCGAACCCCGTAAGTCCCCGGTCGTCTTCGCCCGGCTGCTCAACCTGTACGACGAGCAGCCGGACGTCTTCGACGAGCGCCGGCGCCACCAGCTCTTCTGGCGCTTCAAGTGGGTGGCGAACGCCCTGCTCTCGCTGCCCGAGGTACCGCTCGCCACACTGCGCCAGTGGCTGGCCGAGATGCGCGACCGCTACAGCAAGGCGGATCTCGACCTGCAGCCGTATTACGGGCAGGCGTACCAGCTCGCCGCCCACGCCGGCGAGGACACCGCCCTCGCCTACGAGTTGTGGGCGGCCCGAGCCCGCAGCCGGTACAGCGACTGCGAGGCCTGCGAGATCTGCGAACGCGCCCGCCACCACCTCGCGGCGGGCGACGACCAGGGCGCCCTGCGCGTCTGGGAGCCGGTGCTCAGCGGCAAGGACTCCTGCCAGGAGGAGCCGGCCCGCTCCATCTCGTACGCCTTGCTCGCGCTGCTCCGCACCGGTCAGGCCGACCGGGCCCGTGAACTGCACCTCGCCGGATACCGTGCCTGCCGCCGCAACCCCTCGACGGCCGGGGAGGTCGGCCGGCACCTGGAGTTCTGCGCCTTGACCGGGAACGAGGCGCGCGGTCTCGAACTGCTCGCCGAGAACCGGAGCCTGTTCGAGGAGGTGGACTCGCCGGCCGACCTGCTCTCCTTCCTCACCGGCGTGGAAGTCCTGCTCAGGCGCGTGGAGTTCCTCGGCCACGGCGAGCTCGCCGCCGCCGGCTACGCGGGCCGCACCTGGACGGTCACCGGACTGCGTGCCGAGGTGGGC
>NZ_JBEPEW010000214.1:0-10383 GCF_040300965.1 Streptomyces mesophilus | reverse complement strand
GTGCGGCTCGTGCGCGGGCCGAGTGCTTCGGGTGGGACCGGGCGGTGGCCGCCTTTCTGGCGGCGCATGATGCGTCGGCTCCCGCCGGGGCCCTCGTGCGGGAGGTGCGGTCGTGAGGCGCGCCCTGCGGTTCGCGGCGCTCGGGGACTCGCTCACCGAAGGGGTGGGGGATCCCGTCGGGGATACGTGGCGGGGGTGGGCCGCGCTGCTCGCGCCGACGCTCGCTCCGGCGGAACAGCCCGTGGAATTCCGTAACTTCGCGGTCAGCGGTGCCCAGACGCGTGACGTCCTCGAGCGCCAGGCGCCGGGTGCGCTGGCCTTCGCGCCCGACGTGGTGTCGGTGGTCGTGGGCGTCAACGACACCCTGCGGTGCACCTTCGACATCCAGGCGGTGGCGGCCCGGCTCGACACCGTCTACGGGGCGTTCACCGCGCGGGGCGCGGTGCTCCTGACCGCGTGCCTGCCCGACCCCGGGGCCATGCTCGGGTTGCCGGGCGCGCTCGCCCGGCCGCTCGCGCGGCGGCAGCGGGCGGTGAACGCGGTGGTGCACGCGCTGTCGGAGCGGTACGGGGCGGTGCATCTGCATGCGGCGCATGATGCGTGGGTCGCGGATCGGGCGATGTGGAGTGCGGACCGGTTGCATCCGGGGGAGCGGGGCCACCGGATGCTCGCCGCCCGCTTCCATGCGCGGCTCTCGGCTCTGGGGCATGAGGTGGGTCCCTCACCGTCCCTCGCACCCGGGCAGGCTGCGCCCACGCGGTCGGCCGGTGTGTGGTGGCTGGCCACGGCGGGGACGGGGTGGGTGGTGCGGCGGTGTGCGGATCTGTTGCCGCAGCTTCTGACGCTGGCCGCGCATGAGGTGCGCCATCGGGTGCGGGGCACATCGGTCGCTCTGGACGTGCGGTCTGCTCGTGCGGTGGCGGCGGCGTTGGCCTCGGTGTCGGGTGCGGCTTCGGCTTCGGCGGGGGAGGTGGTGGGGGCGGCGTGAAGTGTGCGGGTGGGTGGCGCCTGCGGCGGGCCTTTCTCCCCGCCCCGCCCCTTCCCGAAACCGGGGCTTCGCCCCGGACCCCGCATCCGAACTTCGTTCGGATCTGCTCAAACGCCGCAGGGGCTGGATGGGTTGCTCAAGCGCCGCAGGGGCTGGCTGAAGGATCTGCTCAAGCGCCGCAGGGCTGAAGTGGTCTCAACCGATGAACCGAACCGGCGTCCCCGGTGCGGCCTGTGCCGCGGCCGGTAGGTCGGGGGTGCGGACTACCGCCACCACCGGGTAGCCCCCCGTCGTCGGGTGGTCCGCCAGGAAGATGACCGGGTGGCCGTTCGGGGGGACCTGGACTGCGCCCAGGACCAGGCCCTCGCTGGGGAGTTCGCGCAGGATCGCGCGCTCCAGGGGCGGGCCCTCCGTGCGCAGGCCGATGCGGTTGCTCGTGGAGGAGACACGGTAGGTGCGGGTGGTGAGCGTGGTGCGGGCGCTGTCCGTGATCCAGTCGGCGCGGGGTCCTGGCGCGATGCGCAACACGAGCTCCGTGGGCGGTGCGAGCTGTGGGCCGAGGTCCACGGGAGTGTACGAGGAGCCGGCGGCGCCGAGCGGAAGGACCGTGCCGTCCGTGAGCGGGGCCGGGCCCAGGCCCGAGAGCAGGTCCGTCGAGCGGCTGCCGAGCACCGGGTCCACGTCGAGGCCGCCGGAGACGGCGACGTAGGAACGTACACCTGAAGTGGCCGTGCCCACCCCGAGCAGCGCGCCCGCGGGGGCCCGGACCGGGGCGCCCCAGGCGGCGGGCCGGCCGTCCACCGTCACCGGGCAGGGCGCGCCCGTGACCGCCACCGTCACCGGGCAACGCGGGCGCAGCGCAACGCCGTTGAGGGTGGTCTCCAGGAGCGCCGCGTCGGGCGCGTTGCCGACGAGGCGGTTCGCGAGGAGGCCGGCGGGGGCGTCGAGCATGCCGGAGGGCGGTACGCCGAGATGGGCGTGGCCGGGGCGGCCGCGGTCCTGGACCGTGCTCAGCGCGCCGGCCCGTACGACGACGAGGGCGCGGTCGGTCATGCGGACTCCCCGCGCAGGCGGCACCGGGAGCGCTCCGATCGCGGTGCGCAGGGCGTGCGGAAGGCCGGCGCGGCGGACGCGCTCACGAGGCGTCCCCGTCGATCCGGAACCGTACGGGCGTGCCCGGTGCGAGGAGCGCGGCCGGCGTACGGGTGTGATCCCACAGGACGGCGTCCGTGCTGCCGATGATCTGCCAGCCCCCGGGCGAGGAGCGTGGATAGACGCCCGTGTACGGGCCGGCCAGGGCCACCGCGCCGGCCGGGACCGAGGGGCGCGGGCTGGGGCGGCGGGTGACCGCGTACCGCTCGGGCAGACCGGTCAGATAGCCGAAGCCGGGCGCGAACCCGCAGAAGGCGACGCGGAATTCGAGCGCCGAGTGGATCCGGCCGACCTCGGTGACGGGCACGTCCCAGACCGCGGCGACCTCGGCCAGGTCGGGGCCGTCATAACGGACGGGGATGTCGATCACGTGGCCGGTCGGTGCCGGTGCGGGCGGTACCACGAGCGCGGCCAGACGGGCCGCGACCTGGCGCGGAGGCTCGCCCAGGCCGTCGAGGAGTACGGTGCGGGCGGCGGGGACGAGTTCCCGCACCGCGGGGAAGGCGCCCGCCGCGCGGAGCCGTATCAACTCCGCGTGCAGAGCCTGGGCTTCGGGGCCGCTGTCGAGCTCGACGAGCAGGGCGTCGTCACCGACGGGCAGGATGCGCCGGGCCGAGGAGGCGCTCATGCGAAGGCCGCCACTTCGATGCCGCTCTCCAGGAGCCGTGCCCGTACACGGCGGGCGAGTTCCACCGCCCCTGGCGTATCGCCGTGCAGGCACAGCGAGCGCGCCCTGACCGTGATCGGCCGCCCGTCGAGCGAGCTCACCGCGCAGTCACGGGCCAGACCGAGCGAGCGCTCCACGACCGCCGACGGATCGGTGACGACGGCGCCCTCGCGCGTACGGGGCACGAGCGTGCCCTCGTCCGTGTAGGCGCGGTCCGCGAACGCCTCGGCGACCACCGGCAGCCCGGCCTTCGCGGCGGCCTCGAGGAACCGCGAACCCGGCAGCCCGAGCACCGGCAGTCCGCCCGCGAGCAGCACGCCGTCTACCACCGCGCCGGCCTGCTCCTCGTCGTGCACGATGCGGTTGTAGAGCGCGCCGTGCGGCTTCACGTACGCGACACCAGCACCGGCCGCACGGGCGAAGACCTCCAACGCGCCGATCTGGTACGCAACTTCGGCAGCGAGCTCGTCCGCGGGCACGTCCATCGCGCGGCGCCCGAAGCCGGCCAGATCGCGGTACGAGACCTGCGCGCCGATCCGCACGCCTCGTTCGGCCGCCAGTCGGCAGACCCGCCGCATGGTGGCCGCGTCTCCCGCGTGGAAGCCGCAGGCGACGTTGGCGCTGGTGACGACCGAGAGCAGTTGCTCGTCCTCGGTCAGCCGCCAGCGCCCGAAGCCTTCGCCGAGGTCGGCGTTGAGATCGATCACAGGTCTTACAGGTCCTACAGGACTCACAGGACTCACAGGACTCAGAGGACTCACAGGATTCATGTGCCGGGTACGTGCCTTCGGTGCGGAGTGATGGTCGAACGGTGCTTCAAATGACGCGGTACGTGTCGTCGCGTACGTCGGTGATGAGCATCCGGCCCGGTGCGTGGGTGATTGCGAACGGTGGCCGGGACTCCATGACGGCCGCCTGCGGGGTGACCCCGCAGCCCCAGAACACCGGGATCTCGTCGGGCCGTATGTCCACGGGATCCCCGAAGTCCGGCCTCCCGAGGTCCTCGATCCCGAGCACCGACGGGTCCCCGCAGTGCACCGGACTGCCGTGCACGGCGGGCAGCAGGGCCGTCTCGCGGATGGCCGTGGACAGCTTTTCCGGCGGCACCGGCCGCATGGAGACCACCAGGCGCCCGTGCAGCCGTCCCGCGCCGCGGCACGGGCGGTCGGTGAGGTACATCGGCACGTTCCGGCCCTGCTCCACGTGGCGCATCGGGACCCCGGCGGCGGTCAGCGCGGCCTCGAAGGTGAAGCTGCACCCGATCAGGAACGCCACCAGATCGTCCCGCCACCACCCGGTCACCTCGGCGGGCTCATCGGTCAACTCGCCGTCCTGCCACACCCGGTAGCGCGGCAAGTCGGTGCGCAGATCCGCGCCGGGCGCCAGCCGGGTGCGCCAGTCGCCGGCGTCGGTGACGTCGAGCACCGGGCAGGGCTTGGGATTGCGCTGGCAGAACAGGAGCATGTCGTACGCCCAGTCCGCGGGCACCGCGATCAGGTTGGCCTGGGTGTGGCCGGGCACCCAGCCCGCCGTCGGTTCGTCGGCGCCCGCGCGGAAGTGGGCGCGCGCCGCGCGGGGCTTGCGGCGGTGGGACGGCAACTGCCGCTCGGCGTAAGGGAGCGAGGGCCTGGTCATGTCAGCTCCCGGCCGCGGGTCTCGGGCAGGCCGAACAGGGCGATCACCGCGATGCCGTACGCCAGCGCGCCGAAGATCAGGGCACCGCCGACGCCCCAGCTGTCCGACAGGAAGCCGACCAGCGTCGGGAAGATGGCGCCGACACCGCGTCCGGCGTTGTACGTGAAGCCCTGGCCCGTGCCGCGGACAGCCGTCGGATAGAGCTCGGCGAGGAAGGAACCGAAGCCGCTGAAGATCGCCGACATGCAGAAGCCGAGCGGGAAACTCACCAGGAGCAGCAGCCCGTTGGAGCCCTCGGGGATGGAGCCGAAGGCCAGGATGCACAGTGCGGACAGGACGGCGAACAGGGCGATGTTGCGTTTGCGGCCGAGTACGTCGGTGAGATAGCCGCCGGTGAGATAGCCGATGAAGGCACCCGAGATCAGGACGGCCAGATAACCGCCCGTGCCGACGACGGTCAGGCCGCGCTCGGTCTTGAGGAAGGTCGGCACCCAGGTGGCCAGGGTGTAGTAGCCGCCCTGGACGCCCGTGGAGAGCAGACCGGCGAAGAGCGTGGTGCGCAGCAGGCCCGGCTTGAAGATGGCCGTGAAACTGCCCTTGTTCGGGCTCTTCTTGCGGGCTTCGGCGGCCTCGGGAGCGTCCTGCACGTTACGGCGCACATAGAGCACGAGCAGCGCGGGCAGCGCGCCGGTCCAGAACATGACGCGCCAGGCGAGGTCGTCGCCGAGGAACTGGAAGACCAGCGTGTAGACGATCACGGCCAGACCCCAGCCCGCCGCCCAGGCGCTCTGGATGGCGCCGAGAGTGCGGCCGCGGTGCTTGGCGCTCGCGTACTCGGCGACGAGGATCGCGCCGACCGCCCACTCACCGCCGAAGCCAAGGCCCTGCAGGGCGCGGAAGACAAGCAGCGTCTCGTAGTCGGGCGCGAAACCGCAGGCCACGGTGAAGACGGCATACGTCACGACCGTGACGATCAGCGCCTGCACACGGCCTATCCGGTCGGCGAGCACCCCGGCGAGTGCTCCGCCCACGGCGGAGACGACCAGGGTGACGGTGGTGAAGAGTCCGGTCTGTCCGTTGTTCAGACCGAAGTAGGCCGCGATCGCGACCATGCTCAGGGGCAGCGTGAAGTAGTCGTAACTGTCCAGCGCATAGCCGCCGAACGCACCGCCGAAGGCGCGTCGGCCGCGCGGGCCGAGCGCTTTGAACCAGGCCAACGGGCCCTGGTCCTCGGCGAGTTGGGGGACGGGACTCGGGGGAGCGGCGGTCACGTCGCGAGAAGGTGGGGTCGCGGTCATCCGGGGCACCTCGCTGTCGGTGGAGGGGGAGGAGCGTGCCTGTGCGGGTGTGGCCGTGCCGTGCGGGGAGTGCGGGGGTGCGGGTGACTGTCACCGTAGAGGATTGTTCAACGATCCCTCAATACCCATGTGGGAGGGTTCTTGGATTCCGAATGGATTCTGCGGTTGAATCCAGTGCATGAACGGACTCGTGGACGACCGCGCGCTGTTGGGCCGCACCAGCACCGCGGAGCGGGTCGCCGACATCCTGCGCGGGCGGATCGCGGACGGTTACTTCCCGCCCGGCGAGCGGCTGTCGGAGGAAACCATCGGTACGGCCCTCAAGGTCTCGCGCAACACCTTGCGCGAGGCGTTCCGCCTGCTCACGCATGAGCGGCTGCTCGTCCATGAACTCAACCGGGGCGTCTTCGTACGGGTTCTGACCGTCGAGGACGTCGAGGACATCTACCGCACGCGACACCTCGTCGAATGCGCGGTCGTACGAGGGCTCGGCAGGCCGCCGTACGCACTCGACGGCCTGCGTACGGCCGTCGAGGAGGGCCGGCGGGCGGCTGGGGCCGAGGACTGGACGGGTGTCGGGACGGCCAATATCCGCTTCCACAGCGAACTCGTCGCCCTGGCGGGCAGCGCGCGCACCGACGAACTGATGCGCAGCGTCTTCGCCGAACTGCGTCTGGCCTTCCACCTCGTCGACGATCCGCACCGCCTGCACGAGCCGTATCTCGGGCGCAACGCCGAGCTGCTCGACACGCTGGAGGCGGGCGGGCGCGCGGCGGCGGAGAAACTGCTCGCCGGGTATCTGGACGACTCGCGCAAGCGGGTCGTGGCGGCGTACGCGGGGCGGCTTTCCGGGCCTGACGGCGCCGGTGAGTTGTGAGACGGATCGCGCCGGCGAGTTGTGAGACGGATCACGCCCGATCCATGCCTCCATGCACCGGGACAAGCAGTCCCAACTGCGCCGTTTCGGTCGTTGTCAGTGTGAGCGCCTAACCTCTACGTCGTGACTGCTCCTGCCCCGGCGAAGATCCATCCGTCTCCGGCACCGGGCCCGGCCGCCGACGAGGGCCTGGCGCGGCGCCTGCGCGCGCTCGCGTGCACGGCGCCCCTGCACGACCTCGATGTGCGCAAGGCCAATCTCGCCGGTGAGTACACGGTGTACGCGATGGCCGAGGTCGCCCTCTCGGCGATCGACCTCGTCACGCTCAACATGGACTTCGACACCGGCGCCGACCACGAGCAGATAGTGGCTCGTCTCATCCCGCGCATCGCCGCCCAGGCCCCGCAGCGGCCGCAGGCCGAGCACGAGCGGGTGGCCCGCTGGGTCCTGGAGAACCTGATCAACGTCGGCAGCGTCGACCGCGGCTTCCGCGCCGTGTACGGCACTTTCGCGACCGACGGCAGCTATGTGCGACGCGACTACGACTTCAAGCTGATCGAAGAGGTGCCGGGATACGGGGGAGGTGTCTATCTCCGTACGACGGACGAGGCCGTCAACGTGCTGGTGGGCGCCCTCGACACCGATGTGACCAGCGCCCAGATCGCCGCCGAGGTGAAGCTGGAGGTCCTGATCAGCCGGGGCCGGCTGGCCGACGCGCAGCTCGCCGCCGAGCAGGCCCGCTACCGGACCGTGCAGTACTCGGAGACGCTGCGGCGCGCGCTGGACGCGACGCGTCGCAACGTGCGCGCGGTCGACTGGCTGGAAGCCGTGCCCGACATGATCGCCGAGGCGCTCGACCATGTCGCCGACCGCTACCGGCATGAGAACGCGATCCTCACCAACATCCGCAAGGCCCGCGACGAGGCCGAGGACCATGAGCACAAGCGGCGGGCCGCCGAGCTCGTCGACATCGTCAAGGACTGCATCCGCCGCCACACCCAGCTCCAGTCGCGGCTCCTCGAAGCGGGCCCGCTCTTCCGCGCCGAGCAGGACCGTCAGGCCTTCGCGCCGCCTACTGGCCGGGTCGGGCTCGATCTGTACGGACAGCTCGTGGCGCCCGTCCTTCCGCTGCCGGTCGAGCAGGCGATCCGGGTGACCGACGCGTTCTTCGCGCGCGGGACCGGACTGCGCACGCCCACGTCCGTACGGGTGGGTGATCTCGTCGACATACTGCTGACGCCGCCGCTGGAGCGGGAGCACCTCGGTGCCGAGATGCCCGAGCCGGATCTGATCGCCACGCCCGACGACAGCCGGTTCAGCGAGGAGCAGCTGGCCCGGGCCATGGAGCTGCTCGACCTGGAGCACGAGGCGCCGCGACGGCTGTCCGGGCTGCTCGCCGACGCCCGCCGGATCGATCCCGAACTGCCGTATCTCGTGGCCTTGTTGGCGGTGCACGCGGCCAGCCCGCCGGTCGGCACGGCCTACCGCCAGGGTGAGCCGAAGCTGCTCTTCGCCGTGGACGACGGGACGGAGCTCGACGATCCCGAGTTCGGGGGCGCCGACCTCATCGTCGGCACCGCACTGCTCGACGCGGTCGGGATGGCCGCCGCCCGGACGGAGGCGGCGTGACGTCCGTACGCGCACAGCACCTCAGCACCCTTTGCGCACAGCACCTCAGCACCCTTTGTGTTGAGCACCTCAGCACCCTTTGCGTTCAGCACCACCGCACCCTTCGCGACAAGGAGCCCCGCCCGTGAGCGACAAGGACGTCGAGGCCGGCGCCTGGGGCGAGAGTGAAAGCCGCCCCGCCGCACCCGCGCCGGTCACCCCTGCCGACGCGGCCGACGCCGCACGCCTGGTCTCGTTCGGACTGCAGCCCAAGCTGCTGCCCGCCAGGGACGCCGAGTACGCCGAGCTCCTCCGCCGCTACCGCGAGGACCCGCCGTTCGCCCGGCTCGCCGACGCGGTGGCCAGCGGGCTCGGCCTGGTCGTCCTCGAGGTGTCCCCGCGCGCGGGCATGGCGGTGACGGCCGCCGAGGATTCGCTGTTCGCGGTACGGATGGGGGACTACGCGCGCCGGGCGTCCTCGGACGCCGGCGACCGTTTCCTGCACGGGCTGGCCCACCTCGCGCTCGCCGCCCTCGCCTTCCCGCGGCCCGAGGACCTGGCCGACGACGGGTACATCGGGCGGATCACGGTCAACGGCGTGGACGCTTTCGTACGGCAGGCCTGTCAGCGCCTCGAAGAGCGCGCCGAAGAGGCGGGCGAGAACACCGACCCCGCCTCCGACGCCCCGGGCCTGGAATCCGCCTGGCGGATCTGGGCGCGGCGCAGCTCCACCGGTGCCACCAAGGACGCGCGGCGGCTTGCCGGTTCGACCACCGGAATCGTCTCCAAGGCGGCCGCGTTCCTCACCGACTCCGGGTTTCTGCAGCGCACCGGGGACGACTCCGGAGGCACGTATCGCACGACGCCTCGTTATCAGCTGCAGGTGCGCGACATGGCCGGTTCCGCGGCCATGGCAGAGCTGCTCGATCTCGGGGTCGTCCCGGTGAGCGACGGCTCCGCGAGCCTGGTGCCGCCCACGGACGGCGAGGACCTGGAGCTGGTGGCGGGGGCGGGACTTCCGTTCCACGCCGACAGCACCTGACGCCTGACCCATAAGACTTCCCGCTCCGCCCACCACGCTCACGAGAGTCCGCCATGTACGAGCTGTCCCGGGTCCGCCTCTACTCCATCGGCCCCGCCGGTGCGCGCTATGCCGACACGGTCCTTGACCTGCGCGGTGTGGGCGAGCCCGTGCCCGATCCCGCGCCGCAGCAGGCCGAGTTCTTCCGCGAAGAGCCGACGGGGCCGCAGCGCCGCCCCGCGCCGGCCGGTGTGCTGTTCCTGGAGAACGGCGGCGGCAAGTCGGTGCTCCTCAAGCTGATCTTCTCGGTGATGCTGCCCGGCCACCGCAACACCCTCGGCGGTGCCAGCTCCGGTGTGCTGCGCAAGTTCCTGCTCGCGGACGACTGCGGGCATGTGGCCCTGGAGTGGCAGCACACCCTGACCGGTGAGTGCGTGGTCGTGGGCAAGGCCAGCGAGTGGCGCGGACGCCAGGTCTCCAACGACCCGCGGAAGTTCGCCGAGGCCTGGTACTCGTTCCGGCCCGGACCGGGCCTCAGCCTCGACAACCTGCCGGTCGCCGAGGCCACCTCCGTACGGCCCGTCGCCGAGGGCGCCTCCGGTGCGCAGGGGCGGCGGCGCACGATGAAGGGCTTCCGTGACGCGCTGACCGAGGCGGGCAAGGCGTATCCGCATCTCGAAGTGCACTGGGAGGAGATCCACGACCGGTGGAACGAGCACCTCGGCGACCTCGGACTCGATCCCGAACTCTTCCGCTACCAGCGGGAGATGAACGCCGACGAAGGTGAGGCCGCGGGCCTCTTCGCGGTCAAGAAGGACTCCGACTTCACGGACCTGCTGCTGCGCGCCGTCACCGACACCCGCGACACGGACGGTCTCGCCGACCTGGTCGGCGGGTTCGGCAACAAGCTGGGGCGCCGTGCCGAGCTGATCGCCGAGCGGGACTTCACGGCCGGTTCGGTCGATCTGCTCGGCCGGATCGTCGAGGCCACCGAGACCCGGGCGCGGGCGCGCGAGGTGCACGCGGCCGCCGAGCGGCGCACCCGCACCCTGGCCCGGCGCCTGTCCGCGCGGTCCGTGGTGGAGCGGGCCCGGGCCGCGGAGCTGGCCCAGCAGGTCACGAACGCCGCGCACACGG